>OZ244846.1:3265000-4346575 GCA_965220815.1 Gammaproteobacteria bacterium
ATCTTGAATACCTGTTGTTTATAAGTTTCGGCATTTTCGGCAAGCTGGTCGGGCGTCAATGGTTTGCGCGTGGCGTCCCTCCCGGAAGGATCGCCGATAAGTCCGGTAAAATCTCCGATGAGAAACATGACGTGATGTCCCAGTTCCTGGAAATGGCGCATCTTATTGATCAGCACCGTGTGCCCCAGGTGCAGGTCAGGGGCGGTCGGATCAAAACCGGTTTTTACCCGTAACGGCGATCCCCGCTCCAGTTTTTTGCGTAACTCATCTTCCCGGATGATTTCGTCCGCGCCGCGCCGGATCAGGGCCAGTGCTGCATCCAGCTCAGTCATCTTTGCCCGATCCCTGGCCCGGAATTCTTACCAGGCCGTTTTTTTTGTATATTAAACATTGTTAATTGTCAAATAGTTATGGTAGTATTCTAAAGAAGCCCTGAACAAATCAGAAATTCTCCGGCACACGCTATGGCCTATAGAGTATATATAAAAAACGACTACAGACCAGAGATCGTACGGTTCAGACCGGGATCCCGGCGCCGGCGCATTGCTTTCCGGACAATGCTGATATCCTTCCTGCTGCTGTCAACCGTAACCGGGTTCATTTTTTTTGAGCCGGGGGAACCTGAAAGTAACAATACGCAGGCCGCAGTCACACCTTTTACCGTTACCATAACACCTGATGCCATGCAGGAAGCTGCAACCCGGGAACAACCTGCATTGCAGTTCATGGAGAATATTGCCGTGACCTTCCCCGGGGCAATCACGCGGAGCGCCCGGGAAGAAGTCATAGAGACCGCCCCTGACCGGCCAGGCTGGACAGACGTCAAAATCAAGCGTGGCGATAACATGGCGCAGGTATTCAACCGGCATGGCCTGTCGCCCCGGGACCTCCATGAAATACTCAATTCCCATGAACTGGCGCCCGCGTTGAAGCACCTGCGGCCCGGCCAGGTTGTATCCCTGCGGACGAAAGGCGGCGACCTGCACGCGCTGAAGTTCGACCTGGACCTGACCCGGACCCTGCTGGCCACCAAGCAGGCCGGCGTATTTACCAGTGAGGTCGTCATCGCAGAGCTGGAAACGCGGTTGGAGCAGGCGCAAGGCGTCATCAACGACTCCCTGTACCTGGCGGGACAGGACGCCGGTCTGTCCGACAAACTGATCATGCAACTGATCGACATATACGGCTGGGATATCGATTACCGGCTGGATATCCGCAAGGGTGACAGCTTCAGGGTCATCTACGAGGAGATATTCAAAAACCGCGAGAAAGTCGCGACGGGGAATATCCTGGCTGCCGAGTTCAACAACCAGGGTCGGAGTATCCGCTCAGTCAGGTTCGCGCGCGCTGACGGACAGGTTGATTATTTCACCGATAAGGGCGCCAACATGCGCAAGGCATTCATACGTAACCCGCTTGATTTCGGCAGGATAAGCTCCCATTTCAACCTGAAACGGAAGCACCCGGTATTGAACCGGATCAGGGCGCACAAGGGAGTGGACTATGCCGCCGCGACAGGCACGCCAATCAAGGCGACAGGTGACGGCAAGGTTCAATTCATCGGCAACAAGGGCGGTTACGGCAAGACGATTATCGTAAAGCACGGTGAAAAATACAGCACCCTGTATGCCCACATGTCCCGCTTCAGGAAAGGCATGAAACGCGGAAAACCGGTCAAACAGGGACAGGTCATCGGCTACGTGGGAAAATCGGGACTGGCGACAGGCCCGCACCTGCACTACGAGTTTCGCATAAACGGCGTACACCGCAACCCTGTGACCGTGTCATTGCCGCAAGCGGACAGTATATCCGTTGCCGAAACGGACGAATTCAGGATTCATTCATCGTACCTGTTGGCGCTTCTGGATGCCCCGGATGCGGAATTGCTGGCGCAGTACGATCCGAAAACCAGCCTGTAACCCGGTCTAGTACCCTGTAATGCTCTTCATAGGGCTCATGTCGGGAACCAGCGCCGATGCCATAGACGCGGCCCTGGTCAACCTGGCGGGAAATGATCTGGAGATCATAGACTACCGCCAATATCCCCTGGAAGCAGGGTTGCAGAAATCCTTGAGGGGCATCAACCTGTCATCAGCCATGGAGGCTGTCAGCGAACTGGACTGCCTGCTCGGGCGCTGTTTCGGCCATGCGGCGCTGGCCTTGCTTGACGCTAACGGCACGGACGCAGGCCAGGTCCGGGCAATCGGCAGTCATGGGCAGACAATCCTGCATTTGCCCCGGGCGACACCGCCGCGCACCTGGCAGGTGGGCGACCCTAACCTGGTAGCCAACCTGACCGGCATCACCACCATCGCGGATTTCCGCCGGGCAGACATGGCGGCCGGCGGGCAAGGCGCTCCCCTGGCGCCGGCATTCCATGCGTGGAGATTCCGCAGCGACCGGCTGAACCGCGTCGTATTGAATATAGGTGGAATAGCTAATATCACGATTTTGCCCGCTGATCCGGGGCAAGAGGTCCGGGGTTTTGACACCGGTCCCGGCAACACCCTGATGGACGCATGGATACGGCAGCGCCTGGGTCACGCTTATGATGCACAGGGCAACTGGGCCAAATCAGGCGAGGTTCAGCGGGATTTGCTTGAATCGATGTTCTCTGATCCCTGGTTCACAGCACCGCCCCCGAAAAGCACGGGCAAAGATGATTTCAACCTGGCATGGCTGGCATCGCATACCGGCAAAACGGGAAACTCCTGCCGGGATGAGGACATACAGGCCACTCTCCTGGAATTGACGGCCGCCAGCATCAGCGCTGCAGTACTGGCTCACGCGCCTGAAACTGATGAAATACTGGTCTGCGGCGGCGGCGTCCACAACACGGCGCTGATACAACGCCTGCGGGCCCTGTTGCCCGGCATGGGCGTTAAATCCACCGGCGAGCACGGCGTCAATCCCGACGCGGTGGAAGCAGTGACTTTTGCCTGGCTGGCGCGGCAACGGTTGGAGAACATCCCGGCAAACCTGCCGTCCGTTACCGGGGCGAAAAAGGCTGTCGTGCTCGGTGCGATATACGAAGCTGTTTAAACCGAGAAAGAAGAACCACAGCCGCAGGTCGTCTGGGCGTTGGGGTTGCGGATGACGAACTGGGCTCCTTCCAGGCTTTCCGAATAGTCTATTTCAGCGCCCGTCAGGTACTGGATGCTCATTGGATCTATCAGAAGCTTGACACCCTCCTTTTCCACCACGGTGTCGCCGTCCGACACGGCTTCATCAAATGTGAATCCATACTGAAAGCCGGAACATCCTCCACCCGAAATGAAGACCCGCAACATCAGACCCCCATTTTCTTCATCGGCAATAAGCTGTCTCACCTTGGAGGCGGCAGAATCCGTAAAAACAAGCGGATCCGGTAATTTGTCTATTGTTTCAAGCATAGTTCTGGCTGTCTCCGAAGCTGTCCGGTTACCCGCACATCGTAGGGCCGGACTTATAATACAATATATAGGATTGCCTCGCCGATTTCAAGGCAAGCTCAAATCTCCTCCTGTCAATAGCAGGGGTCAGAGTAAAAATTCTGACGAATTTCTTACTCTAACCCCGGATATATTGTGCTCAGGTATAGTCATCGCTGGTGGCGGGATCTACAGGCGCCGGCGCTTCATCAGCCCTGTCCGGCGTATAGACCAGCCGGCCGCTTACCTGGGCGCCGCCGGAAATTTCCAGCAGGTTGTAATAGACGTCGCCGGTAATACGCGCCCTGGCTTCGAGTTCTATATGCTCGCTGCTGTATACGTTACCATTTATGGTGCCGTCTATAATGTTATACGGCACATGTATTTCGCCTTCTATCTTTCCCTGGTCACTGAGCGACAACAGGGAGTTGCTGCCGGCTTCGGCAATAATATTCCCCTTGACCATGCCGTCTACGTGCAATCCGCCGGTGAACTTGATGTCGCCGGTAATTTCCGTGTTTTCTCCAATCAGGGAATCAATTTTCGCTGTTTTTTTCTTTTTGCTGTTACCCAACATCTGCTTTCTCCCGGCCATTGGTTGCAGGCCAATCAAACACCTTCTCTAACCCTGACTCGTCCTCGTCATCAATGGACAAGGTTACAAAGATCTTTTGTGGTTGAAAATTCTCCGGCAGAATGAAATCATTCTCGATTCGCTGGAAGTTCCTGAACCTTATGGAATAATTCTGGTTCCGGCTCAGACTGATCTCATTCAATGGAAAGCGCCTCACCGTACCGTCCTGGACGCCTTCCACAGCAACGTCCAGCATTCCCTCGAATACCTTCTCCGTATTCGTAATATGGAGCAGTATCAATTCCAGCCGATAACCCTGGGCGTATGTCAGTGGCTTAATTCGCATTCCGTGTATTATCGGGGAGTTCCTGCCACCTTTGACGTTGATGATCCCCTGGTAGAATTCCAGGTCTTTTCTTAACTGGAAATTTTCCTTTTGTGAATCGATCAACTGCTTCTGCAACAAGGCCGCGGCCTGCTTGTCCACCTGGTTGTTCTGCCGCAGTATCAGCAATTTTTCCCGCAGTTCAACATTCTCATCGTGTAACTCATCAACAGATAATCCCCCGCCGGCATTCCACGGCAACCTGAAGTCCAGGCCGGCGTTCAGGCTTTCCCTGTTGCCGAACACCAGCAGGAGAAGCAGCAATACGGTCAGGCCCGCGAAGGACATCCAGAAACGCAGGGACCTGCGGGGTTTTATGATGAAGCCGTTCAAGATTATGTTGACCGGGATGCAAGCATAAACGCGGGTTACGGCCACAGCGCGCCTTGCGCCAGGCCCGTTGCCTCATCAAGCCCATACATTATATTCATATTCTGCAACGCCTGGCCTGCAGCGCCTTTTACCAGGTTATCCTCTACAGCAAGTATAACGGCCGTGGAACCGCCCTGTGGTTGAAAAACGGATATCCTGCAGGTATTGGAACCGCTGACCGAGGCCGTATCGGGATGTGCGCCCGGAGGCAATACGTCAACAAAGCGTTCACTCTCATAGCGGCTCGTGAACACTGCATGGAGATCAACGTCGGTTTTTTTCAAATGAGCGTACAGGGTCGCATGTATGCCCCGGATAATGGGCAACAGGTGTGGGACAAATACCAGCTCTATCTCCCCACGAGACAGGGCATTCAGACCCTGTTTTATCTCAGGCAGGTGGCGGTGACCGTCGGCTGAATAAGCGGAAAAGGATTCCCCCGCTTCGCAGAACTGTGTAACCAGTGATGTATTGCGTCCAGCGCCACTTACACCTGACTTGGCATCGGCTATGAGGCTGTCCGTTTGCACCAGGTCGCTCTCCAGCAGCGGCAGAAAGCCCAGTTGTATTACGGTCGGATAGCAGCCCGGGTTGGCTACCAGGCGCGCGCCCGCGATGTGGGTCCGGTTAACTTCCGGCAGACCGTACACGGCTTCACTTAAATAATCGGGGCTGGCGTGTTTCTGGCCATACCAGTGCTCCCATACCTCCTTTTCCCGGAGGCGGTAATCAGCCGAAAGGTCGATGACCTTGACCCCTGCTTCAAGGAGGCCCGGGGCCTGGTGCATGGCCGTGCCGCTGGGCGTAGCAAAAAACACCACGTCACAGTCCGACATCACTCCGGATTCGGGATCGGAAAACGTCAGGTCAACCACGCCGCGCAGTGACGGAAATATCCCGGCTACCGGCTTGCCCTGCTCTGTTCTGGAGGTGACGGCAACCAGGTCCACTTCAGTGTGCCGGGACAGGCAACGCATCAACTCGACGCCCGTGTAGCCCGTACCACCGACTATGCCTGCCCTGATCATCTGAATGTGCCTGAAATAAGTATCTGTGAAATTTGAGATAATAACCTTATCTGAATATTATAGGAAGCTCTGAAAAAATCAGAGTTTCCTGTATTCAAATGCCTCGTCTGCTGATTGTTTCCCATGTGCCGTCCGCCAACACCCGGGCAATGACGGACGCTGTTGCCGGTGGCGCATCCCATGAAGACATAGAAGGAGTGGACCTGCGGGTGCTCACTCCACCGGACGCCGGCCCGGATGACGTATTATGGGCCAACGGCATTATTCTCGGCACGACCGAAAACTTCGGCTACATGAGCGGCGCCATCAAGGACTTTTTCGAAAGGATATACTATCCGTGCCTGGAAAAAACCGAAGGCCTGCCCTATGTGCTGTTCATCAGGGCCGGCAATGACGGGAGCGGCGCCCGGACCAGCATGGAGCGCATTATCAAGGGCCTGGCCTGGAAGGCGGTACAGGAACCGCTGATTTGCAGCGGGGATTACCGGGAGGAATTTCTTGTGTCCTGCGAAGAACTGGGCATGACCATGGCCGCGGGACTGGAGGCAGGCATTTTCTGATACGGTATAATAGGCCCGTGAAAATCAAGGAAACCATTGCCGTCATCTTTATCCTCGCTGTTGCCGGCCTGTCATTCTGGCTGTGGACGAGTCCCTCCGGATTGAAATGGGCGCCGGACGTGACGTTCACTACCCTGAAGGGTGAGAAACTCAACATTGGCGAGCTGCGCGGCCGGCCGGTGCTGGTCACCTTCTGGGCCACCACCTGCCCCGGTTGCCTGAAAGAGATGCCGCACCTGGTCGAGTTATATGAGGAACTCGGCAATGCCGGTTTCGAACTGATCGGCGTCGCCATGTCATACGATCCTCCTAACCGGGTACTGGAACTCACTACGGAGCGGCAACTGCCCTACCCCATCGCGCTGGACCTGGACGGCGCCCTGGCCGCAGCGTTCGGCAACGTAATGCTTACGCCGACGTCTTTCCTCATTGATCCGGACGGCAGGATAATCAAACACAAGATTGGCGAGATGGATATCGGCGAACTCAGGCAACAGATTGAAAATCTGCTGCACGCGCACGCCACCGTAAAAGAGGAAAAATCCGGTTCTTCGGTAAGAGGACAGGCATAAACCTCTCCCCGCCGGTCATCATGCTGTTGCTGAAATCTCTCCACCTGATCTTCATGGTAACCTGGTTTGCCGGGCTGTTTTACCTTCCCAGGCTGTTCGTGTACCACGCCATGAGCGATGACAAGGTCAGCACAGACCGGTTCAAGGTCATGGAACGAAAACTCTATTTCGGCATCATGACCCCCGGCGCCGTTCTCACCCTGGTGTTCGGCGCCTGGCTGACCGCATACAACGGCTGGGCCGGCTATGCGGGCCAGGCCTGGTTCCAGGTCAAACTCGTACTCGTGTTACTCCTGATCTGCTATCACGTTCACTGCGGTAAATTGCTGAAGGATTTCAAACATGATCGCAACCGGCGTGTACATGTCTGGTACCGCTGGTACAATGAAATACCGGTGATCTTCCTTATCGCCATCATATTGCTCGCCGTTTATAAACCCTTGTAATCCATGAACGAAAAGCCCGTTGTCCTGGCGCTTTCCGGACATGACCCGTCCGGCGCAGCAGGCGTACAGGCCGATATCGAAACACTGGCGTACACCGGCTGCCACTGTATTTCCGTTATTACTTCACTCACTACGCAAAATACGGCCGAATTCAAGTCCATGGCGCCGCAACCGCCGGAGAGGTTCAGGGAACAACTGCACCTGTTGACCGGGGACATAGCGGTGGATGCCTGCAAGATCGGTCTCATCGGCAGCATTGAACTGATCGAGATTATCGGAGATTACCTGGCATCCGCGCGGTTCCCGGTAGTGCTGGACCCGGTCCTGGGCGCCGGCGCCGGGGCTGATTTATCTTCACCGGGCCTGCTTCGGGCCATGACTGATCACCTGTTTCCCCACACCAGCGTCATCACGCCCAACCTGGAGGAAGCGCAGGCGCTGACAGGTTGCAGCGAAACAGGACAGGCGTTGCATGGACTGCTGGATCTTGGCTGCAAGACAGCATTAATCACTGCAGCCGATCGGGCGGGCGATCAGGTAATCAACACCTGGATGTGCGAGACCCGTAACATTCACAGCTACCGTTGGACCAGGCTGCCCGGTACGTATCACGGGTCAGGCTGCACCCTGTCGGCCTGTCTTGCAGGAAGGCTTGCCCTGGGCGACCCGCTCAGCACCGCTGTGGATAAGGCGCAGGAATATACCTGGCAGACGTTGAAAAACGCGCGCCGTATAGGGAAATCACAACTGCATCCCGAGCGTTTTATACAATGAAGGGGCTGTATGCCATCACGGACTGCGACAGGCTCTCCGCCGACAGTCTTGTTTCAGCGACGGAACAGATACTGAGGGCCGGCGTGGTTGCGCTACAATACCGGAACAAATCCGGCAACCATGCCAGGAAAAAATATGAAGCAGGGGAATTGCAACAACTCTGCAAGGAACACAACAGCCTGTTCATCATTAACGACGATCTGCAACTGGCCGTATCGACCGGCAGTGATGGCGTTCACCTGGGCAGGGAGGATTGTGACTGCAAAACGGCAAGAAACGAACTGGGGCCGGAGGCGGTTATCGGCATTTCCTGTTATAACAGCGTGGAGACGGCGCTGGCCGCGCAGGAAGACGGCGCGGATTATGTAGCCTTCGGGTCATTCTTTCCTAGCTCATCGAAGCAAAACACCACAGTCGTCGAACCTGATATCATAAGATGGGCAAAAGCCAGAGTTTCCCTGCCGGTTGCGGCTATCGGGGGGATTACGCCGGCGAACTGCAGGACGCTGATTGAGCACGGCGCGGATATGCTTGCTGTCATCAGCAGCATCTACCAGGCCCGGGATCCCTACTCAGCGGCGATGGAATTCAATCGGTATTTATTTCGCAAATATGATGAATGACAATCATTTTGAAGAGGCGAAGAAATATATCGCCGGGGGCGTGAACTCTCCTGTGCGTGCGTTCAGGGCCGTGGGCGGCGACCCCGTGTTTTTCGAACGCGGCAACGGGGCCTACCTGTATGACACCGATGGGCGCTCATATATCGACTACGTCGGTTCCTGGGGACCGCTGATTCTGGGTCACGCTCATCCGCATGTCATCGCCCGGGTCAGCGAGGTAATGACAATGGGCCTGAGTTTCGGCGCGCCCACCCCGATCGAGACTGTCCTTGCAAAGAAAATCTGTTCGCTCATGCCCGCCATTGTAAAGGTGCGCATGGTGAACTCAGGCACGGAAGCGGCGATGAGCGCCATCAGGCTCGCGCGCGGTTTCACCGGCAGGGATAAAATAATCAAGTTCGAAGGCTGCTACCACGGCCATGCCGATTCGCTGCTGGTCAAAGCCGGTTCCGGCGCCCTGACACTGGGGATCCCTACCTCACCGGGTGTGCCCGGGGATACGGCAAAACACACCATCACACTGGCATATAACGACTGCGACCAGGTAACCGACGTGTTTGCCGAAGTCGGCGAGCAGGTCGCCGCGGTGATCGTCGAGCCGGTTGCCGGCAACATGAACTGCATCCCCGGTTCGCAACGTTTCCTGGATACCTTGCGTGCAGCCTGCAGCGATCATGGAAGCGTCCTGATCTTTGATGAGGTCATGACCGGCTTTCGTGTTGCCCGGGGAGGCGCTCAATCACTGTACGGCATCACTCCCGACCTGACCCTGCTCGGCAAGGTAATCGGTGGCGGCATGCCTGTGGGCGCGTTCGGCGGGCGCCGGGAGATCATGGATTGCCTAGCGCCAGACGGCGCGGTGTACCAGGCAGGAACCTTATCAGGCAATCCCGTAGCCATGGCTGCCGGCCTGGCAACCCTCGAACTGATATCGGAACCCGGCTTCTTTTCTGCCCTGTCAGGCAACCTGACCAGCCTGCTCACGGGAATAAAGCAGGCTGCCGAGGCAAACGGCGTATCCATTACCACGACCCAGGCCGGAGGCATGTTCGGCCTGTTTTTTACCGATGCTTCCTCGATTACCTCTTACCGGCAGTCGACGGCCTGCGACAAGGAGACTTTCAACCGTTTTTTTCACGGCATGCTTGAAAACGGGGTCTACCTGGCGCCATCAAGTTACGAGGCCGGATTTATCTCCAGCGCCCACGGCGCGCTTGAGATAGAGAAAACAATAGACGCCGCAACGGCCGTCTTCAGAGAATTGTGACTGTAGGTATTTTTCCCATGTCGTATATACATGCAGGAGTGTCGTTCTGCCATATACGGTAAATGGTGTCCTGTTGCAGAATTGCCTTACCGGACAATCACCTGGAATCATCCGTTTCCATTACCATGAACGATCAACCCCGGCGCAGGCGTAGCGGAAGCCGAAGCGCCAAAAAAGCCGCCCGCCAACGGCCCCAGATACAGGACTCGGCCTTTATTGAGCGCAGGATCCCATATTACGAACTCCTGGATGAAGCGAGTCTTGCCCTGATCGAAGCAAATGCCGACCAGATTCTCGAAGAGGTCGGCATCGACTTCCGTGATGACCCGGAGGCGCTGAGGTTGTTGCGTGACGCGGGCGCGGACGTACAAGGTGAGCGGGTGCGTTTTCCCAAAGGCATGTGCCGGGCGATAATCCAGGCATCGGCGCCGGCTGAATTCACCCAATATGCCCGCAACCCGGAACGCAATGTGGTCATAGGCGGCA
Source organism: Gammaproteobacteria bacterium (assembly GCA_965220815.1). Classification (GTDB taxonomy): domain Bacteria; phylum Pseudomonadota; class Gammaproteobacteria; order Eutrophobiales; family Eutrophobiaceae; genus JAAXHV01. Next base: position 3,275,498 of record OZ244846.1, read on the forward strand.
GGCGCACCGTGCTGGCTCCTGCCTACGGCTCGCCTTTCATCCACAACCTCGACGAAGGCAGGCGCTACGCCACCATTGAGGACTTCCGTAATTTTGTCAAATTGACTTATATGAGTCCCGGCCTGCACCATTCCGGCGGCACGGTTTGCGAACCTGTGGATCTGCCGGTCAACAAACGCCATTTCGATATGATCTACAGCCATATCAAGTACAGCGACAAGCCGTTCATGGGATCGGTTACCCACCCGGAACGGGCGCAGGACACTGTAGATATGGCCAAAATCGTGTTCGGCGAAGAGTTTGTGGAACAGAATACGGTCATAACCAGCCTGATTAACGCAAATTCCCCGCTCACATACGATGCCACCATGCTCGGAGCGGCAAAAATCTATGCCCGCCATAACCAGGCCACGGTGATTTCTCCCTTCATACTGGCCGGCGCAATGTCGCCGGTAACGGTAACCGGCACGGTTACGCAAATACTGGCGGAAGCCCTGGCCGGCATGGCTTTTATCCAGATAGTCAGACCCGGGGCGCCGGTCGTTTTCGGCACTTTCTCATCCTCCATGTCCATGCAGTCCGGGGCGCCGACCTTCGGTACACCTGAACCCAGCCTGGTGCTCTACATCGCCGCGGCGCTGGCGCGTAGGCTGGGTGTCCCATTCCGTAGCGGCGGGGGCTTGTGTGCGGCAAAAATTCCCGACGCGCAGGCTGCATACGAGTCGGCCAACACCCTGCAGACAGCCGCGCTTGCCGGAGTCAATTTCATGCTGCATACGACCGGCTGGCTGGAAGGCGGACTGGCAATCGGATATGAAAAATTCATCGCCGACATGGACCAGGCCAACATGATAGCGGTGTTGCTGCAGGGCGTGGACATGTCCGATAACGGTCAGGCCCTTGAGGCGATACGGGAAGTAGGACCCGGCAAACATTACCTTGGAGCCACCCATACCCAGGCGAACTTCGAGACTGCATTCTACCGCTCCATCACGGCCGACAACAACAGCTTCGAACAGTGGCAGGAAGAAGGCTCCCCGGACACGGCGCAACGGGCTAACGGTACCTGGAAGAAAATGCTGTGGAACTATACGCCGCCGCCACTCGATGAAGCCATGGATGAGGCGTTGCTGTCCTATATCGCCCGGCGAAAACTGCAGTTCCCGGACAAGAATTACTGACCCGCCCGCGCACCATTGCCTGACACCCGCACATGGAAAAAATCATCGTTTACTGGCGTGATATCCCTTCACAGGTAATTGTGAAACAGGGACGGAAAAAAGGCAAAGTCCTGTTGAACCCGCGCTTTCAGAATGCCATAGACAGGGCTGCAATGCGGGCGCGCAAACAGGATAGCGATGCCTATATGAAAGAATGGAAACGGGTTAAATCCGTCATGGCAAACGAGCAGGATCCGCAGCAGGTTGCCTTGCATGAAGCGCAGCGAATCGAGGCGGCTTATTCCGACGAACGGCTGGTCGGGTTGATCAGGAACCACGGGGTGGCAGAAAACCTGAGCGGATAAATGCCATGTACAGAATGCGCCTTTGGTCAGCGCGCAATGCCGGATCGCTCGGTGCGCTCTACAATGTTTGGGAGAACATCCTCATCCGGCTCCATCCCCTGTTTGCACGTATCGGTTATGAGCGCCTGGACAACCTGTTCCTCTCGATCGAAAAACCGATTAAAGGTTTTCTGTTCGATTCCCGGTCCTGCGGTCAGTGCACCCTGAATATCACCGGCATGTCCTGCCCGATGAACTGCCCGAAAACCATGAGGAACGGCCCGTGCGGCGGCGTCCGCCCGGATGGTACCTGTGAGGTCAAACCCGACATGCCGTGTGTGTGGGTGGTTGCCCGGGACGGCAACCGGCGCATGAACAAAAATGAACAGGCCATCGAACTCGTACTGCCGCCCGTCGATGCGCGTCTTCAGGGCACCTCCGCCTGGATGAGGAAAGTCCGGGAACATCACGACCACCCGGAACTCAGTTCCCTGAAATAGATATGCTATTTGAAGACGAACCGGTAGCGGGCGAAAACCTGCCGATCCTGCAGGGACATGTGTCTCCCGGCCGCCTTGAACGCATCCTCCGGGCCGGCGGATTTGCGGTGACCACTGAAATTGCGCCCCCGGATTCGGCAGATCCCACAGAGGTTTACGAACGCGCGGCCATGTTCGACGGCTACGTGGACGCGATCAATGCTACCGACGGCTCCGGCGCAAACTGCCACATGTCCAGTGTCGGCATCTGCTCACTGCTGACGCGCCGCGGTTACGCCATGGTCATGCAGGTATCCTGCCGGGACAGAAACCGGATAGCCATACAGGGGGACGTGCTGGGCGCATCGGCTATGGGCGTCGCAAATATACTGTGTCTTACGGGGGACGGCGTACAATCGGGCGATCATCCACAGGCAAAACCGGTGTTTGACCTGGATTCCATGAGCACGCTGGAAATGCTGCGTGACATGCGTGATAACAGCCGTTTCATGAGCGGGCGAGTGATTACCAGCCCGCCGCAGGTATTCCTTGGCGCCGCGGCCAACCCGTTTGCCGAACCATTCGATATCCGCCCGGTGCGCCTGGCAAGAAAGATCAGCGCCGGAGCACAGTTTATCCAGACCCAGTACTGCTTCGATATCGACATGTTCAGCCGGTACATGGCGCGTGTGCGCGGACTCGGATTGCACGAGAAAGCGTATATCCTGGCCGGCGTAGGCCCACTTTCCTCAGCCCGTTCGGCGGAATGGATACGCGCCAATGTCGCCGGGATACATATACCGGATTCCGTTATCAAGCGGCTGCGGGGCGCTGCCGATCAGGCTTGCGAGGGTGTCAATATCTGTACGGAGATGATTCACCAGGTACGCGAAATTGAAGGCATACACGGCATTCATATCATGGCCTACAAGCAGGAACACCGGGTTGCCGAAATAGTGGAAACAACGGGCATCCTGCAGGGCAGAACACCATGGCATCCAGGCATCGCCCACCCGCTGGAAGAAACCGGGTTACGTGAAGCCAGTTAACAAATGGAGAATCAACAACAATGACAGAGACACTGATAAGTTCAGCAACCAGGGAGGTCGTTATCGGGTTTGACCGGCCCTTCGTGATCATCGGCGAGCGGATCAATCCCACCGGTCGTAAAGTCCTGGCTGAAGAGATGAAACAGGGTGATTACAGCCGCGTGGAGGCTGACGCCATCACCCAGGTTGAAGCCGGCGCTCACATGCTGGACGTAAATGCCGGCATCCCGCTGGCTGACGAACCGGCAATCCTGGCGGAGGCTGTGAAACTGGTGCAATCGGTCACGGACGTGCCCCTGTCCATCGACTCCTCCATTGTCGCGGCCCTGGAATCCGGCCTTGCCGTCTACCAGGGTAAGGCTTTGGTCAATTCCGTTACCGGCGAAGAGGAACGGCTGGAATCGGTATTGCCCCTGGTCGCCAGGTACGGCGCTGCGGTGGTGGCCATTTCCAATGATGAAACGGGCATATCGGAGGACCCGGACGTGCGTTTTGAAGTTGCCAGAAAAATCGTGGAACGCGCCGCGGACCACGGCATCCATCACAGCAACGTCGTCGTCGACCCTCTGGTGATGCCGATCGGGGCAATCAATATGGCCGGCAGGCAGGTCATGCACATTGTCAGACGACTGCGCGAGGAACTGAAAGTTAATACGACCTGCGGCGCATCTAACATCAGTTTCGGCCTGCCCAATCGCAACGGCATCAACGGCGCGTTCCTCACCATGGCCATCGGCGCCGGCATGACATCAGCCATTACCAATCCCCTTCACAACGAGGTAATGCAGGCGGTGCTTGGCGCGGACGTGATGATGGGGCATGATCCGGATTGCGCGCGCTGGATAAAAAAATACCGCGAGCCTGTGACCGAACTGGATGCAGGAAGCGGACGCAGAGACAGCCCCCGGCGCCGGCGCCGCGCCTGATGGACAAATCAGCCAATACGGCAAAAGTTGTATTCTCTCCCTCCGGACACAGGGGCGTTTTCCACCTGGGCACTCCCCTGCTGGAAGCGGCCCGGGAACTAGGCGTCGATGTTGATTCCGTCTGCGGCGGCCGCGGCCTCTGTGGGCGCTGCCAGATAGTATGCACCGAGGGAAGTTTCCCGAAACTGGGAATTACCTCGAAACAGGAACATCTCTCTCCATTCAGCCTCACCGAACAGAAATACGGCGAAAGAAAAACTCCCCTGGACCACGGACGGCGCCTGAGTTGCCAGGCCACCGTCCGGGGCGACCTGCTCATCGACGTCCCCCCCGAGAGTCAGATCCACCGCCAACTGGTACGCAAGGAGGCCGAACAAAGAGATATCACGCTCGACCCCGTTATCCACCTGCACTACGTGGAAGTACAGGAAGCGGACATGTACGAGCCCAAGAGCGATATGACCAGGCTGGTGGAAGCATTGATCTACCAGTGGGGGTTTGCAGACCTGAACTGGCGCTTTGCGCTGCTGGACAACATCCAGCGGGCATTGAGAAAAGGCGACTGGTCGGTCACGGCCGCGATACACCAGGGCAGGGAAATCATCACGCTGTGGCCGGGATACAAGGACGTCGTATACGGTCTGGCCATAGACGTCGGTTCGACCACGATCGCCGCGCACCTCTGTGATTTGAGCACGGGCGAGGTCATCAGTTCCGGCGGGATGATGAACCCGCAGATCCGTTTCGGTGAAGACCTGATGAGCAGGGTATCTTATGTCATGATGCACCCCGAAGGCGCCGAAGAGATGACCCTGGCGGTCCGGGAGGGAATCAACCGGCTTGTCGGGCAAATCAGCAACGATACAGGCATCTCTCCCCTGGATATTGTCAGTATCACGGTAGCCGGCAACCCCATTATGCACCACCTGCTGCTGGGCATCAGCCCGGTTGAACTGGGCGCGGCGCCGTTTGCCCTGGCGGTCGATTCATCCGTTTATGTGGATGCAAGAGAATTGGATATCGATATCAACCCCGGCGGCATCGTTTACATTCTCCCGTGCATAGCCGGGCACGTCGGCGCCGATACGGCCGGGGTCATCCTGTCCGAACAACCTCACGTCCACGATGACATCAGCCTGCTCATAGACATCGGCACCAACGCGGAAATCGTGCTGGGGAACCGGGAACGGCTACTGGCCTGCTCCAGCCCGACGGGACCGGCGTTTGAAGGCGCGCAGATCAGCTGCGGCCAGCGGGCGGCCCCCGGCGCCATAGAGCGGGTGCGTATTGACCCCAATACCCTGGAACCAGGGATAAAGATAATCGGGTCGACCCTCTGGTCCGATGACCCGGCGTTCGCGGCGCCGGACAAGCCCGCCGCCGTCACCGGCATCTGTGGCTCGGGTATCATCGAAGCCCTGGCGGAAATGTACCTGTGCGGGCTCCTGACCAGTGACGGAGTGATCGACGGCAGCCTGGGAGACAGGACCGACCGTATCGTCGAGGACGGCCGCACTTTCTCTTATGTTCTCTACCGGGGGGAATCCATTATTTCCGTTACCCAGAATGATGTCAGGCAGGTCCAGCTTGCCAAGGCCGCATTGTATGCGGGCGTCAAGCTGCTGATGGACAGGATGGGCATCACGTCCGTGGACAGGATAAGACTGGCCGGCGCCTTCGGCAGCCATATCGACGTCAAACTGGCCATGGTCCTGGGGATGATACCGGACTGCCCCCTGCAACAGGTCGCATCCGTCGGCAACGCCGCCGGCACCGGCGCCAGGATCGCGCTGCTGAATAATGAATCCAGGGAGGAGATTGAAACCGTGGTCAGGAAGATAGAGAAAATCGAGACCGCGGTCGAAACGAAGTTTCAGGAATACTTCGTCAACGCCATGGCCATACCGCACAAGACGGATACGTTCCCCAACCTGGAAGCAGTAGTCACATTGCCGAAGGTTGATAAAGACTCACGCAGGACAACCAGCCCACAACGAAGGAAAAGAACTGCGAAAGCTTGAAGCCTTAGTAACGCCGGGTTTCACTGTATTCTTGGCGCTAGAACAGTTCCATCAGTCTTTTCAATCCCCCTTCCCACCACGGAATTCGCAGACGCGGACGATGACGTACGCGATCAGGGCGAAGACGAAAAACACCAGTAGCATGATGGCGATGGATTGCAGGGTCTCAATGACTGCCCGGTAGATTTCCAGTATCCAGCGCTCTGCAGTTAACATCGGCGGCGTGAAATCTTCCGTGGCAGTGCGTATGAAACGCTCCAGGTAACGAATTTCCACTCCACCGGAGATTCCCACGACATAGATGGCGAATTGCAGGTACCTGGTCCACGCATAGGCAATCTCATCGGCGACTATCCGTTCCAGGACACTGTCTATGGGCTTCGTAAACAGTCTCGCTATGATGAAGCAGACGATAAACGATACGACAAACGTGACACCTAAAAGTGATAAGAACATCGGCAAATCCCCGGATTAATATATCTCAACAAGAGGTAGCGCTTATTTTTTTAACGGCCAGAACCCGAAGTAATCCGTCACAACGACCAGGACCGGAAACGTCAGTCCCAGCAGGGCGGACGCGAGCCATAATTCTTCCTGGTAATGGCCTTCCGGTCCGGCTGCCAATGGCCCGGATACGACCGGCCCCAGGAGCAGGTACAACTGCTGCAGGATAATAGCTGCAACGGCACAGAAAACCGCCAGTGCCAGACCTTTGAGCGGTTGTTCCAGGTGGGGAAACAAGCTCCCCTGCATCAGGCTTAACGGCAGAAATATGCCGAAGATATAGGACACCGGCACCATTGACGTGTAACGAACCTTATCCATCCCCGCAAGACACACTACGAGGTAATATATCAGGGCTGCCAGCAGCAATACGAGAGCCGTTGCTGCCAGCACCTTGACACCGGGGTTCCGGATGCCTGCGACCGGCCAGAAGTCGAACAGCACCAGGGTTAAAATCATTGCCACAGTGGTGACGGCAAAACTCATCGGGATCCAGGCCATGAACATGCCGCCCGGGTCGGCGTCGGGGAAATACACCGGTGCGCCTTCAAGGAAAGAGAAATCAAAGAATACCGCATATACGGCGTACGCCCCGAAATAGGCTACCAGCAGCACACTGGCGCCGATTACAAGCGGGTTATTGCTGAACAGCGTAACAGGCCAGCAGTGCCATAAAACGGCGAACCAGAATGTCACCACGACGGTCAGTATGGTATACATCAGCAGCATGGGCGTGATGCCATGGCCTTTGCCGACCAGGTGATAGGTGAGTACGGCTGCCGCCATGCCGATCAACGCCGTCAGGACTGTCAGGGTTATGCCCTTGGCCGGCTGCGCCATCCTCGACGCTGCAGCCGGGATGGAGCAATGCCAGACCAGCGCGAATACGATTTGTGCAGGCACGCAGCACATGAACAGGAACGCAACCCAGGTGCTGAAAGTGGCCTCCTCGAACAAACTGATGATCCCAAGTGAGATGATAATGACCAGCAGCAGTGCGGCCAGGCCAAGTAATGGCTGTTTCATAACTTTCTCCGGAAGGTATATGCAGGATTGTGGACTATTGTTTTATCCTGATGCAAATGATACAGCTTTTATTTTTTGGATAAAGCGCCCCTTCGGGGCAGGTGTTTCACTGGATTCCCGCCTGCGCGGGAATGACGATTGGGGGGCAGGTGTTTCACTGGATTCCGGCCTTCGCCGGAATGACTCCCTTCATTCGTCATGCCGGGCTTGACCCGGCATCCAGTAAAATAAAGACTCCTTCATTCCTCAGTGACCCTGCCCCGCAGGGACTTGACCCGGCCGCGCCGGGTCTTTCTGTCCAGTCGTCTCTGCCGGGCGCTTTCGGTGGGTGCGGTCGGCCGTCTGATCTTCCTCGTTACGGTAACGCTTCTGATCAATTCCTGCAGGCGTTGCAGGGCGTCGGCGCGATTCTTCTCCCGGGTCCTGTATTTGCCGGCCTTGATGACCACCACGCCGTCCTTGCTGATACGGTGGTCCCTGAGGTTCAGCAGACGCTGCTTATACAATTCCGGCAGTGATGAGGCGCGGATATCGAAACGGAGATGAATTGCCGTCGAGACCTTGTTGACGTTCTGTCCCCCCGCGCCGCGCGCGCGGATGGCTGAAATTTCAATTTCATCATCCGGAACAGATATTCTGCGCGAAGCTATCTTCAGGTCACGACCGACAGGAAATTCTCGTTCAATCGCCTGTCATGGTAGAAGATCGCCCTGCCCAGTTCTTCCGCCGTCCAGGTGATCGGCTCCCGGTCGGGATACCAGGTGTAATCGCCGCAGAATACTTCATTGCGATTGCCCGAAGGGTCGAAGAAGTAAATGGTGCGGCCCCGGGTAATGCCGTGACGGGTAGGGCCGATATCGATGGAAATATCGTGCATGCTCATGAGGTCGGCAGCCCGCAGCACCTCTTCCCAGGTCATCAACATGAACGACACATGGTGCAGCTTGTTCGGTTCCGGGTATTCCACGAAGGCCAGGTCATGGGCTTTATTGGAGCAGGATACAAAGGTGACATTCATTTCACCTTCAGGGGTCAATACCCGTTCGGTCAGGTCAAAGCCCAGCACGTCCGTAAATATTTTCGTGGTTTCAATAATATTGGGACCATACAGCAACACGTGGTCGAACCGGTACACCTGCATGCCTTTCAGCCCTTCCGGCCAGGGATTGGGGTTCGTCCGGCCCAGCCCGTCGCCAATCTGTTTTTTCTCGGCATACAGTTCGAATGAATGTCCGGACGGGGTCTGGAAACGCGCTCGCTCGCCACAGTTGTTGAGTTCGCCTTCTGCAATCCATTCTACCGCTATACCGTGATTCTCCAGTTTTCCCACCAGATCATCCATGTCGGCCCGGGAGAAAGTCTTATACCCGGTATAATCGATTCCCGGCGAATCAGCTTCCCTGAGCACTATGGAAAAACAATCCAGTTCATCCCATGCCTTGAGATAAACCCTGCCCTGTTCATCCTCATCAGTTTTAATCAGACCCAACCGCTCCGTGTAGTACGTTACCGATTCATCCATATCCAGCACTCGGATGGCCGCATGGCCGGGCCGCATCACACCTGTAAATGACATTGTCTTATCCTCCTGTTATCGATATTGCAAAGCTCTTGACAGTATAGGAACCTCTGATTAATTCAGAGGTTCCTACGGTACAGGGAAGTACCGTCAAAATCAATGTATGACGTGTGTCATTGATTTTGTGAGCAAAACAAAAATCGCATTTTTGTTTTGCGTGCTCTGACAAGTCCTGGACGGACTTGATCAGAGCTTACTGTATTCTATATTTGGGGTCAGAGTAAAAAATCTATTCATTGACTGTAATAAAATGTTTTTGCCATTTCCCCAGGACTTTCAAGCGCAGATCAGCCTCGGGAAACAGCTTGCATGCCAGACAGATGCCCCGCGCTTCGTCCTCCACGGGCACCTGTTCCCGGCTCATCTTGCCGGTCCGGTAACGGCCGTCTCCCACGACCTGCACGCGGCATACGCCGCAACCTCCGCCCCGGCAACCCACCGGAATACCTTTCCTGCCAAGCTGCTCCATGGCCTTGAGAACGTTTCGTTCTGCCGGACAGGCGAATTCCTCACCACTGTCTTCAATGGCAATTATAAATTTTATTGCTGTAGAGCACACAGAGAGTACGTTTGTATATACGATCTGACCATTATTCAGAACTTCTTGAACAGGGCGCTGCGCCGCGCCGGTTTGGCGCTGTCCGCCGCGGTGAAGAAGTTTTCCATGAAGATGTGCTCTTCGAACAGCCGCCCCCGCATCAGGCTGGTGATGCTGCTGTCGATCATGGGAGGAGGCCCGCACAGGTAGGCCTTGTGTCCTTCAAACCGTTTCCCGAAATGTTCCTCGGCCAGTTCATGCACGAAACAGCGCGGTCCGTCCCAGTCATCGGTATCCGCCGGCTCGGATAATGCCGTAAGATAATGAAAATTATCATGCTGCCGGGCCAGTTCGCTGAACAGGTCGAAATAATAAAGTTCAGCCTGGTTGCGGGCGCCGTAGACAAGAGTGATTGTGCGTTCCTCGCCATTTTCCAGCAGGTCGAGGATCATTGACTTCGGGCTGGACAGGCCTGAACCGCCGGCCAGGAAAATCATCGGCTCCGGCGCCGACTTGCGCACGAAAAAACGGCCCAGCGGCGCGGTAAAACCGAGTTCATCTCCCACCTTGAGTTGTTGGTGCAGGTACGTGGTAGCCTGCCCGTCTGCGACATGGCGCACGTTCAGTTCGATGACATTTTTCTCGGAGGGCGGGTTGGCCAGGGAAAAGGCCCGGGGAATATCCACGCCGGGAACATTCAGGTTCAGGTACTGGCCGGCCTGAAATTCAATGCCGTCACCCGGCACCTCCAGCCATATGCCTTTAACGGTCGGGGTTAAATCTTCGATCCGGACAACCTTGCCGGTGTAATCTTCGACCGGCAGGTGCTGCGCGTCTTCTTCTTCCTCAATATCCGCCTCTATGACGATATCCGATACGAGTGTTGCACAACAGGCCAGGGTCTTGCCTTCGTCCCGCTCGATATCCATCAGCGCAAACGAGGAGGCTTCATTGTGCTCGACCTCGCCTTCCAGCACATCTACCTTACAGGTGCCGCATACGCCGTGATTGCACGCATAAGGCAGCCAGACCCCGGCGCGCAGCGCGGCATCCAGCAGTTTCTGATCGTCTTCAACCTCTATCGTCTCACCCAGAGGTTCTATGGTTGCCTGGTAGGACACACGCCTGTTCCAACGTAAATCCGGAGTTAGTTGCCCACTCCGTGCATGCCTTCGAGTCCGGGTGTAGTCACACGGATGAATGAATTATGCGCGATACCGTTCTCGGCAAAGGATTTATCCAGGTCGGGCTGCCAGGGCTCGTTCTCCAGTTGCCAGACGCCCTGGTCCCAGTCGACCTTGTCAGTATCAGGATGTTGAGGATAGTCGGGAGCGAACACCTGCTCCAGGAAATCCCTGAATTTCATGTCCGGCGGCAACCGGTAGGTATTGGGCGCGCAGTAGATCAGGTGGTGGTCCCAGACCACATACACGTTGATATCGCCGCCGTAATTCTCCACCTGGTTGGCGCAGGGGAAATCGTACGAATCACCGACAAACTTCACCGGCATACAGGTTCACCTCCTCTGATATACGGGCTGACCCTGTTCCATCAGGCCGGCGCGTCGGCCGGTTTACCTGCCTGGGCTTTCCAGCTTTCCCACATGATGTGATCTTCAGACCCGTAATACTCGCCGGTCTCCTCCTCCTTGATATGCAGCCACTCCTTGTAGGCTTCCAGGGTGGCGCCGCCGCAATTCCCCTGGTAGATCTGTTGCGGGGGAATGTAGGCCTGGCAGTATTTCTCCGGTTCGTGATCGAAGATATCCTTGCAACCCTGCGAGCACATCTGGTGCTTGGTGCCCTTGTATTCCGATACCAGGCAACAGTTCATCAACGGGTCATCAGGCATGGTGTGGAAGATGGGGATCTGGCAGACGTTGCACACCACCGGCAGGCGTTTCTGGAAGAAACGTTCCCCTTTCCTGTCCAGTTCAGCCCAGTATTCATAGCGCGGACGGTACACGGTATCGAACAGTTCACCGTACTCGGCCGAAAACCAGTCCAGCTCCTCCTCGGTCGGTATCCAGGTATACAGGGCCGTGGCATGGGAAAACTGGTAAATGGTGCACCAGAACTCATGGGTGATACGGTATTTTTCCTTGGTGGCCACTTCATGATACTTGGGCGGCCTCAAGCCGTAACGGGCCAGGTCGTTGAACAGGGCCATCCCGCTCTCCTCCCAGTAGATCTCCCAGGCCTGGCGCCAGGACATCACCTTCTTGGGCAACATGTAGTCCATCATGGTGCCCACCAGCCCGAGCAGGCGGTAACCGCGCCAGAACCATTTGTCCAGCCATTGCTGTACGATGGGCAGGTTGCCTTCGTCCTGTTCCAGCATGAACTTGATGACCTCGAGCCCCAGGGTCATGTGGCGCGACTCATCGGACTGGGCGGAGAAGCCGAAAGTGGTCGTCGCCATGTCGCCGTTGTAGGCGGCGCCGGACACGAACGGCATGAACAGCAGGTTGGTCAATACGTATTCAAAGGAAAATGAAATGGCGGTGATCAGCTCAAACGGCCCGGCGGTGACCGCATCTTCAAAATAACTCTTGGGGATGGACAGGTACCAGGCCCGATCGCGGATTCTTGCAAACTGCCGGAAGCCGTTGAAGTACTTGTTGTAATGGCTGAAGGCATGCATCTGCGTCTGGTAATGGCGCATTTCATCGATGGACTGAAACTGGCAGGCCACGCGGGCGCCGGCGCCGCGAAAACCGCGGCCCAGCATGGCGAAACCGCGGAAAGCGGCGTACTCCAGTGGTGTAACACCCTGCATCCAGATCTTCACGGCATTCATGTACCGTGCATCGGATATGTTCAACTGGCTGTTGTTCTGGGCAAAACTGTCAAGGATGGCATACAGCTTCCTTTCCTTCTCCGCCTGGTATTTCCAGTAAGCGTCCATGGTGAGACGGAACGGGTCCTGCCATTTGTCCCAGTCCTTGATCTTTATACCCTCGTACTTGTCGTAGGGGAATACGTCATCCATGGACTGGTAGGTGGTCTCCCAATCCAGTCCGCGGGTCATAAGCTGGTATTTCTGAGTCAGGTTAAGGCGTCTGGGTTTAGCTGCCATCGTATGTTCCTCTTAAACTTTCCGGGGACGGATTTAAGCATGCCCCCGCATGTTGTAAGCGGAGGTCCGTCCCCTTGGTACCCATGTCCGGGAGTTATATGTTCCACTGTAAAACAAATTCATCATCGTCTTCTTCGATGTTGCCGGCCAGGGAAATCAGCGTGAGGTGGATATCCTGCAGGTTGAATTCCCCGCCGATTTTTTCTTCCACGGTCTCTCGCCTGATTACCAACCGTTTCGGACAATCTATTTTAACCATACCCGGGGAATCGTTCACCACCGCTGCCGGATTGTCTTCGATGATCGCCTGTATGATGGGCTGTGCATCAGGATTGTTTTGCAGTGCTATGAATACGTTTTCAGCCATGACGTCACCCCAGACCGATTTTACCCGACCTGGCCTCAAGCCGGTTTGAGATCTCGCCAATCACGTCTGCACTGCGCCCGGCAAAAATATATTCCGCCAGCGGTATAGCGGCGTTTTTGACTTCCGGCAGCCATTTGTCCTTCCATCCTGCCAGCAATGCCCGGTTTTCTGCGGATTCCCCGGCTGCCGTTTTTATCGTGTGGTCCGTCCACCTGACAGCTTCGGCAAACCATTCGACAAAAAACTCCGTGACCATGGCAAAGGACGCCCCGCCATTTTTAACGATTTCGTCATCGAAATGCTGGAATACCAACGGCTGCAATACTCCGTCCAGCAGAAAATTCTGCAGCAGGTGCAGTTCAAACCAGTCCTTGATCACAAAACTGTCCTCGACCAGTTTCCGCAGTGGTTGCCACATAGGGTCATCCAGCCATTCCGACTTGGCCCGGTCCAGTATCTCCGGATCGTTGTTCGACAGTATCAAGCCGATGCGCGTGATGTACTGGGCATTCCCCAGCCGATCCATGCCCTGGAAATCCGCGGCGATGGGCATGGGAGTGCCGAAACCGTAAGCTGCAATAAACAGGTTGTTGTTGTTCGCTCCCCATTCCGCATGGCGGAACGGTATGATGACTCTTCTGATCTTTTCTATCAGGTTCCCATCCAGGGCAAGTAATAACCCTCTTTTTTCAACGACCGAAAAGTTTTTTTCCATGGCCTCCTGCTGCTTTGACCGCTGGATAACGTAAGTGCCGTAGTAATAGTGGCGCGGGTCCGTCAGGTCATCGAAATCCTGCATTTTGATGTCGGTGCGGTCCGCATCGAAGACTTCATGTTCCGGGTCCCAGGTGGGGCGGTAATGAAACACGTCCTGCTGCTGCACGCCATACATCACTTCCTGGTAGCGACTGGGGATCTTGCCCTCGCCCAGTTTTTCCGCAACATTGTCGAACGTGATCCTTCTCTGCTCTATTTTTGTCGTTTTAATATCGATTGACATCTGACTGCTCTCAATGAGTTAGCGATCCACTCGTTTCGTCTTCACCCCCGGTTTCGCCATAACGCCATTTTTCCTGTTGTTTTGCCACCGCTTCGGCATCTTCATCGCTCAGGAACGTCACCTGGTTGGACCGGCAAAATTCAGTGAATGCCTCTGTGGGCAAAATCATTTCCAGATAGAGAGTCGGATCATCAAAGGAAAAATGAAACTCGACGAACCCTGGCCTGTCCCTGTTGGTGATGCGCACATAACGTTTCTGTGCCATCATCATACCCGTTTTTTTCTCTTTGTCATGCCCGGAAACAAATAATATCGATTTTTTCAGAAAATATCGATAAATTCAGTGTTCAAATGTCCAACCCCAGCAATTTCGCATAGACCCGGTGCGGTTCGGGCTCCGTTTCGCCCTCCAGGTTGATGCTGATATTGACGGAATCGAAATAATCATACCAGAGAGATTGCTGAATATTACTGTCCAGTTGATGGATGGCCTGCGCCGAGTCCATGGCGAACACGCCGACGTAACCCTCAGCCGGCGCCTTGTTCAGTGTACGGTCCACCCGACTCCAGCCCAGCGTCATGACGCCGTGACTGCGCGCCTCGTTGATGGCTCCGTCAAGCGACTGCAGGTAATCCTTCTGCTCCTGTTGTGACAGGGCGCGCCATTTATCATTGGGTTCCCAGAGGATCATCAGTATCTGCATCGGCTCGTCCTTTACAGTTTGACCAGGCAGTCAACCAGGTCTTCAGGACAGGAATAAAACGGCGAGTGGTCCGTTTCCAGGGTGAGTAACGCATCGAGCCGGGCATTGTGCAGCATCTTCTTCTGCATGGGCCAGGTCAACGCCTGGTCCTTGGTGCACTCGATATAACAGCGGCGCACCTGCCCGTAGTTCTCCTCGGAGATGCTGACCGGTTGCACCAGCGGCGCCAGCGGTTGCGGGCGCAGCCGCGCAATCGCATTGCGGGTGTCTCCCTCGCTGCACAGGCCGTAGAAGCATGCCGGGAGCCGGTCCTCAGGTATGGTGAAATACCCCTCTTCCTCATTCACCACGTGAAAGCGCGTGACATGGGACTCTGTGTCGGCCATGGCGTAATCGAACAGCGATTCCCCGTTCCTGGGCGAAAACGCCGCCAGGTAACCCAGCGCCTGCACCCGGTCGGGCACCAGTTCCACGGTCTGGGTGATGATCAGACCGCCCATGCTGTGGCCGACCAGCACGACAGGTTCGTTTACCGACAGGATAACGCCTTTGACGGCATTCACGTAGGAATCCAGGGTAATCCCGGAAACCGGCGCCGGATCGTTGCCCAGGCCAGGCAAATCAAGGGTATGCGCCTCATGGCCCATCGCGGCAAGCAGCGGCGTGACTTTCTCCCAGCACCAGGCGCCGTGCCAGGCGCCGTGCACCAGGACGAAATGTTTCGACTCGGAGCTATTCATGGATTTCGACCTCGCATCAGAATACCGTTTTTCTATATAATGATTGTTAATATTCGGCTAATAATAATCTCTCGGACAAGGATACATCAATGAGCGCTTCTCCGGAAATCGGTTCCTCCATCAATGCCGGCGGCATCACGACCAATTATCATGACCAGGGGACGGGCGACCCCGTGCTGCTGCTGCACGGGTCGGGACCCGGCGTCAGCGCCTGGGCCAACTGGCGTCTGGTGCTCCCCAACTTAGCGGAAAATTTCCGCGTGGTCTCACCGGACATCGTGGGTTTCGGGTTTACCGAACGGCCCGATGATATCAGTTATGACATGGAGACCTGGCTCAGACACGCGCTGGATTTCCTGGACGCCATGGAGATTGAACAGGCCCACGTAATCGGCAATTCCTTTGGTGGATCACTGGCAGTTGCGCTGGCGATCCAGGCGCCTCAACGGATCTCCCGCCTCGTGCTCATGGGCAGCGTCGGCCTGGAGTTCGAACTGACGGAAGGCCTGGACCTGACCTGGGGTTATACACCCTCGATTAAAAATATGCGCCGGTTGCTGGACCTGTTTGCCTGCGATCGTTCACTGGTAAATGATGAACTGGCCCGGCTCAGGTATGAGGCCAGTATCCGGCCTGGAGTGCAGGAATCCTATGCAGCGATGTTTCCGGCGCCGCGCCAGGACGGCATCCGGAAAATCTGCAGCAGCGAAGACGACGTCAGGAATATCGAACATGAGACCTTGATTATCCACGGCCGGGACGACCGGATTATCCCCGTGTCAGTATCCGAACACATGTTCAGGTGTATCAAAAACTCGCAACTGCACATTTTCGGCAACTGCGGCCACTGGACCCAGATAGAACACAACCGGCGTTTCAACCAACTGGTTAGCGACTTTTTACTCGAAGCGGGCTGACCTGAAGTACCAGCAACCATGGATAAATCCCTGACGGCCAGATTGCCGGGTGTCCTGCTGTTTGTCATGGCGCTGCTGGCGGTCCTGGCGGCGACGTCCTCCCAGGTCTCTCCGCTCTGCTCCGGCCTCGCCGGGTGGGCGGCGGCCATTCTGTTATTTCACCGCCTGCCCAGGGCCATGATCTACCAGATCTCGGGCATGCTGCTGGTCGGCCTCGGTTGTCTGGCCTGGGTCATGCTCAATGGCCACCCCGTGGATTTTGTCAGGCTGGCCTCCGCAAACATCCATATCATTGCCCTGATCGCCTCGGTCACCTTCCTGCGCCTGATCAGCCTCCCGGGCGACGAGTCGGGGACAACGCTGCCCAGGGGCAACAGGGCGCTGGTGAAGACTGCCTGGGGACTGCACGTGTTCGCCACGGTTATCAACCTGTCCGCGGTCATGCTGTTCGGCAACCGTATGGAGCAGGCGGGGAAGATCAACCGCCTGCAGGCCATCATGTTTTCCCGGGCATTCGCCAGCGGGGCGTACTGGTCGCCGTTTTATGTCTCCATCGCCACTGCACTGGTGTATGCCCCCGGTTCGGACTTCCCTACCCTGATGCTGGCGGGGCTGCCCATCGCCCTGGCGGGGCTGTTCATCACCACCTGGCAACTGGCGCGGGATAAGGAAGGCCGGGACACCTGCGGCTACCCGCTGCGCTTCGAGGCCCTGTTTATCCCGGTCCTGCTGTGCACGGCGGTTATCCTGTTGCACAACGTATTCCCGGACTTCCCGGTACTCACCCTGATAACCGTGCTGTCGTTCCTGCTGGCGTTGCTGATGCTGGCTGTACGCGGACCGCTTACGGCATTTCACCGCATCGGCGCCCATATCGTTGACGAGCTTCCGGATATGCACAAGGAACTGATGCTGTTCCTTGCCGCCGGGTTCATGTCGGTAGGGATAACCGCCGTGCTGATAAACAGTGATATCTCCCTGGGGCTGACAACCGTAACACCTCTCACCGGCAGCGCTTTCATCGTGGCGGCTGTCCTGCTGTCGCTCATCGGCGTCCACCCCATCATCACCATCTCCATCCTGGGCAGCCTGCTCGGCAATGCCGCCTATAATCCGGACCTGCTCGGCGCGTGCATGCTGATGATGTGGGGCACCAGCATAGTCGGCTCACCCCTGTCCGGCATCAACCTGGCCATCCAGGGCAGGTTCGGGGTCTCCTCGTTTGCAATCATGCGCTGGAACGCGGGTTATGTCCTTGCCATGGCGCTCGTCTGCACCATGGCATTGCATGTTTATTATTACCTGCTCGGGATTTGATAATGGAATATTTGATTAGGCGAACGCGCTGTCGGGCAGTCCCAGGATAGCTTTCCAGACGTCGTGCATGGACTTTCTGGCGTGGCGCACTGCGTGACCGGTATTGTCGTCCAGCAGGGCGCTGATGATCTCCTCGTGCCGGGCGATCCACTGCTCATGACTGCCGCTCACGGTCAGGCCCTCCATCGCCAGCCTGAACAAGGGGGCCTGCAGGCGTAACCTGATCTCGGACAGTACCGGGTTGCCGGCCAGGTCGGCCAGGTCGCCCCAGAAACGGGCGTTCTCATCCATGTATTCCGGCACCTTGATGATATTGACCGACCTGTCATGGAATTTTCGGGCTGCATTAAGCGATGCGCGCAGGCGCCGCTGCATGCCTTCGTCCTCAACCCGGCTGCCGATTTTCCGGATAATCAGGATGGAGATCTCCTCCAGCACCTCGAAGATATCGAATACCTCCTCCCGGGAAGCCTTGCGGACCGAGGCGCCGCGGTTCCTGTCAAGCTGCACGATCCCCTCCGCGTGCAGGCGTTTGAAAACGTCACGCACCCTCCCCCTGGTTATTTCCAGGTGAGACATGATATCCACCTCCACCAGGCGCTGTCCGGGCACGAAACGCCCCTGGAAGATATCCCGTTTTAACTGTTCTACTGCTGCATCCAGATCCTGCATTTGTTAATTTGTCTCTGTTCAGTCAGTGATATTCTGCCGGGGACGATTTAAGCCTGCCCAGGTGATACGACTGATTTAGGATTTTGATTTCAATGCCTGCAATATCTTATCCGGTGTAATGGGTGGGTCAAGCCGGGCGCCGATCGCGTTGTACACGGCGTTGGATATGGCGATGGGCACTGCGCAGGTGACGCCCTCGCCTATCCCTTTCGCCCCGAACGGGCCGTGTTCGTCGTAGACCTCCTCAAACATGATCTCCGGGTCGGGCATGTCCAGGGGTCCCATGAGTTTGTAATCCATAAAATTCGGGTTAAGGATGGCGCCGGTTTCATCATCGAACACCAGGTGTTCCGTGGTAGAGAGGCCCATGGACTGGTAGTATCCGCCGGCAACCTGGTTCTCGCACACCGCCGGGTTGACGATGGTGCCGCTGTCGTGCACGGCGACGAATTTAATGAGTTTCATCTGCGCGGTGCGGGTATCGATCTCCACCTCGGCAAAATCCGCCATCATCATCTTGCCGGCCTTCTCGAACTCCACTCCCTTGGAGGCGCTGCCTATCACTTCCGGCGCCGCCAGGTACTCGTAGATCGGGGTGCTCATCAGTTCCTTGAGGGTGACTCCGCGCTCCTCGCTGCCCTTGACGAAGACCCGCCGGTCCTTGATGTCGAGATCGGCAGCATTGGCTTCCAGGTGCCTGGCCGCGTATTCCAGTATCTGTTCCCTGGCGTGTTCGGCCGCGGCCTTGGTGGCGCGCGCGACCATGTGCATGCCGTTGCTGCCGAAGGTGACCATGGTGTGCCCGCAGACCTCGGAGTCGCCGTCGATAACGTTAATATCTTCCAGTTCCACGCCCAGCACCTCGGCGCACACCATGGCCTGGGTGGTATCGCCGGCCTGCCCCATGCGCCCGATACCCGTGGTCAGCGCCATGGTCCCGTCCGGGTTGACCTTGACGGTGATGCCGTTGAAACCGAAGAAGGCAAGGCCGCTGATATGGGTGGAGATGCCGATGCCGACGCCGCGCACCTTGTGGCCGTCCACCGATGACGGTGTGCCCCATCCTTTCCACTTGTTCTTCCAGTCCATGGCTTCGGCCCCACGGGTGATGCACTCCGCCAGCCCTGAACTGGTCAACTCCACCTGCGGGTTCTTGTTGAACAGCAGCTTGGCGAACACGACTTCCTGGGACGTGTGGCAGATGTCGCCGGTCTGCCAATGGTTTTTCAGGTGGAACTCGACCGGGTCCATGTCGACCCTTTCCGCCGCCATGTCCACCGTCTGCTCGATGGCGTAGGCCAGTGTCAGGTCTCCCACCCCGCGCATGCACCCGGCAGGCAGCAGATTGGTCGCCACGCCTATGAACTCCACCCTGGCATGCTCGGTGGTGTAGATATCGGCAACGGACTGGTACGGATCGAATTTATTGCCGTAGGCGCCGTTATCCATCAGGTGGCGGTATGACTGTGAAACCATTTTCCCGTCCTTTGTTATCCCGATCTTCGCATCGATCAACGGGCGTTCGCGCCGCTTCACCGTAGTCTGGACCTCATCCCGCGTCAGCACCAGCCGTACCGGACGACGCGCCTTCCTGGCGACGGCAATCGCCAGCAACATGAAATTATTACCCCACCACAGGCCGAATGACCCGCCGGTAGGCGTGCTGTAGACCCTGACCTTGCTGGGCGAGAGTTCAAAAAACTCGGTGACCGCGTCCCTGATCCAGAACAGGGCCTGGGTGGATGTCCACAGGGAAACACTGTCTCCTTCCCAGTGGGCGATACAGGCATTCCTGTCCAGCGGCGCATGCTGCTGGTTGCCCAGGGTGATGCGGTTTTCAATGATGTAATCGGCCTGTTCGAAACCCTCCTCGATGTTTCCCCATTCAAACAGTGAAGGCGGAAGGCTGTTCGGCCCCCACGGCCGTACCTGCGGCGCGCCCTCTTTCATCGCCTCTTCCATATCGAATACGGCAGGCAACTCCTCGTATTCCACTTCTATGAGTTTGAGGGCTTCCTTTGCGGTTTCCTCATCCACCGCAGACACGACTGCGACCTCGTCACCTACGTAACAAACTTCCGGCGAGATCATGGGCCCCATGAAGTTGAAACTGAAATCATGCCATGGGGAGCCGCAGGTCTTCTTTTTCCCGGTTATATCATCCTTGTGGGTGATGACCGCGCTGACTCCCGGCAAGGCCTCGGCGGCAGAAGTATCGATATGCGCCACTTTCGCATGGGCATAGGGACTGCGCAGCACTTTAGCGTGGTGCATGCGGTGCATCGCAGGCAAATCACCGGCATACTTGAGCTTGCCGGTGACTTTTTCATAGGCATCCAGCAGGGGTAAGCTTTTCCCGACGACGGATGTTTCAGATTTCATTTCTCTTTACCTCTTCAATTATTGAGTCGCTTGCGCATTGCGCATGGTTTCGGCCGCGTTCATTATTGCCTTGACGATCCTGACGTAGGTGCCGCAGCGGCACAGGTGGCCGCCAATGGCCTCGCGCACCTGTTGTTCGGTGGGGTCAGGATTATGGTCCAGCAGGTGTTTTGCCGCCAGGATCATCCCGGGGGTGCAGAAACCGCACTGCATGCCGTGGTCCTGTATGAACGCTTCCTGCAAAGGGTGCAGTTCGCCGTTGTTCTCCTCCTCCAGCCCTTCAATGGTGCGTATGTCGCTGCCCTGTGCGTCAATCGCCATGCGCAGGCAGGAAAAAATCGGCTTGCCGTCCAGCAGCAGGGTACAGGAACCGCAGGTGCCCATCTCGCAACCTGCCTTGGTGCCGGTCAGTCCTATTTTCTCACGGATAACGTATGCCAGCGACCAGTGCGGTTTGACCGGCACATCGTAGCCTTCGTTGTTTATCTTCAAACTGATTGCATTCATGCTTCACCTCCCTGCCGCGCCCGGGCAGCCGCCCGTTTTAATGTGTCCTCCACACCGCAACGCACCCACAATTGCCGCACTTCCGCAGAGACGCGGAAATCATTGACGCATTCGATGTCATTCGACGCGGCTGCCGCGCTTTCAATCAGTGCATCATCGATTGTCCCGCCGAGCAGGACGGCCTCTGCCGCCACGGAGCGTTCCGGCACGCCGGATAATGTCGCCGCCCCCGCGACGACCCGCGCCTCGCTGCAGGCGCCGGCCCCGTCCAGCGACACACGGGTTGCCACGTTGACAAGCGGCAGGTCTGCCGCGGTTCTTTGAAATTTTGCAAAACCAGCGCCGGTATTTGCGGGTGGTTGCGGGACATGTACTTCCAGCACCATCTCACCTTCCTCCAGGGCGTTGTTCAGGTAACCGACATGGAACTCCGACATGGACATGGCGCGGGTTCCCCTGCTGCTGCCAATGATGATATTGGCGTCGCAGGCGAGCAGGCTCGTCGGCATGTCTACTTCGCCGGCGACACACACCACGCCGCCGATAGTCGCCATGTTCCGCACCTCATTGGTGTTAAGCTCACCCGCCGTGTCGGACAGGATCGCGTACCGGCCGCCCCTGGTGAGCTTGTGGTCAAATATCTCGTTGAAGGTAGTTGTGGCGCCGATATGCAACCCGTCATCATTCAGACGGATATAGTTCAAACCCAGCCTCTTGATGTCAATCACGGCATCGGCCGCCTCGAATAACTCTTCCCTGTGGCTCATAAAAAACGTGCTGCCGGCAATGGGCACAGCGCCATCACCGTATTTATCCAGCAACGTGTAGGCATGATCAAGCTCGGTGGGACTGTAATACTCCATCAGATATTCCTCTTCATCTGTTCAAACTCATCGTCAATCACGTCAGAACGCCTGATTTTTTCCAGTGCCAGGGCATCGCGAAATTCATGCAGCCTGGTAAAACTCAACTCGGCGCTGATAATCTCCTCCTTGTCCCCGGCCTGCGCGTACACATGGGAAAAGCGCGGGTAGTCCGGCCCGGCAATGGTACTGCAGCCATAATAGGACAAGGTATTCTCTTTCCCAACCAGGTTGGCGCTGGCCGTGTATACCATGTTCTCCGTTGCCCGCGCCGCGGTCATGGTCGTGATGTAAAATGGCCTGCCCGGCATGGTCATACTGGCGGTGCTGTTGATGATGATGCGCGCACCCTTCAACATCAGGATGCGGCACAGTTCGGGAAAGACCCAGAAATCGGCGCAGATCTGAATTCCGATCGGACCATAACGGGTCTCAAACACCGGGACCCGGCTACCGCCGGTAAAACACAGGCTCTCCCTGAACAGCGGCGGTGTGCCAAGATGGAGTTTTCGATAGGCGCCGATTAAACCTTCAGGGCCGAGCAGGGGACAGGAGATATAACAGGTACCGTCCTCCTCGGCGCTGCGTTCCGGCATGCCCAGCACCACGTAGATATCCAGGCGCCGGGTCAGCTCGGCAATTTCCTCGGTTATCGGCCCGGGAATGGTCTCGGCAAACTCCCGGTGCATGGTATTGTCTTCATTGCTCTCATAGCCGCTCAGGGACAGTTCCGGGAATGCCAGGATGTTGACCCCCTGCTGTGCCGCTTCCGTGATCAGCTTTTTGACCTTGGCAAGGCTTGCAGCCTTGTCGTTCCAGATGCTCCGGTAGTTGACACAGCCCAGGGAGACAGTATCTTCATACCTGCGATATTGTTCCGGGATCATCGTAGCCGCGTCAGGATGTCAGTTGATGTCATTGCGGGAAATATACATGCCCTGCCCGGGCTGCAGCACATCGGGCTCTCCCTCCCCGACTATGACCCGGCCGCGTAATACCGTATGGGTAGGCCAGCCTTTCAGCGTCCAGCCGTCATAGATACTCCAGTCACACATGCTGCGTAGGTTTTCAGTTTTTACCGTAACTTCCTTATCCAGGTCGACGATGACGATATCTGCATCAGCGCCGACAGCCAACCGGCCCTTGCGCGGGTAGATGCCGAATACCCTGGCCGGGTTGAGGGCACAGATTTCGGCCACTTGTTCCAGGCTGATGCGACCCTTGTTGACACCTTCGCTAAGCATAATCGGCAGTAACAACTCCGATGTATTACCCAGTCCCATGGGCGCGTTCCAGATATCGTCTCCTTTCATCGCCAGGGTCGTGGGGGCCAGGTCGGAACCGACACACTGAATGGTTCCATCAGCTATCCCCTCCCATAACCTTGCATTGGACGCCTTGTCCCGGAGCGGCGGGTTGACGCAGGCACAGGCGGGATGCTCCAGCAATACCCGGGCCGGTTCCTCGCCGTTATGGGTCAGGTACTGCGGGCAGGTCTCTCCCGTTACCTCAATACCCTTCTCCCGGGCCTCTGCTATGATATCCACGCCTTCGGCAATGGTGATATGGGGTATATACAACGGGCAACCGGCACTTTCAGCGAGATATATTGCCCTGCGCATGCATTCCGCCTCCACGAACGGGGGGCGCGATTCATTCCAAACCGCAAAGTCGTTGCGGCCCTGGGCGATCAGTTCGTCTCTCAGCATCAGGTGGATGTCGATATTCTCCGTATGGCACGCGGCAAGACTGGGAGGACCAGACCTGTTGATCATACGAAAACCCTTGTACACCGCTCCGTCATCGGTCGCGGTGATGCCAATCAGGTCTGCGTGGGGACCCTTGTAGCCCATGTTGAACTTGAAAGAGGTCAGGCCGACTTCAGCGGGACAGGTTTCAATTTCACTGGTGGTGATGGCGTCAATGACCATCAGGTGCCAGAAACCATCGATAAAACTCCTGTGCTCGAAGGTATTTCTGAAATTCTCGAACTGTCTCAACAACCCTTCTTTCAGCGCCAGGATATAAACCCCCAGGGTCGTGACGCCACCGCAAGCCGCGGCCCTTGTCTCGGTTTCCACGGCTTCCAGAGTATCCATGTAACCCAGGTGCGCGTGAGGATCGATAACGCCTGGCATGATATGCCGGCCGCCGGCATCGATTTCCCGTGCCGCACCCATGGAGGCATCGCCCTGGCCCATGGCGCTTATCCTGCCACCGGTAACGGCGATATACCCTGGAAAGGTTTTTTCCGCAGTGACTATATTACCGTTGCTGATTAACAGGTCACAGTTCATAATCCGAATCGGGTATTAAGAATTTCCTGAGTATAATCGTTAATAATATGATTTACAATTAAGCACATGAGTAACACATCACCGGCGCAGAGCAGAGTGAATAAAGTGCCCGTCAGCCTCGTGGCCGGTTTTCTCGGCTCCGGGAAAACGACACTGCTTAACCGCATACTTAACGGCCAACATGGCCGGCGTATCGGGGTGCTGGTGAATGATTTCGGGGAAATCAACATCGATGCGCAACTCATTACCCGGGTTGAAGGCGAAACCATCAGCCTGACCAATGGGTGCATATGTTGCAATATGCGCGATGATCTCGTAGAAGCCATACAACAACTTCTGCAAATGGACCCCGACCCTGAACTGATCGTCGTGGAAATGAGCGGCGTGTCCGACCCGAAGACCGCAGCCATGGCCATCGTGATGTCGACCGACCTGGCCGCGGCAACGCAACTGGATGGCATTATCACCGTGGTCGACGCCAGTGAGGTGCTGGAACTGGACGAGTTGAATGGGAAGCTGGCTGAAGACCAGATCGAAGTCGCCGATATCGCCATCATCAACAAGATCGACCTGGCCGATACCGGTACGAATGAGCAGGTTTCCAGACATATAAAGGAGATAGCGCCACGATCGCGTATTATAGAAGCAGTTCGCGCTGATGTTCCGTTGGAATTACTGCTTGGCCTGAGCCTTCATGAAGACCGGACTTTCGCATTTGCCGGCACAACGGCAGGGTCTCACGGGCATGAAAGCCACGGGCACGCAGATCATACCCATGCCTATACCGGTTATTCATGGCAAAGTGATGCGCCGTTGGATTTTGAAGCCGCTTACGGCACGTTTCAATCATTGCCGTTGTCCGTATTCCGCTGCAAGGGCATCCTGCAGCTCCGTGAAGTACCGGACAAACAGGTAATCCTGCAAATGACGGGCAAGCGCGTGACCCTGGCAAAAGGCGAACCCTGGAATGAAATGACGCCTTCATCCCGCATCGTCGCGATCGGCGCAGCAGGTAAAGTGGACGCTGCCGATCTTGACCGGCGCTTTGAGTCGTGTATCAGCCGCGGGACTGTGTCGAACGCCAATCCCATAACGCAGGCAGTCATCGAAATACTGCGCCGCCCGTGACATGATTTATGGGGTATTCCCAGTTACTCCGGGGACGGATTTAATCCGTCCCCTATGCCTCCCATTCAGGTGAAATAGTCCTTCAGGTTGATCTCCGACAAGCCCGGCACGCGTTTCCTTTCGAAGTTCCCGCGCATGTCGAAGGGTTTGGTCGCATCGATCCCCAGCCGTCCCGTATAAACGCCGGCGGGGTCGCGGAAAAAGCCCGGCACTCCCGGCAGGGTCATGATGTCTTTGTCGATACGCCCCCGGGTCATGACCGCCCACCACACGTCTTCAAAATCATGGATGTCCACGTCCTCATCCACGACGATGCAGACCTTGTTGTACTGCAGGTGGGAGCTGAAAACCTTGAGCATGACATGTTTTGCATGCCCATCGTATTCCGGCCGGATCTGTACGATGGTATGCATCGGGGTCGGATAACAACTCACGTCCAGGATCCCCGGCACGCCCGCCGAGATTTGCCTGTAGACGCGGGTCGCAAATGAAACCTCCAGGGCGCGCAGGTCCTCCATGTAGCCACACAATAAACCATGAAAACAGGCGCCCTCGCGCCAACTCACGTTCAGCACTTCGAACACGTGGTTATCCGCCTGCTTGACGTAGTATCCCTGGAACTCGCCGAACGGGCCTTCCGGCCTGCGCTCATGGGGCAATATACGGCCTTCAATCACGATTTCGGTCTGCGCCGGAACCTGCATGTCGATATGGCGACACGGGCGCATCGGCACAGGCGTTCCCATCAGCCGGGCGGCAATAGCCAGTTCATCCTGCTCAATCGGCACCGAAGCGCAGGCTGCCATGAACACTTCCGGCGGGGGACCGATTAATATCGCCACCTCAAGCGGCTGGTTTCCCGCTTCGGCCTTCTTCTGGTATTGGGTGATGTCGTGGGGAGGCGCCAACCGCACCCGCAGTTCATCGTCGCTGACCATCATGGAGCGGCAGAAAGACAGGTTGGGCACACCCGTATCCGGCTCCTTTGCCAGGAACACGCCTGCGGTGATATAAGGCCCGGCATCCAGCTCAAAATAAGTAATGTGGGGCAAATCACTGATATTTCCTTCCACGCGCTCTTCTTCCATTGCGCTCTCAGCGGTGTATGAGTCCTCCGAACCGGGGTTATCATCCACCAGCGTCTGCCAGTGCCGGCAGAAATTACCCTTGGTCGTGCCGATAATTTCACACAGCCTTGCATGGCTTCCGTATACATTGGAGATCACCGGCAGGCTTGTGCCTTTCACGTTCCTGAACAGAACAGGGTAATCGCTTTCCTTTTGCGAACGTCCTACGACGGCGGCCAGTTCGAACCGGGGATCCACCTCCCGCTCGACCACGTGCAACTCGCCGCGTCCTGACAGTTTTTCAATGTAGTCACGCATTTGGGTGAACTCGCGCAGTCCGGAAAAACATCAATAATCCGGCAGGATTGTTTACGATATTATTGATATTACTTGTGATATGTGTGCATTATAACAGGTTGACAAGTCTTTTTCCCGACAACGGAACACTACCCTGCAGGTTACTTGAGAACAATGAAATTCGGTCGCACACCGGTTGCGGAGGCGGAAGGAGGCATTCTCGCCCATTCCGTGAAATATCAGGATATCAACCTGAAGAAGGGCACTGTTCTGTCTGAAGAACAGGTGAGGCTGCTTGCAGCCGCCGGGTGTGAGTCGGTGGTCATCGCGCGTCTTGAGGACACAGACCTGGATGAAAACGAAACGGCGCGGCGCATCGCCGCTCTCATCGCGGGGAAGAATGTGCGCCCGCAACGCCCCCGTACCGGCAGAAATAATATTCTGGCGGAATGTCCCGGACTGCTGGTTTACGACATCGAGCGCCTGGACAGCATCAACATGACGGATGAAGCCATAACCCTCGCGGTATTGCCGCCGTATTCGACAGTCACGGCGGGACAGGCAGTCGCCACGGTGAAAATCATACCCTACGGTGTGGACAAGGCGAGTGTGTCAGGCATAGAAAAAATACAATCCGGGCTCCCTCCCCTGCTTGACATCAACGGCTATAACAGGCTGGACATCGGCTTTATCCAGACATTTTATCCGGGCATGAAAGAAGCTGTCCTGGACAAAACCCGCAACGTACTCGATAACCGGCTGCAACGCCTGGACAACCGGGTAAGTTCGGAAATTCGCTGCGAGCACGAAGAGGGCGCCATTGCTGAAGCGCTTGAAGAACTGTTGGCGGGCGGTTGTGAAATGATCCTGGTCACCGGCGCCAGCGCCACCGCTGACAGGCGTGACGTGATCCCGGTCGCAATCGAAGCGGCAGGCGGCAGTATCACACACCTGGGTATGCCGGTGGAACCAGGCAACCTGCTGGCGCTGGGTGAGTCCTCCGGCGGCCGTCCGGTTATCGGTATGCCCGGCTGCGCCCGCTCACCTGCCGTCAACGGCTTCGACTGGGTGCTGGAGCGGTTGCTGGCCGGCATAGCCGTTACCCGGGAGGATATAATGCGCATGGGCGCCGGTGGTTATATCAAGGGAAGCCATCTATAATTCCCGGCACAATCATGTACCTGAAATACCGTATTCAACCATAACAGGCCCAGGAAAATGTTTCAGTCAATCGAAGAGATAGAGCAAAAATTCGCCACCCAAGGCTATATCACCGACCGCCACCTGGCGACCACTGTTTACCTGGCCACGACACTGGGGAAACCACTTTACCTGGAAGGGGAACCGGGTGTCGGCAAGACCGAGGTGGCCAAGGTCCTGGCAAAAAGCCTGGATACCGACCTGATCCGGCTGCAGTGTTACGAAGGCCTTGATACCAACCTGGCATTGTATGAATGGAATTACCTGCGGCAAATGCTTGAGGTGCGGCTCCAGGAAGCCCGCGGCGTGGACAGGAAAGAAATCGGCGCTAATATCTTCGATGAACAGTTCCTGCTGAAAAGGCCGCTGCTCCAGGCCATCCAGTCCCCCGGCAAGCGTCCCGTCCTGCTGATTGATGAAATTGACCGCTCTGATGATGAGTTTGAAGCATTCCTGCTGGAGGTGCTGTCTGATTTTCAGATCACCATACCGGAAGTTGGCACCATCAAGGCGGAACAACCGCCATTCGTGGTATTGACCTCCAACCGGACCAGGGAGATGCACGATGCGCTCAAGCGCCGTTGCCTGTATCACTGGATCGACTACCCGACCCTGGAAAAAGAACTCAACATCGTCCTGACAAAAGTGCCGAAAATCAAGGAAACGCTATCAATCCAGGTGTGCAAATTCATGGAGTTGTTACGCCGGGAGGATTTCTACAAGCGGCCCGGTATCGCCGAGACCCTTGACTGGGCCAATGCCCTGCTATCGCTGGGTATTGAGGAACTTGAGCAGGATACTATAGAAACTACATTAAGTTGCATACTTAAATATAAGCAAGACCAGGAAAAACTTAGTGGAAACAACCTGCAGAAGGCCCTGGCTCTCACCAAGAATTTCAAAAGCGGTCCGACGTTAGGCGCTCAGAGCAGCATCAACTGAGTAATGGCGATTAATGCTCCTGCATTACCGGATTCCGGCCTGGGCCGGAATGACGACACGGACACCAGTCGGGAGGTGCTTCCGTTCATCACACACATCATCCAATTCGGCAGAAAACTGCATGATGCGGGCATAGACGTCAATCCCGCCAACCTGATCGATTTAAGTCGCAGTCTCCTGTATATCGATATCGCCAATTACGAAGACTTTTATGCGGCTGCCCTGGCGACCCTGATTATCAACAGGGAAGACATGGAGTTGTTCGCCCTCCTGTTCCGTGAGTACTGGCAAAACCAGGATATTCCATTTGAAGACGAACACCCCGCCGGCGAAGAGAAAAACGGCGACGGCGCGGGGGAAGCCCGGCAATTAAAAAAGCAGTTCCAGCCCGCGGATGGGGAAGCTCCGGGTGATGCGGAGGAACATGAGGGCGATCCGGAACAAACCGGTTATTCGAGCCATGAATTACTGGTGAAAAAAGACATAGACGGTATGACTGACAAGGAACTGGATGAGGCCCGCAAGATTATCGCCGAATTGATTGCCATCCTGGCGAATCGCAAGAGCCGGCGCTTCAGCCCGGCAAAATCGGGACAACAGCTTGATTTCAGAAAAATATTCCGGCGCAGCATGCCTTACGGTGAGTACTGTCTGAAACTGGCTTACAAAACCCACCGGCTGAAAAAAAACAAGCTCATCCTGTTCTGCGACGTGAGCGGTTCGATGGAGCGCTACAGCCGGTTCCTGATTCAACTCATCTGCGCCATGGGAGCAAAAATCTCGAATATCGAAGTCGCGGTGTTCTCGACCCGCATGACCAGCATTACGCCTTACCTGAACCGCAGGGATATCGATGAGGTGATTAAACAGATGTCGGACCAGGTACACGACTGGGCCGGGGGTACGAATATCGGTGGATGTCTGCGCGAGTTGAACGACCAACAGGCCCACCAGATGCTGAGTTCCCACACCATTGCCGTGATCCTGAGCGACGGTTGGGACCAGGGTGACGCCGACCTGATGCGCGCTGAGATGGAACAACTGCGCCGCCGCGTCAAGAAGATAATCTGGCTGAACCCGCTGCTGGGCAACGCCAACTACCAGCCGTTATGTAAAGGGATGCAGACCGCCCTGCCCTTCCTGGACTACTTCCTTCCGGTACATAACCTGGAGAGCCTGGCCGAGGCCACGAAACTGCTGCGCACACTCTGGCATTAACCCAAGATAATGATCAAAACATGAAATCAGCGTTATCCAGGTTGTTCACATCAAAGTCCGACAGGATGATAGTGGTCAAATAGTCCGTGCCGGACACCTCTATACGTACATTGTCCCCGTAATCTTCTATGTCAAGATCATCCATGGAGCTGATGTTTGTAAATGCCGTCAGGTCGATCATATCCTCGCCATCGGTAAAATCCTGTATTGAACCGCCCCCCAGGTCGCTTGGGAAGAACCTGAATATGTCATCCCCGGGACCGCCATTCACTACGTCCATATCATCACCATCGACAATTAATACATCATCCCCGGGACCTCCCTTTAACAAATCATTTCCTTCACCGCCGGTCAGGGTATCGTTTCCTCTTCCGCCGAATATCCTGTCATCACCATTGTCCCCGTACATCTCATCGTCACCGCCGGCGGGCCCACCGTACAAATCGTCGTGGCCGCCCCCTCCCCTGAGCACATTATCCCCCCCATCTCCCGCCAATATATCGTTATGTTCGCTTCCCACAAGGTGCTCGATGTTAGTCAGCGTATCCCCCTGAGCATCACCGAGCCTGACCGCGCGGGCGTCATGCAGGCGCACCAGGACAGCGGCAGCGGAATGCTGGTAAGAAGCGGTATCAGACCCCGGTCCACCGTCAAGCATGTCGGCGCCGGGGCCGCCTTCGAGCGTGTCATCGCCGGCGCCGCCATTGAGTATGTCGTTGCCCTCACCGCCAGTGAGCGTGTCGGCGCCATCGTTGCCGTTAACCGTGTCGTTACCTCCAAGGGCGTCGATAACATCGTCGGTGCTCAGGCCCTCTATCATATCGTCACCGGAGGTAACAGTGATAGTAGCGGAGCCCGGTAAGTCAAATGTTACCGATAGTTCCTGGTTGAGAACCTCAAGGCTGGCGGTGATTCGTGTGGCTGATTCATACTCAAGGTCAACCGTATACTCGCTATCGTCATCCAGGGTTAATTCGAGCGTGGCCGCATTCGGCCCGGTCTTCTCGTAAGTGTAGCTGCCGGTAGACACATTTCCGTCTAAGTCCAACTCTACACTGGTGGCAGACGTAAACTCCAGGGTAATAGCCAGGCCCAGTGCTTCCAACATAATTGTTTCCCCGGACAGTGACGAAAAAAACCCGTTTGCATCATCCGGCGCATAACCGTTACCATTTGCCATGTTTTTTCTCCACGCTAATCATCATTCGGTATCATAATACACTATTTCCGGCAGCGATCCGTGCCCGGCTCTCGGCCACCAGGCACAGGATCTCGAACAGCATCTGTTTGCCTACCTGCGGCGTGTTGGTCGTGGTGTCGTACTGGGGTGCGACCTCCACCAGGTCGCCGCCCACGAACTGCAACCCGCGCAATCCCCTGAGAAGCTGAATCGCATCAGCGGTGCTCAGGCCGCCTATCTCCGGCGTGCCGGTGCCGGGGGCATAGACCGGGTCCAGGCCGTCCACGTCAAAGCTGACATAAACAGGACCCTCGCCCAGCACCGCGCGGGTTTTTTCGATGACCGTATCGACGCCCATAGCGTGAAACTCCTGTATCGGCACCACCGTCATGCCCGCTTCGTAGGAAAATTCCCAGAACACCTCCGCTGCGCCCCTGATACCGACCTGGACGCAACGGTCCGGGTCCAGCACCCCATCCAGGACCGCATGGCGGAACGGCCCGCCGTGATGGAATTTGTGGTCTTCCAATGCCCCCATGGTGTCACAGTGGGCATCTATGTGGATCATGCCCAGCGGTTCGTCCCTGCCCACCGCCTTCATGATCGGATAGGTTACGGAGTGGTCTCCCCCTGCCGATACCGGTATCACGCCCGCATCCATGACCTTGTGATAATACTGCTCTATGGTCCGGATGCCCTCATCCAGGCTGAAACCATGCAAGGGCACATCACCGATGTCGGCGATTGTACAGAGGTCGAACGGGTTGACCCTGGTCTGGTGGTTAAACGGACCGACTGCCATGGAGATGTTTCTTATGGAACGCGGGCCGAAACGCGCCCCGGTCCGATGCACCACGCCGGCGTCGAAGGGAACGCCGATCAGGGCGATGTCCAGCCCCTCCGCTGTTTCTTTGTAGGGAGCGTCACACAAGGTGGCGATGCCGGTCAGCATATCGGTGCCCCCGAGCATGGCTTTTGCGTGCTCCGGATCGTCCACCTCGTAATGAGGCAAGTCGCGGTACTTGTTGCGCAGCGCTTCAAGTTTCTCTTGGTCCATATCAGTCTCCAGGAAGTGTCGGTTACCTGCTCATCAGGGACAGACCCCCGCTAACAACATGCGGGGGCATGCTTGAAATCTTTCCCCTGTTCTTCCGAATGCCCGGCTACCCTGCTTTGCTCAGTTTTTCACGGTCCTGCCGCGG
Source organism: Gammaproteobacteria bacterium (assembly GCA_965220815.1). GTDB lineage: Bacteria > Pseudomonadota > Gammaproteobacteria > Eutrophobiales > Eutrophobiaceae > JAAXHV01. The sequence goes on from OZ244846.1 coordinate 3,308,202, forward strand.
TTTACCCGGACAAAAATACTGACAGCCAGCAGCACCGCCGGCCACTGCATCCATGCAATGGCATCATACCCCGTCTCTTCAATGAGAAACGCCCCGACAACAGGGCCGATCGCGGTACTGATAACGAATACGCCTCCGGCGATGGCTGCCCAGCGCCCTTTTGTATCAATACCTGCTGCCAGGGTCAACATCAAAGGTATCATTATAATGAACAGCACGGCCTCAAAAAAGGCAACCACTCCCAGCACGATAACAGAGTCGGTCCAGACTGCCAGCGTAATCGTCACGGCATGCAAAATGGACACTGCGCACAGTCCCCTCACCAGGCCGAACCTGCCGGCCACTGGCGCGGCAAGCAGTCCGCCGATAATGCCGGCAACCTGGACCGCGGCAACGATGCGGCCGGTCTCGGCCGGACTGGCGCTGATCTGCACGGCCAGACGTTCCAGAAAAGCGTAATACGCCATCATGCTGATACCGATGACAATCATGCCCACCATCAGGAGACTGCCGGCGCGGATACTGTCTGAAGGTAATGACAGCGACGCCGATGCCTTGCCGTGGTCCGGAACGAACCAGAGCAACGGCAGAAAAATCAGCAAGGTGATTGCCAGAGACCCAAATACGATGTCATACGTGACCAGGTCGTAGCTCTCCGTGATGACGACAGCCATGATGGCGGTGAAGGTGTAGCCTGCCGCCCAGGCCAGACCGTATAGCCGATCCGGCGCGCGCGCCTGTGCAATGGCGGCATTGACCGCCGCCGCCAGGCAACCACAACCCATCCCTGCCGCAATACGCCATGGATAGAGTTCATCCAGGCCCGCCGCCATTGCAGAGCAGGCATGCCCGGTGAGCAACAGGATGCCTCCGGCCAGGGCCAGCAGGCGATACGGTATCCTGACGCTGACGGGCGCCACCAGGATACTGGTAATCCCCATAACCAGAAATTCGGCGGTCACCAGGGCGCCTGCCTCAATTTCGCCGATTTCCAGCCCGTTGATAAGACCGCCTACGGTTAGTGGGGACAGAATGGCCGGCGTGAAGGCCAGCACCTGGGCCGCGCAGGTGCTTATGATATGCCGGAGAGGGTCGCGAGGGGGGTTAACCCGCATTTGCCACCAAGTAATACGGGTTAAACAACTTGAATTCGCAACGGTGTGGATTTGCCGCAGATAGGCTCGATACCTTCCACCGGCAGGTCAACCGAACAGGCCGTGACCACAACGATTACATCCATTTTCGCCCTGAATTCGACGTAATCACCTGCCTTGCTCAGTGTTTGTCCGACGGCAAAATCGCCGTCCGCCTTAGGCACGGTATTCTGGAACAGGTTGAAAGGATCAGGCGGCGGTTCCATGCTGAGATCAAGCGCGCCCATGGCCCGGTAAAAGTTGTCGCGGCAATTCGGGTGCGATTCATCCGCGCCGAGAGCAACATAAAAACCCGGATCACAGGGCGCAAAGGCCATGTCGTGGCGTCCGGGAGACGTATCTTGCAGGAAGGTAAGCATGGGCCGGCGGCGATTGCTGTACAGGATGTCGCCGGGCCTGGGCGTGAGCCTGAAGATGACCTGGCGCGTCAGTGCGGGACTGAAATATTCACTGATATCGGCAGCGGACAGCGTGAACATATCGGCGATCTGGCAACCCTTCACGTCGATTACCCGAAAGGTACAACCCTCATCAAGCCGGATTGCGCGGCCCTCGTAGCCGGGAATATCAATGCCGGCGCCTGCCATTGTCATGTCCCCCAGAGATCAGTTCGGTAAGACATTATCCAGTCAGTCTCCGGTTCCGGCAATAGCGGCAGGTTCAAGCTTGTCCTGGGTCCGTGTATCAAAGTCGATCGCATCGTGGCGTTCCCGTAGCTGTTCTGCAGGTTCGCCCCAACTGCGATTTACCATGCGGCCGCGCTGAACCGCCGGGCGTTCTCTGACCTCGTTGGTCCATCGATTCAGGTGTTTGTAGGACCCTGCATCGAGGAACTCGGCCGCGCCGTAGACCTTGTTCAGGACAAGGGCGCCGTACCAGGGCCAAATGGCCATATCGGCAATGCTGTATTCATCCCCGCAGAAGTACCGGTTATCCGCCAGGTGACGGTTGAGCACGTCCAACTGGCGTTTCACTTCCATGGCATAGCGGTTGATGGGATATTCGAACTTTTCCGGCGCATAAGCATAGAAGTGCCCGAAACCGCCGCCGAGATACGGCGCGCTGCCCATTTGCCAGAACAGCCAGGACAGGCATTGCGCACGCAGGTACGGATCGCCGGGGATAAACGCGCCGAACTTCTCCGCCAGGTGAAACAGGATGGCGCCTGATTCAAACAGTCGTACGGGCGTCTCGCCGCTGTGGTCAACAAGGGCGGGTATCTTGGAATTCGGGTTGACTCTGACGAAACCGCTGCCGAACTGTTCACCTTTGCCGATATCGATCAGCCAGGCATCGTATTCCGCGCCTTCAAGCCCCATAGCCAGGAGTTCTTCCAGCATCACGGTAACTTTTACACCGTTAGGCGTGGCAAGCGAATAAAGCTGCAGGGGATGCTTGCCGATGGGCAATTCCTTTTCGTGCGTCGCGCCCGCAACCGGCCGGTTGATATTTTCAAATTGCCCGCCGCTCGGCGCATCCCAGGTCCACACCCTGGGCGGTGTATATGTGGATTTACCGCACACAAGACCTGTTAGTTTTGTCCACAATCGAGTTGCCATGATACCCCCTTCAACAGAGTTGTTGTTGTTCTCCCTGCGTTCAATCTACCATGAAATATCGGCATTAGTCGCCGATTTATCATGGTAGCATCGACAGCCTCTCTCCGAATACGGTGATTAGATGGAACATACGCAATTTAATTATTCCCACTAGTTTAAACCAGCGTAGCGTTGCCGGCATCTCCCCACAAACAGCTTGCTGGAAGAGCGTATCTACGGCCGCCGAATGTCAGTTTCTGGTCGCCGAGATAAAATACGATGGCAGTGACTTGCCGGCGTTGGCCTGGCCCATCCTTGCCGAACCAGTCCAGGTTCTTGAAGCTCCGGATGCTTACCGACGATGACGCTTTGACTTCGATTGCCACCAGGTGGTTTGCGCTCTCAGCAAGTATGTCGATTTCACGCCCTCTTTGATCGCGCCAGTGATAGAGGCGGAAGCTGTTTTCTTGAAAGGGCGCTGCACGGGTCAACTCCGATAAAACAAAACTTTCCATCAGACCGCCCAGAGCGGTTGGGTTTGCGTCGGCATCAAAAGACCCTGGTTTCAGGTTGCGCAATGCTGCCGCGATTCCTGTATCCACGAAATGATTTTTCGAGTTCTTGATTTCACGCCGGGTTTCACCGGAAGTCCAGGCGCCAAGCCTGGTGACGACTGAGAGTTTCAAGAGAACATCAAGATACTGCTCCGTCGTTTTCCTCTGTATTCCAATTATTTCGCATAATTCTGCAATATTGAGCTCCGAACCGGTGCGAACGGCCAATTGATCGATCATGCGGCGTAGCGCATCAGTCTTGCGTACGCGCAGGAATTGTGCGACATCTCTGTCAACCACGGCATCTACGTAATTTCTATAAGCGGCCTGTCTGGGCGCTAAAGGATAGTTTCGGATTTCCGGGTATCCACCACGTAACACGAGGTCGATATAATCGTCCCGCGTTAACTGTTCTGCAGGAGGCAAGCGCCTTAAATCGGGGGAGTCTGAGATTGCCCAATCCAGCAGACGACATGGCGGCCTTAACTTCGTTTCAGCAATTGTCAAGGGCCAGAGCTTGAGAGTCAGCAAACGCCCGGCAAGAGAGTCTGCTATGTCTGCTGTCGTAAACATATTGGATGACCCGGTCAGGATAAACTGTCCTTTTCGCCTGTCCGCATCAACGATCATCTTGACCGCCAGGGCAAGCTCTCTTGAACGTTGCGCTTCATCAATGATCAGTGGCGCATCGACAAGTTCACTCAGTAGGCTCCCGAGCTGTCCCGACGGATCATTCTCTATGGCATTAAGCGTATTCTGATTGTCCAGGGTGATAAACTTGCCCATATTCAGAATGTCTCTGACGAGCGTTGTCTTTCCTGCTTGTCTCGGTCCGATAATATTCACTACACGAGAATATGAGAGGGCCTTTTGTAACTCGGCGCTCAGGTGACGGGGAAGAATGGGATTATCATTTAACACACGAGTTCAACTTAATCTGGTGAATTTAGTATTATGAAAGTGGTGATAATGGTATTATAAAGCCGGTGAAACTGTCAATTGAATAGTACGGGAACACGAAATCGAATTGGATAGTCAAGTTATCAACCAGTGGGGAACATCGACGATACCTCACCAGCGCTGCTCGTCCTGGAAATTTCAGGATAATTCAAACTCTGAATTTGAATTATCCTATTTTATGCTGTTGCCTCCTGTAATTGACACACCGATTCCAGAAAGAGTTCCTGCAATAACCAGCATGGGAAGGTAGTTTATTTTTTCTCTACTCATCCTTAAGCACACTATTTCACTCGTTGTTCACGACGACATCACCGACCCGGTTGTCCACCAGCACCGGGATATCGAGATAGGTGATTGTCGGGTCCACGCCGAAGACTTCACGGAAGTGTTCAACAAAGGCGGGGGAAAAGAACTCCTCGGCCTGTTCCCGGGATTCCCAGAGATAGACGGAGTGACCGTCACCTGTCGTCTCGTCGTAACAGAACTGTTTACTCATTAAACCCGGGAGGCCCTTGAAAATATTATTGGCGGCCCCGACGAAATTTTTCGTAATCGCCTGGCGCGGTGGTTTACCGGGAAGGTTGTAGGTAATCAGTACAGTTATCATGCTTCATCTCCGTTTTGATCAGGTTATTTTGAGTTTACAGTTTAACCCAATTATGGGCAAAAACGCGCCGCAAGATAGTTCTGGTAGTGTTTTCCAATACTGGAATGAGCCTGTAGAGAGAGAGATTCTGCCCCGATCTCAAGCCCGTTTGTATTCCTGTTCATGAATGGTTGTAAAGAGTGCCCGGCGCGCCTGCTGCAAGGCATCGGCCGCCGCGTTGTCGCTGATCCGGTAAGCGACCTTGTCCAGTATGTCAAAGCTTAACCCCGGTTTCAAATACCGCTGCGCATCGTCCAGGGACTTGAGTTTCTCATAGGGGGTCATGAGGGACTCGTAGGGGTAGCGTTTGCGCTGTCTCCCCTTCTTGTCGGTGACGGTGACCGGAAACAGGCAGGGCCGGTGGTAGTTGACGTAGGGGTTGAGGTGTTGGCGGTGGAACGCGTTCAACGGGCCGGCCCAGCGCCGCGGGATGTGGGCGTGGCCCAGGAGCTTGCGCACCACGTGGCCGTTCTTGCATTCCACCAGGGCGTTGTCGTTGCTGTGCCGGGGCCGGGACTTGGTCAGCTCGATGCGCAGCTTCTCCAGCAGTTTGGCGACCTGTTTGTTGATATATTCCGAGCCGTTGTCGGCATGGAACCCCAGGACCACGAACGGGAAGGCCTCCAGCAGGTGTTCCAGCGCCGGGATGAGGTAGACCTCACTGATGCGTTCGACGCTGACCACCACCTCGAACTGGGTGACCTCATCCACCGCATTGACGTGATAGACGCCTTTTTCACCGTCTAAATCGCCCTGGTGCACCGTATCGATGCGGATATAACCGGGTTGCCCGTCCGGCTGCGGCTTGCGCCGCTCGCCGATGGGCAGGGTCACCGGACGGGTTTTATCCACCGTGTGGCGCGCCCGCCGATAGGTCTGGGATTGCCGTAGATTGTACAGGTGGGACACCGAGATGCCGGCCAGACGCTCATACTCGGTCTGACCGAAGACCTCAAAGGCCCGCTCACAGAGCTTCTTCAGGGCCGGCCCGTTGGGCGTGTTATGGCGCTCGTCCATGGCCGCCAGCAGGCGCATATCCGCCTTCGTGTAGCGCCGGGCAAAGCCCTGTGCCGTACAGTGCCGCGGCGCCAGCTCGCCGGTCTCCCGGTAGCGTTTGACCAGCCGCTTCACCTGCGCCCGGGAATACCCGCTCACCTTCATCAGGTAACGCAGCAGCGTCCCTTTGTCCTTCTTGTTGCAGCCCGGATAATCAAACTTCACCAGGGTGCGCCGCACCCAGTCATACCGGCTCCGCTTGTCACCGGCCACCTCAAAGGCCACCCGTTGGGTGCCCGCCAGAAAGGCGCGCACCTGGTCGATACTCGTTAACTCGTTTGCGTTCATGATCGTTTTCATCCTCGTATCATGAACAGAAAGACAGATTATTTCAGGCTCATTTCATGGTGGAATCACGTCCGCCCTTCAGGCTCATTTCATATTGGAAAATACTCTGGTTTGTTAACTTAACGCACTGCGGTTACACTGTAAAAAATTCCACCACCGATAACAGCAACGCCGCAAATAGACTATGATGCGGCTTGCGCCAAACTTAAACCCGGTCCACCTTATTAACCTTAAATGCGCAGAAGGAGTAATCAGTGAACATGTATATTGCCAAAGTTTTACGGTTATTTTTTATCATATATTTGTCAGTTTTTCCCCAATTGAACCATGCAGGCGACACACCGGACAAAGCCATGCCCAAACCTGTGCTGCTTGATAAAAATAAAATAGACGGCAAGGGACTGACCACCCTCGAGACACCGTGGCCAAAACGAATGCTGGTATCCGGAGTAGAAAGCCATAGATCCGATATCCTGTTTACAGGCCAACTGGTTGTCTCGATTTATGAGGCAGATGATGGCCTGGTAAGGATAGTAGATTATCCATTTGATGAATTCGTACATGTATTGAATGGACGCGCCATATTGACCGCGGAAGGCGCTGCGCCACAGACTTTTGAAATCGGCGACTCCTTTGTAGTCCCGAAAGGATTCACCGGCACCTGGGAAATGCAGGATAACTTTCGTGAAATGATCGTTATTGAAAAAATTGCAAATGAGATCGGATTGGAAAAACTGTTTGCCGAATGAGTTGCAGCATTTTCGCGCTCTATTTTATCGGTTTCAGTCTAGTTCCAGTGATACGAAACAGTACCCCCGAACCAGCGCGGCTGTCCTACGGTTTCTATGGAAGAACCGGTAAACGTCCCCAGGTCGAACAGGGTGGGTACCCATTCCTCATCGGTGAGGTTTTTAACCCACAACGCTGCGGACCACCGTCCATCACCGGTCGTATAACCCAATCGCGCATTCAGGAGAAAGTAATCATCGGCAATGTAGGCCGGGCTGGGTACCGTGTTTAACTGCCGCTCGTCAACATAATTGAAATCCAGTTGCGCCGTCATGGAACCGCCGGCAAAGGCGTTCCAGGTATAACGGCCCAGCCCATTCAGGCTCAGGTCGGGCGAATTGGTCATTTCCACGTCGCTTTGCAGTCCTGCGCCGTAGTTCAGATCCTGGAGTTGCGCATCCAGTATGGATACGCCGAACAGGAATTCCCACCCCTCCCATGGATTGGTAACAAGTTCTATTTCTGCCCCGAACACCTCGGAATCGATATTGAACACCACCAGGGACGGACCTATCTGGGTATAGGTCTGGAAATCCGAGTAATCGTAGTAAAAGGCAGTGGCATTCAGGCGCGTGGTGCCGTTAAACAGTGTTGACTTGAAGCCTGCTTCGTAAGACAGCAGTGTTTCGCCGTCAAACCCGGCCTGGGGAATCGTATAAAGCGCAAGTGCGCCGGAATTAAACGCCCCTGCCTTGTTGCCGCGGGTAATGCCTGCGTAAACCAGCCAGTCATCATTCGGCTTCCAGTCGATTTCGAATTTGAGCGAATAATCCCCTTCACTGCGGTCCAGGTCGAAGCCATGTTCCTGGGCCGAGTTACCGGCAAATCCGAGAAAAGGCAACAACACGAATGAGCAGTCCGGGTCGCCAATGATATTCCACTCGCAGGAGGGGCTCAGTACGGTGTTTTTCTCATCCTCGGTCCAGCGAAAACCGCCAATCACCGTCCAGGCAGGAGCAATATCGTATTCACCCTGTATAAAAAAAGCATAAGAATCAGTCTCGTTCGAGTAATTGTTATCCATTCCGAACCCCAGTCCCTCAGGCAGGTATACGCCGGAACGGTAATCACCTTCGATGTGCAGGTAATAGGCGCCTGCCACCCAGCGCGACCGCTCGGTTTCCCAGTGCACGCGGAATTCCTCCGAGAACTGCCAGCTATCGACATACTGAAAGAAATCCAGCGAAGCAATCGGAGTACCGTCCGTATCCTCGAGATAATATTTATCGAAAGACTGGTAATCGAGTATGTTTACTACCTCGAAATTGCCAATATTCATATTGAGCGTTCCGGTGAAGCCCCAATATTCCCGGGTAAAGCTACCGAATTGGTTAACTCTCGCGGTTTGCGGATCACCGTCTTCAACATTGCCGAAGCAATCCACGCCGCCGGGCCCGCCAAAAAATCCTACGCTTAACGGGTGAGTACAGAAATTGGCATATTCAGCGGAATTGGGATCAGACAAACGCACCAGCCCGTCTCCCCGGCCTATGGCAGGAAAAACGACCGAGGGGTCATTGGGGATTCCGAGTAATTCCGATATGCCATTGGTTCCGGCCGCCAAATCGGCGCCGGAGAGTTGTGGAAAATGTAATGCCACGGGCCGGGCAAAATACCCCAGGGTGTTGGTATCCTTGTCATCACTCCAGCGACCCTGTAATAATAAACTGGTATCCTCGTCAGGTTCCCATAACAACTGCCCGCGAAGATTTCGACTGTTCACTTCCACAAGGTCCTCATCGGTATCCGTCAGGTTGTCGATATAGCCGCTGTGTTTGTTCCATAACCCGGATATACGGCCGGAGAGGTTTTTGCCCAACGGCATGCCGATTGCGCCTTCGGTTTTGACCATGCCGTATTCGCCTCCACTGGCTTCCAGGTAACCACTGGCCTCCTGCGAAGGTTTTTTTGTGATCAGGTGTACAAGACCCCCCGTCGCATTTCGTCCGAACAACGTGCCCTGCGGCCCCTTCAGGACTTCAGACCGTTCGAGATCATAGAATGCCATACCCACACCACCTATATAGCTGACATAGGCTCCGTCAAGATAAACGGCGACAGGCGGCTCCTGGTGATCGGCGAAATCAAGTTGGCTTGAACCGCGCAGGGTGTACACACTGACATAGGAATTACCGAAGTCCGTTACCATCAGCCCCGGTACGTGCATGTCCAGTTCGTCAGGCGTGCTGATGCCCAAGTCCCTTAATTGCTCGCCGGAAAATGCCGTTATCGCAATACCCACGTCCTGGATGCCCTGCTCCCTTTTCTGGGCGGTGACTATTACTTCCTCCAGTACCTGGGCCTGGGCGTTACCCAGAACAAAGAACAGACCTGAAATGAAAGAAAGCCTTATTGCCTGGTTGTAATATTTTTGTAAGCGGATTTTCATAATGCCGTTCCCTTTTTATTACACTGCTGTTTTACCCACCTGAGTGGATTTTATTCATAACTATTTTACCGGCGCCGCGCGGTATGCTTCCCAGGCCCTGTCGATTACATAGGCTTGTATTGCCTGCGAATCTTCGGCGCTGAGTACGTCCTTGTATGACAGCATGCCCTTATGCTGATAGGCGCCGCCCAGGACAATTGCCTCCCACGCCGCATGTTTATCCTTCGTGAGGTAACGCAAATCGGGAACCGAGCCACCGCCACCCGCAGCGTCAATGCCGTGGCACCAGGCACAACCTATATCCAGATACAGGAATTCACCTTTTGCAATCATCTCCTCATCCACACTCAGTGCCGGTGGTTCCGGGAAAGGCGCCTGCTCCGGCGCCTGCACCGGTAGAGTTTGCTCACCATCCAGTTTGAACGCTAACAGGCGGCTCTTACCCCGGGATTCGTCAGTAGAATTGTGTTGCGGGATCCACAGGCGCTGCGGACCACCCCACCCCACCGGGATGATGACCAGTTGTTCACCATTGATACGTACGGTCACCGGCGGCGCCTGGATTGCCGAGCCGGTCTTCATGGTCCACAGTAACTCGCCGCTGTCGGCAGCATAGGCATTGAACTTGCCTTCGGCATTCCCTTGGAACACAACACCGCCTGCCGTCGACAGCACGCCGCCATTCCATGGCAAAAGCTGTTCCTGCGACCAGCGTTCCGACTGGGTCACCGGGTCCCAGGCAACGAGCTTGCCCAACACATTGCCCCTGTTCAACCTGCCGTCGCCGGTACCGTAAGGATTGGTTTGCAGGCTGAAACCTTTATCCAGACCAGGCAGCTTTTGAAACTTTCCGGCAATATCGATTGCCGGGATATAAACCAGGCCCAGGTCAGGGTTATAACTCATGGGATGCCAGTTGTGACCACCCCATATATAAGGGTAGATGACCGCCTCTCCGGTTTCGGCGTCCGTGTACCGGGCAGCAGGATTGACTACGGGCCTGCCTGTTTCCAGGTCGACATGGCTGGCCCAGGTCACTGTCGTATAGTTGTCCGCTGACAGCAGTTCGCCGGTCGTGCGGTCGATGACATAAAAGAAGCCGTTCTTCGGCGCCTGCATCAGGATTTTTCGAACCTCGCCGTCAATTTCCATGTCGGCAAGGATCATATGTGCAGCCGCGTTATAGTCCCACTCGTCAGCGGGGACGGTCTGGTAGTGCCACAGGTATTCGCCTGTTGTTGTGTCCAGGGCGATGATGGAGTTGGTGAACAGGTTGTCCAGATGGTCCGGGTTCCTGTAATCCGTGTCCCAGGGAAGTGCGCTGTCAGTTCCTATGTACAAACGATTCAATTCACTATCAAATGTCATTGAATCCCAGGCTGAGCCTCCCCCTCCGAACTGGTGCCACACGTCTCCACTCCATGTCTCAGCGGCCATTGCCAGGACTTCCGTTTCCTGGCCAAGCGCAGGATCGCGGGGAACCGTGTAAAACCGCCACAACTGCTCGCCGGAGTCGGCATCATAAGCCGTGACATAACCACGAAGGCCGAAATCAGCCGCCGCGTTGCCTATAAATACCTTTCCTTCGCCCACCCTCGGCGCGCCGGTGATGCCGTAGCCGGCGCTGCTGTCACAGGTTTCAACGTCCCAGACGGGAGTTCCCATTTCTGCATCGACAGCGACCAACCTGCAGTCACCGGTGCCGACAATCACTTTTCCGTTCCATACCGCCACGCCCCGGTTCCAGCGGGACACCCAGGAACCGGTCACACTTAAATTCAGCTTAACCTGTGGGTCGTAAGACCAAAGCACCTCGCCTGATGCTGCATCGACGGCATGGATGACACTGAACGGCGCGCTTAAATACAGGGTTCCGTCGACGATGATCGGTGTCGACACAAGACCGTTCGTGCTCGGTATATCGAGAGCCCAGGCTACACCCAGGCGATTGACATTGTCCCGGTTAATATGTTCGAGCGGACTGAAACGCTGCTCGTTATAGGTACGTCCGTGAAGCAACCAGTTTTCCACGTCATTAGCTGCATCAAGCGCCCGTGCATGGGTTAGCGATTCAAGATGGTCTGCTTGCGCATCTTCAGTATTACCGGTTTGCGACGATGTGTTTTCCATATTGCCTGCCGGCGTACTGTGTCCTTCCTCTTTTCCACATCCATGTAAGCCGGCGGCTGATACAAGCAATAGAACAATGGCAAGGAATGCTTTCATGGCATTGGCGTCTGATATATAGCCTTGTTTATAAAAGGTTATATTAAGGCCACTAATATAATGTGCCCTCTGAAGCAGATATTATAAGTCATTTGCCGGACGATTGGCGAAACCCGTTTACACTACGGTTTGTCACTGATAAGAGTTGGCCGCCGGATAGATCGAAATTCATATTCTGCAATATTATCTCGTCAATTGCCGCGCCAGGTACCGGCCAAAATGAAACACGTTTCTTTCCAGGTAGGCATAGGGACCGGGCGCGGCCTGCCTGGATTTCACCCCCTGGAACACCTTGCCGATAATGTCTTCATCTTCGGCGTTTACCGCGGTGAGTAACTCGCGTGTTTCTTCGATGTACTGTTCAGGGTCATCAATGCCGTTCATTATCTCCGGCGGTATGGAGACGGACCAGCGCATACGGAAATGGTCGATGCCGTGCGGTTGCACGGTCACGTACCAGAGCATGTCCGGTTGCAACTGCATGGTATGGGCCGGGAATACACAGCCCAGGACAGTCAGTGTGCGCCACATTCCTTCCAGGTGTGTATTGTCCGGGTGGGCAACGCCTGCCCCTGAAGCGGAGGTATCGTGAGTTTGAGCGCCGATATCCACCAGGTGATAGGTAAAGTTGTCATCACCATCGTGCAAGGTGGTTGCTTGCTCTACCGGGCCGTACTTTCCGAAGGTGTCCTTGTGTACCTTGAAAATATGATAGGCATCCATGTAATTTTCAATAAAGCACTTCCAGTTGGCGGACCATACGGCATCACAGGTGAAGGCATGGACGTAGTGTTCAATTTGATAACGGCCTATTACCTTTTCAAATCCGGCAAGACGTTCCGAGACGGAAACGGCATCCGGATTTAACGTGATGTAGATATAACCCTGCCACACTTCCCGGCGTACTTCCTTGAGACGATAATCTTTTGTGTTGAAGCCGGGCGTCTGCTCCATGTAGGGCGCCGCAATCAATTGCCCGTCAGTCCGGTAAGTCCAGGCATGGTAGGGGCATACGATACGAGCTGAATTACCGCGGTCTTCCAGTAATTTTGCACAGCGGTGTGCACAGACGTTGGCAAACACCTTGATGGATGCGTCTTTTTGCCGTATCGCAACCACGGACTGATCGAGGAGTTCGAAAGTCAGGTAGTCGCCCGTGTTCGGAATTTCAGCGGTGCGCCCGATGCATATCCATTCTTTCCTGAAGATTTCCTCGAATTCAAGCGCAAGAAGATCCGTTGAATAATAGATCTCGGGCGGCATAGTGGTGGCATGCTCGAAATCCACGGCCGCGGCTTCTGCCAGTTTGTTCAGCAGGTCTGTCATCGTCAATTATTTGACCAATAACTTATGACGTCCCAATTGTGTCCGGTATTATCTGTAATTACAACTGCATCATCATCCGAGTCCAGTAACCATGCAAGGGATAAAGTCTGACCTTCTCTCCAGGGCAGGTTCGACAGGACGATTTCATATTCATCACTGTCATCACATTTCGCGTAGGAGAATTCCGTATCAAGATAAGCGTAAACACTGTCACGGTCAGCTATATTATCAGCAACGATTTCCTGCAAGGGCCGTTCCTGACCAATCACTATCGAACGATCGACCGCCAGCACGGCATGCGCGCCGGCAACATAGAGGTTCGTTGCCGTTTCGCTGTCCCGGCGCAGCAGATGTATGGCGAAATCCCGGGAGTTGTCCTGTAATCGCCAGTCTTCTTCGTAGGCGCCGCTGGGGGCGTATTCCAGCATACAGGCGCCCTCCTCTTTCCATTCGAACCAACCATCTTCGGGAAAGTTGATCACCGGCTGGTACATAAAACCGGAAACACCACCCTCCCAGGTTGCCGTAGGGTAAGGCGTCGCTGTTTCATCCAGAACCGTAATCCCGCAGGCACAGTCCTGTTCAGCCAATGCAATCAATTCATCATCACTGCAATCCGACAACTGCGAGCGTTCAGAGAAGTCAGGCCGTCCAGCGCTGATACGCATGTCACACAACCCCGAGGGAGTCTGCAGCCAGATGACACGGGCGCTCCTGTCCTCAGTACCGTCTTTATAGCGAATATATCGCCGGCGCCAGCAACCCAGCATGCGATCGGGAACGGTCTGATTGCCGATAAGCAGGGGCATAATTAATGAGGGTTTAGAGGTTACTAGCTTTATACGGAAAATCGCTATTATGAATGGCGAATGTTATTCGCCGTTGAATGGATAGTGATCATAATTTTGCCACCCACGGTCAGCCGTGGTCCAGGTGCCATGACTTGACAATGTATCTACATTGGATACACTTCAATATCACTGCCTTGCAACCTAACGAGGTTACCATGAAAGTTGAGACAGAAATCAAAAAGTGGGGTAACAGCCTGGCCCTGCGAGTCACCGGCATTATGGCAACCTTGCCAAGGTTCGAAGCAGGTACCAAAGTTATTGTAGATGTGAGTGATGAGGGGCTTATAGTTAAGCCCTCTACCAGAAGCAAAGACAGTTATCGCTTCCCTTATACCGAGAGTGAGTTATTGGCCGACATGACTCCGGAAAAAGCCCACGCCGATGAACTGGCAAAACTCACGCTCCCCGAATTTGGAGATTAAGTGGCGCCTGCGCAGTATATCCCTGAGCGCAGGGACGTGGTATGGCTCGATTTCGAACCTGCAAAAGGGACTGAAATCGGAAAATACCGGCCTGCGCTGGTATTGAGCAGCCGGGAATATAATCACAAAAAAGGCACACTCTTTCACTCTTCATTCACGACAACATCACCGACCCGGTTGTCTACCAGTACCGGTATATCAAGGTAGGTGATTGTCGGGTCCACGCCGAAGACTTCACGAAAGTGTTCAACAAAGGCGGGCGAAAAGAATTCCTCGGCCTGTTCCCGGGACTCCCAGAGATAGACGGAGTGACCATCACCTGTCGTCTCGTCGTAGCAAAATTGCTTACTCATTAGACCGGGGAGGCCCTTGAAAATACTGTTGGCAGCCCCGACGAAATTTTCCGTAATCGCCTGGCGCGGTGGTTTGCCGGGAAGGTTGTAGGTAATCAGAACAGTTATCATGCCTCATCTCCGTTTCAGCAGTTCATTATATACGAAATTCGTATCGGCGTTTGTGGATTTTGATCAGCCGAATAACTGAAACGACTGGCGACTGAAGCGATTCAACGCGGTCAATTTGACGTAACCGCACTCGGCGTGAGCGGCGACTGATGATGGTTGTTTACATTAAAGACCCTGTAGTAACTTAAGAAAGCCCTGATTTAAGAGCTTCCATAATGCTTGTCTTTTGTCAATTGCTGAAGGTTAGTCACCCTGACATCTTCGCCAAGCGAATATGTTTCAGTACCGGGATAGACAATAATAATCTCATCCAGCTTCAGGTCTGCCAGGGCTGTGTACATTGAACGTGTAATTCCGGGCGTAGAGGTATACTTGAATTCAAAGGCTGTTTTTTTATCACCCTGCACGATCAGCAGATCAAGTTCCGCATTGGCGTAAGTACCCCAGAAATAACACTCCGCGGTATCTGCCCGGTAAATCTGAACGACCTGCTCCAGGGCGAATCCTTCCCATGATGCGCCCAGCTTGGGATGGCTTTCCAGACTGGCCTGGTCGGGCAGGTTGAGCAATGCATGCATGATGCCCATGTCGCGAAAATAAATTTTGGGGGATTTTACCTGCCGCTTACGAATATTGACATGCCACGGTTGCAGCAGCCGGATCATAAATGTTCCCGCGAGGATGTCCAGGTAGCGTTTAATCGTCGGGGAGGACACATCCAGTGAGCGGGCAAATTCGGAAGCATTGAATACGTTGCCATTCCAGTGGGCGAGCATCATCCAGAAACGCCGCATGGTGTGGGCGGCAAAATCGATACCCAGCGCAGGCAGGTCCCGTTCCAGAAAATTGTTGATATAGGCCTTGCGCCAGGACAGGCTGTTGGCATCCCCCCTGGCCAGGTACGAGGGTGGGAACCCCCCCCGCATCCACAACCGCTGCGGCTTGTCTGTCTCAAATACGGTGAATGGGGGCAGTTCCAGGTAAATTATCCTGCCGGCCAGTGATTCGGAGGTCTGCCGCAACAGGTCACGGGAGGCACTGCCGAGGATCAGGTATTGCTGTTTTCGCGGACGGCGGTCGATCAACACACGCAACAGGGGAAACAGTTCCGGCAGGCGTTGCACCTCGTCGATTACAATCAATCCTTCCAGCGGGTCCAGGGCCAGCCTTGGATCTGACAGACGGTTCAGATGCTCCGGGTCTTCCAGGTCAAAATAATGCACCTGTTTATCAGTCAGCGTCCCGATATATTCACGGGCCAGCGTGGTCTTTCCACATTGGCGCGCCCCCAGGATACCGACCATGGGGTGGCTCTGAAAAAAAAAGTCGATTTGCCGTAAGAAGGCTTGTCTCTGCACCTGATATAATATTGAATATTTAAAATGTGAATTTAAATTATCAATATTATTCCAGTCTTGTCAACCCCTCACTCACGAAATGCTTTATTAATTATCACAACCATCTCCCGGAAATTTCCCTGCATTTCCCAGGTCCCGGTGAAGCCTTTTGGCACCATCACGCTCTCCCCGACTTCAAAATGCTGTGGAGAACCTCCGTCAGTCGTCAGTATCAGTTTTCCACTCACTACCAATACATATTCATCAATAGGATAGTCCCTTAAACGTAATTTCATGGGTTTCGCTTCGTAAATACTCACGTCGATATCACCTGAATACAATGTCTTGTATCGGTGTTCTGACACGCCGGAAAGAATATCTTCCTCAGGCCATGGCGGCATATCAGTATTCATCTCTGCATAAGAAATTGCCGTGGGTTCAAGGCGTAACGGTAGTGGCGATGACTTTCCCACTACTTCACCTTCTGCGTATAAAGACGAAGACATGAAAATAATTAAACTGCAAAACACAAATTTGAATAGATGACGTCCAGACATAAGCTTTATCTCCTGATTTCAATAAAAAGTTAACATCCCAACCAGTGTTATTGGCTATCCAGTTCAGCTAATTTACGCCTCATTATCTTGCCGGTGCTGGTTTTGGGGAAATCGTCAACAAACCGGACAGCGCGGGGCACCTTGTAAGCCGCCAGGTGTTCGCGGCAGTACTTGATGATCATTTCGGCATCCGGTTCAGCACCTTCCCGGGGAATGATATAGGCCTTGGCCAATTCCCCTTTCTCCTCGTCGGGAATACTCCCCACTGCCACCAGTGCGACATCGGGATGACCCGCTATCACCCGTTCCAGCTCAGCCGGATAGATGTTGTAACCGGCGGTGATAATCATGTCCTTCTTTCGATCGACAATAAAAACACATCCGTCCTCATCCATTGATGCCACATCACCCGTATGCAGCCACCCATCCGGCTCGATGGTATCCCTGGTTGCCTGCTCGTTACCGTAATAGCCCTGCATTACGATACCGCCCTTGATCATCAGTTCGCCCACTTCCCCTGCAGGCAGGGTCTTGCCGGCATCTTCGGTGTCGGCAATCCTCGCCTCAACGTAAGGCAGTGCCACACCGATGGAACCGTGTTTTATCGGACCGTTCGCAGCAAATGTGGTCCCGAGCCCACCCAACTCGGTCATCCCCCAGAGCTCGATCAAGGGACAGTCAAATTTTTCTTCGACCTCTTCCATTTTCGGTACAGGCATCGTCTGCCCGCCCACAGTGCAACAGCGCAGCGATGACAGATCGTAAGCGTCGAGTTGCGGATGATTCAGCAGAAACATATACATGGTGGGCACGCCTTCGAACATGGTCGCCCGGTTGTCCTGAATGCTCTGCAATATCACCTGTTCTTCGAACAAGGGGTGAAGCACAAGGGCCATGCCATACTGAAAAGCACCATTCATTACGACATTGCCGTACACGTGGGGACAGGGCAAGGCCGTGACCACCGTATCCTTTTCGCTTCTTTGATGCATCAGCGCCGTCATCTCCACATTCAGCAGGACGTTGTAATGGGACAGGCAGGCGCCTTTCGGGTGGCCTGTGGTGCCGGAGGTGTAGCCTATTGTCGATAAAGAATGTGTATCGACCTCAGCCACCTGAAACTCATCATCGCTATCATTCAGCAACCCGTTAAAAGAAAGCACGCCTTCCGGTAAGGGCGCATCACTGAACACAATGACTTCACGCACCCCGGACTTCTCTTTAACACCCTGAATGGATAGTGCTTTTTCATACGACGCTATGATGACAGTGGCGCCGCAATCGTTTGCGACAAACTCCACTTCTCCCGGCGTCAGCATCACGTTGACGGGATTGATGACGGCACCCAGTTTGAGCACCCCGTAATAACTGACGATCCATTCCCAACTGTTCGGGCTGTAGAGTGTTACCCGGTCACCTGTCTCCACACCCATCGAAACGAGCGCATTGGCCAATTGATTTGATCGTTTTTCAAGTTCATTAAAACTTAACTTGACGTTATCAATAATCAGCGCCGTTTTGTTACCGAACCGCGCCGAGGCATAAGGTAAAATTTCGCCTAGTGTATTAAGCATGCTTGTCGTGTCTCACTTTTCATCCTGCTCATGGAGCGAGAGGTTCAGGGATACAATCTACCCATGATTCAATCAGCATATTCAACCCGGCTCTGCCTTTGATCAGTTCACAGCCGGCAAGGTACGCGGGAGTTCCTTCCACACCCAGGGCTGCCGCCAGGTCCTGAATGTGTTTCAGCTCATCAGAAGCCCGCTCGTTCCTTAACATTTTCTCCATTTCCTGGTCCTGGATCCCGTTCTTTGCCGCTGTTGCGGTAACTGTTGCATAGGTAAGCGGTAATCTTGCGTTGAGCAGGTCCTGATGGAATGATCCGGCGCGGCGCCGGTCTTCTGCCTGAAGGGCCAGCAACAGGCGAACAGCCTGTGCGGATGCCGAGGACATGATACCCAGCGGGATCTGAATTATTTCAGCCTTTTCTGCCATTTCAGTTGCGCGTTGTTGATGTTCATGTCTGTCTTGCCGGCAAGGCCTGCAATCGTAATCCATAAATGCAATTACCGTTTTTTTCCTGTTATCTGACGGCTCCCGTTCAAGTTGGAATTTTTCGATGATACCCTGAGCTTCCGATAGAACTTTCGCCCTCTCCATTCTTGCATTTTTCTCGCGGGACAATTGTTCATACCTGAAAGCCTGCTCCAATAATTCCGGGTGCCGTGACAGAAACGACGGATCTGCGTTCAGGAAATCAACGACTTCATCTTCCGTGACGGCAAAAGCGCCGTTCGGAAGCAGTATCAATACTGGAAGCAACATACTTCGTGAAATAAAAAGACTTATCCCTGTCAGCCAGTGACACTGGAAGTCAAATAAAGGATAAGTATGCATCCGGAAAGCCGGTACAGAATCTATGGTTGCTCTCTCACATCATAGATATAATGTCCAGTGCGTGCCCCTCATCGATTGGCAGGGAAATGCTCAGGGTGGAAGTACTTGCATCCCATGCACCCGCCACCTTGCCACTTTCTCCGGCGACCACCTTACCCTGATGAAGCTGGAAAACTTCTTTCCCATCAAACATCACACTATAGTACGTTCCGGCATCAAGATTTATGACACCGATATCGGACATGCCCCTATACGCGGTTCCCGGTTTGATATGGACACTCAATCGATTATGTTCACGACTGTAAACTGCATGACTGATCAGGACTTCGGGATACTTTACATTCACAACTTCCGGCGTATCACCAGTTAGCCAATTCTGCGCACTGTCCCTGTCATAAAGTCGCCACAATCCGTATCCAGGATTAAGTCTTGCCAGCGGCAGCATTACATTCCCAATCAGGACAGTCATTTCGTGCTGGCCATACTTCTCTTCCGGGACGATCCACTCCTTTTCAGAACGTAAGCCATCGAAAAATGCAGCTTCGGTTATATCACGTCGGGGATAGAAGTACCTGCCATCAACCCATTGAGGATTGAAATGGCGATCAGCATAATCAAGCATCGCAGATACTGTGTCACGATCACCCATTTCCGCGGCGTAGGCGGCCAGAAAGCCAAAGTCAAAACATGCTATCGGCGTCGACCATCTGCGACTCCAACGCTCGGGACTGGTATCCATTAACGCCGCCTTTTCCGCATCACGCTGGACTGGGTAGATTTTGCTCACCACATCAGTATTCCATGCGTTCATCATCATCGCATTCCAGCCATCGGCCCACGCAAAGGGCCTGTCCACTCGTTCCTGTTCCTTCATGCGATAAAAATACATGGTTCTGGATGAATGGGGCGCGATATAATTCAGCTCTTCCGCTTTCTCCCAGAAGGCATGACGCACCTCCGAAAGTTTACTGCCATGCATCCAGTCATAGTGGATAAGGCCAAGTATGGGGTGCTGGTTACACTCCGCAAAAACGTCATTGGGTTCACAATCAACGCCTACGTAATCACTATCCACAAACTGATCATGGACAAGTGTTGCAAGCGAGTGATGGTCATAGGTGTTTTTGAAGCCGTTCAGGCCGGGTAATTCGAACACAATGGAACCCGGTTCATCGAAACGAAAATCCTTGTACAGCACTTTATACAGGCCGATCATTTGCAGGAGATGGCCGCTGTACATGATATTTTTTTCACGAACAGGATCACGCCATTCCTTACCCGCTTCCAGGTAGCTCTTGTAAGGGTCCATTTCAATGATTGGCAACCACGTAGGTACCCAGACATCATTACGCATCATTTTTTCAATCAGACTTAGTTGTGCCTCCCGGTATAACTCTTTATAGGCCGGTGTGTAGTTTATTTGCACCATGGCCAGAGCATAGGACATAAACGCCAACTGGAACTGGTAGGCGTCGTAGGTAAGCATCGCGCGTGGTTCCATGTAACGCCAGTCTCCCGGTAGTTGGCGCGCTGAATCAACAATGTGTCGAACATGACCGAGTTGTTTGGCATCAAGAAACTCAGCCTCATAAGCAGAATTTCCGAAGGAAGTCGCAGGTGTAAATAGCGTCACTGTGAGCAAAAACAACATCTTGCAAATACGGAAGTTCATCATGGATATCTCCCTGGTTGAACAATAAATCAGTTTTTCACTATATTTAGTATTGTAGCGCGTATATCAATATTAACTGGAAGAAGTACTGGATCATTGTGTAGATTGTTCGTTATATGCCTTCCAGGCCCTGTCAATCACATAGGCGTGTATCGCGGCTGAATCTTCGGCACTTAGCGCATCCTTGTAGGAAAGCATGCCCTTATGCTGATAGGCGCCACCCAGGACGATGGCGTCCCATGCCGCATGTTTTTCCTTCGTGAGATAGCGTAAATTTGGAATAGAGCCACTGCCCCCCTCGACATCGACACCATGGCACCAGACACAACCGGTTTTGTTATACAATATTTCACCACGGGCAATGAACCCGGCTGTGCCACTTTGTTGCGGCGGCTCGGGAACAGGCATGGACTGGCTGGTCTGTGCCGGCAGCGTTGCGTCGCCGTCCAGCTTGAATGCGATCAAACGACTATTGCCTCGTGCTTCGGGCAGTGCATTGTGACGCGGAATCCATAATCGTTGCGGGCCACCCCAGCCCACCGGGATGATGACCAGTTGTTCCCCATTTATACGAACGGTCACCGGTGGCGCCTGAATCGCCGAACCGGTCTTCACGGTCCACAGTAATTCACCATCGTCCGCAGCAAAGGCATTGAACCTGCCTTCGGCATTGCCTTGAAATACAAGTCCACCCGCGGTTGACAGCACACCCCCGTTCCACGGTAATTTATGTTCCTGCGACCATCGTTCAGACTGGGTCAGCGGGTCCCAGGCCACAAGCCTGCCCAGCATTTCGTCTTCCGCCACCTTGCCTCCACCAGCACCGTAGGCGCTCTGGCCCAGCGGTTCTTCCTCTACGCCCGATGCGGGTGATTGTTGAACAACTGCTGCGACGTCCAGCACCGGGATATAGACCAGGCCGGTGTTGAGACTGTAACTCATGGGGTGCCAGTTGTGGCCACCCCATCCATAAGGGAAGACAAGCGGCTTGCCAGTTTCGGGGTCCACGGATGGAGCAGCAGTATTGAGAACAGGCTTACCTGTTTCCAGGTCAATATGACTGGCCCAGGTCACCGTCGTATAGTTGTCCGCTGACAGCAGTTCGCCACTGCTGCGATCGATGACATAAAAAAATCCATTTTTAGGCGCCTGCATCAGGACTTTTCGGCTCTCACCTGCAACCTCCATATCGGCAAGGATCATATGTGCAGCCGCGTTGTAGTCCAACTTGCCTGCCGGGACAGTCTGGTAATGCCACAGGTATTCGCCTGTCGCGGCATCCAGGGCAACAATGGAATTGGTCAGCAGGTCATCGAACTCTTCGGGATCGGTGATGTTGAGGTAGTCGGGATAAGCACTGTCTGTCCCCAGGTATAACCGGTTCAATTCCTGATCATAGGTCATGGAATCCCATACCGAGCCGCCGCCGCCGTACCGGCGCCCTGCATCTCCACTCCCGGTCTTATCGACAATTCCCAGGTCTTGGGTTTCCTGGCCAAACGCGGGTTCACGAGGAGCAACAAAAAAACGCCACATAAACTCACCGGAATCCGCGTCATAGGCCGTGACATAGCCACGCAGGCCCCAATCAGCTCCCGCGTTACCGATAAAAACCTTCCCATCACCCACCCTTGGTGCACCGGTAATGGCATAGCCGATACTGCTGTCGCAGGTTTCAACTTCCCAGACGGGGGTTCCCTTTCCTGCATCGACAGCGACCAGTCTGCAATCACCGGTACCGACAATCACTTTTCCATCCCATACAGTCACACCCCGGTTCCAACGGGAAAGCCAGGATCCAAACACACTCAGGTTCAATTTCACTTGCGGATCATAAGACCAGAGAAGATCGCCGGATGCGGCATCAACAGCATAAATGACACTGAAGGGGGCGCTTAAATATATGGTTCCGTCAACAACAATCGGCGTCGCCACAAGACCGTCACTACTTGGTATATCAAGAGTCCAGGCCACACCCAGACGATTGATATTACGCCGGGTAATTTGATCGAGCGGACTGAAACGCTGCTCGTCATGGGTACGTCCATGCAACAGCCAGTTTTCTACATCATCGGAGGCATTCAATGCACGTTCATGGCTTACCGCTCCGGGCAAATCTGCTTGTGCATCCGCAACGCCAGTGGATTGGGATGTTGTTTTTTCCATATTGCCTGTGAATGGGCTACTCCCTTCATCTTCGCCACATCCATGCAGTCCGGAGATAGCCGTCAGCAGGAAAACGACCACGGGAAACGCTTTCACATTATTTGCTCCTGGTACTCTTTCCATTTAATCACTTTACCGCGACTTCACAGTCGGTGCTTAGTTCTTCAGATCCTCAATGGCCCGGTGAGCCTGATCGATGGCCGCTTGCATTGCCGGAAAAGCCCCTGCATCCGAGTTGGCGATGGCTATTCGACCAAAGCGCTGCCGGCCCACCACGTTGGGCAATTCATCATCTTCGTAGTTGTCAAAAACCGGGTTGGGCGCCCACGCGTAGCCATGTGGCCAGCGGTTGACCGTAATACCCTCGATGTCGAGGGCGGGATCGAAGCCCGCACTGCCGAGCATCCCGGCCAGATGGCTGCGCGTCTCTCTCTCGATGGTCTCAAAAGAGGTCGCCAGTAATTCCATGCGCCCCGCCTTGTTCTGTTCAGCCGGCGGCAGGCCGGGACTCGCAGGCATTCGGTTCATGTGGGCAATAATCGGCTCATCCGGATTCCCGGAAAACTCCACAGATCCGAGGGTTACCGGAAAATCGAGCATCGCCACATGGTGGTAGGCGCCCGGGCAATTCGCTATGCCTATGCCGAGCTTCTGCCAGGGCTGCCAGTTGCGAAGCAGCACATTGGTGTAGACGAGGGGGATCTTAACCAGTTTTGAAAGCGCCTCCTTCTGCCTTGCGGGAAGCTGGGGACACAGGTGGGGGATCATCCTGTTGTAACAGGCGAGCACACAATTGCGACCCCTTACCTTAAAAGTATTGCCACCATGTACATAGGTAATCCCAGCTTGATTGGCCGTGTTATTGTCACCGCTATTGAGAACATTCACGACCGTGCTGCCAAGTCGAAGACGTACAGGCGACGATTTGCGATCGAGACGCGAGTAATCAAAGGCTGCGCCGACGATATCTTCCATGGTGTTGCCCGGGGCAACGTCCGGAATCAGACGTCGAACCAGCAGGCGGGCCACAGATGCATTGCCGTCGGGAAAGTGATAGATGTATGGCTCTCTCGATACTCTCAAGCCCCAGTTCATCAGTCCCTTGAACATACCAAGACTGGTCGCATCCAGTCCTGGCAGGCCCAGGACCATTGCCCAGAGCGCCGGGACAAGGTCTGCACCGATCAGGTCGGACAGGACATGTTGAAACAGTCCCAGGACTTCCGGGTCTGTTACTCCCATGTGCCTGGTGAGGAAATCAAGGTAGCTGATACTTTCCAGGTAGGACGGCTCAGCAAAAATTGAGTGGTCAGGCACCTGGTCTTTTGTCTGCGTATAGAGTCCAAGTAGTTGACGTTTGGCCTCGTCGGAAACAGGCATGGTCGGAATCGCCTGTTCCATTGACAATTTCGACTCACCCATGGGCATCAGGGTGTTCCATGGCAGGAGCGGCGCCGGCACGACCTGGTCTACGCCATAGGTAGGCCGGTCGAAATAAATAGACGCACCAAGGCCCCAGCGTTTAGCAAATTCCTGGTCGTATGCGGTCTCGAAGCGTTTAACATCAATCTGCAGATCTTCGAGCAGCTTCTTCGCGACCTTGCTGAATCCCCCCGGGCTGTCGATGGATTGACTGCCCCCGTAGGCAATTGTTTTCTTTCCCTTGTGAAGGAATTCGTTGCGCTTGGCGTGACCGCCGAAATCATCATGGTTGTCGAGGATGAGAATTGTCGCGCCGGGGTTTTCTTTTTGATAAAAGTACGCGGCCGATAAACCACTGATCCCGGCGCCGACAACAACCAGGTCATAGACCATACCGTCGGAATCTTCCGCCGGCCCCCAATCCTTGCGCCCTTCCCGGGCAAGTTGGTGTGCGACTTCGAAGGAGCCGTTGTGGCTGCCACGCATCCCACCCCGGCCCGGCGGGTAATTTTTCAATGCGGGAGATGTTACTGGACTATGCGCAGCAGCCGGAATATTGCCCGGTAGTAAGCTGCCGGCGATGGCGACACTCACCCCCTCAATAAAATCGCGGCGGGTGATCTTGCGATCCATCCCCAGATCGCGATCGTTGGGCATCAGTGTAATACCTGTTCAGTAATTCACCCCAACCTTGACGCCGAACCAGCGCGGCATGCCCATGTTGCCATAGGCGTGATCGCTACCCGCAAAGGCAATCTGGTTGTCAATGTATTCATGGTCGAAGACATTCTCTACGTAGCCCTCTACCTGCCACCGTTCTGATTGCGAACGCCAGAACAAGCGCAGGTTCACCAGCCAGCGATCCTCGTTATAGGTATACTCATTGCCACCGAGCCCGGTGGCTTCTTCGCGGTAATTGAAATCCACCTGCGCGCTGACCTTGCCGCTGTTTCCTAAAGGAATGTGATAGCGGGCAAGACCGTTGAGCGTCCACTCCGGCGCGCTGGTGCCGAGTTCACTGCCGTCCACGAAAAATTGATCGCCCACAAAGGCTCTGGCGCCGGTACCGAAATTCGCAGGGACGAAAAAGGTTGCGGGCGCATCGACTTCGGTATCCAGCCAGCCCACACCCAGGCTCATTTCCAGTTGCTCTACGGGTGCCACGAGTAGCTCCAGCTCGGCGCCGTAGATATCGGCATCGCCAATGCTCATGAGCCGGCCAACAGGCGCTACGGCAACGTTGTCGTAGATGAGGCCCTGCTTGTCCGTGACGTCCTGGTAGAACAGCGCGGCATTCACCCGCGCCCGGCCGCCTAACAGCGTTGCCTTGAAGCCGCCTTCGTAGGATTTGATTTTCTCCGGAGCCACCGCGGCCAGGAGGCTGATATTGCCGCCCAGCAGATCCGTGTTGAAGTTACCGGAGCGGAAGCCGGTAGAGAACGACCCGTATAACATCCATTCCTCGCGCGGCCGCCACTCCAGGCCCACCTTGCCTGACGTGTTGGTGCTGGACAGCGACTGTGAACCCGGAACGCCGGTGGTAAGCACCGCGGCCTTCTTCTCGTCATCGGTGTAGCGTATCCCGCCGACAAGCCGGAGCTGGTCCCCGAGCGGTACGCCCACTTGCCCGAACACAGCCCACGACTCCGTATCCCCCTCTGCCTTGGTATCGGGTGATTGAATACTCTCGAAATCCCTTATGGTACTGGTCGAATCGCGTTCTTCGTCGAAGTAATAGAAGCCCGCGGTCCAGTCCGCACGCATGAACACGCCGGATAATCTGAGCTCCTGGGTAAACTGGTCGGAATCAACGGTGTAGTGGTCGTTGAACTGGAAGAAGCCACCGAACACGCCCACAGCGGTGGCGTCTTCATCGGGGTTGAAATACCGATTGTGGCTGTCATAGGCAGTGATCGATACGACATCCACGGTTTCGGTCAGCTTGAAATTAAGCCTGGCAATCCCGGTAATCGTACCGAGCGTGTAACGGTTACCTCCGTTCCCGGGATCGAGCTCAGTATAGACCTCTTCGGGATCGAGGTTCGGGTCGCCAAACGTCGGTAGACCGAAAAAGGCGCCGCCCCCGACACATTGTCCGGCCCGTACCCGCTCCACCTCACACTGTGCCAGGGTTAGCGGATCCAGGAGCCCCCAGTAGTGAAAGCCCTTACCGATGTCGTCCCGGTCGCTGGCTTCGATGGTGAGCATCAGACCCGCCCGCTCGCCGAGGTCGAATTCAAGATGACCGCGGCCGCTCAGGTGGTCGATTTTACCGAGTTTCCCGCCGGCCGGCCCCAGGTTGTCCTGAAAGCCGTCGTCCTCGTGGTACTGGAACGCCAGACGCCCCCTCACCCGGTCAGTCAGGGGGCCGCTGACCGCGGCCTCCACGATGCGGGTATCGTGGGAACCGTACTCGAATGTGGCATAGGCTTCGAACTCTTCCGTCGGCTTGCGTGAGATGAAGTGCACAAGACCGCCGGTCGCATTGCGCCCGAACAGCGTGCCCTGCGGTCCGCGCAGCACCTCGACACGTTCCAGGTCCAGCATGTTGTTGCCGCCGTAATAGGCCTGCGGCCGGTAGACATCATCAAAGTACAAGGCCACGTTCCCTTCTCCCCCCAGCATGGTGTTCAGCGTGGCATTCCCCCTGATTGTCAACGCCCCACTATAGGAACCCTGGTCGGCAGTCACATTCGGTATCTGATCAAAGATCTCGCGCGTATCCTTAAAACCGAGTTCGCTGATCATGTCTCCGCTCAGGGCGGTTATGGAGATGGACACATCCTGCACGCTTTCTTCGCGTTTTTGTGCAGTAACAATCACTTCTTCAAGAACTGACTGCGCATTGGCAACTTGAGTCAGCGCAAGTGATAGAACCAGGATCGCTTGAACAGTTAAATTGATGGAATTCATTCTTAATTGATGAGACATGCTGCCCTCCCCCTACTCAAAGAAAAAATGGCAAATTAAAGACTACTCTTTTTATATAATAACTGTTATAATTAAAAAATCAAGCTGAAAATTACGAAAAAGAACCGGACGATGAAAGAAATCAATGAGCGTTCGCTGTGGTGGGAAAACGCCTTGCCGGTGTCAATACCGGATTCTTCTCTGCCGCAAAGGACCGGCGTCGCAATAGCAGGCGGTGGCTTTGCAGGCTTAAGCGCCGCACTGGAACTGCGACGCTCCGGCGTTGAGGTAACGCTGATTGAGAAAGACTGGCCCGGGCACGGGGCATGCTCGAGGAATCTTGGGCTGGTGATGGACCGTATTGACGGTACAACAACCGGGGACCTCGACGGGCTCGTTCATGGTGTCAAAAAGTGTGATCTGATCAGGGAAGGACGCTCTGCCCACGATTATGTTCTTGAACTGGTCAAGCGTCACAACATTAACTGTGGATTGAGACAACGTGGAAAGCTGGTACTGGCAACCACGAAATCAGCCTACGAAACAATGGCTGATACCCTGGAGCGGCTGAAGCAGCAGTTTGGATCGGTCGACGCATACATGGTCCCGAAACAGGACCTTGGCAAAGAAATTGGCGGCCGGGGAAATAAAATCTACTATGGCGCGAAAGTACATCCGGAAGCTTATGATCTGAACCCGGGACAATTGACTGCCGGCATGGTTCAACACCTTGCGGATTCAGGCGCTGTAATATGTTCCTCCACCCGACTTGAATCGGTGCAACGCAAATCAAATGGAACGTTTACGATATCTACGAACAGGGGCGATATCACTGCAGAACATGTCGTACTGGCGACACAGGGCTATTCCGGCGCAGAAACAGGCTTTTTGCAAAAGAAAATTTTTCCGTTTCTGGCGCATGTTGTTGCAACAGAACCAATGCCACAGGATTTACTGAAGGAACTACTACCCGCTTTGCGTGGAGTCGTCGATACAAAACAGATGTTTTTTAATTTCAGGCCCTGTGATAAGGAAACCCGGCTTATACTGGCTTCACATTATTTACGCACCGATGATAACCATACACAATCAAACAGAATACTGAACGCATACAGAAAGCTGTTTCCGGCATTGGAGAAAATCGAAGCGGAATATTGCTGGTACGGTAATCTGGCATTGCCATCTGATCACTTACCCCATATCGGCACGCAGGATGGCGTACATTTCTGTGCCACACCAAGCTTTTCGATGGCGCTCTATCTTGGTTCAAAAATGGCCAAACGAATACTGAAAGCCGATGATGCCGGTACACTGTTTGATAATATGCCAACACGGGATTTTCCCTTTTACTCCGGAAACCCGTCATTACTCTATCGGGGGCTGAGGATGTTGTTCAATGGGCTGGATTATTTGAATGTTGCGGCCCCGAAATGACATTTTTTAATAATTCATAATCTTTTCCAGGATTTAAGGAGCAATCTGTTTATGCCAAAAGTGGTTAATCATGATGAAAGAAGGGTTGAGATAGCGCACGCAACCTGGGCTGCCGTTCAATCCGTCGGCGTCGATAAGCTTACCCTGCGTGATATTACCCTGGAGGCAGGATGTACCACGGGTGTGTTGTCGCATTATTTCAGGGACAAGGACAGCGTCTTGAGATTTGCCTTTACAATTGCATACAGAAAAACTTTTGAACGAATTCTCAATGCCAATAAATCCGCCGAAAGTAACTTATCGTGCATAAGAAACGCGATGGTAGAACTTCTGCCCGACCCCGAAAAACTGGAGAGCGTTGCGTTTGTGTCCATGTGTTTCGGGATCCGGAACAGTAATGATCCTCTGTTGGCCGAGGAATACAATGCAAATAAAAATGAATACCGTGATTTGCTGAAAAAATATATTACGAACTCTATCAAAAAAGAAGAAATCCCACGTGTCAGGAAAACGGAGGATATACTGGATCTGATTTTAGCGGTGGTAGATGGGGTATGTATTCAGTCCTTACTCAGCCCCGAAGTTTATACAAAAAAGCGATGTGTCCGCATCATTGAAAGCATGGTGGAAAGATTGCCAGGTTCGTTAAACCATAGTTATACTTCCAGCCCGGAGAAAATATTAAATGAGCAACAATAATAAACTTGTACGATTGGATGTTGACAAGTTGGCAGGTATCGATCTTGACGACTATGCGCCCTACCCTGATGAAATAGTTTTATCCGGAAAATCACAGCACCAGACATATCATTTTGAGCACGGCGAACTCCTCGTTGCCGCCTACCAGGCCGCGCCCGTAAAACTTCAGCTGAAAGACTACCCTCAAGATGAATTTATGTATTTGCTGAGCGGAAAGATAGTTATTTCCGATGAAAACGGGCCATCCGAAGAGTTTTATCCAGGACAGGCATTAGTGCTTAAAAAAGGTTTCTGCGGCACGTTTGAAATGCAGGGTAACGTACGGAAAATCGCTATTATGAATGGCGAACGTTATTCGCCGTTAAATGGATAGTGATCATACGCAGCCGCTTGTGATAAATTAAAACCTGATAATTCGAGCAAAAATCAACTTCAGGAGAAAAGCATGTCCGCATTTGACACCGCAACCCGTTTTTTTCATGCATGTGAAGGACTTGAGGGTTGGAATGGCTGTAAACAATACGTCGCTCCCGGCGCAGGTTTTGTTGCGCAGAGTGACGCCCTGGCTGGCGTAGATACGGTGGAGGGGTACACCGAGTGGATGGCAGGACTCGGGAAAAACCTGATGCCGGGTTGCGGTTACGAGCTGCACGCATCATCCTATGATGAAGCGACGCGCACTGCCCTGTTTTTTGGAACGTTCACAGGCACCCATACCGGAGAAGGCGGGCCGGTGCCGCCAACGAACAAGCAGACCAACTCGCACTACGTTTACGCACTGACCCTTGATGAAAATGACCTTATTTCCGGCATGGTGAAAACATGGAACTCAGCGTGGGCACTAAGCGAGTTGGGCTGGACCTGAAAGTGTAGCCCGCGCCAGTCCTTTTAAGACACCAGTTCCATACCCGGGGGCAGGATTTTCCCCGGCCGGCACGCGCGATCTGTAACCTGTTTATCCGACGAGTTGAAAACCCGCAGATGTGAAGTGGTGATCAAAAGCGAATGCAATTTTGATATGCCGTTTAGCCATCAGCACAAAACTCGTCGCGTCTACGGCAGAGAGCTTATGAAATTTTTGCCCGGTGAAATACTGCCAGGCAGCGCGCATCTCCTCTGCGTCACAGGTGATAACTTCAAGGTTGGACAACTTTTCTAACGAATCTTTCCAGGCTATAGCGATATCTCGCCGCGCATGCCGATCAAGAAAAGTAAATGTCTCCAGGATAACCGGCACGGATGTATAGAGGTAAGCACGACTTTCATGCACGTGTTTCCAGACTTCGATTGCTCTCTCGTGAAACGGGTCCCGCGACAAAGCCAGCGCAATCCAGCCCCCTGAATCGACAAAGACGTCCTGACGATTCCTCATTGCTCGTCATATATCGCGTCATGCTCGACAGAGGTGCGGGAGGGAATCCCGTCCCACAAAGCCACGGGGCCGGTGGAATTCGGGTCCGGGTGAAGCCATACCTGCCGCACTGCTTCACGCACCAGATCGGCCATACTTCGGCCCGAGCGCCGGGCGGTTTCCCGCAACGCCTTCAATTCATCTTCGGGTAAATATATTTGTGTTTTGACCATATGTGTCATTATAGGTGTATTACTGACATATATCAAGTACTTTGGGATTCCTTTTGGATCCTTGGATTTGTATTTACCTGGTCCGTGGCGCCGAGTCCGTACCGTAACCGGTAAGCTCCACGTAGCCGCGCCCGCCTACGTCGCTTGCGCCGAAAGCGCCATCGAATTCCACCGCGCCTTCCCAGTACCGGAATGACAGGTCCAGTTCCTGGTCGGCCAGCACCGGCCGGATGCTGAGGTCCAGTTCATGTTCCGGCACCCGCAAACGCCATGCGGACGGGTAAATAACGCCGCTGCCGGGACTCGCCCAGGTATCCAGCACATCGAGTTCTACCTGGTCGAAACCGAGCCTGCTCACATACCCGCCAGGCAGAACGACGGCGCCGTAGCTGAACCTGTCCGGTGCGTTATCCGCGCGGCGGAAACGGTAGTACATCAGTTCGTGGTCATTGGACAGTTGCAGTGCAAACCAGTCCCAGCCAAGTTGTTCCTTGCCCAGGGCGCTGCTGCTCCATTCCCTGTCCATCCAGCTGTTGCCGCGCACCTCGTAGGTCTTATCGCCAATGCTGATACGACCCTCAGTGGGCATGCGGGTGTAGGAGTAATAATAGGAGGCATTTCCCGGTTCGCTGTTCTTCACACTGACGCCGTCATCACCATGGAGCACGACGGCCTTGCCCTGCTGCAGGCTGAGGTCCAGGGCAATCCGGTCTTCCCGGGCGCGGACACGCAGGGGGAATGTCTCCAGTGATGCAGTACCTGCGGACCAGTCGTCCAGCCAGACATGAAATCTGTCCGTGTTCGCACCGGCGAGACCCGCGGCGCCGCGGCTGAAACGCTCAAAAGCATAGATCTTTTCATTGTTTATGTCGGTCAGGGCGAAGTGAGCCATGTAGAAATGTTCAGTTCTCCACCGGGAAGCGCCACCGGTTTCATCAGCCTTCGGCCGGAAACGGAAAAAGGTGAGTTGGTAACCGAAGCGCTGCCCCTCACCGTCGTCAATGTTGCCGGTAAAATACCACCACTCGGTACGGTACTCATCGTGCAGACCATGGTCGGCTGGGAAAATGAGTTCCCGCGGCTCCTCCACCCGGGCAAAGGCCTGGGCAGCATCGCCGCGCAATACGTTGCTGACAGAAATCGGCTCGCTGCTTCTCCCTGCGCGCTTTTCACCACAGCCGGGTAATACAAGGACCACCAGTAAGACTGCAATGACAAATCGGCAGGATAGCCAATTTGTACGATGACAATCGCCCATTGGGTTGCGCACAGACTATTCCTCTCTCAGGGCCTCGGCCGGTTCCGAACGGGATATCTTCCAGGCGGGGTAAATACCGGCAAGCAGGGCTGCTGCCAGTCCCAGAGCTATTCCCTGAAGTACGATATCCGCACTGAAATTCAGTTCCATGGTCCAGCCGAAGGAGCGCCGGTTAATTACCAGGATCAACAGGGCAGTGATGATACAGCCCACAGGGACCGCCAGCAATCCCGCAACAAAACCCAGGAGTCCGGTTTCCGACATAATCAGCCGGCGTACCTGTGCCGGCAGAAAGCCCATGGCTCGCAGCAGGGCATGTTCCTGCCTGCGTTCCAGTTGTAATGCCATGAGCGCGCTGAACACGCCGATAAAGGCGATGATGGCCGCCAGCACCCGCAGGATGTCAGTAACGACGAAGGTATTGTCAAACACTTCAAGCGATGTCTGCAGTATTTTGTTTCTGTCCTGCAGCCACAGGTCACGCTGCGGCGCCAGTTGTTTCACCTGCACGCGCAATGCTTCCATGTCCGTTCCCGGCAGCGTGTATATGCCAAAGCCCGAATAGCGGTCATCGCGCCAGTAGCGCTCATAGGTGCGCCGGCTCAGGCTCACGACACCCTGGTCGGAGCCATAATCCTTGTATACGCCCAGCACCCGGAACGACCGGTAACCGTTGTCGGTGCGGAGTTCCAGCACGTCATCCGGTTCAAGTCCGTGCCGCCACGCGTATGGTTCGGAAACAATGACCGCATCTTCCTGCTGGAACGCCGGCCGGATGTCGTCCGCTTCACCCTGTTTGAACAGGAATCCTTTCCAGGCAACCTCGTTCAACCCGTAGGCGGCGAGTTCCGTCCGCCCCCGGGAGGATTCAATGTTTATGCGCCGCACGCTGCTCACGGCTTTCACCTGCGGCAACGCAAGAATGGCTTCCCCAAACCCGGCATCCAGGGCGTGAGCCGAAGCCGTCGTGCCCGTCGACGGCAGGGAGACGTACATATCCGCCCGGAGCGCCTGTTGCAACCAGCGGTCCACCGAAAGGCGGAAATTATTGACCATCAGGCCAATACCGATGACCGTGGCAATGGCGATCATCAGGGCGGCGATGGCCGCCGTAGTGCGGCTCAGGGAAGCCGTGACCGACCGGCAGGCATAGCGGCCCGAAATACCGAAGCCACCGCCCAGGAGGGGTTTTAAACATGCCATGAGGACAACGGTTACAAGGGGTATCAACAGGGTAATGCCGATGATGATAATGAAGATACCGCTGAAACCCAGTCCGATACTGGGGCTGGAGAACTGGATGACCGTAACACCTGCGCCAAGCGCAACAACACCCGCAAGGGCAGTCGGTACCACCAGGCGCCGCGCCGACGCTTCAAGATGAGAACGCAACAAGGCCTGCCTCGGGGTGACCCTGGTTGCTTCCAGCGCCGCGGGGATGGCCGCCACCAGCGTGCCCGCCACGCCCAGTAACGCACCTTTCAGTAACGAGATATTCGACAGGGTAAGATTCGAAGCCGCGATCAGGTCATAAACCTCGTTTATGGTACGGTTCACGACCTGTAACAGGCCATGCGCCAGTGCGACGCCGAACAGCAAACCGGCAATACTGGCTGCCAGGCCCACCAGTAATGCCTCCATGGCGATGATCGCGCCCAGCTGCCGCCGTGTTGCGCCCAGGGCGCGCAACCTGCCGAACAGGGGACGCCGCTGCATTACCATGAAAGTCATGGTGTTATAGATGAGAAACATACCCACCAGCAGGGCCAGCAGGCTCAGTGCGGTCAGGTTCGTATGAAAAGCGCCTGTCATCTGCTTGAGGGAGCGGGCCCTCGTGGTTGACGGCAACAAAGCCGCGCCGTCAGGCAACAGGGCTTCCAGCCTGCTTTTCGCCCCGCTGTCCCCATCTCCGAGCACCGCGTCAATGCGGTTAATCCGTCCCGGCATGCCAAGCACTTCCTGGGCGGTGGCAATATCCGCTAGCAGGAGGCTGTCAGGGCTTTGGGAAGAACCCGGCGTGGAGTCCGCCAGGACCCCGGCTATGCGAACGGGTATG
The DNA here is from genome assembly GCA_965220815.1 of Gammaproteobacteria bacterium. GTDB lineage: Bacteria > Pseudomonadota > Gammaproteobacteria > Eutrophobiales > Eutrophobiaceae > JAAXHV01. Next base: position 3,342,360 of record OZ244846.1, read on the forward strand.
CTCCTGCCTCCGGTAACCAGGACTGCTTCATCATCTCTCCCGATTCCCAGTCGGTTTGCCGTGCCGGCGTCGAGGAGCACGGTATTCCTTTCCGTCAACATGGGTATCAACACCCCCTCACCTTCCGGGTTCTGCAGGTTGTTGAACCAGGCATATTCGCGAAATGTCCTTTCCGCGAAGGGATCGAGGCCAAGGAGGATCAGGGTCACCCGCTTTTCGTTCCCTTCGAGAGTAACGTGGGCCTCGATAACGGGAGCGATGTCGCGAATACCATGGTCGACGCGCATGCGCGTGTACAGCCTCTCATCAAGACCGGCGGGACCGCCAACGATGCGATGGGTGGCCCTGCCGACGATGGTTTCAGTGGACCGTTCGAAGGAATACCGGGCGCTTTGATTTACCAGGTCTACGGACACCACCACGGCCACGGCCAATGCGATACCGGTTACGACCAGGCCCAGTTGCCAGGGATGGCGCAGGAAAAAATGCCGGCTTGAACGGAACAGGATGTTATTCACGGTTACTTTCTTCCAGCCGGCAATCCCGTATTGTCATCAGCCGGTCGGCCAACCCGATAACCTCCCGGCTGTGGGTGACCATGATCATGGTTCTGCCCGCCCGGCGTACCAGCTGGTCCAGCAGGTTCAATACGTCCTGCCCGGTATCGTGGTCGAGATTTCCCGTAGGCTCATCGGCGAGAATGATCGACGGATTATGTATGAGCGCCCTTGCAATCGCTATGCGCTGCTGTTCGCCGGTGGACAGCCTGTCGGGGTAATAATCCATCCGGTGCGCCATGCCCAGTTCCTCCAGCATATCTGCCGGCCCTGTCCTGCCACCATTATCAAGCTGGCCGGTCAACTCCAGCGGCAACAACAGGTTGTCCCTTACCGTCAATGTAGGGATCAGGTTGAAACTCTGGAACACGAACCCGATATGACGGCGCCGGAACAGGGTGCGCTCATCCTCGCTCATCCCGGTCAGTGATTGTCCCTCGACAAGTATGTCACCCCGGCTCGGGGCATCGATACCACTGATGAGATTCAGCAGGGTGGATTTTCCGCATCCGCTCTTGCCGAACAGCACGATAAACTCCCCTTCGTGCACTTCGCCGTTTACGTCATTCAGAACAACATGCTCCTGATCGGCTTCCCAATAGGATTTGGACAGGTGGCGAAATTCTATAACAGGCCTGGACATGGATTGGAATGATAGCAAACTGTTAAGATTTACCCCATGAGGTTACCCCGCATACTTACTATCCAAGCAATAGTGGTGACTCTCGCGGCGGTATTTTTCACCCATATTTTACCGGCTGCGCCAACCCCGAACGGCTCAAGCTTTCTTGATGCGGAACGCTCCCGTATCGATTACACCCGCCCTGAAGTCACCCGTCAGCGGATGGACTGTGGGGACATCCTCAACCTGGCCGACGCGGATAACAGCATCCTGTCTGCCACCCTGTCTCCAGCAGGGTCGGATAGCGCGGAAATGTGCGTGGTGCGGGGGGTGATCAGCCCTGAAGTCCGCTACATCGTCTACCTCCCCACCCGTTGGAACGGGCGTTTGTACATGCACGGCAACGGCGGTTACGCAGGGGAATCACTTGATGACGAGGTCGGTCACCTGGAGCGGCTTAAGGCAGCCCGGTATGGATTTGCCGCGGCGTTTACCAATACCGGTCACGATGCGGACACGGAACCCGGTGGTACCTGGGCGCACAATAATCCGCAGAAAGAGATCGATTTCGGCTTTCGCGCGGTGCATCTCACCGCGCAGTCGGCAAAAAGGCTTGCTGCTGCGTATTACGGGAAAGCGCCCGAATATTCTTATTTCGACGGCTGTTCAACCGGTGGACTACAGGGGTTTAACGAGGCGCAACGATTCCCCGCCGACTTCGACGGCATCCTTGCCGGAGCGCCTGTGTTCAGCCTCAGGGAGATGATCTGGCAGTACTGGAACATCCAGAAAGCGATAGCGGAAACGCCCCTGTCCCGGGACAAACTTGAAATGCTGGGCGATTTTATCCTCGACCGGTACGATGAAACAGACGGGGTTAGAGACGGCGTTATCGGTGACCCGCTTGCAATAGATTTCGACCCGCAACGGGATTTACCCCGTATGAAGGGGGCTCGCCAGGGTTTCACGGATGATGAGATCAATACGCTGGCAGCAATTTACGGACCGACGTACATTGGAGGCACGAAAATCTATCCCCGAACCGTCATCGGCGGCGAGTTTCCGGGGCTCGCTTATGCTAACGGAAGCTATACGCCTGTTTCAGCACAGTCGGCTTGGGAGGGGCGCGCGGTGCCTGACAGCATAGGCGGACTGGAGCAGAAGTTGATTGTCGATTCCTGGTTTCGGCACCTCGCGTTTGAAACGGATGACGCTGAACGGAACTGGACGGAACTGGACCCGGTGCGGGACTATTCCCGAACGGTGCAGTCGGGATTGATTTTCAATGCAACCGACCCCGACCTCAGACCTTTCCACCGGCATGGTGGAAAAATGATTATTTACCATGGCTGGGCTGATTTCGGCGTCAACCCCATGCGCACCATCGAGTACTACGGGCAGGTGGCTGCACTGCTCGGCGATGAGATATCCACGTTTCTGCAACTCTACCTGATTCCCGGCATGCACCATTGTACCGGTGGGGTGAATATAGACCGGTTCGATTTGATAACGCCGTTAATCAACTGGGTGGAAGGCGGTATCGTCCCCGGGGGCCTTACGGGCCACCGGGTGGAACAGGGTAAAATCACCAGGACACGCCCGTTATGCGCCTATCCCCGTGTTTCCAGGTATCGCGGGTCAGGCAGCATCGACGCTCAGGAAAACTTTGAATGTGCCGAGCCGGAGTAAACGGATAACGGTACAGGCCGGCAACAGGTAAAAAACAATACAAAATTTTTAATTTCTGGATTATATTGTGTGAAATTCACTTCCTCGTTTAACCACGGTGCAGAAAAGATATGATTAAGCTCAACGTTAATGACAGAAATTATGAAGTTGACGTCGAAGCGGACACGCCGCTTCTGTGGGCGCTGCGGGACGAGATCGGGTTGACGGGAACCAAGTTCGGTTGCGGGATCGCCCAGTGCGGGGCCTGCACCGTTCATGTCGACGGGAAACCCATGCGTTCCTGCGTGCTCCCGGTGAGCAGTATCGGCAACAGGAAAATCACCACCATAGAACACCTGGCCAGAGACGGCTACCATCCGGTCCAACAGGCATGGATCGAGTTGCAGGTGCCCCAGTGCGGTTATTGCCAGTCGGGACAGATCATGTCGGCCGTCGCCCTGCTTGCCGATAACTCCTCGCCTTCCGATGAGGATATCAATACGGCGATGTCCGGCAATATCTGCCGTTGCGGGACTTACCAGCGCATCCGTGCAGCCATTCATCGCGCCGCTGAACTACAACAGGAGAGTCATTGAATTGGAATTATCCGGCCGGGTAGTTACCGGAACAGGTCAGGCCGCGGGTTTTACCGAGCTGGAACACGCAAAACAGCAATTCCTGGATAAACTCGGCATTGATACCTGGCCCGGTACGCTGAATCTGAAACTGGACGATGCGGATTCCGTTGCAGGATGGCAATCCCTGAGAACTGGAGACGGCATCGGCATCCTCTCGCCTGACGCCGGCAACTGTCATGCCCGAAGCTATCCGGTCCAGGTCAACAACCATGTCACCGGGGCCATTATCTTCCCCGAAGTCGACGGTTACCCGCATGACCAGGTAGAGATCATCGCCCCGCTGTCACTGCGCCGGCATTTCTCCCTTAACGACGGAGACCGCCTTACCCTCAATTTGATCAGGCCCGTACGAACCAGAGCGGTCCTGTTCGACCTGGACGGCACCCTGGTCGATACCGTGGATGCATTTTACCAACTCGCCAAACGGACCGGCGCGGAGTTCGGCCTGGAAGTATCCAGGGAACGCATGTATGAGACCCTGAATCACGGTATTTCCTACTGGGACCACGTAGTGCCGGAGACGGCGGAAGACCGGCCGGCCATGATCAAAAAACTGAACAACAGGGCCATGGAACTCTGGCCCGAACTCATCAAGGACAGTGCCGGGGCTTTTACGGGCGTTGTGGAAACCCTGTCCGGACTCAAGACAGCCGGCTTTGCGCTGGGTATCGTCACCGGCTCGGGGGAATGGTCCCTGGACCTGCTGTACGGCCTTGGGGTTGCCGGGATGTTCGATGCGGTAATTACCGGGTACGACGTGAAAAAACGCAAACCCGACCCGGAGGGCCTGAACAAGTGCCTGGAACGCATGGACGTCGCCCCGGGCGATGCGGTCTATGTTGGCGACAGTGTTATCGATATGCAGGCGAGCCGCGCCGCGGGGGTACTCCCCATCGCTGTCCTGACCGGCGCCGGCACTTCCGCCAACCTGTGTGAGGCAGGGGCTTACAGGATCGTCCGCAGCCACGAACAGGTAAGCGACCTACTGTTGACTTGAGGGCACCTCTAAAAATTAGAGGTGCCCGTGCAGCATAGGGATATGCTGCCATTTTTAATCACGTAAGTGATTGAAAATGAAGGAAACGGAAAATCGCATTTTTCGTTTCCGTCTCTAAAAATGCCCAGGAGGGCATTTTTAGAGGTTACTATGATCGGCTCCTTGGAGAGACCATTTCGTAACCGCGCTGTTCATAGTCAAATCCCCCCAGTTCAAGACGCTCGAGGTCCGTTGCCTGCGGTGAGGCATAATAGGCCCTGATCTCCTGCATCAAACCTGTTTCCCTGTCGAAGACGACCCATTCCGCGCCGCGCAGGACAGTCCCCTGGTACGTCTTGAAATGGGTCCACTCGATCACCGCCTCTGCCTTGTCCGCATTGATCAACAAGGCATCAATAGTCCAGGATGATCCACCCTTTTCCACGGCTGCGCACCAGCGTTCGGCGATCTTCCCGGCGCCGCGGAACGGCCCTTCGTACATGCCCGGCGGAAAATAATGGACCGCATCGGGCGTGAAACACCCCATTATCTTCTCCCGGTCGGCCTCGTTGCAGCCATCGTAATATTCACGCATTACTGCTTCCATTGCAGCCGCATTCAATTTCTTTAACGACATGATGATTACCTGAAAGGGGAAAGGGAGTAGTATTATAGCGGATGATGAAAAGACGGAATTTCATAATCGGAACGGCCGCGGGGATTGCCGCTTCCCGGGTTTCAACGCCTGTTGTTGCGGAACCCGGATTTTCCACGAACCCGTTCACGCTGGGCGTCGCTTCCGGAGACGTGACACAGGACTCGGCAGTATTGTGGACCCGGCTTGCGCTTGAACCGCTGGCTGCCGATGGCGGGCTCGGCCAGGACGCCATACCGGTGCGCTGGGAATTGTTCCAGGACGAGGATTTGCAACAGCTTATCAGGCAGGGTAAGGAGTTGGCTGTTCCTCAACTGGTCCATTCGATACATGTTGACGTACGGGGACTGGAACCGGGGCGGGAATACTGGTACCGGTTTTCCGTGGGCGCTCACACTTCGGAAGCAGGCCGTACAAAGACCCTTCCCGCACGCAACAGTCAAACTGAATCCGTCCGTTTCGTCACGGTATCCTGCCAGAACTACGCACACGGCTATTTCGTCGCCTACGATCATATCGTTGCCGACAACCCGGATTTCGTGGTCCACCTGGGCGACTATATCTATGAAACATCCTACGGCGTAAACTTCAGGAGACACGAGACCGAGGTTATGCCGCTGACGCTTGACGGTTTCCGGCGGCGGCACGCGCTGTACAAAACCGATGAAAACCTTAAACGCGCCCACGCCAGACTGCCCTTCTTTATCACACTGGACAACCACGATGCGGTTATCGATACTGATCCGGCCACCATGGCGATAAGGGCGGCCGCCTACCAGGCCTGGTATGAACACATGCCTGCCCGCGGTTACGGCAACCCCGGTGATGACCGATTTGAGCTTCAGAGGACTGTTCACGCCGGAGACCTGATACAGGTCAGCCTGCTGGACACCCGCCAATTCCGCGCCAGGCAATTGCCATGTGCCGGTGACAGGTCCCCGCATGGATTCGGCAACTACGTGGTACGTTGTCCCGAAATGTTTGCTGAGGAACGCAGCATGCTGGGGGAGAAGCAGGAGAACTGGCTGGCGGATAATATCCAGGCTGACAGTGCCCCGTGGAACGTGATCGCCTCCTCCAGCGTGTTTTCACCATTCCACCTGGATATTGGCGGCAAGTCGTATAATTTTGCGGGTTCCTGGGATGGTTACCCGGCGAACAGGAGCAGGGTCGTGGATGCGATAAACCGGAGCAATACCGGCCAGGTAGTGATCCTGAGTGGCGACATGCACTCCTTCTGGGCCATTGACGGCATGCAATCCACAGTGTTAGCCGACCGTTTTCCGGGAGTAGAGTTCGTGGCCTCTTCTATCTCGGCCAACTGGCCCGACCAGATGGATAAACCCATAGCCGACAACCTGGTTCGTAACCCGCAGATAAAGTTCTATGAACCGGATAAACGCGGCTACCTGTTACATGAAGTCACTGCAAAGGAGTGGCAGGCAACGGCGCGCGCCGTACATGACGTCAGGGATGCGCAGTCTGGTGTTTTTGACCTGGCGCGTTTTGTCGTCGAGAACGGCAAACCCGGTTTCAGGCGCGTCTTATAAACGTGTACTCTCAAGGGGACGGACTTCAAGTCCATCCCCGGCCCGTCCCCGGCAAGCCAGAGGGCGAGTGGAGGAATGACGGTTAACAGGGTTGATGAAGCATAGAGAAATGGTTGATTTTACATACGAGATAGAAGACATCGGGCTCGCCCGGCAAGGGTTGAAGCGTATGGACTGGGTACGCGAGCGCATGCCGGTATTGCGCGGGATAAAGGAGGACTTTACCCGGACAAAACCTTTTGCCGGCATGCGTATCGGTATATGCCTGCACGTGGAGGCGAAGACGGGTGTGTGGCTGGAGGCGTTGACCGCCGGCGGCGCGCAGATCGCCATTACCGGCAGTCCCGGCACCGCCCAGGATGAGGTGGCCGCGGCCCTGGTGGCGGAATACGGCATACAGGTATTTGCCAAAAAGAGTGAAACCTATGAACAGCACCTGGACTACGCGGCAAAAGTGCTGGCAACCGGACCCGACCTGGTTGCTGATAACGGAGCGGACATACACATGCTGGCACTGACCAACCCCGACTTCTCCACGGCGAAGTCGAAGATCATCGGCGCCACGGAAGAGACAACCACCGGGGGCTTTCGCCTCCGGGAAGAAGTTGCCGCGCACGTCTTTCCTACCATCATCATCAACGACAGCCGTACGAAACGCATTATCGAAAACCGCTACGGTGTCGGGCAGTCAGTGGTTGACGGTATCATGCGCTGCTCCAACCTGCTTATCGGCGGCAGGCGAACAACCGTAGTCGGTTATGGTTACTGCGGCCAGGGGATCGCCCGCACCCTGCGCGGCCTGGGCGCGCATATCACCATCGTTGATATCGATCCCATCTCGCGGCTGGAAGCGCACACGGAAGGCTACCAGACAGCCGATCTGGAACAGGCATTGCCGGCCAGCGATTTCGTTATCACCGTCACCGGCAGGCCGAATGCTCTCAACCGCGACCACCTGGCGCTGCTGAAAGACAATGCTGTCCTCTGTAATGCCGGTATGTTCGAGACGGAGATTGACCTGCCGGGTTTGCGCGAACTGTCAGTTGAATCCAATCAAATCATGCCGGATATACGGCAATTCAAGCTTGAAAACGGAAAGACCATCTACCTGCTGGGCGAGGCCAACTCAATCAACCTCAGCGCCGGCGACGGCAATCCCATTGAGATTATGGACCTGGGCCTGTCCCTGCAATCCCTGTCCCTGGCCCACATCGCGATGAACAGCCGGTCATTGCCGGCAGGGCCGCAAAACGTTCCGGTGGAAATCCAGAATGATGTGGCCGTCAGGACCCTGCGGGCCTGGACCCGGAGTTAGAGATGAAGTTAACCGGGAACACTGTTTTAATTACCGGCGGCTCAAGTGGTATCGGCTTCGAAATGGCCAGGCAGTTTTTGCAAAAAGGCAACGAGGTCATTATTACCGGTCGGGACGGCAAAAGACTCCATGATGCGAAACAACAACTGGACGGTGTTGCGATAATCAGGAGTGACGTCAGTAATCCCGATAATATAAAAGAGCTATATCAGCAGGTCGTAAACGATTTTCCCGGTTTAAATATCCTGGTCAATAACGCTGGCATTCTGCAGACGCTCAATCTGCGGGAAGGCAATCTTCCAACGGCAGATCTTACGAGCGAAATCGATATTAACCTGAAAGGGACCATATTGATGAATAACGCCTTTCTACCGCTATTGCAACACAACGACAACCCTGCAATCGTCAATGTCTCATCAGGACTGGCATTCGTTCCGCTACCGATTGCACCGGTATATTGTTCTGCCAAAGCCGCTATTCACTCATACTCCTTATCCTTGAGAGCGCAGTTATGGAACACCGGCATCAAGGTCTTCGAACTTTCGCCCCCTCTTACTGAAACGGGGATGCTGGGGGGTTTTAATGAAGAAGACATTAAAGGCGTCCCGATAATGCCCGTGGAAGAAATGGTTACGGGTTTCCTGAAAGGTTTTGCAAAAGACAATTATGAAATTCGCATAGGTGTTGCCAACCATCTCTGGTTCATGAGCCGGTTTTTTCCGAAGTTTATATTTGCGCAATTAAGCAAGAGTATTAATAGATTACTTTAACTGAAATTATTATCTATTTGAATAATATATTATAATTTTCAGAATGTCAGGGACGGATTTAAAATCTGCCCCCTGTTGGTTGTGGTACTTCCTTGAACTCCAGTTCCTCAGGGTTGATGATCTTGCCGTTTTTCACCACCAGCTCGACATTACCCAAGGCAGAAAGGTCCTGTAACGGATCGCCGTTGACGACGATAATATCGGCCAGCTTGCCGGCCTCAAGGGTGCCCAGTTCCTCTCCCCGGCCGATAACTTCGGCCCCGTTTCGGGTGGCAGCCACGAGTACCTGCATCGGCGTCATACCTGCTTCGTTCATCAACTGCAGTTCGCGCAGTACTGTCGCGCCGTGCAGCATCCCCGCATTGCCCGCATCACTCCCCATTGCAATCCTGACACCGGTCTGCAGCGCCCGTCCCAGGTTCGCCATGGCGATTTCCAGGCTGCGCTCCCTGTCATTGAGGAGGCCCGGAACCTCCCGGGAAGCCAGAACGACGCTGTCAGGGGCAGTAATCGACGCCAGCAAAACATCCCATACTTTGTCATGCAGTTGCGGGGAAAAAAACGAGTCCGGTTTCGATGTATATCCGCCTTCAAACACCGCGAGTGTCGGGATATAGGCAACATCGCGTTCGGCCATCAGTTCAAACAGCTCATCGGTGCCTGTCTCGGCCATGTGAATGCTGTGCACGACGACGTCACCGCCGGCTTCAACAAATTCCCTGACCTCGCTGGGAAACGACATGTGCGCATAAACCTTCAGACCGCGGGTGTGGGCTTCCTCAATCAAGGTGTGAAGGATGTCAGGCTTCAACTTTTCCATGTCAGAGTCAAACCGGGTGGTCCCGGCTTCAACGCGCGAGTGGAACAGCTTGATGCCGTCAACCCGTTGCGCACTGATTTTGCGAATGGCCTCTCTGGCGTCTGCCACGTTGTCAACCTGGAAATAGAAAGGGCCCAGGTAGTCGAGGAGTCCGAGTTCGGTTATCAGGCGGATGGGATGCGACCCGGGCGCGGTGATGCCAAAACCGTTGCCGTACAACCTCGGACCCATCAGCTCGCCGGTCTCCAGCGCTGTTTTCATGGTATTCAGGCCGGGATGTGCGGCCATATCGTAAATAGTCGTCACGCCGAACTTCAGGTAACTCAGGAGGCTGTTTTCAACAGCAGTGGGGGTGAATTCACGGGGGTCCGCCGACCCGCCGCCGCTGCCACCGATGTGGATATGCGCATCAATGAGACCCGGTAAGAGGGTCCTGCCTTCAAGGTCTAATATATGCGCGTTTGCAGGGACGACGGAAGCTGGACCGATTGCGGTAATTTTCGAGCCCCGGACAACGATTGCAGCATCTTCCAGGGGGACACCGCCGTTACCGTCTATAATCCTGGCGCCTGTCAGGGCCAGTATTTCCCCGGCCCATACCTGACCGGAACCACCAAAGAGCTGCAAAACGCCGGCAAACAGTAGCCAATGTAAAAGGGATTTCCTTATCCCAAACCCGGCAATGGGGACAGATTTAAGCATGCTCCTGCATGTGGTGGTAAGCAGGGGTCTGTCCCCGAAAGATATTGACCACACTTTCAGTCACACCCATTCCAGGCTTTACATTTCGTAACGCAACTCTATACCGTATGTTCTCGGGTCGTTGATGTCGCCGTTGCGGGGGAAGCCGCCACTGGCCAGGCTGATATAGTTGGTGACATACGCATCCTTGTTGGTCAGGTTGTTGACCCAGGCCGATATCGACCAGTTCTGGTTACGCGGTTGGAAAGTCCCCCTCATGCTGACATTGGAGTATGAATCCTGGGAGGCCACTTCCCGCTTGTAGGGGTCAAAGTAAGCCGTATCCCGCCAACGCCAGTCCACCCTGAAGTCGAAATCCCCCATCGTAGTGGGGAAGGCCTGGCTTGCGCTCAGGGTGAACATGTGTTTGGGTGAATTGGGCAGCGGATTGCCTTTCAGGTTCAGCAGGCCCAGCTCCGGGAATATCGGATCCTGGGTGTAGAATTCGGTAAATTCATTATCCAGGTATCCGTAGACCAGTTCCAGCTGGGTATTCTCGGTCAGCAGGTAGGCGAGTTCAGCCTCGACGCCGATAGCTTCGGCGGCTGCGGCATTGGTAAGCGTAAACGAAAGGCCCAGCAACTGGCTTACCTGTAAATCCGAATAGTCGTAGTAGAAGGCCGACAGGTTGGCTTTCAGCCTGTCGTTAAACAGGACGGACTTTATGCCGCCCTCGTAACTCCAGATAAACTCGGGGTCGAGCGGCGGGGCCGTGTTGCCCGGCAGTATCTGCCCGCTTTTAAACCCGCGTGATGCGGTGAAATAAACCATGGCATCGTCTGTCAAGGCATAATCAATAGAGAACCGCGGCGTCCAGGCGTCATATTTGCGCTGGTTGTTCAGCGGGATGAACACATCCAGGCCAAACAGTTGAATTTTGAGCTGGAACGAGCTTTCCGTGGTTCTTTTTTCGTCGCTGTACCTGACTCCCGCCGTCAGGTTCAGCCTGTCCGTCACCGCCCAGGTCAGGCTGCCGAATGCCGCGTAGGCCTCCGTTTTTGCGTGTCCGCGTTCATCAAAGATGTCGCCGGGCAGGTTAATGGCAAATTCGAACGGGACCGTATTGGTGACAAACACGTCATCATCGAAGTAATACAGGCCGAACACGCTGTTGATCCTGTCCGTGTCCCAGTTCAATTGAAACTCCTGGCTGAAATGGACGCCGGAATTCCAGTTGGTGGAAGGCCAGCCGGGGTTATCCGTACCGTCATACTGTGATTTCTTTACGCTGTGCTCATCGCGGTAACCCGTCAGGGACTTGAAGGTAAAGTTTTCATTGATTTCATAGGTAACATCCAGGGAGTAGCCGTATGTCCTCATATCCCGGCTTTCTTCGGTTTCACTGGCTATATCCCTGAAACTTTGTTTGCCGTTGCCACCCTCGACAACCCCCTGCAACTCGCCGAATGCAGAGCCGAAGGTATGCACGACCGCACCGGAGTCATCGGCATCCCAGTAATCAATCGCCGCAACCACGGTCAGGTCGTCTGTCACCTGCCACTTCAGCTTGCCGCGCGCCGCGATCTCATCGCGATCGTCAATATCCTCGCCATTAAAAGTGTTTTCACCGAAGCCGTCCCTGTCTACCTTGTAGAAAGCAGCACGCGCCGATAACTTGTCTTTTACCAGGGGACCGCCAACGCCGAGTTCAAACTCCCGTGCTTCAAAGTTGCCGAAGTTGGCGCGGGCATTGACCTTTACCTCTTCCGTCGGCGACCGGGTGATGATGTTGAGCGTGCCGCCGGTTGCATTTCTGCCGAACAGGGTGCCCTGTGGTCCGCGCAACACCTCAATCCGCTCAATATCGTAAAACGAGGTGCCCTGCGAGTTTGGATAGGCTATGACCACACCGTCCTGGTGCACCGCGACTGCGCCCTCAGAGCCCGAATTATCCAGCGTGAGACCGATGCCGCGGATAAATACCTTCACCCGGCCGTTATTCTGTACTATGTCCAGGTTGGGAGCCAGGGACGTCAGACCGAACAGGTCATAGACACCTTTGTCACTGAGGTTCCGGGCAGAAAAGGAGGTGACCGCCAGGGGAATATCCTGGAGGTTCTCGGTGCGCCGCTGCGCAGTTACTATGACTTCTTCCAGAACACCCTTGTCTTTCTCCTGTGAGTATGCCGCAACCGCATCCAGCATAAGTAAAACCGCGCACGAAAATGTGACGAGAAATTTTGCGAAATTTCCTGACTTGAGCATAACGGTCCGCCCCCCAAAGATTATTTATAGTTAACAGTGTTGCTCCATGGATACAGACCAACATGGGCTATGCTACTCTGCTCCCCCGTGCCTGATGGTATCATAAAATCAGATGACTGGAGTGTTCCAGTATTTTCCAATATGAAATGAGCCTGAAGGGCGGACGTGATTCCACCATGAAATGAGCCTGAAATAATCTGTCTTTCTGTTCATGATACGAGGATGAAAACGATCATGAACGCAAACGAGTTAACGAGTATCGACCAGGTGCGCGCCTTTCTGGCGGGCACCCAACGGGTGGCCTTTGAGGTGGCCGGTGACAAGCGGAGCCGGTATGACTGGGTGCGGCGCACCCTGGTGAAGTTTGATTATCCGGGCTGCAACAAGAAGGACAAAGGGACGCTGCTGCGTTACCTGATGAAGGTGAGCGGGTATTCCCGGGCGCAGGTGAAGCGGCTGGTCAAACGCTACCGGGAGACCGGCGAGCTGGCGCCGCGGCACTGTACGGCACAGGGCTTTGCCCGGCGCTACACGAAGGCGGATATGCGCCTGCTGGCGGCCATGGACGAGCGCCATAACACGCCCAACGGGCCGGCCCTGAAGAAGCTCTGTGAGCGGGCCTTTGAGGTCTTCGGTCAGACCGAGTATGAGCGTCTGGCCGGCATCTCGGTGTCCCACCTGTACAATCTACGGCAATCCCAGACCTATCGGCGGGCGCGCCACACGGTGGATAAAACCCGTCCGGTGACCCTGCCCATCGGCGAGCGGCGCAAGCCGCAGCCGGACGGGCAACCCGGTTATATCCGCATCGATACGGTGCACCAGGGCGATTTAGACGGTGAAAAAGGCGTCTATCACGTCAATGCGGTGGATGAGGTCACCCAGTTCGAGGTGGTGGTCAGCGTCGAACGCATCAGTGAGGTCTACCTCATCCCGGCGCTGGAACACCTGCTGGAGGCCTTCCCGTTCGTGGTCCTGGGGTTCCATGCCGACAACGGCTCGGAATATATCAACAAACAGGTCGCCAAACTGCTGGAGAAGCTGCGCATCGAGCTGACCAAGTCCCGGCCCCGGCACAGCAACGACAACGCCCTGGTGGAATGCAAGAACGGCCACGTGGTGCGCAAGCTCCTGGGCCACGCCCACATCCCGCGGCGCTGGGCCGGCCCGTTGAACGCGTTCCACCGCCAACACCTCAACCCCTACGTCAACTACCACCGGCCCTGCCTGTTTCCGGTCACCGTCACCGACAAGAAGGGGAGACAGCGCAAACGCTACCCCTACGAGTCCCTCATGACCCCCTATGAGAAACTCAAGTCCCTGGACGATGCGCAGCGGTATTTGAAACCGGGGTTAAGCTTTGACATACTGGACAAGGTCGCTTACCGGATCAGCGACAACGCGGCGGCCGATGCCTTGCAGCAGGCGCGCCGGGCACTCTTTACAACCATTCATGAACAGGAATACAAACGGGCTTGAGATCGGGGCAGAATCTCTCTCTCTACAGGCTCATTCCAGTATTGGAAAACACTGTTCCTTTGGGGACGGACTTCAAGTCCGTCCCCGGACAGGCTCGGACTCCCACATTGATTTTAACAGTACATCCTTGTACCGTAGCAGCCTGAAACCGGGAAGAATTTCCTGACGCAGTTTAACAATCCGGGGACCGCAGTAATGAGTTATGAAATTGGCATCGACGTTGGAGGGACGTTTACCGATTTTGTCGTGCGCAGTGCGGATGAGATCATCAGCGGCAAGGTACTGACAACTCCTAACGATGAAACCGCCGGTATCATGAATGCCATCCGCACATCAGCAGAGCATTTCGGCCTGGATTCGCAAAGCTTTCTGAAAAACGCCGACAACCTGGTGCTGGGCACGACAGTAGTAACCAATGCCATGCTGGAATATGCCGGCGCCAAAACCGGACTCATTACCACGAAGGGCTTTCGAGACATTATTGAGTTGCGTACCGGGTACAAGGAAGATCATTTTGATATTCGTCTGCCCGCGCCCTACCCCATCGTTCCCAGACAAAGACGCCTGGGTGTCACTGAACGCATCAACCACCTGGGTGAGATCGTTCTCGAATTGAACGAGGAGGAAGTGCGGGACGCGGTAGTTAAACTGAAACAGCTTGGCATCGAATCGATAGCGGTCTGCCTGTTATTCTCATTCAAAAACAATAAACACGAGCGCCGTATCAGGGAGATTATCCAGCAAGAGTACCCGGAAGCCTACGTTTCCCTGTCCAGCGAAGTACTGCCTCAGGTGCGGGAATTCGACCGTTTCAGCACGACCATTCTGAACGCATACCTCAGTCCGAAACTCGATAATTACCTGCGCCAACTTGAAATCAGCCTGAATGAGGCAGGTTTCGGCGGCCGCCTGTTTATCAAGCTTTCCAACGGCGGCGTGATGGATACTGACTTCTGCTGCAAGCGCGGGGTTGAACTCATCCAATCGGGGCCATCCGGCGGTGTAACCGCGGCGGTTGCGGTGGGTGAATGGTCCGGCTACAAGGATCTGATCGCAGTGGACATGGGCGGAACCAGTTACGACGTCTGCTTAATCAAGGATGGCAGGCCCGATATCGGCGTTGATTCCTGGGTCAGCCGCTACCGCGTGGCAACTCCCATGATAGATATACATTCCATCGGGACCGGAGGGGGTTCCATAGCCTGGATCGATGAAGGTGGCGCGCTCAGGGTCGGACCCAGGAGCGCGGGGTCTGATCCGGGACCTGCCTGCTACGGGCGGGGCGGAAGCAAACCCACAGTCACCGATGCCAACCTGGTACTGGGCTACCTGAATCCGGGCACTATCGGAGGAGGGGAAATCAACCTGGACGTAGCGGCTGCACACAAGGCGATAGAAACTGAAATTGCACAGCCCCTTGGTATGTCCGTCGAGGAAGCGGCAAGCGGGATATTCCGTATATCCAACAGCGCCATGACCAATGCAATCCGTTACGTTTCGGTTTCCCGCGGGCGCGACCCCAGGGACTTCGCCTTGATGGCTTTCGGTGGCGCCGGTCCCGTTCACGTGGGAGTACAGGCCAAGGATCTGGGTGTTAACACGATCCTGGTGCCGAAGAACGCGGGCGTATTCTGCGCACTGGGTTGTATCATATCGAATTTCAAAATATCGAAAGTCAAGAGTTTCATCAGCCGTTCCAATACCATCCGCATCGATGACTTGAATGCCATCTTCGAGGAGATTGAGAGCGACGCCCTGGAGTTGCTTAAACAAACGCCTGGTATTGTCGAGACCCAGACCCACCGCGCCATAGACATGCGCTACGTCGGCCAGACCCACGAGGTTACCGTTCCGATTCGATCGAGGACAAAACGGGTAACGGAACTGAACCTGAACAAGACCTTTCAGGACTTCCATGAGGCCCATGAGCAACTCTACTCTTTCAAACGTCCCGACCAGACGGTCGAAGTGCTCAGTGTCCGTTCGGACCTGGTCGGCACCCGCGACACGCTGAAATACCACAGTACGCCATTCGAGTCCGAAGACCCTTCCCCGGCATTCAAGGAAACGCGTCGGGTGGGTTTCGACGGGGTCGGGTTTGTCGACACACGTATCTACGACGGCACAAAAGTCAGGCCGGGAAATCTCATCACGGGTCCTGCCGTAATCGAGGAACCTGAAACGACGATAGTTATTTATCCACAGCAGGAAGCCATGCTGGATCATTACCAGACTTACATTATCGAAAGCTTCCAGTAATGCCATGGTAGACAAAATTACCGCCGAAGTCCTGCGCAGCAAGTTCGACGCGGTTGTCGCGGAAATGCGCGCTACCGTGATAAACACGGCCTGCTCGACTACCGTCAGTGAGGCAAATCAATGCTGTAACGGATTATTTACCGAGGCAGGATCTCTGGTCACAATCGACAACCCGTTATACCTTTCATCCATGGCGGATACCGCTGCCGCCGTGCTTGACTACTTCCAGTATGATCTGGGCAGCGAAGATATCCTGCTTACCAACGACCCTTATGGGGGAGGTTCACGCCTGCAGGAATTTACCGCTTTTGCGCCGGTGAGTTTTGAAGAGGAAATAGTCCTGTACGTAGGCGTGCGCGCGCATACCGAGGATATCGGCGGGGATCTGCGTGGAAACTACAACCCCAGGGCTACCGACATCTGGGCTGAGGGTGTGCGCTGCCCACCCGTCAAGATTTACCGTGACGGGAAATTGCTCAAAGACACGCTGAACACCATCGCCCTGAACAGTCGCAATCCAAAGGCTTTCAGGCTGGATCTGGAAGCCATGTTTTCAGCAATCAGGATCGGCCAGACACGTATGATGGAACTGCTTCACGACTATGGCTCCGGGGTCGTACTGGATGCGCTGGACTGGTCGGTCGATTACGCAGAAGCCCGTTTCAGTTCGATGCTGAAGGATTGGGGAGACATCAGTGCTGAAGGTAGTTGCAGGCTGATGCATGATTGCCAGGATCGGGAAGACCTCAATATCCGCGTCAGACTGGAAACAATAAACGGCCGGCTGCTCCTGGACTTTTCAGAAACCGATGCCCAATCCACCGGCTTTATAAACACTACGCCGGCGCAGGCTCTCAGTTATGCGCTGTTACCTGTTTTCGCTTCGCTGGGCGCAGATATTCCGAAGAATGCGGGTAGCCTGCGTTGTGTCGACCTGATTGCTCCGGAAGGTTCCCTGGTGAATGCCCGCATGCCGGCGCCGACGGGCTGGTCGGCCTCACATGTCGGCACTGACCTGGCGCTGGCGGTCACGGATGCCCTGTCCGGCCTCGTTCCGGAAAAAGTTGCCAACGTGGCCGGGAATTCGATGCTGATATACATGATCCGGCGCGGCATACGCAACGGCTTTACCGTCGAGCAATTGGCATTCACTGACTATGCCCGCTTTACCCAGGGTGGCTGCAGCGGCGCGGCCGGACGCGACGGCTGGGGCATGCCCGGTGTTTCCTCAACGACCCCCCTGCCGTCTATTGAGATGTTTGAGGCGGAGGTCGACGGGGAAATCCGCAAGCTGGAATACGTAACAGATTCGGCCGGCGCCGGACAGTGGCGTGGCGGTCCCGGAACGGAAGCATGCATTGAATTGCCCGACCCGGATCCGGATGAGTTCTATCTGACTGCCTGTGTCTTCCCGCGCCAGCAGACAGCCGGATTTGCCGGGGGGTCCGCAGGCGCGGACAATTCCGTGCTGGTACATTCCGGTGATGCGGAAATAAACGTCGAGAGCGCTTATGTGGACCAATTACTCGGACAGAGATCCGATCTCAGTATCAGGATGGGCGGCGGTGCAGGCTGGGGCAATCCCATGGCCAGGGACCCGGAGCAGGTACTTGCTGACGTACTGGATGGTTACGTATCCCTGGAAGCGGCAGAGAAACAATACGGCGTGATTGTTGATACTGAGAAATTGCAAATCGACAGCGCCCGTACCGCCGAACTGAGAAAAGAACTGGATGTGAATGGCTATCGCCCGGAGAAATACGACAATGATTGACGTGATCACGGCTGAAATCATACGTGAATACCTGGAAACGGTATCGGAGGAAATAAGCAAAACCATGGAGAATACCTCCGTCTCCACTGTTTTCAGTGAGGCCCATGATTATTCCACCGGCGTGTTTTATTCAGATGGCAAGGAAGTCAGCCTGCTGGCCAGGGCAAACTCGCAACCCATCCATATCTATGCGTCCGTCCATTCGGTTGAAACCCTGTTAAAGTCGTTTAAATACAACCTCAATGAAGGGGACATCGTGCTGGCCACCGACCCCTATTCCGGTGGCAGTCACATCCCTGACTGGACCCTGATGAAGCCCGTGTTCTACCATAACAAACCCGTTTTTTTTCCCGCCGTACGCGCTCACTTTATCGAAGTTGGTGGCCCCGTGCCGGGAGGATACAACTCGTTGGCCACGGAAATATGGCAGGAGGGTTTTCGCCTGGCGCCCGTCAAGATCTGTGAAAAAGGGGAAATGCGCCGCGACATCGTTAACCTGCTGGCAGGCAACAATCGCCTCCCGGACACCATGGAGGGGGACCTGAATGCGATGATCGGCGCCTGCAAGGTTGGCGAAGACAGGATCGTCCGACTGGTGGAGAAGTATGGCCTGGATACGGTGTTGGAGTCGGTGGATTATATCCTGAATTACAGCGAACGCCAGGTGCGCGCCGAAATCTCTTCATGGCCGGATGGCGAATACAAGGGGAGAAGTATCCTCGAACACGATTTCAACGGCGGGATTGATATTAACGTGGACGTTACCATCAATGTAGAAGGGGACGGATGCACGGTGGATTTCACCGGCACTCATCCCCAGACCAAGGGGTTCGTCAACAGCGTCAAGGGCAACACCCTGTCCTGGGTGTTTACCGAATTTTCCGTAGTGATGCCGGATGTACCGCTGAACTCCGGGTTTTTCAGACCGATCAAGGTGATTGCTCCGGAGGGTACCGTGATTAACCCGTTGCCGCCGGCGCCGGTGGGCAATTCAACGCTGTGTATCGGCAGCGATATCGGCCAGGCAGTAATGAAAACCCTGGAAAAGATCGTTCCGGAAAAAACCGGTTCGGCATTCATCGACCTGACCATCAATACCGTTTTTGGGTTGAATTCGCACTATGACAACCAGATGTACGTCAGTTTTGACTATTCAACCACACCGACCTCCAGTGGGGGCGCCTGCGGCACGGATGGTTGGGGCGGATACTCAGCGCCTCATGCCTCCTTACGCATACCGTCGTTCGAACTTCAGGAAGTGATGTATCCGTTCCTGTATTACCAGAACGAATACAGTACCGACAGCGCTGCGCCGGGTAAATGGCGCGGCTCACCCGCGCACCAGATGCTGCGCATGAGCACCACCGATCCGGTCATCAATTTTATCCAGGTACAGGCTTGCCGGCGTCCCTTGATGGGTTTTGCCGGTGGAAAGGAAGCAGCCGGCAATCACGTCATCCTTGATTACGGCGGCGACAACGAAGAAGAGGTACGTGTTGCCAAGGCGGACTATGCCCAAAAACCCGGTGAAATCATGTACGCGCAAAGCGGCGGCGGCGGCGGTTGGGGAGACCCGCTCGCCAGAGACGCAAACGCGGTTCTACAGGATGTCGTGGATGAGTACGTTTCCATCGAGGGAGCCGCCAGGGACTACGGTGTAGTAATTGATCCCACGACAATGACCATTGACGTGACGGCTACCGAAACCCTGCGAGCTTCCCTCTCTGCTGATATGACAACACATGGGAGCACACCGGCATGAGCAAAATGCAATTCATCGACCCGGGCTGGGAATGGGATGAGAACTTTCCACTGTCCCAGGGTATTCGGACAGGCAACCTGGTGTTTCTCTCCGGACAAGTCCCCTTTGACGGTGATGGCAACGTCGTCGGCATCGGCGACCTGCGCCAACAGACCCGTCAGGTTTTTGAAAATATCAAGGGTATATTGCAGGAAGCAGGGTCTACCTTTCAGGATGTGGTTAAGATGACCACATTTTTTACTGTCGATATCACAGACCACGATAAAGTCTCCGATTACTTCGAGGTGCGCAGGGAATACTTCGGTGATCACAAACCCTGCAGCACAGGCGTACAGGTTTCCGCCCTGGTCGATCCGGAACTTATGCTGGAAGTCGAGGTCATCGCCCTGCTCCCGGATAGCTGAGCGGTGCAACAGCAGATGCGTGTTCTACGGCACTATCGTAATGGCGCCCTGAAACTGGCGTATGAGAGAGAGGGAACCGGCCCGGTCGTCATCTTCATGCACGGTATCGGCGGCAACCGGACCAACTGGGATGAACAACAAACCGGATTGAGCAACCGCTATTGCACGGTAGCCTGGGATGCCAGGGGTTACGGCGACAGTGACGACCCGGTTAATCCGCTGAAGTTTTCAGATTTTGCCGATGATCTCAATGTCCTGCTGGATCATCTCGGCGTGCAGGCCGCGCACCTGGTCGGCCTGTCGATGGGCGGTATGATTGCCCAGGATTTTTATGGCCGACATGCGGGCCGAGTGGCAACATTAACGCTGGCGGATACATCGCGAGGATTTGGCGCCGCGACCGAGGCGGATAGACGCGACTTTCTGGCGCGCAGGCTGAAACCGCTACAGGAAGGACAGACACCAGCAGACCTGGCACCAAAAATGATCGATGTGCTAACCGGTTCCAAAGCAACGGAAAATATGCGCCAACGCCTGCTCGAATCCCTGTCGGCAGTCCGGGCCGCTCCTTATGTCCAAGCGTTGAAAGCATCAGTAACCACGGATTTCAGAAAAATTCTGCCTGGTATTGCCGTGCCTGCACTCATCATCGTGGGGACTGAAGACAAGGTGCTGCCAGTATCCGAAAGCCAGGTACTGGCGGATACCATACCCGGAGCGGAAATGGTGACAATCGATCATGCAGGTCATTTAACCAATATTGAAGCGCCCGGACTGTTTAACACGCTCCTGGGCAACTTTCTTGACCGCCATGCAACCAGGGCAAACAGGCTGTAAGCGGCAGGACTATTACCTGTACAATCTGTTTTATTTCACTGCTGGGCAAAAAAACTTGTGCCAAGTTATCATCCTCTGCTTCGTCCTGTTATTCACTTCATTGGCGACGGCACAGCAAACCGATGTAATCGAAGAGATAGTCGTCATCGGCTCCCACATCAGGATGGACCCTGAAGAGGCTTTAAACCCGGTTACAAGCCTTGATCGGGATGAACTGCAGTACCAGGGTTCGCCCACTGTCCTGGACATGATTCTCAACCTGCCTTTCAGCCAGGGCGCGGATGGTGAATCCGATCGCTTCCAGGGCGGCGGTGGCGGCTCCGGCGTGGGGCCGGACCGGGCAACCATCAATATCCGCGGCCTGGGACCCAGCCGTTCGCTGGTGCTCATCAACGGGCGGCGCACCACCTGGTCGCCCATACCCATCGGCGCTGATACACAACTGCTGGTGGACGTGAACACGTTGCCGTTCATCGCACTGGAGAACATCGATTTCCTGCGCGACGGCGCGGCGGCCAGTTACGGGTCTGACGCGATTGCCGGCGTCATGAACTTTCAGACCCGCAGCGACTTTACGGGCATCGAGATCAGCGCCAATCACAAGGTAATCCGGGGTTCCGGCGGCGACACTGAAATCGGCTTCATCGGTGGTCTTGACCTGGCCGGCGGAAGGGGACATATCACCACGTCTGCAAGCGGCATCCGGCGCAGTGAACTGGAGATATACAAGCGCGACTGGGCGATCCTGCCGTACGAGGAAAACCCCAAGGGCGGCTGGTCGTCAACCGGCCGGCCTGCCACGTTCGTGCCCGGCAGCACCACGGACGTGAATGCGAACGGTATCATCGATCCCAATTGCGCAGCCCTGGGCGGCGCGCCGACCAATAGCAATAAACGCTGCCGCTTCCAGTACACCCCTTTCGATAACCTGGTCGAGAAAACCCGGCGCTGGCAGAGTTTTACCGAGGCCTCCTGGGAACTGAGTGACAGCGTGACCCTCAGCACAGAATTCCTGTACAGTGAAAGCAGCGTACCGGACTGGAATACCTCACCCTCGTACCCGCCAAACCGCGTGATCGCTCCGGAGCGTTCGCTGCGGGCCAACAATCCAGCTTTGGTCGATATGGCCATGAAACACCCGGAAACTTACGGCCCCTATGCGTTCTGTGACGACAAGACCCGTTGCGGATGGGAGGGGGATGCCTGGGACAGCGTAGGCTGGGTACTGGGCCGTTCCTTCGGACAGGACGGCCCGTTACGGGCCGAACCGGTGAAGTCCAGGCTCACACGGTGGGCAGCCGCTCTTGACGGACAGATCGGCAACCTGGATTTCACCACCTCTGCAACCTGGTCTTCATCTTCCCGCAGGATCAGGAAAGCGGATGTCATGAGCTACCGGGACAAACGCGCGCTGCAGGGTCTGGGCGGCATCGAGTGTGAACAGGAGGTGCCGAACCGGTATGTGGACGGCAGGCTCGAATTCGACCTGGTAACCCTGCAGCAGCATGCAGGCAGGGGGAACTGCATGTACTGGAGCCCGTTCTCCAACGGCATGTACGGCGCCCATTCCCAGGTTCGGGGGGCGCAATACCACGAAAACCCGGACTTCAACCCGGACCTGGATAACCGGCGACTGTTCGACTACCTGCTCACCGAGCGTATCGTCAGGGGCAAGACCTCACTGCTGGTGCTGGAAGGCATCGCCAGCGGCATTGCGCCGTTCCGGCTCCTGGACAACGAGATTGATTTCGCAATCGGCGCACAGTGGCGCAGGGAAACCTTCGAAAACGGACCCATCCCGGGCGCGTTGAATGACGGTAACGTCAATCCCTGCCCAGCCGGTCCCGGTATTACCAGTTGTCCTGACGCGGAACGCAGCGGGCTGTTCGGTTACCTGCCGCCGCATTTCGCCGTTGATGAAAACCGCGACATCTATTCGGTCTTCGGCGAACTGCATTTGCCCCTGGGCTACGACATCGACACGCAGGTATCATTGCGCTACGAGGATTACGGCGGCGGAACCGGCGGCAGCCTGGACCCGAAAGCCGTCCTGCACTGGCACATGTCCGACAACCTGGTGTTGCGGGGTTCGGTCAGTACCGCCTTCCGCGGGCCGACGCTTAACCAGACCGTCAGCGGAAATTCCGTACATTCACTACGCTACGTGGCGGCAACGGGCGCATTCAAGAGTCTCATCATCAAGGGCAACCCCGGCCTGGACCCGGAATCTGCCGTCACCTTCAACGTAGGGCTGTTGCTGGACCGGGATGACCTGCTGGCCGGTAACGA
The DNA here is from genome assembly GCA_965220815.1 of Gammaproteobacteria bacterium. Classification (GTDB taxonomy): domain Bacteria; phylum Pseudomonadota; class Gammaproteobacteria; order Eutrophobiales; family Eutrophobiaceae; genus JAAXHV01. The sequence continues at coordinate 3,365,681 of OZ244846.1, forward strand.
TAAGCTAGACGTTTCACTCGATTACTGGTCATACAACTTTTCCGATCCCCTGGTCGTCGAACCATTCCCCCGCGTGCTGGAACTGGCCTGTCCCGGCGGGGATTGTAGTGCAGGAGACCCCGCTTACCTGCAACGGATACGTTTCGGCCAGGCCACCAGCCTGGCAAACCTGCAGGCTATTGAAGTCAACATCGTCAACGGCCCGGACATCAAGACGGATGGTATCGATTTCAGCGGGCGTTACCGTTTCCCTGCGGGTCCGGGCGACATGGAACTCAAGGTTTCCGGAACCCGCATCCTGTCTTTTGACATAGATTCATGGGAACTGGGCTCTTCTTTTAACGCGCTGGGGCGGTTGAATTATGAAACACCACTGGCCCGTACCCTGACGGAATGGAAAATCCTGTGGCACGCCAACTATGCCTGGCGCGGCCTGAACCTGCGCTACGCGGCAAAATACGTCAACGGTTATGACAGCGTAGAGGATAACATCAGGATAGATGCCCATATAACTCACGACCTGCATCTCAACTGGGCCGTGAAGGCAGACAAACTCAGCTTGTGGGCAACCCTGCTCAACTTCACCGATGAGGACCCGCCCTACGCCGGTGAAGACATGAACTACGACGCGTTTACCCACAGCCCCCTGGGCCGTATCTTCAAACTGGGTTTTACCTGGTCCTTCTAACGGCGTCTGCGCATCGAACGCATTGCTGCGGCGCCCTGAACGGCTATTTCTTTCCGGCAATTACCTCGTTCAACGTGTTTTCCGCATCCCTGAACATTTTTTCCAGCAACATCTTGCGGTGGATTTTCAAACGCTCAATCTCTTCCCACAACACCTTTTTAATCCTGGAGGTTGCGGATTGACGTACTTCTGAGGACAGGACCGTATCATTCGTGAATTCGTACTTTTCAATGGTAAAATTAGTAATATCCTCTATGTTATCCCCCACGATGACATAATCGACTGCCTCTTTTACTTCGATACTGGCTTTTTCAGGTTTTTTCTCCTGCGCATCGTCCTGTTCAATCTCAGCTATCGCTTCAGTCCGGGTTCCATGAATCGTCATGGCCTGATCCAGGCCCGTCATCGTGAACAGCTTCTTGATCGGAGCACTGAGGGCACAAATGACAAGTTTCCTGTACGGCCCCTTGAACTTTTTGGCCATTACCACCACGACCCGAAGACCCGCGCTGCTGATGTAGGATACGTGCTCAAAGTCCATAATCAACGCCTTGTCTTCAGGAGCAATTTCGGCTTCCATCATCTTTTGAAATTCGTTGGCATTATTGCTGTCCACGCGACCGGTGAGCGCCGCAATCAGAATTGCTCCTTTTCGTTGGCAGTCAATGCTTATTCTCATTTGAATTCACTCCCGCATCTTTGTCTCTAATGATGCGTCTCATTTATCGCAGATTTATCCCTGGATTATCTTCTCAAATCCGTGCAGGGCAACCTGCATTTTATCCACCAGGAAATCGATTTCCGGCTCGCTGATAATTAACGGTGGGCACAGCATGATCGTTGAGCCTATCGGGCGCACGATGATGCCCTGTTCAAGACACAGGTCGCGAAACATTTCCGTAGATCGCTCAATGTCCTCCATAGTCTCCGCTATCGGTTCCATTGTTTCGTTATCCCTGACCAGTTCGACAGCGGCTATCATGCCGCAACTGCGCACTTCGCCTACCAGTGGCGATTCTGACAACACCTTCATGCGCTGATTAAGGTACGGCCCTGTCACCCCGGCGACTTGCCGGATTATTCCTTCTTCATCAAGGATGCGGATATTTTCCAGGGCTACGGCGCAACTGACCGGATGCCCGGAATAGGTAAATCCATGAAAGAATTCTCCGCCTTTCTCGACCAGGGTATCCGCGACCCGGTCACCGACCATGACCGCAGACAGCGGCACGTAACCGGACGTGATTCCCTTGGCGATACACATCAGGTCCACCTGTTCTATCTGCATGAGGTCGCTGGCGAACCATTGCCCGGTCCGGCCGAACCCGGTAATCACCTCATCGATAACCAGCAGGACATCGTATTTCCTGCAGATCTTCCCGATCTCGGCGAAATAATTGCGCGGCGGAATCTTGCCGCCGCCGGCTCCTTGTACCGGCTCGGCAAAAAATGCCGCCACCTTCTCAGGACCGGTTTCCAGAATCCTGTCTTCGAGCCAGCCGGCAGCGAGCACCCCGAACTCTTCCTCGCCCATATCCCGCCCGTACTGGAACTGGTAAGGACACTGAATATGCTGAACATCAGGTACTACGGCGGCCTGTTCGTGCATCCACGGCATGCCCGACAAGGCGCCGGAGGCCACGGTACTGCCGTGATAGGCCATTTCCCTGGCGATGACTGTCTGCTTTTCCGGCTGACCCTCCAGCATCCAGTACTGTCTTACCATGCGCAACGCGGTATCGTTTGCCTCGGAACCGGAATTGGCGTAGAAGACGTGGTTCAATCCAGCCGGCGTTATGTCAACCAGTTTCTCGGCCAGCCTTATCGCTGGTGGATTCGTTGACTTGAAAAAACTGTTGAAGTAGCTCAACTCCGCCACTTGTGCGGCGGCAACCCGACCGAGTTCGGTCCGACCGTAGCCGACATTGACACAGGCAAGGCCGGCGAGGCCGTCCAGGTACCTGTTATTGTCGCTGTCCCAGACGTAACAACCCTTCCCGCGCGAAATAACAAGCGCTTTATCGTCCAGCAGCGCCTTGTAATCGGTAAACGGGTGGAGGTAATTGTCGAGGTCCGCCTGTTGCCAATCATTTGTGCTTCTGGCAATCTCTGTCATACAAAGCTCTCCATATTAAACATTATCGCTATAATCCATATTATAGGCACGACCATACGACATGTCATATTCCTGATTTCCCGAATAACCCGTACCTTCATAACAAGATCACACAATGCCGACATCCACTAATGAAAAGAAACTGGGCATGGAAATGCCCATCACGCGCCGCGATTTCATTGGTTCAACACTGGTGGGAGCAGGCGGCACCTTGATGGCAACCCGTTCACCCGGTCTTTCGGCCGCAGACAGGCCTCAATTCAGCGCCCTGTTAGGAAACGAGTGGACCGGTCCCGGCGGCATAGGCGACTATGCTGCCAGCAACGGGAATACCGCCGAGGTTGTCAATGCAGCCCATGCGATAAGAACAGGGCAGTTCATCGACGCTGTGGCCGAAGCGAAAGATACCGGTGAAACCTTCGACCTGGTCGTGGTAGGCGGTGGTTTTTCCGGCCTGAGCGCGGCATATACCTTCAAAAAACATACCGGCGATAACATGAACTGCCTGATACTGGACAACCACCCGATTTTCGGCGGTGAGGCGAAACAGAATGAGTTTGAAGTGGACGGTTATCATCTCTACGGACCACAGGGCTCCAACGGCAACCTGTGGCCTGTTTCCGTCACCAGGCAGATGGGTTTCTACCATGAATACTGGCCTGAGCTGGGGTTGCCGGATGAGTTTGTCTGGCAGGAATTAAGCGGTAGCGATAAAGACCTGCGTGTGGCCAAGGACATCTATTTTCCGATGTTACAGACCTGGGAAGCGGCTGATTCAGGTTATTTTTACGGCAGGGACTCAACACCCAATGGTGGCTGGGCGATAAATCCCTGGAACAACGGTTTTCGTGACGCTCCCATCCCGGACAGCTTGAAACTTGACTATATGACCCTGGAGTCCTATCGCATGCCGCCGCGCCGTGATGACTGGGAACAATGGCTCGACAGCATGACTTACCTGGATTTCCTTACCAAGGTGCTTGGTGTATCGCCGGAATACGCAAAGCTGGTTGACCCGTTCGGCGCCACTGTCGGACACGGCCTGGGGTCTGATGTCACCTCAGCTTACGCAGCGTTTGAATTTGCGCTGCCCGGTCCGGCAGGTTATTTTCGCTATATCACGGATAACACGGACCCGACCGACCTGCTCCATCTTGCCGCCTTTCCCGGCGGTAATGCAGGCATAGCGCGGTACTTTCTGAAACATCTCATTCCGGGGTCAATCAAGGGCGATCTCTCCATGAGCGCCATTTTGTTTAACCCGATTAACTGGCAGGAACTGGACCGCGCAGGTAACCCTGCCCGCTTTCGGGGTGGTTGCACTGTGGTTGCCGTAGAGAATATCGGCAGCGAAAAGAATGAACGGGTGAACGTAACCTATTATAAAAACGGTTCCCTGCATAAACTGACTGCTAAATCGGTTGTAATGGCTGCCAACCAGGCCGTAAACAAGAAAATTGTGAAAGGACTGACGCCTGAATTGTATGACGCCATGGACAGTTTCATGCACGGTCCGGTATTGACGGTGAACGTCGCGGTAAGAAACTGGAAATTCATGGAAAAGCTGGGCATCACTGCGGCGCGCTGGTTCGAAGGCTTCGGCTGGTTTACCTGTATCAGGAGACAAATGTTGATCGACGGCCGGGAACCCATGCCCCTTGACCCGAACAAACCTACTGTCCTGACGATGTACGTACCTTTTCTGTATCCCGGCATGCCCATACGAGAACAGGCGGTTGCCGCACGCTACTCGCTGCTGGGACCGGGATTCAGCGATTTCGAACTGCAAATCCGCGAGCAGTTGCAAACCCTGTTCGGCCCCAGCGGCTTTGATGCGAAGCGGGACATAGCCGGAATCGTGCTTAATCGCTGGGGGCATGCATATGTCGTACAACCTCCGGGGTTTTATTTCGGCAAGGACGGTAAACCCGCGGCCAAGGATATAATCCGCAATACGGTTCATGGCCGCATCGCTTTTGCGCATTCGGAACTGGCCGGAGCCCAGGTGTGGCAGACTGCCGCGGCTGAAGGTAAGCGTGCGGTTGAGAATTTACTTTAATATTAAGTATTAGTCCATTGTTAGTAAAAGTTATTATCTAATAAAACTACATCGGCCTTTTGAATTGAAATCAATGTGTCCGGGGGAATCATGAAACAAAGAATCTTGATGTTTACGCTGTTGTATCTCAGTCTGACCCTGCCGGCTGGGGCGGTGGCAGCGGATGACCCGCCGACACTGGCCATAAGCGGCGGCACTCTTGTTGACGGCTATGGTGGAATACCGGTGCAAAATGCGGTGGTCCTGGTTGCCGGCGACCGCATTATGAAGATCGGTGATGTGAATTCCGTGGCCATTCCTGACGGAGTGAAGACCCTGGATGTCAACGGTATGACCGTCCTCCCGGGATTGTGGGAATCCCATGGGCATCTATACCATATCGGTGAAGGAGACCCGGCGACTTTTCCTGATAAATTCAGGTCCCAGGTGGATTCGATCATAGCTGCCGTAGCCAGGACGACGCTGATGGCGGGAATTACGACATTCCGCGACACGGGTGGCCCGATTCACGAACAACTGGCCCTGAGAGCGGAAATCGAGGCGGGCCGGTTGCCCGGCCCGAGGCTGTTCCTGGCCGGGCCCGTGCTGCATCAGCGAAATCCTGTAATAACCGCCACCAGCAATATAGAGTATCTCATCGGATCTCCTGCCGAAGCCAGGGAAGTAACTGAGAGAGTCATCGGCCTGGGAGTTGACCAGATCAAAGTGGCCAGGTTCTGGGACCTGGACATCCTGAAGGCAATCGTGGATACGGCGCATCAGGCAGGTCTCGGCGTAGAGGCCGACGTGCGCCACATGAATGCCTACCGCACCGCTATAGAAGCCGGCGTTGACCGTCTGCACCACGTCTTTACCGCCGACCCGTTATCGGATTACAGCGCCGAGGAGATACGCTTCCTGGTGCGCGGCATAAAGCCGCCTCCCGCAGGACCGATGGCCAACATCCTGCGCGGACCGTATATCCTACCGACTATAGAAATGCGCCAAGCCTACGCGCGCGTGTTTGCATTCCCGGAATTCGTCGATCATCCCCGCTTCAGGGAACAATATTCCCCGGACGTGTACGCACACCTGCGCGAGTCCTGGAAAAACCCGAACGCGGTGCCCTGGGGCATCGGTGCGCCGGAACGCATCAAGGTTGTCAAGCGGAAACTGAAGACTTTTATAGCGGCCGGCGGCCGCGAGCAGATCGTTGCCGGGACAGACGCCGGCTCCCCATTCAACATGCACAGCGCGTTGACCAGGGAGATGCAGCACTATGTCGAGGCAGGATTAACCCCCATGGAAGTGATACAGAGCGCCACGTTAAGACCTGCACAGATGCAGGGTGTGGAAAAAGACCTGGGTACGGTCACCGAGGGAAAATATGCCGACATGGTGATCGTGGACGGCGACCCGCTGCAGGACATTACGCTGCTGCAACACAAGATCGTACTGATCATCAAAGGCGGGAAAGTATATGTACCATAAACATTAGAGGAAGACCCTATGATGAAGATAAAACTTCCTGTACTTGTCGCCTTACTGGCTTTTTTTACTGGTGTAACAAGCGCACAGGATATGTATCAGTATTACACGGTATCGCACCCTGACGAGTTTGATATCGATTGGGGCAGCTTTTATAACAGTATGAACGAGCACACGGCACGGGTCAGGGATGAATATCCCCATTACCTGGATCTGGCCTACGGGTCCGATTCGAAACAGCACCTTGATATTTACCTGCCCAAAGGCAAGGTGGCAAATGCCCCGGTGTTTCTGTTCGTGCACGGTGGCGGGTTCCGGGAAGGCGACAAGGCCCACTACGGTTCGGTCGCCGAACCGTTTATCAAGCGGGGTGTAATTACGGTTACTCCCAGCTATCGCTTGACCGGCAGCGGCGCCCACTACCCGGATCAACCCGATGATATAAAAAGCGCCGTCAAGTGGATATTCGACAATATCGAACAATACGGCGGTGACCCGGAGAACCTCTACGTGGCCGGTCACTCTGCCGGTGCTGTCCTCACTGCCGATATCGGGGTTGACCGTGGCTGGCTGACCGAGATGGGCATGCCAAACGACATATTGAAAGCCATCATGCCCATAAGCGGCCCCTATGACATAAGGGTGAAAAGACGGCCCGGGCAGCTGGATGCCTATGCGCCAACCCCGGAAATTCGGGTGCAATCCAGCCCGATCCTGAAAATCAATGACCCGGCGCCTGCCGCCCTGGTCGCAACGGGTTCCGAGGAAGAATACGTGCAACCGTCCCTGGATTTTGCCGAAGCGCTAAAAGATGCCGGCGTGGATGCCCATTACCTGTTGCTGGAGGGGGAAGACCATGCCGATACGGCACTGTTGCTGGCGGACGAAAACAGCCGGCTATGCAAGCAGGTCATCAACATGATACTCGGAGCGGAATAAGCGGGCCATCACTATTCCAGGCTGAATATCATGCGGTCCTCCGCAAGGATGACCGGGCCATCATACTGCTGTTGCATGGCGTGTAAGAATTTTCCCCAGATCGAGTGTCCCGGGCTCGGTCCGAGATACATGCTGGACATCTCGATTGCCGCCGGGACGCTGGTGTAGGGAGCGAGGTGGTAGGCGATCAGTTTTTTGGCGTTCACCTCCCTGGCTAACTGCCCTAACTGGGTCGGGCTGGTATGGCCGGTCTGGGGACGTTCCTTCATCAGTTCCTCCTTGTGAAAGTCCTTCAGGCTGAACTTGCCGCCGGAGGTCATGCCGAGATCCGGTTTGACACATTCGTGCACCAGGATATCAACGTCCCTGGCCAGGGTTTTCATACCTTCGGATACAGCCGTATCGCCGCTGATCGCAACGGAACCGTAGTCAGAATCGACCCGATAACCCAGACTTTTCACAGAGGGGTCGGGAAGGTGTTTCGTCTCAAGGCAGGAAACCCTGAAACTGTCGGTCTCCAATACCGTGCCCGGACCAATATCCCGAACTTCATAAGGCGGCGTCTCGCGCGGACGCGCCGCCATGTGCGGCGGCCAGTGCTCAAGTATCGTCCCGATGAAATCCACGTTCATGGCGTGCATATAACGGATGGCGCCTTCCGACATGGCTTCCGTCCCGGCGGGGCCGTACACGTAAACCGTATCCTGCCTGCCGGCAATCCAGTTCGTTATCGCGTAGTAATCATAGTCGGAGATATGGTCGAAATGCAGGTGGGTAAAGAACATGTGGTCGATCTTCATCGGATTGATCCCCACCAGCATCAGGTTTTCCAGTACCCGGCGGCCGCAATCGAACTGCAGCACCGTGCCGTCAACGACGACCGCGCAACTGGCGCCGCCGCGCAGCGGGTCCGGCAATGCCGACCCCGAACCTGTTATGATCAACTGCATCCCTTTTTTATCCAGGTCGACCAGGGCGTTGGCGGGTTGTCCCATCGAACCGGTTTCACCGGCAGCCGCGTGTGCCCGGCGCAAGGTGAGAGCCGACACCCCTGACAAGGTTCCCCCGGCCAGCGCAGCAAGGATGTTGCGGCGAACAGGATTGAACCTCATAAGCTTGTTATATATAGACATGACAGGTTTCCTGGTAGTGGTGAATGGTTGAAATCGTATATTATAAGGCATCGGAATACGATACCCGTCCTTGCCGGCAACGAACTGAAATTGATCGAGGTTTAATTATGGAACTTCCCTTGTTTCCCTGCACAATTGTAGGCAGTTACCCGCAGCCGGACTGGCTGATCGACAGGGAAAAACTTGCGCAACGTTTTCCCCCGCGGACCCGCGCCAGGGAGTTATGGCGTGTCGGGGATGATTATTTGCGTGAGGCCCAGGATGACGCAACCCGCCTGGCAATCCGGGACCAGGAAAGAGCGGGCGTGGATATTATTTCAGACGGTGAAATCCGCAGGGAGAGTTACTCCAATCATTTTGCCACGGCGTTGGATGGAGTTGACATAGATAGCCCCGGACAGGCACTGGACCGCAGCGGCGAACCGGTATTCGTGCCGCGTATCGTCGGCCCGATCCGGCGCAGCCGTTCCGTAGCTGTTGAGGATGTGAAATTCTTGCGGGCAAATACCGGCAAGGCCATAAAAATGACGGTGCCTGGCCCTTTCACCATGACCCAGCAGGCACAGAACGACTATTATTCATCGGAACTGGATTGCGCCATGGATTATGCTGCCGCAGTCAATCAAGAAATCAGGGATTTGTTCGCCGCAGGCGCAGACGTGGTTCAACTCGATGAGCCTTACATGCAGGCCCGACCGGAGAAAGCGAAAGAATATGGCATAGAGGTATTGAACAGGGCTTTGGAGGATATCGATGGAAAGACCTGCGTACATATTTGTTTTGGTTACGCTGCCTTGATCCACAACCGTCCCGAAGGATATTCATTCCTGCCGGAATTTGTCGCTGCAAAGTGCACCCAGGTTTCCATAGAAACAGCCCAGTCAGGTCTGGACTGCACGGTACTGGAGTCGCTACCGGGCAAGGAAATTCTGCTTGGCGTGCTGGACCTGTCCACTAATGAAATAGAGACAGTAGATATGATAAAAGACAGGGTGTTGCGGGCCCTGTCCTACGTAAATGAAGAGCGCGTCATACTGGCGCCGGACTGCGGCATGAAGTACCTGCCCCGCGAGTCAGCGTTCGGCAAGTTGCAGGCAATGTGCGAGGCAGCCAGGCAGTTGCGGGAAGAGTTTTCGACCAGGTAACCCTTCTGCAATACCGTGTCATGGGCACAGTTTTTCACTCGCCAGCGCGGCACCTTCAGCCAGAGCTGCAAGCTTGGCCCATACCACGTCCGGGTCTATCCCCCGCATACCCACGTGGATGCTGAAACCACAGTCGACCCCGGCCATGACACGTTCATATCCGACCAGGTTGACATAGCGCTCGATCCGTTGCGCTACCAGGTCTGGATGTTCGATGTAATTTGACTGGCATTCGATAACGCCCGGACAAAGGACCTTGCCATCCGGCACCCTGATATCTTCAAACAGCTTCCACTCATGCGCGTGGCGGGGATTGGCGGATTCAAACAGGATGGTACGCGGCTTTGCTTTCCACACCAAATCAATGATATAGGACATGGCCACGTCACAGTGATGCGGACCGGGATAATTTCCCCAGCACAGGTGCATGCGCAACTGTTCAGCCGGAATGTTGCGGACGCCATAATTTAAGGCCTCTATGTTCATTTCTGCCCGCTTACGGAAATCCGCTAAATCAAGAACTGCATAGGCCGAATGCCGGCCCATTGCCAGGTCGGGACAATCCAGTTGCACGGTTAATCCTGCTGCGGCAATTGTCTCGTATTCGTGGCGCATAGCCTCGGCAATTGCAAAGACATACTCTTCATCTGAAGGGTAATACTCGTTACCGAAAAAGAGGGAAACCACCCCGGGTGAGGCGGCGCTGGAAAAGGCGCCGGTGAAATCCTTGCCGGAAACCGCATTGGTTAAATTGACCATGTCCTGTTTTGCCGCACCAGTATCTTTTACGGATATAGGCGCATTGCATGCAGGGGCTGATCTTTTTCTGCGGCCCGGGTTAGCTGCAACCAGATCAGCGCTTTTCGGATAGTCAGCAAGATCAGCGAAATAATAATTCTGGATCGATTCACCTCCAAACCCATGCAACCTGTCCTTGACGTAAGTGGCATAACTAGGTTTTGACATCTCGCCGTCATTTATCACGCTGACACCGGCATCGAGTTGCTTGTCCACGGTTTCATGCACCGCGGTTTTGACCCGTCTAGCGAGAGCCTGCTCGTCTACTGGGATCCCGTCGCCTTTTGCCCACATGATCTGTATCAAATCATCAGGCCTGGGCAGGCTGCCGGTGTGCGTAGTCAGAATTCGATTCATAGTGTGATCCGTTCAATACAGCATTATATATAAAAAGATTCAGGCCTTGCCAAAACCCCCTCCTCCGGGTGTTTCCATCACCAGCAGGTCGCCGCGGTCCATTTCAATTTCATCGTTGCCTTTAAGCCGTACGATATCACCATCGGCGCGCATCACGTAGTTACTGCCGCATTCACCCGGCCCGCCTCCTGCCAACCCGAAAGGCCGTATGACCCGGTGGGAACTCAGCATGGTCGCGGTCATGGGTTCAAGAAAGCGTAATTTTCGCACCACCCCGTTACCGCCGCGGTATTTACCGGCGCCGCCGGAACCCCGGCGGATGGAAAATTCCTCGAGGCGCACCGGGTAGCGTAGTTCGAGCACCTCGGCATCGGTCATGCGGGTATTGGTCATGTGGCTGTGTACGGCGCTGGCGCCGGGATGATCCTGGCCGGCGCCCGTGCCGCCACACACGGTGTCATAGTTCTGGTAACGGTCGTTGCCGTAGAAAATATTGTTCATGGTGCCTTGCGATGCCGCGGTCACACCGAGTGCGCCGTACAGTGCGTTGGTAATGGCCTGGGACACTTCAATATTGCCCGCCATAACCGCCGCCGGATATTCCGGCGAGATCATGGAACGCCCAGGCAGGACCAGTTCAATGGGATTGAGACAACCTTCGTTCAGCGGGATATCATCGTTGACCAGGGTGCGGAATACGAAAAGTACCGCGGCCTTGCAGACCGCGGTCGGCGCGTTGTAATTGGTCGGATTCTGCATCGAGGTGCCGGTGAAATCGATGACCGCCGAGCGCTTGTCACGGTCCACGGAAATCCTCACCTTAATCACGCTGCCCTCATCCATGGGATATTCGAATTCGCCGTCCTGCAGTACTTCCATCACCTGGCGCACCGACTCCTCGGCATTGTCCTGGACGTGTTTCATGTAGGCGCCGACCACGTCAATACCGTAGTACGCGACCATTTTTCGCAGTTCCGCCAGCCCCGTTTCATTGGCGGCTACCTGCGCTGCCAGATCGGCCAGGTTCTGGTCGATGTTGCGGCAAGGATACTTGCCTGAGGCCAGCAATTCCCTGAGTTCCGTCTCGCGTAAGCGGCCGTTTTCGACCAGCAGGAAATTATCAATCAGTATGCCTTCTTCATCGATGCGGGTACTGTCCGGCGGGGCCGACCCCGGGGTGCGGCCGCCGATGTCCGCATGGTGCCCCCGTGAAGCCAGGTAAAACAGGATGTTCTCACCTTTCTCGTCGAAGGCGGGCGTTATCACGGTTACGTCGGGAAGGTGAGTGCCGCCGGCGTACGGGGCGTTAAGCACATAGACGTTGCCGGGCCTGATTTTGCCCTCGTTTGCCCTTATAACAGACTTCACGGATTCACCCATCGAGCCCAGGTGGACGGGGATGTGGGGTGCATTTGCGACCAGGCTGCCCCCGGCATTGAACAGCGCGCAGGAAAAATCAAGACGTTCCTTGATGTTCACGGAATAGGCGGTATTCTGCAGGGTGACACCCATCTGTTCGGCTATCGACATGAACAGGTTATTGAATACTTCCAGCATGATCGGGTCGGCAGCAGTACCGACCGCATCGCTGTCTTTACGCCGGATGTAACGCTGCATTACCAGGTGGCCGCGTTCGTTGAGCGCGCCGCGCCAGCCCTGTTCTACGACGATAGTGCCTGTGGCTTCGATAATGATGGCCGGTCCGCTGACTGATTGGCCTGCTTTCAGTTCATCACGCCGGTACAGGGGGGTGTCGCGCCATTCACCGTTACTGTACATCCGTACCTGCTCCCGTACGGTTGGTTCCGCGCGGGAAGCCGGTGTTTCGACCTCCGGTTCGAGGCTTGCTTCGGTCGTGCCGATTGCCTCAACGGACAGCGCCTCCACAACCAGGCCCCGCTCCCGGGCGACAAAGCCGAAACGCCGGCGGTGCGCTGCCTCAAAATCAGACAGCATCTGCGCCGCGCTGCCGGTGTCAACAGGCAGGCTGGTGTCGGTGCCCTCGTAGCGGATATGCGCCTTGCTGACGTTGGAGATGTTTTCAGCCTCCACCCCCTGCTCCCTCACCCCGTTACGCGCCGCATCCGCCAGCGGCAGACGGTACGCGTCAATTACCTCTTCCACGGTCTCTTCACTGAAATCAACGCTCACCTGCGCTTCACGCAACACCCGTATCTCAGCCAGGCCCATGCCGTAGGCGGACAACACACCGGCAAGGGGATGCAGGAAAATACTTTCCATGCCCAGTGCGTCGGCAACCATGCACGCATGCTGCCCGGCGGCGCTGCCGAAGCAGTTGAGCGTGTATTCCGTGACGTCGTGACCGCGTTGCAGTGAGATTTTCTTGATTGCATTGGCCATGTTTTCAACCGCGATACGCAGGAAGCCTTCAGCGACTTCCTCGGCGCCGGCAGTTTTACCCTGCCCATCCGAGACCCGCTCGGCCATAGCGAGAAACTTCTTTTCCACCGTTTTGCGGTCCAGTTTCTCATTGCCGCCGGGACCGAAAATGGCCGGGAAATAGTCCGGCTGGATTTTCCCCAGCATGACGTTGCAATCGGTCACCGTCAGCGGGCCGCCGCGCCGGTAGCAGGCAGGGCCCGGGTCGGCGCCCGCGGACTCCGGCCCTACCCTGAAACGGGACCCGTCAAAGCGGAGTATTGACCCGCCGCCGGCAGCGACCGTATGGATGTGCATCATGGGAGCGCGCATGCGTACGCCGGCTACCAGTGTCTCAAAACTGCGTTCGTATTCGCCGTCATAGTGGCTCACGTCAGTGGAAGTGCCGCCCATGTCAAAGCCGATCAACCTGTGGAAACCGCTCATCGCCGCGCTACGGGTCATGCCCACTACCCCGCCTGCAGGACCGGAAAGTATAGCGTCCTTACCCCGGAACCGGTGGGCATCGGTCAGGCCGCCGTTCGATTGCATGAACATGAGGCGCGGACCGGCGCCGCCCCCGATACCCAGTTCGTCGGCAACCTGTTGCACATAACGGCGCAGGATGGGAGATAAATAGGCGTCAACGACGGTCGTGTCTCCGCGCGCGACCAGCCTGGCCAACGGACTGGCCTGGTGACTCAGGGAAACCTGGGTAAAGCCGATCTCCCCGCAGATTTCACCTGCCCTGGCTTCGTGACTCCGGTAGCGGTAACCATGCATGAAGGCCACGGCCACCGCCCGTATCCCGCCATCGAATGCGGCCTGAAGACCGGCCCTCATGCTGTCTTCATCCAACGGGACCAGGACATGACCGCCGGCATCGATACGTTCGTCCACCTCTATAACCTGCTCATAAAGCATGCCCGGCAGCACGATGTTCAGATCAAACAGGCGCGGGCGGTCCTGGTAACCGATGCGCAGGGCATCACCGAAGCCCCTGGTGGTGACAAACACGGTACGCTCACCTTTTCGCTCCAGCAGGGCGTTGGTAGCCACCGTGGTTCCCATCTTGATGTGTTCGATTGTGTCCGGCGGTATCCCTGCCCCCGGCGCCAGTCCGAGTATATGACGGACACCCTGAACTGCCGCGTCCCGATAGCGCCCCGGATTCTCGGACAGCAGCTTATGGCTGATTAACCGCCCATCGGGAGATTTGGCGACCACGTCCGTGAAAGTGCCGCCGCGGTCGATCCAGAATTGCCACATGATTGAATGTCCCTGTTCTGAAGTGATTTTCTTGATTTTATCCGATTTAGCCTCGCAAGGGGTGAGACCTTGGGGGAAATATGGGTTATTCTTGTTTCTGGCATTGTTCCGGGGGCGATTATGAAACGCACATCTTCCTTATTGGCACGGTTGTATCTCATTCTGTTCATATTTACCTGCCCGGCAGCGGCACAGGATACGCCGACACTGGCAATAAGCGGCGGCCAGCTCGTCAATGGCTATGGAGGTCTGCCTGTGCAGGATGCAGTGGTGCTGGTTACAGGTGACCGTATCAGCAAAATTGGCGACGTGAATTCGGTAACCATCCCTGATGGAGTGCAAACCCTGGATGCCGACGGCATGACCATCCTGCCGGGGTTATGGGAATCCCACGGCCATTTATTCCATATCGGCGAAGGCGACCCGGCGTCGTTTCCGCTTAAATTCAAAGCCCAGGCCGGTGATATCATGGCGGACGCAGCCAGGATATCCCTGCTGGCCGGGATTACTACATTTCGCGACACGGGCGGGCCGATACAGGAGCAACTGGCCCTGAGAGCGGATATTGAAGCGGGCAAGCTGCCCGGGCCCAGGCTGTTCCTGGCCGGACCTATCCTGCACCAGCGCGACCCGGACAAGCCCAACATCAGGAGAGACTACCTGGTCGGTTCACCCGAAGAGGCAAAACAGGTCACGCTGGATGTCATAGGGCTTGGGGTAGACCAGGTCAAGGTTTACGGCTTCTGGGACCTGGATATTCTCAAGGTTATCGTGGATACGACGCACAAGGCCGGTCTCGGCGTGGATGCCGACGTGCGCCACATCAATGCCTACCGCACGGCGATTGTCGCCGGCGTCGACCGCTTGCACCACGTGTTTACCGCCGATCCCTTATCGGACTACAAGGACGAGGATATCCGCCTCATGGTACGGGGCATAAAACCCGTCCCGACCGGACCGCGCGCCAATATCCTGCGCGGCCCGTTCATCGTACCGACTATCGAAATGCGCAATGCCTACGTGCGCGTGTTTGCATTCCCGGAATTTACCGATCACCCCCGTTTCAGGGAACAATATTCTGAGGAAGTTTACGCCCACCTGCGCTGGTCCTGGAGTGACCCGAACGCGGTGCCCTGGGGCATCGGCGCGCCGGAACGCATCAAGGTGGCCAAACGCAAACTGAAAACGTTCATCGCAGCCGGTGGACGCGAACAGATCGTCGCCGGGACGGATGCCGGCTCGCCTTTTAACGTGCACAGTCCACTGACCCGGGAGATGCAGCATTACCTCGAGGCTGGACTGACCCCTATGGAAGTGATCCAGAGCGCCACCTTGCGGGCTGCACAGTTGCAGGGGGTTGAAAAGGACCTGGGCACGGTGACCGAAGGCAAGTATGCCGATATGATAATCGTGGATGGCGACCCGCTGCAGGACATTACCCTGCTGCAACACAAAATCGTCCTGGTAATCAAGGGCGGAGAAGTGTATGTTCCGGATAGCGCTCCGGACTTCTGAAAGAGGAGAGAAACTTATGTTGAAGATAAAGCTGCCGGCGCTTGCTGTTTTACTGACACTTTTGTCAAGCGTCATAAACGCCCAGGACATGTCCCAATATTACACGGTACAAAACCCTGATGATTTTACTATTGACTGGACCGGTTTCTATCACCGGATGAATGACCACACGGCCAGGGTCAGGGAACAGTTTCCACATCACCTAGACCTGGCCTACGGGACAGATCCGAAACAGCGCCTCGATCTTTACCTGCCTGAAGGCGAGGTATCGAATGCCCCGGTGTTCCTGTTCCTGCACGGCGGCGGATTCCGTGAGGGGGACAGAGCGCACTACGGATCGGTAGCCGAACCTTTTGTCAAAGCCGGGGTAATCACAGCCGTCTCCAGCTATCGTTTGACCGGTAGCGGCGCCCATTATCCGGATCAGCCTGATGATGTCAAAAGCACTGTTAAATGGTTATTCGAAAACATCAAACAATACGGCGGCAACCCGGAAGCTCTCTACGTGGGCGGCCATTCGGCCGGCGCCATCCTGTCTGCCGACATCGGCGTTGACCGCGCCTGGCTGGTCGAAATGGGCATGCCGAAAGAGATGTTGAAGGGCATCATCCCCGTGAGCGGGCCTTACGATGTGCGCGCCAGGGGACGGCCCGGTGAGGTATACACATACGCCCCCACCCCGGAACTGCGGGAGCAGGCCAGTCCGATCCTGCACGTCAATGACCCGGTGCCGGTTGCGCTGGTCGCGGTCGGGTCCGAAGAGGGGTACCAGGAGTCGTCCATGGCATTCACCGAGGCATTAAAGGCAGCCGGCGTCGATGCTCAGTATCTCCTTCTGGACGGAGAGGACCACGCCGATACGGCGCTGTCCCTGGCTAACGGGGAAAGTGAACTGTTCAGGCAGGTCATGGATATTATACAGGGCTCGAAATGAACCGGAGATTTAACCTCGCGGACATAGCCGCCTTGAAGCGGCTATGTCCGGTTTCAAGAAACCTCTGTGACTAAACCTGGTATTCCTTAAAAATCAAACGATTTACGCACCGTTAAAGAAACCATGCGCGGCCAGGGGCGAACCATACCCGGAGGCACCCACCCGGGCAAGCCGAGGCGGGATGGCTGGTTACCGCCGTTAAAGATATACGCCAGCGTTTCGTCCTCATCCAGCACGTTGTCCAGGCTCACCACCGCCGACCAGCCATTGCCGTTGACTCCGGTTCTCAGGTTGAGAACGGAATAACTGTCCATCTCACGATAAGTAATAAAAGTCGGCCTCAATTCATTGGTCTGGTCATCCACCCAGGAAAAATCACCGCTGATAAACCCGGTCCAGCCGTCCCACCCCAGGGGCATTTCATAACGGCCGTTCAAACTGAAGGTGACCTCCGGCACATGGGGAATTTTATCGCCATCCATACCGTTGGCCGGTATCGGCGCGTCCGCTGTCAGTTCCGCATCGCTGTAGTTGAACGTAGCGCCGAAAGACAATCCTTCGGTAGGATGTGCCTGGGCTTGCAGTTCAACCCCGAGGACTTCCGCGGTACCCCCATTCCCCCTGTAGGAGAAAGTCAGCCCACCGGGAGCGGTTGCCTGTTGCCGGGCCTGTATATCCGTCCAGTCCAGATAGTAAAAGGAACCGTTCAGAATAAACTTATTGTCCGCCCAGGCGCTTTTGAACCCTACTTCAATACTGTCCACAGAGTCGGAACCGAAACCCGCGGGAATGGTCACACCGGCGATACTGGCTGCCGTCTGATCGTTTGGACCGCCGGAGCGGAATCCCTGGGCAAACTGGAAGTACGTCATGAGGTCATCAGTCACATCCAAGGCAACGTTTGCCTTGAAAATGATGTCTTTCTCACCAAACACAAGTTCCGGGCCGGGGCCGGTGCCGGGCCTGCCGGGAAAGCCGGTAACCGCTGCGGCAATTTCCGCCAGCTTGAAATCAAACCAGCGGAATCCGCCCGTCACATTCAGCCGTTCCGTGATGTCCCAGGACAACTCGCCGAATAACGCTTTCTCATCAACCGAGGTGTCTACCGTGCGGTCCAGGAGCGAAATTGATTCAGGAGTGACCCTGCCGCTCACCGGGTCTACCGTTATCACCTTGCTCCTGAAGAAACGTTCTTCCGACTGGCGAAATCCGCCAAGCAATAACTGAAAAGGACTGTCCCAACTGGAAGCAAAGCGGATTTCATTGGTGAATAACTCGCGATTCTGGGGCTGAACGATGAAAGACTGCCCGGTGCCGTCAGCAGGAAAAGCCAGGCGGGTGATAATTTCAATCTCGGCAGAGGCGTCCCGTCTGGAGTATGTATCCCGCTGCATCATGGATGATGTGAAAATCACATTGCCCCACTCCGGGTCATATTCAAACTTGACGTTGTACATGTCGGTCTCGTCATCAAAGCTGGCGTCGGACATATCCGTGTTGTAATACTTGGTAGGCGTTGGACCGCCGTTGAGTGTCGGGCTTACGGGAAGATCAATCAACTGGTCCATCCACCCGGCCCTGGCATTAGTCCTTGCATCCTGGTGCATGCCCAGCACCGAAAATTTCAGGTTATCCGTCACCTGTACGGCCAGTATGCCGCGCAGGGCTTCGGTGTCATCGTCATTGCCGTCTTTCCTCCACTGATCGTCGATATAACCATCGTTATCAATCTTTATCCCGGCAAACCTGAGCGCCACCCTGTCCTTGACGACAGGTATGTTGACCATTGCATCGACCGTGTAACCGAGTCCGTCCGAGTGGCGGGTGGAACTGAACCCCGCGCCGACGTCCATGGATGCCTGGGTCATATCGGGATAAGCCGGGATCCACCTGATTGCCCCGGAAAGGGAACTGGAGCCAAAGGTGGTTCCCTGGGGCCCTTTCAGCACCTCGATACGATCCATATCGAACAGTCTCACGTCAATTGAGCGTCCACCGGCCGCTGTCAGCATGTTGCCGGTGACGACGATTTCATCGAAATACAGACCCACGGTACCGGCGCCGGCAGAGTTGATGCCGCGTATGTTGTAGCGCTTGTCACCGGGCCCCTGGTCGACGGCGCTCAAACCCGGCACGTGGCGGAAGAAATCGTTGAAGTCCAGCGCGCCTGCTTCCTTCAGGCTGTCCCCGCTGATCGCCTGCACGGACAGGGGGATATCCTGGATCAGCGAATCGCCGCGCTTGGTGGCGGTCACCACGATTTCTTCGATCTGGGACTGTGCGATCGGTGCAAATCCGAATATTAAAACGAGTAAGCCACTGGATAGAACATACCGAATTCCATTAATCGAGGGACTGTCTGGTTGTTTCATTTTTCGTCTCCCGTCTCAGAGGGTTGGTAGGCAAAGTCCCGGCGCGGGTAAGCCTTGCCTTTGTATACGACGGTTTCTATACGGCGGATGTTTTCAATGTCATCCAGCGGATTGGCGGTCAGGATCAGAAGATCGGCCAGCTTCCCGGCTTCCACGGTACCCAGTTGATCCTCAACGCCGATAACTTTTGCGCCGTTGAGTGTTGCCGCGACCAGTGCTTCCATCGGCGTCATCCCGGCCTGTACGAAAAGCTTGACCTCCCAGGGGAGGTTGTAGCCCTGGAAGTTGAACCCCACCGGCCCTCCCGCGTCGGTACCGGTGGCGACTATCACGCCGGCCTGGTGCGCCTTCAGGATATTTTCGCTGAAAATCGGGATCCTGTCCTCGGCCCACTGGTAAACCGGCATGCCGGCCACAGCCAGGAAGCGGCGGGTCTCCTCCGCCCGGTATTCCGGGTCCTGCATGTAATCCAGCAGAAAATGTGGAACGCTGCCGCGCAGGATGGGGTCGTTCAGGTCAGCCGCCGCCTCGTCATGGCGCAGGAACGCTTCCCACAGGCTGTGGGTGGGAACGAACATCACATTATTCTCGACCATGTCCTGCAATATGGTATCCCCTGGCGGGATGGGGTCTTCAAGCCCATGGACAATCGCCGTGGATGACATGGCCACGGCCGAATGGAACTCGTCCAGGTTGATGGCGTGCGTATAGATGGGGACATCGTTCTCCCGGGCGATCTTCGAGATGGCCATCATCATGTCTTCGCTCATCCTTTTATAGGTGCCGGAGGCGCCCAGGCCGTCCTCGATAATCACCTTGAAACCGTCCGTGTCCCGGCTGATGTAGTCCCGGGCGCGTGCCACGGCATCATCGACATCGGCCAGGGCGCCGCCGTGCCGACTGCCCCAACCATCTACAGGAGTGAAAGAACGTCCCATCACATAGAGTCGGGGGGACAGCAGTCGCCCTTCCCGCTCGGCCTGGCGCTGCTCGAAGATCCAGTCCACCTTCGAGGATACGTTGAGGACCGTGGTGACGCCGTTGTACAGAAAAGCCCTGGGGTTGTTCTCAATGACCCGGGCTTTCTCATCGGGTGTAAGCTGAAAGACAATGGGGGCGTCCATGTGGACGTGAGCATCGATCAAGCCGGGGATGACATATTTCCCGGCGCCGTCGATGGTCTCTGCTTCCGAAGCAGTCGACAAGTCCGGGCCGATTTCAGCAATCCGCCCATCGGCTATGAGGATGTCGACCCCAACCTGCGGGTCTGACCCGGTACCGTCGATCAGGGTGACGTCTGTAATGATGAGTTCGCTACCGGAACCTGGCTGGTCGCCCGAGCAACCCGACAGGCACAACAGCAGCGCAAGGATGATGCATGTGAGCTTCTTCATCGCTCCCCCCCATTTCCCGTAAGATTTAACTTGAAGCCACAAACAACTACTTCTACATAGTGACAGTAATCAGGTTAATTTTCAACTTATGATTCAATCAATATCTCGCGTGCGCGCTGTAGTTCGACGAGTGCGTCGCGGACATGACCGGATCGTGAGAAAGTCGCTTCCCGGGCGCTGTGTATGAGTTCTTCCGCCCTGCGCAATCTCCCCACCGCCAGCGGATGGAGGTTCACACCATCGAGAACGATGATTGCGTCTTCCGTTTCATAAGCTGCTCTTCGTATCAGTTCGCGCGCCCTTTCATTCTCAAGAATCCCCTTCTCCAGGCTTGTCTCCAGAAGCTCGGTAGTTTCGCGAATGTTGTCGAGTGCGTTGATGACTCTCAGGAACGCGCCGATCGCCAGGACCTCACTGGCGGACAAATCAGTCTCAGTTCCAAAACGCCTGGTGAGTGCGATCCCTACCTCCGATTCCCTGAATGTGTCGAGATTATAGATGTCCACCGCTTCCTCGACCGACTTCACGAAACCGCTGTGGAACAGCGGCCCGGCGTCCGCAGCCTCGACCACCGGCGGGGTATTGAACTGGTGCGTGTCCTTATACCCGTCATCCAGCGGAATGAGCTCGGTCGGTTTTCCCGGCGCAAACTCCTCGCCGGTGGCATGGACGATGCTGCCGAGATTTACGATGCGGCCCTGCGGCAGCACGCTCGCCTGGAGCGAAGATGCGCCGGCATTGATATGGCAGACATTGCAACGCCCGTTCTTATTATCCCTGTCGATGAAGAGGTCCTGTCCACGCAGCGCCAGGTCTCCTTTCAATGGCAGGGGGAGCGACAGCTCTTCCTGGCGCCCGAGGGTCAGCATGAAGGCTTCAAGCGCGTCCAATTCCTCGTCGGTGGGAAGGCGAAAGTCGACTCCCGGCTCGCGTGCAAGTGTCCTGGGCATGTGCTGAATGATCGCCCCGATGGCAAAAGACCGCAGGCTGCCGTCACCGGGAGCGCCGTCTCCCGCCCAACCGGTGAGCGGCTCCATGAAATCGAGCTGGTTCTCCATGCCTTCGTGGGGCATGCCCTCAATGCTGGTGCGGACGGAACGCAGGGAATTCACCGTGCGCATTACGAAATCATTCTCGAGGTCGTCGAAACCATCAGGGTTCATCAGGATCAGGCCCCATTCCCGCAGGAGATCGGCTTTTTCGAAGTTCTCCTTGAACTCCGGCATGAACTCGTGGGCGAAGAGCGGGTCATCATCGGGCAACGTGGCGATAAATGCCGGTGTGATGCGCCAGTTGTCCTCGGGGCGGTGACAGGTAACGCATGTCCGGCCGTTGCCGCCGAACGTCTCGTTGAAGAAGATATCCTCTCCCTTCGCCACGAGATCCGGCCCGGTGTTCGCAGGCAGTCCCGGGAAAAGAGAGTACAAACACACTACCAGGACAACGATTGCCAGTATCGTCTTCACGTTTCCTCTCCTGGTGTTAGCAGAAAATTCGCATCCAGAAGCTCGCTATGGGTTTGCAGAATCTCGGTCACTGCAGCAGGGTCAGCCAGACCCTGTTCTGCGGCCTGAACGAAGTTGCCCATGAGACCGGAATACTCGGCTTCTTCCCGCACACCTGGACGTTCTCCCGAGAGAACTACTGAACGGGGTTTGTCTTCATCCGGCCATTCTACCGTAAGTTGAAGGCGATAATCTGCGTTTCCTCTCATATCTACCGATATTCCGAGTTCCGTTTCTCCAAGCCTACCCGTGAGTGAAACCTCGAGGGGAAAATCATCCTTTACGCTATCCGGCACGGCGAGGCCGGTCAGCGCCCTGCCCCGGGCACGGCAAATCCAACGCACCAGGTCATGGCAATGTGGGCCCAATACAAAAAAGGCGCCTCCACTACGCACCGGGTCACGGATCCAGCTTTTCCCGGCAGCCAGACGGTTAATCCCCAGTTGATAGCTGCAATGTATGCTGCGGGGAACTGTCCGGTCGTCTCGCGGCCGGCGCAACCGTCTGATTTCGCTATTGAAACGGAGGCGATAACCAAGATGAACAGGGACATCGGCAGATGAAAGGACAAGCTCGAGTTGTCTCAGTTGGTCGCGTGAAATACAGAGCGGCTTCTCAACCATCACCGCCTTGCCCGCCGATACCGCTTTCAGCGCCATTCCGGCGTGAAGATCATTGGGTGTGGCAATCGCAAGCGCATCAACCATGGGCAAGAGATCGTCCATGCTGTCAAACCAGGGCACAGCTGAACCTAGCCGCCTGCGCGAGACGACGCCGACCAGACGCGCCCCGTGCGCCTCCAGGTGTTTTGCATGAATCCTGCCGGCATCTCCCCAGCCGACGATACCCACACGCAGGCTCACTGCAAAAGGACTTGTTTCATCCTTAATTTCTACAATTTGTTGCGGTAAACCTTGCCGCCTTTCATCACCAACAGGATATTGCGCAATGCCTTGATGTCTTGTGTCGGGTCCCCGTCTACGGCAACGATATCTGCATATTTACCCTGTTCCAGCGTGCCGATCTCATCCTGCGCCTCCAGCATCCTGGCGGTTTCTACGGTAGCGGAACGCAACGCCTCCAGCGGCGTCATGCCTGCTTCCACGTAGTATTGCGCCTCGCGTGCAGTCGCTGTAGTGCCGTCATTGGGTTCGGCAGGCATCTGGTCGGTACCCAGGGCAATGTTAACTCCTTCCTCAATAGCCATCTCCAGTGCCTTCCAGTGCGCCTTGCCCGCGGACTCACGCCGTTTCAGGTACCACGGTGGGGAACCGATACGCTCAAAAAACGGCGCCGAGGCCGGTTGGCTGACGACGATGGTCGGCACCAGCCAGGTGCCGTGCTCCTTCATCTTCTTGAGGGTCGGACGATCCAGGAAATAACCGTGCTCGACGCAATCAAGCCCGTAGTCTACTGCAATGCTTGTCGCAACCGGTGAGCCGGAGTGTGCCGTCACCTTTACGCCGAAACGGTGGGCCGCGTCGATCACCGCATGGATCTCCTCGGGCATCATTAATGCCTCCGCAAGTCCGCCGCCATCGGTGGCTATTCCGCCCGAAATCGCTATCTTGATCCATTTCGCACCGGCGCTGATCTGGGTACGGGCTCCTTTTACCAGTTCGTCAGGCCCACTGAATTTTTTCCTGCCTTCCTTTTTCGACCCATGACCTGCGACTATCGTAAGCGGTTGGCCGGCGCTGAAGATACGCGGACCGTGCGCCTGGCCCTTGTTAATCGCCCGCATCAGGGCCAGGTCGGCATGATGCAGATCTCCCGTCAAACGAATGGTTGTGACGCCGGCCTGCAGACTCTCACGCGCGTTCATTGCCATGCGCAGCGCCAGCGCCGCCTCACTTTCGTTGTGCAACTCGGCCTTCATCTTGCCGGGAAGGACAAGACCGAGGTGAACGTGCATGTTCATCAGGCCCGGGATCAGCCAGGCGCCACCGACGTCAATTAGTTCGGCGCCGTCCGGAATTTCAACACTGCCGACATCGCCGATTGCAGCTATCCGTTCCCCTTCCACGAGAATGACGGCATTCTCTATCGGCGCCTTGCCTTCCAGGTCAACCACCGTGCCGCCGACAATGGCGCTGGTTCCTGTTGCATTCGCGGTAGAAACAAATGCCGTAAGGAAGATCAAAAAAACAATGCTTAACAGTGACCGGTTTATGCTCATTTCACACCTCCCCCTTCGTCATTCCGGGTTTAACCCGGAATCCAGTATTACAATGGGTCGCCCCTTGGGCAACACAGTATTTCACTGGATTCTGGTCCCTGCCTTCGCAGGGATAAACATTTGCGGGAATGACGGGTTGATGGTTCATTACTCAAATAAATTACGGTAAACCTTCCCGCCCTTCATCACCAGCAGGATATTGCGCAATGCCTTGATATCTTTCGTCGGATCCCTGTCCACTGCGACGATATCGGCATATTTTCCTGCTTCCAGCGTGCCGATCTCATCCTCGGCATCCAGCAGCCTGGCGGTTTCTATGGTCGCCGAGCGCAATGCCTGCAACGGCGTCATGCCGGCTTCCACGTAGTATTGGGCCTCGCGCGCAGTCGCCGTGGTGCCGTCGTTGGGTTCGGCGGGCATCTGGTCGGTGCCCAGGGCAATATTCACCCCTTCCTCAATGGCCATTTCCAGCGCGCGCCAGTGTGCCTTACCGGCGGATTCACGCCGTTTCAGGTACCACTGGGGAGAGCCGATACGCTCAAAAAACGGCGCCGTGGCCGGCTGGCTGACGACGATGGTCGGCACCAGCCAGGTGCCGTGCTCCTTCATCTTCTTCAGGGTCGGCCGATCCAGGAAATAACCGTGTTCCACACAGTCAAGGCCGGCGTCTACAGCAACGTTCGTCGCCGGCGGGGACCCGGAGTGCGCCGTCACCTTGACGCCGAAGCGGTGGGCCGCGTCGACTACAGCTTCAATCTCCTCCGGCGTCATCAAGGCCTCGGCCAGACCGCCGCCGTCGGTGGCTATTCCGCCGGATATCATTATCTTGATCCATTGCGCCCCGGCGCTGATCTGCGTGCGCGCGCCTTTTATGAATGCATCGGGTCCGTCATACTTGGTTCTGCCGCTTTGTTGTGAGCCATGACCTGCGGATATTGTCAACGCTTCACCGGCGCTGTAGATACGCGGGCCATCGACCTGCCCCTTGTTGATCGCCTGCATCAGGTCCAGGTCGGCATGGGCACGGTCACCGGTCAGTCGAATGGTGGTAACACCAGCCTGCAGGCTCTCCCGCGCGTTCATTGCCATACGCAACGCCAGCGCCGCTTCGCTTTCATCAGCGAGTTCCGCCGTCAACTTGCCGGGTAACACCAGGCCCAGATGAACGTGCATGTTCATCAGTCCCGGGATGAGCCAGGTGCCGCTGGTGTCTATCTGTTCAGCGCCGTCAGGGATTTTCACATTGCCGGCTTTGCCGATTGCCGCGATCCGCTCCCCTTCTACGAGAATAACGGCATTCTCAATTGGCGCTTTGCCCTCAAGGTCGACCACCGTGCCGCCGACAATGGCGGTAGTTCCCGCTGCATACGCTGCCGTGACAAACACTGTGAGTAATAACAGAACTGCAATTCTTGACATTGATCGCCCCCTCTCTTCCCTGATTATTAGCTTATTTGTAAGTCTACGCCACGAGTAATGTTGTTTCAATTTCAAATATTTATTATTTTGTAAACTGACCACAACACTTCACTTATATGCAAGAAACAATTCGGGTCAGGCACGAGACCTGGTCTTCCGGATATAAATTTATTCTCGCCACTATCGGCGCCGCCATAGGTCTGGCAAATATCTGGCGGTTTCCATACGTCACGGGCACAAGCGGCGGGTCGACATTCGTCCTGACCTATATCGTCGTTTCACTGTTGTTTGTCATGCCGATCATCATTGCGGAACTGGTGATCGGCCGTTACAGCGGACAAAGCATGATCGGCAGTATGCGTAAAGCGGCAACCGATCACGGCGCAAGTCCTCGATGGTCACTGGTCGGGTACCTGGGGTTGTCTGCCATGACGTTGATCCAGTTTTTCTATTTCGTCATCGCAGGCTGGGTGTTGTATTACTTTTTTCTGTCCGTATCTGCCGGATTCAGTGACATTGACGCGCAATCCTCGTCTGCAATGTTCGATGCACTTAAACAAGATCCTTACGCGTTGGTGATATGCCAGACGTCCCTGATTGTTATTACGGGTTTTATCATTGCCAGGGGAGTGCGGAGGGGGGTAGAAAAATCGGTAAGCTGGTTAATGCCCGTTCTATTTATCTCGCTGATATTATTCGTATTTTACGGGATTTACCTGGGTACGATAAAAGAAGCCGCACTATTCCTGTTTTCATTCGATTATAAGAAACTGAATTTCGAAGTTATACAACTGGCGATGGGACAGGCATTTTTTTCGATAGGCGCCGGCGCCGGCTTCATCATGACGTATGGCGCTTACCTGAAGAAAGAAGTATCCATTTCGAAATCGGCATTAATCATTATTATTGCGGACGTGGGCGCGGCATTAC
Organism: Gammaproteobacteria bacterium; assembly: GCA_965220815.1. Lineage (GTDB taxonomy): Bacteria > Pseudomonadota > Gammaproteobacteria > Eutrophobiales > Eutrophobiaceae > JAAXHV01. Next base: position 3,392,279 of record OZ244846.1, read on the forward strand.
TGGCCGGACTGGCGGTCTATTCAATTGTATTTGCATTCAGGATGCCGGTCGATTCCGGCCCGGGATTGATTTTCGTCGCTTTGCCGGTTGCGTTCGGACAGATGCAGTTTGGACCGGTATTCGGCATTATGTTTTTCGGCGCGCTGCTTGCCGCCGTCATTCCGACGTTGATTTCAGGCTACGAACAGGTCGTATGCTGGTTGATTGAACTCAATATAGGTAGCAGGGCAAAAGTGTCTGTTCTACTGGGCTTTCTGGTCTGGCTGGGTGGGTTACCTGCGATCCTTTCATTTAATCACTGGTCAGGTATCCATTTATTCGATTATATCCCTTTCTTGAAAGGCAAAAACATATTCGAATTATATGAAATAGTTGCAGTGGTGTTGCTTCTTCCCATTTGCGGCCTGGCTATAGCCGCATTCTGCGGCTGGTTGATTCCCGATAAAACCTGTCAAGGTGAATTGGGAGCAAGCAATGGTTTCATATATGTATTGTGGAAGTTTTCACTGAAATTCGTTGCGCCCTTGTGCATGTTAATAATATTATTTGTCAATATTATCAATATATTATAGATATTTATTAAAGCGATACATATCATCCAACCACTACCTGGACTCTGGAAATGACAGTTAATCCTCATCGAACGCAACACCTGCTGCCTCACCACAGGGTATCTCCCTATTTCCAGAAAACCGAGGAGATGGGCTGGGAGCAATACACGGTTTTTAACCACATGATTACGCCTACCCTGTGTAAACATATACCCCCCGATGAGGTTTACAAGGCATTAACGACGAGGGCCATATTAATTCCTACCGGTGCGGAGCGGCAGATTGAAATAACCGGCAAGGATGCGGTGAATTTCATGGACTACCTCGTTACCCGGGACATGACAAAACTTGCTCCCGGCCGCTGCAGTTATACATTCATGTGTGACGAAAACGGGGAAATTATCGCCGACGGCATTATTGTCTATATATCCTCGGAGAGACTCTGGTTCGGCGTATCGGACGGTGACGTTGAGTTATGGGCCCGCGGCATCGCATTACACAGTGATTACGACGTCCAGGTCAGGGAGGCTGACGTGGCGCCGTTACAACTCCAGGGCCCGATGTCCCGTGATATTTTGCGCACAATCATCGGTGAGTCCATCAATGAACTGAAGTTTTTCGGTTGCATGGAAACGGAAATTTCAGGCGCTGACTGTGTCATATCAAGGACCGGCTGGACAGGCGAACTGGGTTATGAAGTGTACCCGGTCAATTCTAAAGAGGCGCCGGATGTGTGGGATGCAATCGTTAACGCAGGCAAGTCTTTTGAGATGCTGGTATCGGGACTTTCCTGGAGCAAGGCGCTCGAGTCCGGGTTGATGGTGTTTTCCATGGGCACCCGGGATGAGCATATCAACCCGCTGGAACACTGGCGCACAAACCTGGTGGACCTGGATAAAGGTCCGTTTATCGGGCGGGCCGCCCTGGAAAAGATAATCGCCGACGGCGGTCCATCAAGAAAAATAACCGGCCTCGTGGGTGGTTCCGAGCCGTTACCGCGCATTGAGAGACCGTGTAAAATCAAGCACCAGGACAAGCACATAGGCGTAACGCGTTCCCTGGCCTTCTCTCCATCCCTGCAGCGGAATATCTGCCTGGCGCTGGTTGAGCGGAAATATATTGATAAGGGACTTAACCTGGTTGTAGAACATCCTGACGGGATGGTCGAAATGGCTGTTACGGATTTACCGTTTGTCGACAAGGACGGCTTGCGAGTCAGATCCTGAGTGATTTCACGATGAAAAAAAATATTCGACCGGAAGACAAAGAACTGGGCCTGGATACCCCTATCACACGTAGGGATTTCGTTGGCGGCACCTTGATCGGCGCCGGAGCAGGATTAATGGCAACGACACCAAAAGGTCTCCTGGCGCGAGAAGACATTTCAGTGCAGCAACCCGGTTTCTCTACCCTGGGTCCGGATTGGACGGGCCCCGGGGGTATCGGGGACTATGCCCTCGCCAACGGCAATACCCACGAGGTAGTCAATACGGCCCATGCCCTCAGGGACGACAAGCTCAGGCAGGCGATAAATACAGCGAAGGATGTGGACGGGATTTATGACCTGGTGATAGTCGGGGGAGGTTTTTCCGGGTTTGGCGCCGCCTATGCATTCAAGAAGAAAACAGGCGATAACCGGAAATGTCTCATCCTGGATAATCACGCCATGTTCGGAGGTGAGGCGAAACAGAATGAATTTGTCGTGGACGGTTACAGGCTCTATGGGCCGCAGGGCTCAAATTCCTTTGTCGTGCATACCGGCAAACCGTATTTCCCCGAACTCTGGTACAAACTGGATTTGCCCACCGAGTTTGAGTTTGAAGAATTATCAGGCACCGATAAGGACATCAGGTTTGCGCCGGACAGTTTCGGACCGATGATGAAGTGGCCGGAAAGCGCCAGCACCGGTTATTTTTACGATAACGGTACAGGTGGGAAATGGGTGATGGACGCACACCGGAACGGATTCAGGGACGCCCCGATTCCCGAGAGTTTCCGGCGTGAACTCAATGATGTCCTGCATAACCGGATCAAACCGGAAGGTATCAACGGGGATTGGGAAAAACAATTCGATTCCATGACGTATCACGAATTTCTGGTCAATAAATTAAATGTTTCAAAAGACGTGCTCTACAAGTACATCGATCCTTATTTCGGCAGTGCTGCTTTTGGCGCGAGCGGCGATGCAATATCCGCGTACGCTGCATACAAGTTACAAATGCCGGGTACAATCGGGCATTTATCAAGGGAAAAACAGGACGCTTACAACAACAGGAGTTTTTACAGCTTTCCCGGCGGGAACTCGACGATATTGAGGTACCTGGTCAAGGAAATACTGCCGGAAGCGATAAAAGGAGATAATTCCCTGACCGATACAGGCTATGGTGATGTTAACTTTGATAACCTGGATAAACCGGGTAACCCGTTCAGGATACGTCTCTCGGCAACAGCGGTCGATGTCAGGCACACCGGTAATACAGGAAGCACGGAAAATGTTGCCGTCACTTATGTCCGGGATGGGGAAACATACCGTGTACGGGCAAAAGCGGTAGTGATGGCAACTGGCGGCTGGATAACGCGGCGCATTGTCAGTGATATGCCGCAACCGGTCGTCGAGGCTTACCGGCAATTTCACCATACCCCGATGCTGACGGTTAACGTGGCTTTGAAAAACTGGAAATTTATGGAAAACCTGGGTATCTCCGCGGCCCGTTGGTTCAATAATTTCAGTTGGTATGCAAACCTTCGGCGGCCGATGAAGATAGACGGTTATAGCGTTCCTCTCGACCCGTCAAAACCCGCGGTAATGACGCTTTACGTACCGTTCGTACGCTATTCGGGCAAGCCATTGCAGGTACAGGCGAGTCTGGGCCGAACTGAGTTGTTGTCAAAATCGTATCGTGAATACGAACTGGATATCCGCAACCAGCTTGTCACGCTGTTTGGTAAGCATGGTTTTGATCCAGGAAGGGATATAGCCGGAATCGTCCTTAATCGTTGGGGACACGCCTATATCGCGCCGCAACCCGGATTTTATTTCGGGACGGGGGGTGAGCCGGCTCCAAAGGATGTTGTTGATGAAGGTTACGGGAGGATTGCTTTCGGACACTCCGAAGTAACCGGTTTCCAGGGATGGATCAGTGGATATATACAGGGGAACCGTGCAGTGGAAAAGATCCTGCGCTATGCAGAGGCATAGTATTACGGGGACGGATTTGAAATCCGTCCCTTTTTACGTATTGCTACAGATTATTACGATAAACCTTCCCGCCCTTCATCACCAGCAGGATATTACGCAATGCCCTGATGTCCTGCGTGGGGTCCTTGTCCACGGCAACAATATCGGCATACTTGCCCTGTTCCAGGGAGCCAATCTCATCCTCAGCCTCCAGCAACCTGGCAGATTCCAGGGTCGCCGAGCGCAATGCCTGCAGCGGCGTCATGCCTGCTTCCACGTAGTATTGCGCTTCAAGCGCGGTTGCCGTGGTCCCGTCATTGGGTTCGAAAGGTAATTGGTCGGTACCCAGGGCGATATTGACCCCTTCTTCAATGGCCATCTCCAGTGCCCGCCAGTGTAACTTGCCGGCGGAATTACGCCGCTCCATGTACCACGGGGGCATACCCATCCGCTCAAAAAACGGCTGCGTCCCAGGCGCGGTAACAACGATGGTCGGCACCAGCCAGGTGCCGTGTTCTTTCATCTTTTTCAGGGTCGGTCGATCAAGAAAATAACCGTGTTCGACGCAGTCAAGTCCGGCGTCTACGGCAATGTTTGTCGCCGCCGGGGAACCTGAGTGTGCCGTCACCTTCACACCGAAGCGGTGGGCCGCATCGATCACCGCCTGGATTTCCCCGGGAGTCATCAATGCCGCGGCAAGACCGCCACCGTCGGTCGCTATTCCGCCCGAAATCAGGATTTTGAGCCATTTAGCCCCGGCGCTGATCTGCGTGCGCGCCGCTTTTACCAGTTCGTCCGGGCCGTCATAATTCTTCTTACCCGGCTTTTTCGAACCGTGCCCCGCGGTAATGGTGAGCGTTTCGCCGGCGCTGAAGATGCGCGGTCCATCGGTCTGGCCCTTGTTTATCGCTCTCATCAAAGCCAGGTCGGCATGTGCCCGGCTACCCGTCAGGCGGATGGTGGTGACGCCGGCCAGCAGGCTCGCACGAGCGTTCGCAGCCATGCGCAGCGCCAGTGCCGACTCGCTTTCATCGTACAGTTCAGCGGTCATCCTGCCGGGCATAACGAGGCCGAGATGAACGTGCATGTTCATCAGCCCGGGGATGAGCCAGGTGCCCCTGGCGTCTATCTGATCGGTTCCATCAGGAATTTCCACGTTGCCGGCTGCGCCGATTGCTGTGATTCTGTCCCCTTCAACGAGGACAACGGCATTCTCGATCGGCGCTTTACCCTCCAGGTCCACCACCGTGCCGCCGACGATGGCGGTCGTTCCGGCTGCATGCGCTGCCAGGACAAATACTGTGAGGAATACAAGAACGACAATGCTTGACAGTGGCCGGTTGATGATCATATTAAGGCCTGGTGTTCGGGTATGGCCCCCTCTCCGTGCAATTCCGGATTGCCTGCCATTCCGATGATGTATTAATCGCCTATTCTACAGGTTGTTACGGTAGACCTTGCCGCCTTTCATCACCATCAGAATATTGCGCAAGGCCTTGATGTCTTCCGTGGGGTCATTGTCCACGGCAACGATGTCGGCGTACTTGCCCTGTTCCAGAGAACCGATCTCGTCTTCCGCTTCCAGTAATAGCGCTGGTTCGATGGTCGCAGAGCGTAATGCCTGGAGCGGGGTCATGCCGGCTTCCACGTAGTACTGCGCCTCGCGGGCGGTCGCGGTGGTCCCGTCATTGGGTTCCGAAGGCAACTGGTCGGTACCGAGGGCGATGTTAACCCCCTCCTCAATAGCCATCTGCAGCGCCTTCCAGTGCGCTACGCCGGCGGAATTACGCCGCTCCAGGTACCATGGGGGAGACCCGATCGCCTTGAAAAACGGCTCTGTGGCCGGTTGGCTTACGACGATGGTCGGCACCAGCCAGGTGCCGTGTTCTTTCATCTTCTGCAGGGTGGGACGATCAAGAAAATAACCGTGTTCGACGCAGTCAAGTCCGGAATCTATGGCAATGCTTGTTGCTGTCGGTGAGCCTGAGTGCGCCGTGACCTTGACGCCGAACCGGTGGGCCGCGTCGATTACCGCGTGGATCTCCGCGGGTGTCATCAATACTGCGTCAAGATCACCGCCGGCGGTGGCTATCCCGCCCGATATGAGGATCTTGATCCATTTCGCCCCGGCGCTGATCTGCGTGCGCGCCGCTTTGACCAGTTCATCCGGGCCGTCATAATTTCTCTTGGCGCCTTTTGACCCGTGTCCCGCGGTGATCGTAAGCGATTCACCGGAACTGAAAATACGCGGACCATCGGCCTGACCCTTGTTTATCGCCCGCATCAGGGCCAGGTCGGCGTGAGCTGTGTCTCCGGTTAAACGGATGGTGGTGACACCGGCCTGCAGGCTCGCCCGCGCACTCGCAGCCATGCGCAGCGCCAGCGCCGCTTCGCTCTCGTTGACCAGTTCTGCCGCCATCTTGCCGGGCAGGATCAGCCCCAGGTGAACATGCATGTTCATCAAGCCGGGGATGAGCCAGGCGCCTTTGGCGTCTATCTGCTCGGCACCGTCGGGAATTTCTAAGCTGCCGGCTGCGCCGATTGCCGCGATCCGCTCACCTTCCACGATAATTACGGCATTTTCTATCGGGGCTTTGCCCTCCAAGTCAACCACCGTGCCGCCGACAATGGCGGTGGCGGCAATCGCATCAGCGGCTTGAACAGATATCGTAAGAAGAAAAAGGAATATAACACCAGACCGTATTTGGGAAATGCTCATCTCAGCTACCCTCTGTCAGGCATGACACAACTCCCTCTGTCATTCCGGCTTCCGTCATTGCGCGGAAGCCGGAATTAAGTCTACATGGAAAAAGAAAGATTACTCGCCGTAGGTATATCTCACGCGTATGCCGTAACTGCGCAGGGACGGTTCAAGGGACACGCCGCCGGCCCAGGCCTTGCGGTAGGCGTTCTGGTAAAAATGGCTGTTGAACACGTTTTCGGCATAGCCGGTGACGGTAAAGTTTTTGTGGCGAACACCGGCGCGCACGTTGAAGAAATCATAACTGGGCACCCGCCAGGGAAACTCATCCGCTTTGATCAGGTCTTCCACCTGGGGCCTGTCCACTGTATCCCGATAGGTCCACTCAACCCGGGCAAAACCATCGTACGTCGGGGTGATATTGAAACTGTATTCGGCATCTGCCGACATGGTCCACTCGGGTGACATAGGTGTGGTACTGCCGTCCAGCACGTGGTTGCACTCGGTAGAAGGCGGCCTGTGGTTGCAGACATTATCCCGAATGAAGACGGTTGCTTTCTCAAGTTCCGCCTTGAGATAACCGACATTGAAATTCACTCTCAGATTATCGACAGGCAGGGCGGTAACAGAGACTTCCATGCCTTTGGAGAACGCTGACTCAGCGTTGCTGACTACGGAGCCTCCTATCTGACCTCCCAATTGCGGCACCAGGAAGCCCACGTGCATGTCACTCCAGTCCATATAGAACGCGGCCGCATTGACTCTCAGCCTGTTCTTGAGCAGGTCCGCTTTAACACCGACTTCATAATTCCATACAATTTCGGGATCAAAGGGTATCCCATCCTCGCCAAACCGGGTCACACCGCCCGATTTGAAGCCCTTGGAGATGGAGCTGTAGAGGTTGATATCATCGTTTATTGCATAGGTAAGCGCGAGCCGGGGAGAGAAGCTGGTGAATTTTTCCTTGACCGAAATATGCACTGAGGGCTGACCAAGCGGGAAAAAGTTTTCCGTTACCCTCCTGATTTCCTCACTGTAGCGGCCGCCGAAGGAAAGGGTCAGGTTTTTCGTGAAGTCCGCCTCAACCTGGCCGAACAGGTGCCAACCTTCAATCCCGTCCTCTTCGTCTCCACCACCAATACGGAGCCAGGGTGGCAAACCGAAGCCATTGTCTTCACCGGTGAACGTATCGCTGATGAAATGCCCATCGTCTTCCGCATACAGACCACCGATATTCCAACGGAACCGTGATGTATCGTCAGTGCTCTGTAAACGTATCTCCTGGCTGAAACTGGTCCGGTTGATATTGCGAAATTCATTCCAGCCGTCAATACTGGAGCCATCCACATCACCGTTCAGGTTGAAATCGGAGTTGATGTAGCCGGTGATGCTGGTGAACAGCACCTTGTCCAGTTCATAATCGACCCGCCCGGTGATCATGCGCCAAGTGGTGCCGACCTCCTGGGGGAAGTCGAAATTCACCTTGTTCCTGTTCTCCGGCCAGAAACCTATGCCGTCATGGAGGGGCTGGGTCAGACCATCGCCATCAGGATCTTCAAAGTGAGCGGTATCCCTGCCATAAAGACGTACTGCAAAGAATGACCAGTGCCCGGAAGGCACCCCTTCACGCATGCCCGTTGTCTCAGAGGCGATCGTTCCCGTTACATTCACGGTCAGGTCTTCGGTCGGCGTAAAGAGGATTTTTGCCTTGGCGTACTTGTATTCCCAGTCATTGCCCCCGCCGATGGGGTTGACGTTCTTGATGTTCCCGTCGGATTCGTTGTACTTGATGTTGCCGCGTATGGCCAACACGTCCTTCATGATCGGAACATTGATAACTCCTTCAACGTCTTTTGTGTCATAGTTGGAATAATCCACCATGACCGAGCCTGCCAGACTGTCAGTATGGGGCTTTTTCGAGGTAATGCTGATGCCGCCGCCGGTGGCGTTCCTGCCGAAGTAAGTAGCCTGGGGGCCACGCAGCACCTCAATACGCTCAACGTCCATGATGGGCGGGTTGCTGGAACTGCCGACGATGCTGAAATCATCCACGTAAAATGCAAACGTGGCTGGTCTGAGCGTTGAGTTCACATCCAGGAAGTTGGTAACGCCTCTTATCGCCAGTTCCCGCCGCGACCTGGCGCCGTCCGACTTCCAACTGATGTTGGGGGTGCGGGTAACATATTCAGTCACGTCGTTGAACATGAATGCCTCAACGGCGTCGGCATTGAACGCTGTGATACTGATGGGCACGTCCTGCAAATTCTGCTCGCGCCGCTGGGCAGTGACCACCACTTCCTCAATCCCGACTTCGTCCTGGGCAACGATGGCGCTGGACAGTGTCAGCAGGATGAGCCCGCAACACGTGATCAAAAACCGCGCAATGCTGCCCGAATTATTATTCGTACTTCTGCTCTTCATTACTCTCCCCTCCAAGTGCTGAATGGTTACCCGGGATTCCGGGTTTTTGTTTACACGTAAGTTTAACCCACAGGTATTGTTGTTTCAATACATAAATAATCAATTTTTTTGTTGGCTGAAAACAACATAAGAACAATTAACGGATATTGCCGCCTGTGAACTTCCTGATCGGTCCCGCCAGCAACAGCAGCAACAGCCCCGCGCCGATTGTCACCAGCACGATTTGCAGGTACAGCCCCGGCATGTCGTTCAGCGCTTCAGGGTCGAACCGTCCCGCCAGTAACCCCGCAATCAGGTTGCCCAGTGCGGCCCCAAGAAACCAGATCCCCATCATCTGGCTCAGGTACCGCTTCGGCGACAGCTTGCTGATGGCGCTCAGACCTACGGGACTCAAGCACAATTCCCCTGTGGTGTGTAACAGGTAGGTGAAAAACAGCCACGTGGGCAGTACGCTCTCCCCGGCGGCAACCAGGCCCGCGGCAAGGAACATGACAAAAAATCCCAGGCCGAGCTGAATCAGTCCCAGCGCAAACTTGACAGGTATCGATGGATCAAGGTTGCGCCTGCCCAGGTTAACCCACAGGGCCGCCATGAACGGCGCCAGGATCAGGATAAACAGGGGATTAAGACTCAGGAACCAGCCTGCAGGTATGTTGAAACCCAGCAGTTCCCGTTCTGTATATCGATGGGCAAACAGGTTCAGGGATGAGCCGGCCTGCTCGAAACCCGACCAGAAAATGGCTTCAGCGATGACCAGAACTACGATGACCAGGACGCACTTGCTTTCTGCCCCCGTCAGGTTGCCGTACATGAAAATATAGGCGAAATACAACGCCACGATGGCAGTGAGCAGGTAGGTGGAATTCTGCGCCAGGCGCAACGCGTCAAAATTGACTACGCCCGCCAGACCCAGCAATACGATGAAAATTACCAGCCCGAGACCAATGCCGACAATCAACCAGCCGAAACGCGGGGCGCTTTCAATCTCAGAATCAGGACGCAGATGGGCAGGATACAGCCCTGCGTCCCGGAGCCGATAACGGCTGTAGCGGTACTGGATTAACCCCAGCAGCATGCCGATGCCGGCTGCGGCAAACCCGTAATGCCAGCCGAACCGGTTACTTTCGCCGAGCGTACTGCATACCAGCGGACCGAGCAACGCGCCCAGGTTGATGCCCATATAGAAGATGGTATAACCCGCGTCCCTGCCGGATCCGCCTTGTGGGTACAATTCACCGACGATGGCGCTGATATTCGGTTTCAGCAGGCCGGTGCCCAGCACCACCAGCACCAGGCCGATGTAGAAAGTGGAAACTGCCGGGATGGCCAGGGTAAAGTGGCCGAACATGATGACGATGCCCCCATACCAGACGGCATCCTGGGCGCCGATCATGCGGTCGGCGATCCAGCCTCCCGGCAGTGCCGCCAGGTACACGGCTGCCGAGTACAGCCCGTAAATCGCAGTGGCGGTCACGTCATCCATGCCCAGTCCGCCTTCTGCGACCGCGGCAGTCATGAACAGCACCAGCAGGGCCCGCATGCCGTAATAGCTGAACCGTTCCCACATCTCGGTGAAGAACAGGGTGCGAAGACCGGACGGATGGACCTTCATAAGGTATCTATCGGTATCGCCCCTGCACGCAGGATCCTGTCAACGAATTCCCGGGTTTTGAAATCGCTGCCAAGCCTTTCATTTTCCTCTTCCCACAATTTTCTGAAACCATGGAAACCCAGAAAATAAGACGGAATCTGCAACGGATTGTTCATTACCCGGACCCATAAATTCAACGCGAACTGCGGTGGCAGCAATCCGCGCGTTACCGCAAATTCCATGAACCTGGTCCTTGTTCCAGCCCTCAACATGCACCATGACGCTGACGTAGGCCCGCGTCGCATTTTCCAGGCGCTTTCGTAAATGCGCAAGGCGCGTCAGCCTGTTATGGTCATCCCAGCCTGCATCCAGCATCAACTCTTCGCTGAATGTGCCCCAGCCTTCGATATAAACCCCGTTGCCGAACAGCGAACGCAGGGCCGGCGCGGTGGCGGCTGCGACCTTGAGTTGCAGGTAATGCCCCGGGTAGATTTCATGGGCGATGATCATGGTGTTGAAGTGGTCGTTGAAGGAGCGGTAAAACCCGTTCTTCTGTTCCGCCGTTGAATCATCGGGAATGGATGGCAGGTAAAACAGCGTATCGACGCCCGGATTGAACGGCCCCGTCGAATAGACACCGCCGTAGGCTGCGCCGGAGAAGTGATCGGGAGACAGTCCGACATAGATGGTGCGAGGCAAGGGTACCGTCGCCAGGTCGTTTTGCACCAGGAACCTTTCCGCCCTGTCAGTCAACTCCCTGAACAAATTCAGGAAATCGGCACGGTTGTCCGCCCTGGCCTGCTCCATTTCAGTCATTACGGCTTCCAGTAGTTCATTCTCATCCGCAGGCATCGGCGAGCCTGAACCTTGCTCATTCCACCACGCCTCCGCCTCGGTCGCCATCAATTTCCGTACTTCCTCAATCTCCGCCGCAGCGCTGTCCCTGAGTTGCACGGGAGTGAGATCGCTGTCCGTATAAATCCTTAATTTGCGGGCATAATCCTTATCGTCAAGGCGGTCCGGGATCGATGCATCCGGCAACACGTTGTCACGGATATGGCGCACCAGGGCATCCGCCGAACTGACAGTATCGTTAATGGCCTGCGTGACCTGTTCCCGGCGTGTTCCCCCGGACCAGTCGTTCATCAACCCGGGCAGGCTGTCATGGTAAAACGTCCTTGTACGCTCCAGTACTTGTACAGCCCGCCGGGTCCGTTCCGGGCTGCCGTCTTGCAGGTTCACAATCCCGAGTTCGCACATTGACTGAATCCCAGGTAGGCGTTGCAGCACTGCATCGAACTTCTCTTCCGGGGTGAACTGTTCGCGCACCAGGATATAGGTCAGGGCCTGGGAAATCACCTCGGCATACCAGGCGGGCTGGTTGACCAGCGCTTTGTCATGTACCCAGCGCTCCAGTTCCCTCATGGCCTGGCGCCGCAATACCCGCGCGTCAACTTGTTCATTGACGGACAGGCCTGATAGGGCTTCGAGCATTTCCAGGGTGTGCTGATTATAGGCAATCCATTGCTCAACCCTGTTACCGGAAAAATCCTCGAATTCCCACGCGGCATCCTTGAGACCGTTACTCAGCGCCGCGCTTGGATAGAACTCCGCCCACTCGCTGATGTAGGCGTCCACCTGCGCGTCCAGTTCCGTCCCCGCCTGCGCCGTCCCGGTTGTCAGGCACAGAGCAATAACAAGCATGTAAGGAAATGTAATAAATCTAATCATTTATACCCCCGGGAATTGCCAATAGCCGGCTTATAAGCCTGTCATAAAGAACCCCTGAGATTAAGTCAGACCTTCCATAGCATACCGCGGGTCGGAATTTATGGCAGATATATTACATTCATGAGCCCTGGTCACAAAAACCGCATTGACGGCGCGTGTGGAATAAGGGAAAATTCCGGGCTATGAAGGAGATTAACTACAGCGACGCCCCCTGGCCGGTACGCGAGGACTTCGCCGCCTGCCACAACCGTTACTGGCAGCGCCTGGCCGCGCCGGGAACCTGGTTCACGGGCGCAGAAAGGGTCGACATCGCCAGGGAAATCCGCCAGGCGCAATACTGCGACCTGTGCCGCCGGCGCAAGGAATCGTTATCGCCTTACACGGTTGACGGGACCCATGACACGGTCACCAATTTGCCCGACGTGGTGGTTGAAGTGATCCACCGCGTCACCACCGACTCGGCGCGCCTCACGAAATCCTGGTTCGACGGGATCATGGAGCAGGGTCTCAGCGAGGAAAAATACGTTGAAATTATCGGTACCCTGGTAGCGTTGTTCTCCATAGACGAATTCTGCCGCTGCCTGGGCCTGCCCCTGAATGAACTGCCGGAACCGCAACCGGGCGAGCCCAGCCGCTACCGTCCCGCCAATGCGTCCTACGACGGCGCCTGGGTCCCCATACTGCCGACGCGGGTCGACACCGGGCCCGATGCGGATCTCTGGGAAGGCGATATGCGCGGCTATGTCATCCGCGCGCTCAGCCTGGTTCCGGACGAGGTGCGCAACCTGCTTGACGAGTCCGAGGCGCATTACCTCAAGGTCCATGAAGTCTGGAATATGACCAGGCCGCCCCAGGGGACCCTGACCCGTCCCCAGACCGAGATCGTGGCCGCGCGGGTATCTGCGCTCAACGGCTGTTTCTACTGAACTGCCTCACATGTGGTGATGCTCCGTGAGAGCGTCGAGCTGACAGGCGGGTCCATCGACTTCGAAGGCCTTACCGATCCGTCCTGCACCGAAATAAGAGGTGTGCCGAATTCCCGCGAACTGCTGCAGTTCACCAATGCCTGCATGGGCGTTGAAGGCGCCGAACCGGAAGCGGCGCGCCAGGCGCTGGTGGACAGCATGGGCGCCGTGGCGATGGTGGATGCCGCCGGCGTCATATCGAACTTTCAGCGCATGGTGCGCATCGCCGATGCGATCGGCATCCCGACGGACGGCCCCATGCAGGTCATGTCCGAGGACCTGCGCGAGCAACTGGGCATCAACCAGTACGTCTCCGCCGCCAACTCAAGCCCTCCCCCGTTATTCAAAAGGTTAATGCTGAAACTCGTTGGGGTGCGTATGTTCCGGAAGATGATCCGGGAAGCGAGTACTCCTTGATTTTAGGGGTCAGAGTAAAAATTCTGACGAATTTCTTACTCTGACCCCAATGTTCCGAGTTGGGCGACAAAGTCCTCTTCCCGATCCAGGCAGCGCAGGTCCAGGAAGTACGCTCCCTGGTTGATGCGGCCGATGACCGGTACAGGCAACCTGCGCATGGACCCGGCCAGTTTCCTGATCGCTTCGTCCGACTCATCCGCCGCGTTGATCCGTAAACCATAACTGGCCAGCGTATCGACCGGCAAGGCGCCGCTTCCCACCTGGCTGTGACATTCGCTTACGGAGACTTCATAACGGGGCGTAAGCACCTCTGCAATTACGGGAGCCAGCCGCTCGGCCTGAATGCGGATATCATCCGGCGACCGGGTCAGGGCCGCGAGAGTCGGTAGTTCCTGCGCCAGTTGCGCAGGATTTTGATAGAGGTTCAGCACTTCCGACAGGGCCGCCAGGGTCATCTTGTCTACCCGTAATGCACGTTTCAGCGGATTGTTCTTCATCCTGGTTATCAATTCCCGTTTGCCGGCGATAATACCGCACTGGGGGCCGCCCAGCAGCTTGTCTCCACTGAAACTGACCACGTCCGCGCCGTGCTTCAAGGTCTGCGCCACGGTGGGTTCATCGGGCAGGTTGAAGGCGGGAAAGTCAACCAGGTTGCCGCTGCCCAGGTCTATAAACAAGGGCAAGCCGTGCTGATGGGCCAGTTCCGCCAGGTCCGTTTCAGCAACGCTATGGATAAACCCCCGGATCTCGTAATTACTGGCATGGACCTTTAACAACAATGCGGTCCTGTCGTTGACGGCGTTCCTGTAATCCTTCAGGTGTGTTCGGTTGGTCGTGCCGACCTCGACCAGGATACACCCCGAACTCTGCATGATATCGGGGATGCGAAAGGAACCGCCAATCTCGACCAGTTCGCCCCGGGAAACAGGGACCTCCAACCCCCTTGCCAGCGTATTCAACACCAGCAGCACTGCGGCGGCATTATTGTTTACCACCGTTGCCGCTTCCACACCGCACAGCTCACAGATCAGGTTTTCCACATGGTCATCACGATCGCCGCGTTTTCCGGTATCCAGATTATATTCAAGGTTCACCGGTGTCCCTGCTACGGCCTGTACCCTGTCCAGCGCCGGGCGCGGGAGCGATGCGCGGCCCAGGTTGGTATGCAGGACGGTGCCCGTCAGGTTGAATACGCTGACCAGGCTGCTCCCGGACTCCTGTTCCAGCCTGGACGTTACCATGGAGACGACCTGCTTCAATAGTGCGGATTTGTCAGCAGCAGCGGACTCTTCCATGTTTGCGCGAACCTGTTCAAGCGTATTGCGAATGGCCGCAGCCGTCCGCTCATGTCCCCAGCGTTCGGCAAGCTGAGGCGACTCACGCAGGACGCGATCCACCGACGGCAGACTCCTCAGGTGCTGTTTGTTGCTGTCCATTCCTGATACAGAGATGTCAACTGGGGACGGACTTAAGCCCGTCTCCGACATGTGAGAGCGCGCAGGTCCTGAAACCCGCCAGCACATCGCGGCGCTCAGGTCCGAAAAAATTACGGTACCGGCCTGTCACCATGCGACTCCGGGTTGCCCAGGTACCACCTTTCAATACCCTGGTGTCATAAAACAGCGGTTCGGAGTATTCCCTGTAGGCATCGGGAGAAAACCCGGGAAACGGGGCAAACGTGGACGCGGTCCATTCCCATACGTTACCGATCATCTGCCGGCAACCGAAAGCGCTGTCTCCTTCCGGCAGGGCGGCCACGTCGATACATCCCAGCGCACGGCCGTCAAGATTCGCCTGCCGCATGTCCGGTGATTGTTCCCCCCACGGGTAGGTGCGCTTATTCAAGGCAAGCCTGCTGTTGTCCTGTGCAGGTTCACCCAAGGCAGCGGCTTCCCACTCCGTTTCCGTCGGCAAGCGCCTGCCTGCCCAACGGCAATACGCTTCGGCTTCATACCAGTTCACATGAATGACAGGTTGATGAAGCGGCATATCCACAGTCTCATTAAACCGCCTCAGGCGCCATTCCCCCCGGTCGCCGGCGATCCAGTACACAGGATGGCCGGCATTTGCCTGCTCCCGCCAGGACCAGCCTTCATCACTCCAGAACTCCCGGTATCGATACCCCCCCGCCTCGACGAAATCCATGAATCCGGCATTGGTGACCGGCGCTTTTGAAATGTAAAACGGTTCTACAACTACTTCGTGAGCCCATTTTTCGTTGTCGAACACAAACGGTGTATCTTCAGTTGATCCTGGAAAAAATACCCCTCCCGGTATAGCCACATCCCCCGGCCACGCCCCCGCATCCGCATCTTCCGGCACTTCCGCATTGGCAAACGCGGGCTTCGGATAGGCCAATGTCTGGCGCGACCAGCAATAGGCCTCGGTATGCATGTCTTCATGGTAGGTGGAAAACCGGTATATGTAGCTTTGCTCCGGATCTGCCATTCCATCAGGCAACAGTGACAGGCAGTCATCGAGGACGTTATCGATATAATCCAGCGTCTCCTGCATACTCAACAGCGGCAGGTCCCAGCGCTGCTCGTGGTGGATGGCGATGGAATCATAGACAGCATCGCCGTTCGCCAGTAACGGCGGCCGTCCATAGAGGTCGCGCAGGATGAACTTTTCATGAAACCAGGCCACGTGCCCGATTTCCCAGCGTAATGGATTGACGATGGGCAACTTCGGCCCTATCAGCTGCTCTTCATCCAGGCCGGCAACCAGTTCCAGGGTCCTGTTATGGGCGTCCGTCATGATTTCTTTCAAATAATTGCTACTGACCTGTTGCATCGCGGTTTTTGTCGCTTAAAGTTACATTATGAATATTATCCTGATTACCCCCGCAAAAAAACAATCGAAAACGGGAAATCGCGTTACTGCTAGCCGCTGGGAGCGGCTGTTGCGGGGACTCGGCCACAGGGTAACGGTGCAATCCGACTGGGACGGGACGCCCGGCGATATGATGGTAGCGATACACGCGTGGCGCAGCGCCTCATCAATAACACGATTCCATCAACAGTTCCCCGGGCGCCCCCTGGTGGTTGCCCTGAGCGGCACGGATATCTACCGCTTCCGGCACAGCCACCCGGAGGAGACCTTGCGGTCCATGGAGACGGCCGATGCGCTGGTATGCCTGCATGACCTGGTGTACCGGGCTATCCCGGAAACTTACCGGAAAAAACTGCATGTGATCCATCAATCGGCAGCGCCGCTACGACGCCCCCGCCGTCCCTCGGTACGCACCTTTGATGTCTGCGTGGTCGGCCATCTTCGCGATGAGAAAGATCCCTTCAGGGCTGCCTTCGCTGCCCGAAGCCTGCCACAGCAGTCCCGCCTGCGGGTAATCCACCTGGGTAAAGCCCACAATGACGAATGGGCCGCACAGGCTCACGCCGAGATGGAGCTGAATCCCCGTTATCTCTGGCGCGGCGAGGTCGGTGCATGGCAGATCAGGGAACAGTTCCTGAAAGCGCATGCGCTGGTACACAGCTCAATCATGGAAGGCGGCGCCAATGTTGTCTCCGAGGCCGTGGTGGCGAATGTTCCCGTCATTGCCTCCGATATCGACGGTAACGTGGGCCTGCTGGGCGAGGATTATCCCGGCTATTACCCGGTAGAAGACACCGGGGCTTTATGCAGTCTGTTACAGCGGGCGGAAACCGACCGGGACTTCCTGCAACGCCTGCTCAAGCATGGAAATGAACGCAAACATCTGTTCGCCCCGGAACGGGAAAGCAGGCGCTGGCAAACACTACTCAACAGCCTCTAAGGCGGGGTCAGAGTAAGAAATTCGCCAGAATTTTTACTCTGACCCCTGCAATCCCCTGCAGCCAAGTCCCAATGTCCTGAGGATAGATGGGGTCAGAGTAAAATTGTTCGAAATTTGTCGTTTAGGGTAGATTCCGACGATTTTACTCTGACCCCTGGATCCCGGCTCAAATATGTAATCTAACCGGCTCCAGCCGATCACTCTCGGGCAACACCCTGCCGATAACTGCCGTGCGGCTATAACCCAGGTTACGCAGGTCCGCAACACAGGCATCGGCCTGCTCTTCCGGAACGCCCGCAAGCAGTCCGCCGGATGTTTGCGGGTCGAATATCAACGGGTAGCGCAGGTCCTTTGAGACATTTTCCGCATCGCGTATGGCCCGGCGCAAACGCAGGTTCTGGGGCTGCAATGAACTGAATATGCCGGCTGCCACCGTCTCCTCGGCGCCGGGCAGCAGCGGGATGGCGCCCAGATCGATCTCAACGTCAACGCGGGAAGGCTTTATCATCTCCACCAAGTGCCCGAGCAGGCCAAAGCCGGTCACATCCGTGCATGCAGTTGCCCTGTGCCTGAACAAACACCTGGCGGCCTCCAGGTTCGATTGCACCATACTTTCCAGCGCGGCAGCAATCCAGGGCCCTTTTGCCTTGTGCTGCATATCGGCCGCAAATAGGGTCCCGGTGCCGAGGGCCTTGGTCAGCACGAGTCGATCACCCACGACCAGACCGCCTTTATGCAGGATATGCTCCCGGTCAATCAGGCCGTTCACGGAAAAACCCAAAGACAATTCCTCACCTTCACTGGTATGCCCGCCCACCAGCGCCG
This sequence comes from Gammaproteobacteria bacterium, assembly GCA_965220815.1. Classification (GTDB taxonomy): domain Bacteria; phylum Pseudomonadota; class Gammaproteobacteria; order Eutrophobiales; family Eutrophobiaceae; genus JAAXHV01. The sequence continues at coordinate 3,410,431 of OZ244846.1, forward strand.
TACCCGTTTCGTTCAGCACCTTGAGTGCGCCTTGCAGCATTTGCGCAAGCAGCTCTTCTACCTTCTTTTCACCCGCATAGGGAACGGTCACGATAGCCAATGCCGTTTGCGGTTCCGCGCCCATCGCGTATAAATCACTCAGTGCGTGGTTTGCGGCCACCTGTCCAAAGATGTAGGGGTCATCAATAAACGAGCGGAAGGAATCCACTGTATGCACCATTACCTTGCCGGCAGGAACACTGGCAACGGCCGCATCATCAGGTTCGTGCAAACCGACAAGCACATCATCCCGGGAAACCGGTTCAAGTCCCGCCAGTGCGTTTTCAAGCACTGTCGCTCCCACCTTGGCGCCGCATCCGCCGCAGCGCATGGCGATGGCGGATATCTCCCTGATGGCGTCCTTATCGGCCAGGCCGCGGGGAATATCCTGCCGCACCTCTTCCTCCATGTCCGGCAAACGGTTGTACTTGCGCATGAAGCGGCGGTCAATCCAGTCTTTCCATTGCCACACCCAGCGCCCTTCCAGCGCCCACCAGGAGCGTGAGGCGATAGCATACTTGTCGCCCGTGGAAATAAGGCTGAGGAACTCCTTCTGCGGGAAATAGGGTTTAAGGGGGTGGTCCAGCAACCTGTTCCGGACATTCAGTGACAGGGGCGGCCCCTGACGCACGGCGAACACGCCGGATTTAGGGCGAGGATGGTTAACCATGTGGGCGATATCACCCGCGGCGAAGACGCCGGGATGTGATACCGACTCAAGCGTATTGCCGACCTTGATAAACCCCTGTTCATCAACATCCAGGCCGGCCTCTGCCGGCCACGCCTGGGCGCGGGCCATGGTCACCCACAGGATCTCATCCAGCTCAAAGGTTGCGCCGTTGGCGCAGTCTAACGCGCCGGGCCGGACCTCGACCACCTTGTGTCCGGTATGAACATTGATGTTGCGCTCGGCAAGCACGCGCCGGAATTTGGCGCGCACGAAGCGATTATGCGTGATCAGTACGTCATCGACATCGGTAAACAGGTGAAATTCAGGACTGACATTATCCGGCCATTTCCCGGCCAGTAACTCTTGCAGCCGGTATTGGACCGCAAGCGTCAACTCGACACCGCCTGCACCCGCGCCGACGATGCCGATCCGCACGCCATCCCGGCGCGGTATTACCCGCTCACACAGGTTTTGCCAGTTGTCGACAAAACCATCGATGGGTTTGACCGGCGTCACACTGGCGGACGCGCCGGGGACTGCGGAGATATCAGGGGCAGACCCGGCATTGATGGACAGCACATCGTAACCCAGGTCAGGGCGGTCGCGGCAGGTCAGTCTTTTGGTTTCCGTATCCAGACCAACAACTTCATCATGGATAAACCGGGCGCCGGCAAACCGGCACAAGGGAACCAGATCGATATGGGCCTCGTCGAACGTATAGTGCCCGGCAATATACCCCGGCAACATGCCGGAATAAGGCGCCTGCAGATCCCGGCATATCAACGTTATGCGCACTCCGGGCACAGGCTGCATGGCAAACTTTTTCAGCACCGTGACGTGGGCGTGTCCGCCACCGACCAGCACCAGGTCTTTCAGAACCGGGACGTGATTCCCCCTCATACGCCTGACTCAACCGGTTTGCTGTCTGTAATATATGGCCACACTGCTCGTAAACCTGATAAATTACACCATTGTAATCAGGTTTACCGTAACTTGGAATGGAGATGACCGCATTGCGACTTGGTTTCTGGCCGCCGGTTTATGGCAACTGGATCATGACTGATTCCCCTGATCAGGGTGTGGCCTCCTACGAATACGTGAAGGAGACGACCCTGCTGGCGGAACAACTGGGATTTGACACCCTGTTGCTTGCCGAGCACTTCATACATCCCAATGGCGCGACGCTTGATCTGGTCGATGCCTGGACCAGCGCAGCCGGGCTGGCCGCACTGACATCAAAAATCGAAATCATCGCGGCGGTAAAACCCGGTCTGCGGGTGCCCGGTGTCATTGCAAAAATGGCGAATAGTATCGACCATATCAGCCAGGGCCGTTTCGCGATTAACCTGGTGTCTGCCTGGTGGCCGCCCGAATACGAGATGCTTGGCGCGCCGGCGCTGGCACATGATGATCGCTACGCCCGCGCCGCTGAATACATCGATATTCTCAGGGGCTTGTGGACCCGTGACGAATTCAGTTTCGACGGCGAATACTACAAGATAAAGGACGCCTCTATTGCCCCTCGATCGGTGCAACAGCCGCATATCCCGGTCTATATCGGCGGCGAATCGGAACAGGGCCGGGACCTGGGTGCACGGGCCGCCGATATTTTTGTTATGAACGGCAGGCCGCCGGAACAAATTCCTGAGCTCGTGACCAACATGAAGGAACGGGCGCAACAACATGGCCGCACGATTCGCTTTGCCATAGCGGGTTTTGTCATCTGCCGGGAAACGGAGACTGCCGCAAGCGAGGAATTCCAGCGCCTGCTGGCGTTACGTCATATGCAAATCAAGGGCGCAGACAAAGAAGTGGTAATGCACCAGGTACAGCCCCATGACCAGGAGAAAGTGGGCACCAACGGCGGTACGATGGCAGGACTGGTGGGAACACCGGAAATGATTGCCGAACGCTTACGGCAGTTTGAGTCGCTGGGCATCGAAACATTCCTGCTGCAATTTCACCCCACGCTGGAGGAAATGCAGCGATTTGGGACTGAGGTCATGCCATTACTCATCCCCTAACCAGTCCCGGAGAAATTGTGCGACGCTGCGGTCCACCAGGATGCGGAAGCGTGGAGTGTCATCCAGCCGGTGGATAATGACGGACAGGTGTTGCAACCGGGTTAAGGCATAACGGCCGGAAGGGAAAGCGCTGTTATGGAGATCTATCGAACACCCTGCCGCCAATTTTGCTGTGGCATCTTCACCGGATATTTCGATAATACTCCAGGCATCGGTCACGTCGGTAAGAACGGATGTGGCGCCGCTTGTTGAAGCACGTAATGCACTTGAAATACTGTCGATATCCGGCGCCGGATTGACCAGCAACCAGTCATTGGGCCCCAGCCAGTAAGCTGCCGGCTCGTTGTTTACCTTCTCCTGCGGGCTTACCGGTAGTGTGATTCCGAGTAAACTTTCAATCGGGGCCGGATTTATCCCGGCGCGTGGTCGCACCTGCAGTCGCAGCTTACGTGTACCGCTAAGCATGTAATCGATCTCCTTCCGGGTCCCAGGCAGCGGGCGTACTGATCTGTGCCGGATGAACCTGGCCGTTGTCATACACGTTCACAGTCTCACCCTGCCGCCTGCTGCCGTCCTGCACCAGGCCGAGACCCACGTAACGTCGCAGGTTGGGGCTGTAACAGGCGGACGTCACGTAACCCTGGGTGGGCGCGGGCGCGCTGGTATGTTCCGCACCAATGACGTGCGCGCCGGCGGCGAGCACGCTCCCGTCCTGTACGGGAGTAAGTCCTACGAATTCCAGGCGCCCGTCGCTCGTATTATGGGCACGGCTCAAGGAACGTTTACCGAGAAACTCACCCTGTTTCCTGTCTGCTACATGGCCCCAGCCGACGTCCCTGGGCGTGGTGTTGCCGTCGGTATCGCTCCCAACGTGCAGGTAGCCCTTCTCGGTCCGCAAAACTCCCAGGGTTTCTACACCAATCGGCATGACCTGCAAATCTTTACCGAGTTGCAGCAGGCGGTTCCACAGGGCTGCTCCCCGGTCGGCGGGAACGTTTAGCTCGTAACACAGTTCACCGGTGAAACTGGCCCTGAGTACCCGTAGCGGAATATTGTCAATCGCGCCGGTCGTTATAGCCATGTGGGGCAACCCCTTGGCGCTGAAATCGATACCGGTTTCCAACCGTTCCATCAACTCTCTCGAACGCGGACCGGATACGGCGATGTTTGCCCACTGGCTGGTAACCGGCGTCAGCAATACGTCCAGGTCCGGCCAGTCGCCCTGCAGCAGGGCTTCCATCCAGGCATGGATGCGATTCGCCCCGGCGCTGGTGGTATGTACCAGGTAGTGGTCATCTGCCAGCCGGGCGAAGATGCCGTCGTCGATGATAATGCCGTTTTCGTTCAGCATCAGGCCGTAACGGGCCCGGCCGGTTTCCAGCGAGGTAACGTTATTGATGTAAACGCGGTCCAGGAATTCGGCTGCATCGGGTCCGTGCACTTCAATTTTTCCCAGCGGCGAACCGTCAAAGACGACAACGGAAGTCCGTGCGGCCACGGCCTCGCGGGCAACGGCCTGCTGCTCGCTTTCGCCATTGCGCGGGTAAATCCGGGGGCGGCGCCAGGTGCCGTAATCGTCAAAATGTGCGTTCAGTTGTTCGTGACAAGCAAACAACGGGCTGCGCTGTACCGGCGCATAGAACTCTCCCCTGTCACGCCCGGCCAGGGCGCCCAGGGTTACCGGCATGTAGAAAGGCCGGAAGGTAGTGGTCCCTACCTCATCAGGAGTCCGGCCCGTACGCTCAGCCAGGGCAAGCAGGGCATTCACATTACTTGTTTTGCCCTGGTCGACGGACATGCCGGTGGTCGTGTAGCGTTTCAAATGCTCCACGGAGGTATAGTTCTCTGCTACTGCAATATCGATATCCTGCAGGGTCACGTCATACTGGAAATCGATCCATTGGCGGTCGGGACGATGTTCACACCCGGCACGTTCCATATGCAAAGCGCCAGTGCTCTTCGAGCGCGTCCGGGGACGGACTTGAAGTCCGTCCCCAGCGGCAGCGAGACCGGCCTCCCGCCCCTGCTCCAGCGCCATATCCAGAGTCAAGGCACCGGCCACCATCCCCGCGACATGTACGTGGGGAGGTATCTCATCCGGCAAGAATGCACCCAGTGAGGGATCGTAACGCAGCCTGCCGCGGGCCTGGGTGAAGAGATGAACCGCGGGCTGCCAGCCTCCGGCCATGGCGACACAGTCACACTGCAACGTTGCCAGGGTTTCCTGGCTGCCCCGTCTGGCAACGGACACGCTGCGCACGCCTTTATCACCCCGGCAATCCAGCGGTACCGCATTATGAAACACCGTCATGCCCTGATCGCGCATTTCCTGGGCGCCCTCGCCTGCCAGTGACTGCCGCGTGTCGATCATGGCCACAACGTCTATGCCTGCGTTCATGAGTGCGCCGGCAACGCCGTATGCGCTGTCGTTATTGGTCGCAATGGCGACGCGCATCCCCGGTGCCACCGCGTAGCGGTTACTGTACTGTTGCACGGCGCTCGCCAGCATGATGCCGGGGCGGTCGTTATTGGCGAAGACCAGCGGCTGCTCAATAGCGCCGGTGGCGAGCACAATCTCACGCGCATGGACCTTCCATAACCGCTGCCGCGGCCCTTCGTCCGCCCCCGTGGCGCGCCGGTCACTCACCATCTCGCACGCTATCACCATACGGTAGTCAAACCAGGCTGAAGCCGTAGTATTGGTCAACAGGGTAACGTTATCCCGTTGCCGTAACACACGCACCGTCTCTTCCAGCCATGCGTCTCCCCGCTCGCCGTTAATGTTCCCTTCACTCCAGAGCAGGCTGCCGCCCAGGCGGCTGTCCTGCTCAATCACAGCGACCCGCGCCGCATTCTCACTGGCGGCCAGCGCCGCACTCAAACCGGCAGGACCGCCACCCACGATCAGGACATCGCAGTGCAGGTTATGGTGAATATAGTGATCGGGGTCATCGGCAGGCGGCAGTTTGCCCAGCCCCGACATACGCCGGATAAACCCCTCGTACCAGTGCCAATGGGGCCAGATGAAGGTCTTGTTGTAAAACCCGGCGATCAAAAGGAAATGCAGGTAGTCCAGGCTGCGCCCGATATCAAACTTCACGCCGGGCCAGCAGTTCTGGCTGCGCGCAACCAGCCCATCATACAACGGCTGTAATGTCGCCCGGATACTGGGTTCTTCCAGGGCGCCCTGTCCCACCGTCACCAGCGCATTACACTCTTCAGCGCCGGCTGCGAGAATACCCCTGGGACGATGATACTTGAAACTGCGCCCCACCACGCGCACCCCGTTAGCCAACAGTGCCGATGCCAGGGTGTCGCCTGCGAATCCGCTGTATTGTTTGCCGTCGAAACTGAATGACAACGGCTTTTCACGGTCTATCCTGCCGCCCGTTCCAAGCCGCATGGACTGTGCTACGCTCATACCGTTTCTTTCCGGTCAATATCCGGGGCCGCCTCGTCGATACGATACACGGTCAGAATCTCGTGGGTTACCGTATGCCGGACGACATTGAACCACTGCCGGCAACCGTAGCGGTGTTGCCAGCGTTCGAAGTGAACCCCCTTGGGATTATCACGGTAAAACAGATACTCAGCCCATTCCCGGTCTGAAACCCGCTGCGCCGGTTCAGGCCGCGCGATATGGGCCTGACCGCCATAAACGAATTCATTTTCATCACGTTCACCACAGAAAGGACAAAAAATCCGGAACATGACAAATCCTAGTGAGCGACGCCTGCCGCCGCCGATTCATCCACCAGGGCGCCGCTTTCGAAACGTTCCAGGGAGAAAGGTTTGATCAGTACATGAGGCTGGTCTTTCACAATGGTATAAGCCATGGTATCGCCGCTCGCCGGGATAGCCTTGTAACCACCGGTCCCCCAGCCACAGTTGATGTAGAGGTTCGTCACCGGTGTCCTGCCCATGATGGGGCTGGTATCGGGCGAGATATCCACGATACCGGCCCACTGGCGCATGAGTTTTAACCGGCTGAAACGGGGATACAGGTTCAGGAACGCTGCCACGCAGGATTCGACGTTGTCGTAACTGCCTCGCTGCGCATAGGAATTGTACACGTCGGCGCCGGCGCCCAGTACGATCTCGCCGCGATCCGACTGGCTCGCGTACATGTGTATGGCGCCCGACACGGTCACAAGGTTAAGCACCGGTTTGATTGGCTCCGATACCATTGCCTGCAGCGCCATACTGGTCAGCGGCAGGCGAAACCCCGCCATTTTTGCCAGTACGCTGGTGTGCCCGGCTACCGTGATATGCACTTTTCCCGCTGAAATATCTCCCAGTGAGGTGCGTACCCCGGTAACCGTGCCGTGGTTGATATTGAAACCGGTCACGGTACAGTTCTGGATGATATCCACCCCCAGGGCATCCGCGGCGCGGGCATAACCCCAGTTGACCGCATCGTGACGCGAAATACCGCCGCGCCGCTGGATAAATCCACCGGCCACGGGAAAACGCGCATTGATATCGATAAGCGGTTCCATCTCCTTGATTTGTTGCGGCGTCAGTATCTCGGAATCGATACCGTTGAGTTGTATGGCATTGGTCCAGCGCGCGAGCATCTCCATGTCATGATCGCTATGGGCAAGATTCAGCACGCCGCGCTGGCTGAACATCACGTTGATGTTGAGATCCCGGCTCATGTTTTCGTATAACTTCAGGGAGTGTTCGAAGAACGCGGCGCTTTCCGGGTAAAAATAATTAGAACGGGTAACCTGGGTATTGCGCCCACTGTTGCCGCCGCCTATCCAGCCGCGTTCAAGCACCGCGACATTGGTGATCCCGTGCTTCTTTGCCAGGTAATAAGCCGTGGCAAGACCATGCCCTCCCCCGCCGATAACGACCACGTCATAGGATTTCTTCGGCTCCGGCGAACGCCAGACCGGTCTCCAGCGTTTGTGCCCCCTGAGCGCATGGTAGACTATTTTCGGAAAAGAATACTTCTCCACGATAGGTTCCTGATGGTTTTAGAACTTTATGTTACGGAATCCGGTTATTCCATCTTGTTAACAACGATATTCTCACCCGAACTCCGCAACAACTCAATCCAACTGTCAACGTGTTGCCTGTCTGAGGGAACAGGCGTCACCCCCGTTTCGATCTCTCCGTTCAGTATGGCCTCAACCATCAGTGAAACCGGAACTGAGACGAGTCTTGCCATGGCAGAACTCTGCTCATCACCAGTACTGTCAAGCAGATACTGCCGGTCCCATACTTGCTTGCCCGTTTTATCCTTGATGCTTAGCTCCACACTCAATACGACCCGGTCCGGTTCCCCTTCAGCATACTGGTGTTGCCGCCACAATTCTTCGCTCAATTCAGCGAGTCGATGCTCACCCGCTGCTCCGGTTGCATTCTCCACCGTATCGAAAATGTCCTGCCAGGCTTCCGCCCAGCCGTTGAGACGCAGTGTGCCGCGCACGAAGTCTTCTATTAACCAGTTTTCCTCAATCCCATATTGCTTGATGAACGGTAAAGAATCCCGGTTGGGGAAAGCCTCAAAAGGCTTTCCCTTAATCAGGTAAGTTTCGACTTTCCTGTAAGGTGTATCGGTGCCGCGTTCCTCACCATGGGCAATCCAGCGTGCCGGTGTATTCAACGCCTTCAGCACACCCAGGGGTGACCAGGAAAACTTGTAGGTGAAGCTGTCTGCCTCAAGCGGAAAACCACCACAGTAAGAATGAAACGCGATGATGTTTTCCGGATCGAATATATCGCTACGCCGATAGCTGTCAAGCAAGGCATGGGCGAACAGGTGGTCCAGTCCCGGGTCAAGACCGCACTCGTTGACGAAGCATAACCCTCCGGCCCTGGCCTGCTCATCCAGCGCTGCCATTTCTTCCGAAATGTAACTCGAAGTAACAAAGTGCGCACCGTTTTCCAGGCATAATTCTGCCGCCCGCAGGTGCATGGATGCAGGCAGCATGGATACCACAACGTCTCCGGGCCCGGTAACGGACGCCAACTGCGTCCAGTCAAATATCACTGCATCGCAACCGGAAGAGCCCAGGTCCGCAATAGCAGCCTGTGCTTTGGCCAATGTCCTGTTCCATACGGTAACCGGAAAATCCGACATTGCCAGCCGGCGTATCCCGGGCACCGATGACAGACCTGCTCCCAGCCAGTGAATGTTATGCATGCGTATTCCAGTCTGCTTCCGTTAAAAGGACCTGGGCCTTTTTACCTTCAAAGAGTTCCAGTGCCCGTTGCCAGGTGCGGCCGTCAGGTAATTCCAGCAGGGCGCCCAGCAGTTGCGCCGAGAAATCTTCACTGCTCTCTTTCGGCAACATGGATGGTAAATGGTCTATTGCGATCAGGTCCAGTACGGGTTTGTCTCTGAGGCGCGTTGCCGGCCGGACGAATGTCGTGCAACGCTCATAAACCGGGATTGGATTGTAGTTACCGTAAGGATCACAACTGATATCAACTATAACGGAAAGCCGCCGCGTCTTATCCAGGAGTTGCCGGGTAACGAACGGCGGAATGGCTGACTGGACCAGTACACAGTTCAGAAAGATATCGTGTTCCAGAATTTCGCGGAAAGGACCGCCTTGCACGGTTTCCTCCAGGTCCCACAATGTCGTTTCAATACCCAAGCTGCGGCAGAGTTCCCCAGCTCCACGACCGCATCGCCCCTTGGCGCCGATGATAATGACCCGCGGATGCCTGCCGGACTTTTTCAGCAAATCGGATACTTCCACAAGCAGTTGACTTTTATCAGGATAACTGCGGACGGGTCCCACCGTACCGGGCTGCTGCAACCGATTCATTACACCCAGCGCAGCGCCGGCAAAACCGGCCCAGTAACCGAACGCGGCAATACGGCGATTGTTCTCATCCAGCAAAAACTCCAGATCCAGCAACTGGCCGCCGTCCTTTGCGAACTTGTTCAATAATCGCTGCCAACCCGATTGCTGTTTGTAGGCGTGGGCAAAGTAAATATGCCTGTGGCGCAGTGCAGGTAACGGCTCCGGCAATTCCTTCAGGCCGAGTACGTAACAGTCCGGCGGGGCATCCGGCCAGGAAGCGGCAGGGGCAATTCGGCAACCTGCCTGTTGGTATTGCCCCGTGCCGAATATGCGGTTATCACATTCTTCAATCGATACGGCATGACCTGACGCAACCAGTTTCCCTGCCGTTTCCGGCGTCAGGGCGGCCCTCCGTTCAAAAGGTTTGGCTTCTGCGCGCAGCCATAGATGAGGCATGGTTTATTCCGTCTTCCCGTTGCTGCCTCACTGGTTACCGGAAAAACCATAGTATTGCCGTGCCTGGCGCTCTGATACATAGCCATTACGGATATCACCTTCCAGAACCGTTCTATCACGCTGTAACGGATTCCCCGCTCCGCCACCGGCGCCAGTGACTACGCGTATGATATCGCCCGGTCTCAATGGCACATTGGAAAACTTGCCAAGAATTTCCCGTTTACCGTCACTGCGTATGATCTCAACCCGGTTTGAAGAACCCGGTTCCCCCCCGTTGATGGACCATGGCGCGGTAGTGTGATTCGGGGTAAATAACCCGGTAGTCCACGCGCCTTCTCCCTTTATTTCATATTCCAGCACCACTCCTTTTCCGCCACGGAATTCTCCCTCGCCTCCATCCTCTTCATTGAAACGGTATTGCCTCACAAATACTGCATTGCGCGCTTCATTGAGTTCGACAGGTGTATTGAATGTCTCGCCGTCAATCTTGCTGAACTGGGCATTGGCGCCGTCATACCCCATGCCGGCCCCAAAACCACCTACCTCAGGTTCAATCAGAAAGGCCGGTTTGCCGGTATCCGGATGTATGCTGCCGATTACCAGGGCGCCGACAGAACCAAAATGGCCGGCGGTCAGCTGTTCCGGAAGTACATCTGCCAGCGACCGCCACACCAGGTCGGTGACAAACATGACCGGTTCGTGAAACAAGCCTACCGGAGCGGGACGCTTTGCAGCAAACAGCGAACCCTCGTCGCATAACAATCGTAACGGCCTGAATACCCCTGCATTGCAGATACCGCCGGGGTCCGTGATTGCCTTGAATGCAACCTTGGCTCCGCACAGTGTCACCGCGTAGGGGCAATTGGCGGGTTCATTTACCTGACTGCGGTTACCGCGCAGGTCAATGGTGAAATGATCGTCAGTGATGGTCAACAACATTTTGACCTGACCCAGGCTTTCCAGGTCGCCCACGGTCCGGAACGTCCCCTTGGGAAGCCGGGCCAATGCCTGCCGGGAAACCACCTCACCGTAATCCATATAACGTCGAAGCGCTTCGGTGAATAGTTCCTGTCCATAGGTCTGTACCAACTGTTCCAATCGATTTGCCCCAAGTCGCAATGACGCCACACCGGCCCACATGTCACCCAGTGTATTATCGGGTAAACGACTGTTTGCCCGGATCATGTCAATGACGGATTCAATGGGTTCACCCCGTTCAAACAGTTTAATGTCGGGGAACTGCAGACCTTCCTGATAAACTTCCGTTGCTTCGATTGCCACACTGCCCGGAACCATGCCGCCGATATCGCTCCAATGGGCCTTGTTTGCAGTCCATGCAATCAATGTATCTCCGGAAAATACGGGCATAAGCAACGATACATCATTCAGGTGGCTGGCGCCGCCATGCCATGGATCATTGGTAATGAAAATATCGCCCGGCAAAATCCTGCCTGCCGCCTTAAATTTTTTATATATTGCTTTAACACCTGGCTCCAACATACCGATAAATATAGGAATTCCAGCACCTTGACTGACCAGGCTGCCCTCCGGGTCCGTGATCCCGACTCCGAAATCGAGCACTTCATAAATTATGGTGCTCATTGCAGTCTGACGCATGCCCGTAAACATCTCTTCACAGGCGGCATCTATGGAATTCTGGATTATCTCCAGAGAAAAGGGATCAAAGTCATTACTCATAATCAGACCTCAATACGGATATTGCCAAAATCATCAACCCGGGCTCGACCACTATCCACTACGATGGTTGTATCCGGTTCATCAATTATGGCCGGCGCTTCGATAAGCATACCGGGTTCAAGGAGTGCCCGTTCATAAATTGCGCACCTGTGGACGTCAAGGGGGCCGAAATCCACCTGGCGTTCCGACCTGATACAGTCCTTGACACCGCGGCCGGTTTTACCCGGTTTGGCCGGCATGACCTGCTCAACGGGAACAACGGCGGCTACATGGAAATTCACGACCTCAATCTGGCTTGAAAGCCGGTATGAATATTCACGTTCATAATCGTCCCTGAATTTCTCCTGGATTTGTTCAACCACTTCGGCGTTGATCAGCCTGTCAGGGACGTCCACCTTTACCGTGTGTTCCTGGCCTTCATAGCGCATGTCCAGCATCCGTTGAAAACCCAGTCCTGCCGTGTCGACGCGATCGCTTTCCAGTTCTGTCCTTAATTGTATTTCCAGTTTCCGGAAAGTCGTATCGACTTCATTGGCGTTTGTTACGGCCAGGACGAGCGGAACACTGACAATACGGTCGCGGCGCAGATCGGTCTGCATCATGCCCCAGCAGGAAAAAACCGACGCGTTCACAGGCACGATGACCTCGGGGATTTGCAGAGTCCGGGCAAGGTCAGTGCCGTGCAGGCCGCCTCCGCCGCCAAATACCACCAGCGAAAAATCACGTGGGTCATAACCGCGGTTCAGGGAGACCAGTTTAAGCGCATTGACCATGTTGTTGTTTGCGATTCGTATAACACCTCTGGCAAGTTCTTCCCGGCTTACGTTCATGACCTTGCACAGGCGCCCAGCCGCCTCGTTCATTGCATCGAGATCTACCTTAATCTCACCACCGAGAAAGTGCCCGGGGTCGATGCGTCCCGTCAGCAAATGTGCGTCTGTCGTAGTAAAGTCTTTCCCTCCCCGTCCATACGCTGCCGGGCCGGGGTCCGCGCCTGCACTGCGCGGGCCGACGCGGAGTTTTCCGGCATCATCCAGCCAGGCAATACTGCCGCCGCCATTACCGATTTCAACTATGTCCACGACCGGAACCAGCAGCGGATAACCGGCATAGCGCGGTGTACGCTCCAATACGTACTTGTTCGTCAACCGGACCCGGCCATTTTCTATCAGGGAACACTTGGCAGTGGTGCCGCCGATATCCAGGGTAATAAGATTTTGGGTTCCCGTTAACCGGCCCAGCGTCGCAGCGCCGAACACCCCTGCCGCAGGCCCGGATTCCACCATGGTAATGCCCTTGTTCCTGACGGCCGCAAAAGTATCGATGCCGCCGTTGGAAAGCATGACGTAGGCAGATTTGCTGAAGCCCCGGTCCGCAAGACTGGCTTCCAGACCGCTCAGGTAACCGTAGGCCACAGGCTGTACCGAGGCCGCTGCCGCCGTGGTATTTGTGCGTTCGTATTCGCGCCATTCACGCGAGAGAACATGCGAGGCAATGACCGCCACTTCAGGCCAGAGCCTTTGAATTTCCCTTACGGCGGCCAATTCGTGGTCCGGGTTGCGGTAAGCATGAAGAAAACAGACCGCGATGGCGTCCACGCCTTCTTCTCTTAACTCATCGACCAGGGGACGCAGTTCCCCGGTCTTGAGCGGGGTCAGGATATTTCCCTTGTAATCGATTCGTTCGGTGACTTCCCTGCGCAGGTAACGGGGGACCAGTGGTTCAGGTTTACGATAGCGGAAATTAAACAGGTCCGGCCTGTTGCCCCGGGCTATCTCCAGCACGTCGCGAAAACCGCGTGTCGTAATGAGAGCCGTCTTTACTCCCTTGCGCTCCGTCAGGGTGTTGATGATGATGGTCGATCCGTGGACAAAAAAATCCATGTCTTCACCCCGGATTTGCGTCTTCGCCAGTGCGTTCATGACACCGTGCTCAAAGCCGGGCGGAGTCGAATCCACTTTTGCGCAAACTATTGACGACCCGGGAGCCGCCTCGGGGTCAAAGTGAACCAGGTCGGTAAACGTTCCGCCGACGTCAGTGGCTACCCGCTTCATATCCAGGTTTCCGGATTACCCCAGGGTCAACCGGCAGTAAGCCCGACTTGACAGAAATTGGGTGAGGACCTGAAACAGTACGCTATGCAGCCTGTTCGTCGCTGATTGACTGGGGATAGTGTTGCCGCGCATATGTCTCAGATATATAACCATCGGCAATATCTCCATACACGCGCTCGATAGTCCGCTCCGAAGGCGGACCGTAACCTCCCCCACCGGCAATAGACAAGTCGACAACGGTCCCTTTGGGGAACTTCAAACCGGTTGCCTTGCCGATTTTTTCCGGCGCCTCACCGGGCCGGTATACAGTCATACTGTTCGGTCTCGCTTCAGCGCCACCCTGCAGACCCCAGGGCGGAGTCTTCTGTCTTTCAATTGGGGCAGTACCGAAACATTCCTCTGTCACGTGGTAACTGATGTCTATACCGCAGGCACCGCGGTTTTTTCCTGCGCCGCAACTGTCCTGGGCCAGTTCAAACCTGTTATAGATCAAGGGAAACTTGGTTTCGGCCAATTCCAGGGGAGAGATACGTGACTGCGCCAGGGATACATGGTACATAGTTGTCCCGTCACCGCGCACGTGCGCGCCGCCACCACAAGGCATGCCGCCGCCGTGGGCCCAGGGTTCGCCGGTTTTTTCCCGGTAGCCCCACCAGTAAACATTCGGGATGTCACACCCCGAACAGGCGGGTACGGCCTCCGGTTTCGCCTTGCCGATGGCGTTGTAGATCGCATCGATGGACTGCAGCGCGGGCCAGCCGTAGAGAAATGATGGCGACGGTGGTAGCGGATGAAACAGCGTGCCCGGCCTGGTAATGACTTCCAGGGGGCGAAAATGTCCTTCATTAGGCGCATAACCGCTGCCGGCCAGCATGGAGATGGCAACCCGGGCCACCGAGATGGTGGAAGGGACCGGGCAATTAATGGGACCGCGGGTAGCCGGCGGCGCGTGGGAATAATCCACCCGGACCGTATCGCCGTCTATTTCGACAATAACCTGGTACGGTATCTTGTCATCGCTGAGGCCGTCATCATCCACACAGCCTTCCCCCACGTAACGGCCGTCCGGCAGGTCGGCAAAATAACGCCGGACGAGCGCTTCCCCGTGGTCGTAAATTCGCTGTGTTGAAGTTCTGAACGTCTCATAGCCGAAGCGTTTCACCACGCGTTGCAGTTCACGGGCGCCGATGTTTACTGCCGTCGCCTGTGCCCGCATATCGCCAAAAATAATGTTGGGCATACGCGTATTGGCCATTACCAGGTTGTATACATCCTGTACCACTTCGCCGCCGTCGTACAACTTGATACCGGGGAAGATAACGCCCTCCTGGTAAACGTCGGTCGTATCGGTGCAATAGGGTTCTTTAGCCGCGATATCCAGCCAATGGGCCTTGACCGCGGTATAACCGATCAGTTTTTCCTCAAGGAACGCCGGCGCCACCAGCACAACGTCCTGGGCATGGGATCCCGTACCAAAGGGCCAGTTGTATATGATCACGTCCCCTTCACGCATGTTTTCCGGGCCGCCTACCGCATCAGAGGCCTCTTTTACACAATAGGTGAGCGACCCCATGAACAGCGGCAGCGAAGGCGCCTGGGCCAGCATGCAGAAGTCTTCATCGTATATCGCCGCGGCAAAGTCCAGGGTTTCGTATATCAACGGCGAGAATGCGATGCGACACAAGGTGCTCTTCATTTGATTGGCGGCAGAACAGAGCGAGTTGCGTAATATCTCGGTCGTTACCGGGTCGGCGTCGTGCACGCCCTCGGAACGGCCGAAGCCCGCTTTATGCACTACCGTTTCTACTGTGTTCATATCCATGTTTTATCTCTCATATCGCCTGCTTCGTCATAACATCAGCATGGTGCTCCCGTGCAAAGGCCTCCGTGATATAACCCTCCTTCAGATCCGCTTCAACTTCTTCCAATGCGCGCTGCTCCGGCGGCCCGTAACCACCTCCGCCGCCTGCATGGATCGTCAACACGGCCCCTTTCGGCACCGGCAGACCCGTCGCTTTCGTAAACGCTTCCACCCGGCCGTCAGGATAACGCAAAGTACCGCTGTTGGCGCGTGCTTCACCACCGCCGGCAAGGCCCCAGGGTCTGGTGCGGGTCCGTTCCAGGGTCGGCGTGCAATAAGCATCTTCCAGCAGTTCAAAGCCAAGGTCATAACCCATACCTCCGCGATACTTGCCGGCGCCGCAACTGTCCGGGACAAACTGGCACTGTTCAACCACCCACGGGAACTTGGACTCCATCACCTCCATTGAAGCGAACCGGGTAGCCGCCTCGGCTGCGTGCATCATGGTACTGCCGTCTCCACTGATGCTGCCGCCGTGGCCGACGGGAAACGGCGAACCGTCGCCCCACATCTCGCCGGTATCCTGCCTGGTGCCCCACCATACCAGGGCGCACAGGTCGCCACCCGAGCAGGCAGGCACGGTTTCCGGGTTGACCTTGGACATGGCATGGTAGATGACCTCCATGGACTGCATGGCGGGCCATCCATACAGGAAACAGGGCGCAGGCGGGTTGGGATCAAACATGGAATTGCGCCGCGTGACGATTTCCACAGGCCGGAAATGGCCGTCGCAGGGCGCCTGGTTGCCTCCCGCCAGCATGGTAATGGCAACGCGGCTGGCCGAGACGGTAGAGGCAACGGGACAGTTTACCGGTCCGGGTTGCACCTCGGGTGAATTGGTAAAATCCACGCGTACCGACGACCCCCTTACCTCGACAATGACATTAAAGGGTATCGGTTTATTATCGACGCCGTTGTTATCCATCATGCCGTGTCCCACGTAGCGCCCGTCGGGAATCTTTTCGAAATAACTGCGTACCGTCGCCTCGCCGTGGTCGAATATACGTTCGACCGTGTTGCGAAATACCTCCAGTCCGTAACGGTCGACAATGCGTACCAGGTTGCGCGCCCCGATGCCTACGGCGGTTGCCTGGGCAAGAATATCTCCCGCAACGAAAGCAGGCATACGTGAATTGGCAAGCACAAAGCGGTGAATATCATCAACGAGTTTCCCGCCCTTGTAGAGTTTCACGCCCGGGAAAAACGTTCCTTCCTGGAAAACATCCTTGGTGTCGGTGCAATAAGGCGCAATAGCGCCTATATCCAGCCAGTGGGCCTTGATAGCCGAATATCCGACCAGCGTGCCGTCATCGGTAAACACCGGCTGGATCATGGCCGTATCCTGTGCATGGGACCCGGTGCCGAACGGCCAGTTGTAGAGGATGACATCGCCGGGTTCGAGATTGTCCACGCCGCCCGAGCCTTCAACCGCTGCTTCGACACAGAAATTCAGGGTGCCCATGAACAGCGGGATGGAGGGCGCCTGGGCAAGCAACCGCACCTTCGTATCATACAAGGCGGCGGCAAAGTCCAGTACCTCATAGATCACCGGTGAGAATGAAGTGCGGATCAGGGTCCGTTTCATCTGGTTGGCGGCTGAATTGAGTGAATGGCGCACGATTTCAGTCTGCACCGGGTCGGCATCAGTGCCGGTATCCGTACCGGGTAAGGCCCGATAAATCCTGATTTCGCTGTCAGCAAGTGTATCCATAACTATCTCTCGTTGTGCGAACTAATGACGCGAGATGAACAGGCACCCCGAACCATGGACCTCGCAGCCCCAGTTCGCATCGAGGTAAGTGGTCGCAGTCGGTTCATTAATAATAGCAGGTCCCGCCAGGGTATCGCCTGCCTGCATGGATGAGCGGTCAAGGATGCGGAAGTCCATTCGTTTCTTCTCGGTAAAAGAGTATGCTTCCCGGATTGTGTGCGTTCCGTCCGAGCCGTTCAGCGCAGACAGGCCTTCCGACCTTCTTGGCAGGGCATGTCTCACCGTGGCGCGGATCGATACGATCTCCACCGGTTCATCCATGGTATTGCCGAAGGTTCGATCGTAATCGCGGGTAAAGATTTCGCGTACCTGCTCGGTTGAGATCGTCACCCGGCCGTTATCGCCGGGCACATTGATACTCAGTGTATGCTCCTGTCCTTTATAGCGCATGTCAAGGCCTGCCTCCCGCGCCCACTCAGATCCATCCCCGGAGCTGCCCGCACGGGCAGCCAGGTCCGAATACATCTCTGCCAGGATGTCATTAACATTTGCCAGGCCGTCATCATCCAGGTGCATGATGCGTGTACGCGCCGTGGCCCGCGTCAGGTCGGCCCCCAACAGACCCCAGGCCGAGAAATTGCCGGCGTGGGGAGGAATGACAATCCCGGTAATATCCAGGTCACGGGCCAGGAGGGTGCTCATCAGGGGACCGGCGCCGCCAAAAGCCAGCAGCTTCAGTTTTCTCGGGTCTATGCCCTGCTCCACGGTGATTTCCCGGATCGCATCGGCCATGGATGCGGAGGCTATATCCATGATGCCGATAGCGGTTTCATCCATGCCATAACCCAGCTTGCCCGCCAGGGGTTGCAAGGCCTTCTCCGCAAGCGCAAGGTCAAGTTGCAGACCGGATGCCAGGCTCCCTTCCCCCAGCATCCCAAGATAAAAAGCCGCATCGGTCATGCAGGCATTTTCACCACCTTTGCCATAGCAGGCGGGACCCGGGTCGGCACCCCCACTTTCGGGACCTACCCGGAGCAGACCACCAACGTCTACCTGGGCGATGGAACCTCCACCGGCGCCAATAGAACGCACGTCAACCCAGGGTGTCTGCAACGGCATACCGACTATCTTTCCCTCGAACAACAAGGTAGGCCGGCCCCGGGTGATCACGCAGGTGTCAAAACTGGTGCCGCCTACGTCTGCCGTTATCAGATCTCCCAGCCCCAACTGCCTCGACAGTTCGCCGCCCCCCTCAGCACCTGCCACCGGACCGGACATGATCGTCTCAAACGGCCGGTCTTCGGCTTCGGAGAACGTCATGGAACCGCTGCCGGAGCGGGTGATTAGACAATCCCCTTTAAACCCGGCGCCACGCAGGTCGGCCTCCAGTCTCCTGAGATAATTTGACATGCGCCCGCGCACGAAGGCATCAATCACGGTGGTGGAAGTGCGTTCATACTCCCGATACTCGCGGGATATATGATGAGACAGGGAGATTTCACCTGAAAAACCCGCCTCCCTGAGTGCGGATTCCGCGGCCAGTTCATGGGCCGGATTGGCGTATGCATTCATGAACGCCACCGCGATACTGTTCACCCCCTCAAGGGCGAATATCTCGAGCGCATCCAGAACGTCCTGCTTTTCAAAAGGTATGTGAACCGTACCGTCTGACCGGACCCGACCGGTCACAGGCAGGCGCAAGCGCCTCGGGACCAGGGGCTCCGGCAACTGCCAGAACAGGTTATACATCTCATCGCGGTCGCCGCGGCGGATCTCCAGGATATCGCGAAACCCCCGGGTCGCCAGCAGACCTACCCTGGCGCCCTTGCGTTCCAGTAAAGAGTTGAGCCCGACAGTGGTCCCGTGCAGAAAGTACTGCGTCTGCCGCAACTGATCCCCATCAACAGAGTCAGTTACTGCCTGGACACAACCCTGCTCAGGAGATGCGGGAGTGGTCGGCACCTTGGCCACCAGCATATCCGAAGTCTGATCGTCATAGAACAACAGATCGGTAAACGTACCGCCGATGTCAACGCCGATTCTGGTAGCCATCAGTCGGTATCAGGAACCGCTGGGGACGGAATTAATTCCATCCCCTGGATTTCCAGGTAATTCATTGGTCGGCAGTACCAACTAAAAATTGAAAAACACCTTGCCGCCGAATATGCGCGGATCGCTGTACTGGCTTGGCAGAATGTTGGGCAGTATTCCCTGGAACGAGTGCGCCCGGTACTGGGTGTTGTCCGCATTCCTGGCGTACAGTTCCGCGCCCCAGCGCGAGTCATTGGATTCAAAGCGCAGTTTTACGTTGACGATGTCGAAACTCTCCGACCCCTGCGGCTGGGTGTTGTTCTCGTCATGGAACATTTCATCGACATATTGCCATTCGACACGGGGAGTCAGCGTACCGATATCGCCGATGGGAAACGTATATTGCGCCATCAATGAGAGTTGCCACTCCGGCGAGCGGTTCAACCTGTTGCCCGACAGGTCGTTGCCTCCCGCGCCGATGAACTCAGCATATGTTGCATCCAGCCAGGCCGCAGTACCCGCAATATTGAAATTGTCCACAGGTGTCGCGCTCAACTCCATTTCTACGCCGTAGATATCCGCGGTAGCAGCATTCACGATGGTGATGAGGCCGTTGGGATCCGTAGTGCGAACCTGTACATTGGTGAAATCGGAATAAAAACCCGAGACGTTGAAGCGCGCCCGCCGGTCCAGCAAGTCCGTCTTCATACCGCCCTCGTAAGTCCAGACGAATTCCGGGTTAAAGCCGTTATCCGTGTCGGGAAAAGTGGGAGCGGTCCAGTTCCAGCCACCGCTACGGAATCCTCGTGTAGCGCTTGCGTAGAACAGCATATCGTCGGTCAACTGAAAATCGATGACGAAGTGCGGCGTCCAGGCATCCCAGGAATCGTCATCCGGCACGAAGCTGGCGTCGCACAGATCGGGCCTGTAGTCAACCTCGTATACGGCAAACCCCCCGATGCAACCCAGCCAGTCCTTGGACTCGGTACTGTAACGCACGCCGGCGGTGAGCGTAATCCTGTCAACCGGCTGGAATGTCAATTCACCGAATCCGGCCCAGGCCTCAGTATCGACCTCAGCCGCAAACAGCAAACCGAGCGGTCCCAGTCCTATACCCGGCGGCACGCCGAATATGGCCATGGGGTCGCGGAAGAAATTAAACGGCGTGTCATCCTCTGCTGATTCGTCGAAATAAAACGCGCCGATCAGCCAGG
Source organism: Gammaproteobacteria bacterium (assembly GCA_965220815.1). GTDB lineage: Bacteria > Pseudomonadota > Gammaproteobacteria > Eutrophobiales > Eutrophobiaceae > JAAXHV01. The sequence continues at coordinate 3,430,953 of OZ244846.1, forward strand.
TAAACGGACCGGACCCCGTTGAAGCGAATTGTAATTCCATGCTGTATTGGTCGGATTCATTAAACCCGCGGTATTGCACGTTGTTGATCGCCTGACCATCGGAATCGGCGAAGTCTGCCACTTCGGTTTCGAGATAACCGACAATCGCCTTTGCCGTAAACCAGTCGAAATCATGGGTGATAGTGCCGCTGACGGAAGTAAACTCGCGCCTGGAAGTATTGGGATGATCTGCCGTATAAACACTCAAGGTATCTATGCCGTCGTTCAGGTCTTTATAAGCAGTAGGAAGTTTTGACGTGCCCGTATAGCCGCGAATGTCCACGGTAGTTCTGTCTGATGGTGTCCAGCGCAAGCCTAGTGAAAAATATTCCTTGTCCACGGCACTGCCGGCAACGCCGGTTGTCGGATTATGTATCCAGCCGTCACGGTCATGCTTGCCGCCGGAGAGTTTAACCCCGAGGTTGTCGGAGACAGGAACCAGGAAATAACCGCGCGCGCCCCAGCCATCGAAAGACATGACCTCCCCTTCCACGCGGCCTTCAAACTCATCTCCCGGCGTCTTGGTGATGACATTGATGGCGCCCCCGGTGGCGTTCCGGCCGTACAATGTCCCCTGGGGACCGCGCAGAACCTCGACCCGGTCTATATCGACAAACTCGAAAATGTTGCCGGCAGTGCGTCCCTGGTATATCCCGTCGATGTAAACACCTACTGCCTCATCTGCGCCGATACCGGTAATCAACGAACCTATCCCGCGAATAACGATGGGATTGGTGCCGAAACCGGCATTGCCGCCTACCCAGAGTCCGGGCGTGAACAACTGCATTTCCCTGAGGTCCGTTGCGCCGGCCTGCTCCAGTTGTTCCCCGGTGAACGCGGAAACGGACATGGCGGTATCCTGCAGGTTGGTTTCCCGTTTGGTGGCCGTGACCACGATTTCCTCCAGTAATCCGGTGCCCTGTGCAAACACCGGCAGGTTTAAAATGGAACCGATTACCAGGGCCGTCAGGCAGGTATTCTGGAATTTCATACTCTCCCCCTTTTATGCATGATTTTGTATAAGGACAGGATAACTTTAACTGTTTTCAGATTATCAGGCAAACACGTGAGGATAATACTGTCTGGCATGCTGTTCACTGATATAGCCTTCCTCCAGGTCGCGCCGCACCGCCTCCGGGTCCCGCTCTGACGGTAGGCCATAGCCGCCGCCCCCGCCGCAATGGATTTTTATGATCGTCCCATCAGGCACCGGCAACCCCGTAACCTTGTTGCGTTTTTCGATGCGCCCGTCAGGATATTCGATGGTGAAACCGTTACAGGTCCCGGACAGTCCGCCCTGTTGTGCCCAGGCGGGCGTCTTGGTGTTTTCAACCGTGGAAATCAGGCGCGCATCGTGCATGACCTGCCACTCGTAATCAACACCCAGGCCGCCCCGGTATTTGCCGGGGCCGCATGAATCAGGCGCCAGGTTCCATTTCCTGAACACGAACGGAAACTTGGCTTCCTGGATTTCCGCCGACGGCAGGGTGGATTTCGCCAGGGCGGGAACGTACAGGGTCGCGCCGTCCGCGTCGGCGGAAGCGCCGTGCCCTACGGGCAGGGCGTAACCGTTAAAGAAAAACTCGCCGGTCTCGGAATGGTAGCCGTAGGCCTGCACGGCACAGATGTCGCCAGCGCTGCCGGAAGGCACCAGGTCCGCGGCAGCCTTTGAAAAGGCTTCGTAAATCGCTTCCATGGCATGCATCAGCGGCCAGCCGTACAGGTAACAGGGCTGCGGTGCGACCGGGTGGAACATGGAGCCGGTCCGGGTAACCACCTCCAGCGGGCGAAAGTGCCCCTCCGCGGGCGACCCTCCCTCGCCCAGCATCATGCCGATGGCCACGCGGCTTCCGGAGACCGTTGACGGGAACGGGCAGTTCATGGGTCCGGCAACCGCGTCAGGTACTTTGGAATAATCGATCCGGATCGTGCTGCCCTCGATTTCCACCGTGATTTCAAAGTCGATGGTCTCATCGGTGAGACCGTCGTTATCCATGGTGCTGGTGGCGGTATAGATGCCGTCGGGTAACTTGGCGAAAAAATCCCGCACCATAGCTTCACCATGATCGAACATGCGCTGTACGCACATGCGGAACGTATCCCGCCCGAAGCGGTGTATCAGCTTGACCAGCGCATCAGCCCCGGCCCGCGCAGAAGCGCTCTGGGCATGGAGGTCGCCCAGCACATAATCCGGGGTGCGCGTATTGGCCTCCACCATGCGGAAAATGTCGTCATTTTTCTCGCCCCGTTTGTATATTTTCACGCCGGGGAAGATCACGCCTTCCTGGAACAGGTCTTCGGTATCGGTGCAATACGGGTTCTTTGCGCCAATGTCATACCAGTGCGCCTTGTTACAGGCGTAACCCGCCAGCTCCCCGTCCTCCATGAACACCGGCATCACCACCGCGGCATCCTGGGCATGGGAACCGGTACCATAAGGCATGTTGTAAAGCAGGATATCACCCGGTTCCAGCGCTTCGACGCCGCCCACCCCTTCTACGGCGGCTTCGATACAGAAATTCATGGTGCCCAGGAATACCGGCAATGTCGGCGCCTGGGACAACAGGCAGATATTGTGATCATACAACGCCACGCAAAAGTCGTTTGCCTCATAGACGATTGGTGAAAACGAGGCCCGCGTCAGGGTGTTGCGCATCTGGTTGGCAATGGAGTTGAGTGAATTGCGCACCAGTTGCGTGGTTACCGGGTCTGCGGCGGAACCGTCCACGTCGAGATTCTTGCCTGCGACATAGGTATAGGTTTTGGTTTCCATATCCATAATCAGGTTTCCTCCAAATTAATTCGTAAACAACCGCTGGCATCAACGGTATACCGGCAATCTGCATCAACATAGGTGGTAGTGGTGGGCTCGATGATGATCGCCGGACCCTTGTGCTGTTTATCAGCAGACAGTTGACTCCGCTCCATGACGGGAAACTCCGAATATTCCCGGTGGATGAAACTATAGGCGCGAACAGAATCGGCAGAACCGCTGGTTGCAATATTTTCGGTCCCGGTGAAATCCATCGAGCCGGATAAAGGCCGGCGCACCGAGGCCCGGATGGAGACAATTTCAATAAGCGTATCGAGTATGCCGCCATAGGCTTCGTGGTATGCGGCTTCAAACCGGTTCTGCACGTCATCCGCCGCAGCCGTAATCATGCCGTCATCGGCGTCAGGCTGAACATTGATGGTATGTTCCTGCCCGGTATAACGCAGGTCCAGGGCAACTTCCAGTTGTGTATCCGCTCCGTTTACCCCGGCCGAACCCCTGGACTTCAAATCCTTGAACAGGCCTTCGAGTATGTCGTTTGCCTGGCTTAACGACTCATCATTGAGCGGCATGGGACGTGTCAGCGCGGCGCTTTGCAACAGGTCGGACGTCAGCAGTCCCAGTGCGGAAAAGTTCCCGGCGCAGGGCGGAATGATGATCTCGCGCATATCCAGTTCCCGCGCCAACTCGGTTGCAAGCATCGGGCCCGCGCCGCCAAACGGCAGTAACTTCATCTCCCTGGGGTCGAAACCCTGCTCCACGGTAATCTCGCGGATTGCATTGGCCATGGCGGCCACTGCGATGGTTATAATTCCTTCCGCCGTCTGTGTCAGGTCATAGCCCAGCCTGTCGGCCAGGGGTTTCAGGGCCGCTTCCGACTTGCCGCGATCCAGCCTGATGCCGGAAGCAAGGTTTCCTGACGCCAGCATACCCAGGTAAAACGCGGCATCCGTCACCGTGGCATGTGCACCGCCGCGCCCGTAACACGCGGGGCCGGGTTCCGCTCCCGCGCTTTGCGGACCGACCTGCAACAGGCCTCCCACGTCAACATAAGCGATGGAACCACCGCCGGCGCCGATGGAACGCACGTCCACCCATGGTGTCTGCAACGGCATACCCAGCACGGAACCTTCGTAAAGCAACTGCGGACGTCCATCCCGGATCAATGCCGTGTCAAAACTGGTGCCGCCCACGTCGGCAGAGATGATGTCGCCCAGTCCAAGGGTGCGCGCCAGTTCCGCCGCGCCTTCAACCCCGGCAACGGGGCCTGACATTATGGTCTCAAAGGGGCGCTCCGCGGCCTCGGTGAACGTCATGGAGCCGCTGCCGGAACGGGTAATCAGGCAGGTGCCGTCAAACCCGCCCGCCCGCAAGCGGGATTCGATATGCCCCATGTAATTTGACAATCGCCCGCGCACGTAAGCATCTATCACGGTAGTGGAAGAGCGTTCATAGTCGCGGTATTCACCGGAGACGCGGTGTGAGAGGGAAACGGCGCCATCGAACCCGGCCTCTCGGATGAGCTTTTCGGCTTCGATTTCATGGGCCGGATTCATGTAAGCGTTCAGGAAGGATACTGCTATGGCGGTAACCCCCTGTTCCCGGAGCGCCTTCACGGCATCAATGACATCCTCCGCAATCAACGGTTCCAGCGCCTCGCCACTGGACAGCATCCGTTCCCGGACTTCAATCCGGCGTCTGCGCGGCACAAGCGGCGCATCGGGGACCCAGAACACGTTATACCACTCTTCCCTTGAGCCTTTGCGGATCTCCAGAACATCGCGAAAACCGCTGGTGGTCAAAAATCCCACGACGGAACCCTTGCGTTCGAGCAAAGCATTCAGCCCCACTGTCGTGCCATGGAGAAAGTAGGAGGATGACCGGAGCAAATCGGGAGCAACAGCCGAATTTATCGCATCGACACAACCGATTTCAGGCGCCGCCGGGGTGGTAGGCACCTTATCTACCAGTACCGAACCGTCATCCTCATTAAAAAAAATGAGGTCGGTAAACGTGCCACCTATATCAACGCCGATACGGCTGCTCAATACACTTCTCCCCTTATCTCTTATACGCTAATTCGGCGCTGACGACATGGAGGTACGCAACTCATCAGTCGCCATGTTGTCAATCGCCATGGTTTCAGGATCGATGATTACACCATATTTCTCCCGGGCGGCGGCAACCGACACAAATTCGTTCCTGACATCATCAAGCACCAGCGCAGGGTCACGCTCCAGGGGATTACCCCAACCACCACCGCCGCCGGACCGGTTGATGATCACGTCACCCGCCGACACCTCCTCGTATATGGCGCCGGTTACCTGTTCCCGTTCAGTGCCGGGCCGTACAATGACCGCCCCTGCCTGCCCGTCTTCCCCGTCAGCCATACCCCATGGCGAGGTCTTGGTTTTTTTGACAAGGGTCAATGCGGAAGCATCCGAGAGAAAACGATAGGTGCGGGTAATTCCCAGCCCCCCGCGATGTTTTCCGGCTCCCCCCGAATCTGCCCGCAAGCCGTAGTTTTCTATGAGCCAGGGCGCCTTGGTTTCCAGTACCTCAACCGGGTTATTACGGCAACCGGGTTCGGTCATGTGCATGATGCCGCTCTCACCGTCATCGGCGGAATGCCCGCCAAACCCTATGCCTTCATTGGTGCTTTCAATCCAGAGCTTGCCGGTATCGGGATGGGTGCCGACCCCCATCAGGGAAAAGATGTCTCCGCCGCTGCACGCCGGAATGCTGTCGGGCATACCCTTGGCCAGGGCCTTGGTCACCACCTCGGGCGCAATCAGGGCCGTCCACAGGGTAAAGGTTGGTGACGGCGGTTGTGCGTTCATGATGCAGCCTTCCGGGGCGATCACCTTCAACGGACGAAAGTTGCCTTCATTCGCAGGGGTGTCCGGGGTGGTAATCGACTTGAAGACCAGGGCGCATACTCCCTCGGTGGTGCCTATCGGCACGTTCATGGGACCTTTACATTTATCATCCGACCCGGTCCAGTCTATGGTCATTTCATCACCGGCAATGGTTACCGTGGCCTGCAGGCGCATCTTGCGGTCCCGCACTACCCCGTCATCATCCACATAATCCTCCGCGGTCCAGGTGCCGTCCGGCAACTCCGCCAGTCTCTTGCGCGCCAGACGCTCGCCATGGTCCAGCATCTTTTTCACTGCTTCCGCATAGATCTCAACGCCAAACTTTTCCACCAGTTCCTGTACGCGCCGCTCTCCGGTCCGGCACGCGGAAATCTGTGCATTCATATCGCCGATGACCCGGTCCGGCATACGACTGTTAAATCGAATCAATTGTTCCAGTTCCTTATTCAATACCCCTTTCGAATAAATCTTGGAACAGGGGAAAACCAGTCCTTCCTGGGCAAGATCAATGGTGTCCAGGCAATAACCGGGGTCCTTTTGCCCCAGGTCCAGCCAGTGCTCTTTCACGGCAGTGAATCCCACCAGATCATCCTTGTAAAAGATGGGCGATGCCGCCATGACGTCCAGGGTGTGGGTTGAACTCCAGTAAGGATAATTGAGCAGGATCACGTCACCGGGATGAATATTGTCATAGCCGAGAAATTCGACCATTTTATTCAGCCCGTAATCATTGCTGCGGGTAAACACGGCCAGCCCCGGCGCCTCTGCCAGCAGTCGGCACTCCCTGTCATAAAGACCGAGGCCGAAATCATGAACTTCGTAAATCAGGGTGCTGTAGGCGGTACGCATGAGATTCCGGTTCATCTCCCGCGCTGCCGATAACAAGTAATTATGTATAACCTCTACCGTAATAGAGTCGACATCAGCCATCTCTTTGATCCCGTTCTTCTTTCGTGAAGCTGTTTGCCATAGTCTAACTGATACTGACCAGGAGTTCACCATAACGGCCTGTGACCAGGTTGTCATTCCTGTGTATTACGGTCGTTGAAGTCGGTTCTTCTATGATAGCGGGTCCCCGGATTTGCATGCCTGCCCTGAGAACGTCCCTGTCATATATGAAATAAGGTTCCCTGCCGCCGGTCCCGGAACGGTATATTTGTCTGCTGCCATTGCTTGCCGGAGTCGCCGTATCCGCATCCAGGTTCGGCAGGTCCGGACGTCCCAGCAGTCCCACTGCGCGCAAGCGCAAAGTCACAATCTGGATAGGGTCCTGCATGGCGTGACCGTACTGTTGTTCATGTGCGGCATTGAATAATGATTCAATCTTTTCCTGATCTCCCGGCCCGAGGGCCGTTGTGGGAAGTACCAGGTTAACCGTGTGTTCCTGTCCCTGGTAGCGCAACTCGGCCATGGGAATGAGGCGTCTGTGCGCCGGGTCAACCTGATCTTTTTCCAGGGCCGCATGCCCTCTTCTGCCTAACTCGGTGAAAATGGCATTGATTGCCTCCACCTCGAATTGTTCCAGATCCATGACACAGGTCTGGGACAGGTCATGGATAACATCCACCATCATCATGCCCAGCGCCGAGAACGTCGCGGGCGCAGGCGGAATTACCACCCTGGGAATGCCCAGTTCACGAGCGACGCTGGTTGCAACAAACGCACCGCCGCCGCCAAAAGCAAGCAGGGCAAAATCTTTTGGATGATGTCCCTGTTCGATTGAAATAACCCTGACGGCGCCGGCGATCTTGGCTTCGCTGATGCGCATTATCCCCGCCGCAGTTTCTTCCACGGAAAGCTGCACCGCGCCGGCTGTCTCCGATACAGCCTGGTGTGCGAGTTCCCTGTTCAACGCGACCTCACCTCCGAGAAAATTTTCAGGGTCCAGGTAACCCATCACCAGCGCGGCATCGGTAAATGTCGCATCCTTTCCTCCTTTTGCGTAACAGGCTGGACCCGGCACGGCTCCCGCGCTTTGCGGACCCACCTGCAGGTGCCCGCCATCATCAACCCAGGCTATGCTGCCACCACCCGCGCCGATGGTATGTATGTCCAGTGTGGGGATTGCAATCGGCAAGCCCTCAAAACGTTGCTGTGTTTCCACCCTGGGTTCGCCTGCAACAATCAGCGAGGCATCGAGGCTGGTGCCGCCCATGTCGATGGTGACGAGGTTCGGTTCGTTGATCAACGCGCCGAATGCTGTCGCCCCGATGACACCGCCTGCCGGACCGGACAAAATCAGGTGGGCAGGCTCATCCTTGGCTGCGTTAACGGTGATTGCTCCGCCGCCGGACCGGGTAAGCAGAAACGAGCCATCAAACTCCCGGCTGTTGAGTTCATTGTCCAGTTTTTCCAGGTACGTCCGCGTCAATGGTTTAATGTAGGCATCTATGACTGCAGTACTGGTACGTTCGTACTCACGGTACTCCCGGGTCAACCGGTGCGACAAGGTGATGGAAAGTTCGGGGTATGCATCGGCCAGCGTTTCGGCCAGGGCCAGTTCATGGGCGGGATTGATATAGGAATGCAACAGGCAGACCGCCACGGAGCGAACCCCCTGTTGCTTCAACTTTTCACCCAGCGAAGCCGCTTCTTCCCGGTCAAATTCGACCAGCACTTCCCCCTTGTAATTCATTCGTTCCGTGACTTCAAAGATACGGTAGCGCGGCACCAGCGGCTCAGGTTTTCGGTATTTCAGGTTGTACAGCGGTTCCCGGTCGGTACGTCCCAGCAAATAAACATCGCGGAATCCCTTTGTCGTGATGATGGCAAGTTCGGCGCCGCTGCGGGTCAGTAATGCATTGAGTCCCAGGGTCGTGCCATGCACAAAAATATCCACCCCGGAGAGATCAAAGCCGGTCTTCTCGATGCCGTTTATTACGCCGGCACATGGGTCACTGGGGATTGTCTCCACCTTGTCGAAATGCAGGGCGCCGGATATCTCGTCCAGTACGACCACATCGGTAAAGGTCCCACCCACATCAACTGCAATTCGCATTTGTCGGGGTCATTCCTGTGTCGATATTTATTTTTCTGAGTTTTATACTATCAGCAACCAAAAGGAAACAATCAGGAAAAGTCTATCATAATAACCGGACATATCGAGTACGAATATCATGGCGCAAGCAAACAACACAAGCATCGAGGCACAACACATTCTCGCCGGCAACCTGGCATGGGACAACCATGGTTGCATGCCGCTGCGCGGCAACGATACCGAATTCCTTCCGCAGTTGGCGCGCTACCGGGATTCCGGTTTTAACGTCGTCTCATTGAATGTGGGTTTCGATGCAGTCCCCTGGGAGAATACCCTGCTGGTGATGGCTGCATTCCGGGGCTGGATCAGGCAACATGCTGATGATTATATGTTGATCGAAACCACCGGTGACATAGAACGGGCCGTCACCGAAGGCAAACTCGGGGTATTCTTCGACCTGGAAGGCGGCAGCGTCCTGGCCGATCAACTCAGCATGGTGGAAATGTATTACGACCTCGGCGCCCGCTGGATGTTGATCGCGTACAACCAGAATAATTCATTGGGCGGTGGTTGCCAGGATGACGATAAGGGACTTACTGCTTTCGGCCGTGAAGTGCTTGATGAAATGGCCAGGGTTGGCATGGTGGCCTGTTGCAGCCATACCGGGTACCGGACGACCATGGACGTGATGGAATATTCTTCGAAGCCCGTGATTTTCTCGCACTCGAACCCCCTTGGGCTATGGGAGCATAAACGTAATATTACCGACGACGCTATCCGGGCCTGCGCCGCTACGGGCGGGATAGTATGTCTCAACGGTGTGGGCATCTTTCTGGGTGAAAACGATGCGAGCTCCGAAACCATTGCCAGGCATATCGATTACGTGGCGGAAAAAGCGGGAATAGACCACGTTGGTATCGGCCTGGATTATGTATTCGATATGGAAGAACTGAACGAATACCTCAGGCAAAACCCCGATACGTTTCCACCGGAAGGAGGCTACGCCGAAGGCGTGAAATTCGTGGAGCCCGAACAGGCGCCGGAGATAGTGGACGCCCTGCTCGGCCTGGGTTACCAGAGTGAGGATATCGCAAAGATATTGGGCGGAAACCTGTTGCGGGTCGCCCGCGACGTTTGGAAATAACCGGACTGCTTGACAAATTCGTTCAGGTTGAGATTGTTTCCTCTCGCGGGGATTTACCCACTGGCTTACCCATTTTCGCTTGTTCCTGTTTCCATTCCAGGGCCGTATCGTAGGTGGTGCGCCATCCCACCTGTTTTATATGTCCCTTTTTCCAGCCGGGTTCCCGTTGATGAGCTATCTCCTGCCGATCGATATCCTTGGTAATCCCGGTAAAGACAATTTTATTGCCTAGTTTGAAATGGTATCTGTAGGTATCTCTATCTGTCGGCACGGTCGCCCTCCTCAAATAGGATCATCAAAGTATCCGCTACTTGCACAAATTCGATTATATCAAGTTCAGCGTGGGTTTTCTTTTTTCCATGGGTGCTTCGTATCGTGATTCTATCTGAATAAATTTGCTTGATTGTCCCTTCCGACCCTGGCAGGGGAATCCTGTAAGGCAATATCTCTTTTGCGTGAATGACGGAGTTACAAGCCTGTCTGAACGTCAGCGCTGTTTCTGTGTCGCTCTCCAGATCGGTCCGGTATTCCCCACAATATCGGTTACTGAAGTCATCTTTTTTCCTGTCCAGCAAGTCCAATAAACCACGCATCGCCGCTGCTACCCACAACATTAACCTCCTTACCTCATCTTCATGGAAGGTCTTTGTCCAGACAACCACGTCAGGGACTTCCGCCACATTCTTGTCCGCTAACAGCAGACTCAGTACGAAATACAGATCCCTGCGCAAAGTCAGCATATTGATAATGGGGCTATCCCTGTCTCTCATTGTTTCAGACCACGGCGGTATTGATGTTCTGTGGTCAGTGTAGTTGGATATTTCCTGTGTGTATGTGAGTTTTCTCACATTTTTGGCGTTTTAGCCGGACGGATCGATACGAAGATATTAATAGGGATTTTTCCACAGAAGCGACTGGAAAATAATCTTTCCTTTCATCGGAATTTTACCTGCGTGTCATTATAAGAAAAGAAGTTTTTGAACTGTTGGTTAATCCGCCGGCCAACTGAACGCCCTCACCGCGCCTTCCGATACATCAAGTTCGCACTTGACCATCTCTCCCTTGCGGATGATGACCGGCAGCGCCGCTCCGTCCCGTTCCAGCAGTGAGATGTCTTCCAAGGGATTGCCGTCCACAACCAGCAGGTCGGCAAACGCGCCTTCCCTGATACAACCAAGCCTGTCCGGTTCCATCAAAATCTCGGCATTAACCGCGGTGGCTTGATGCAGTATTTCAAACGGTGTGAAAACCTGCTTTCTGATTGAAAATTCGGTGCATTGGCGAACATGTTGCGCGCCCAGCAGGTCCGTGCCCAGACCCATTTTGACGCCGGCATCACGCATGATTTCCAGGCCATCCAAGGCCTGTGCGTAAACAATCTTGATTTTTTCCTGGCTGGCCGCCGGCAGATCATATTCGGCGCCTTCTTCGTACAGCGCGTACAGCACCGCAAAAGTGGGAACAACATAAGCGTCCCGGCCGGCCACGTAGTCCGCGGTTTCCTTGTCAATCAGGGTGGCGTGCTCGATACAGCGCACGCCGAACTCCACGCAACGCCTGACTGCTTCGGCCGGGTGGCAATGCGCGGACACGTAGGTTTCCTGACGGGCGCACTCATCGACCGCTGCGCGAATCTCCTCTTCGGTAAATTGTGTGTGGTGCAGGGGATCATTGGGACTGACTACACCGCCTGAGCCCATTATCTTTATACAATGAGATCCTTTTCTTAACTCATCGCGCACCGCGCGCCGCATCTCATAAGGGTCATCGACTATACGGGTCAATTTGGTTGAATAGCTGCCACAGGTACAAAGTTGATCCGAGGGGTCCACTTCCCAGCCCGGTCGCATATCGCCATGCCCACCGGTCTGCGACATGATTTTCCCGGCGTAATAAAAACGCGGGGCGCGCACCAGGCCGTGCTCAATAGCGCGGGAGATGCCGACGTCGCCGCCACCAATATCGCGTATTGTGGTAAATCCACGTTGCAAAGTCGCATTCAGGAATACATTGGCATACTGGGCAATGTACGTCTCAGGCATCCTGGTCAATGCGGTTGTATCCAGGGTAGGAATGGTTACATGGATGTGATTATCGATCAGTCCCGGCATGACGGTACGACCTTCGGCATCGACCACGTGGTGGCTCCCGCTGCCGAGCCCACTGGTTGATATCTCCTTGATCTCGCCATCCGCCAGCAGGATGTTGGAACGATCCGACAACTGCGGGTTATGTCCGTCAAATATATGCGCGTTCTTTACAAGTATCGCTTCAGTGGTCATCTCATGCACCTGTCATCGTATCGTGAAATCCTGAATTGCCCCGGTCTTATGTGTTTTATCCGGCATCGGCGCCTGGTTTTCCGGCAAGAGACAGCAACAACAGCAGCGTCACCAGGTAACAACCAATACCCAGGTAAAACAAGGCCGCGTAACCTCCGCCCGTAATCAACAGCGCGGCAAGCGCCGGTCCTATGGCAAAACCTATGCTCTGCAATGCGTAACTCACTCCCGCCAACCGGCCGAGCGGATCAAGTTCGGAAACAATACCCATAAGATACGGAAAAAACAACAGCCAGAAAAACATGTAAAACTGGATGACGAGCGCGTACACCAGCTTGTCGCCGAAGAAAAGCAGCGCCAGGAGACAACCTGCCGAAGCAAGCAGGGATAATGTTATCGGCGCCATACGGCCCAGGCGGGCGCCAAGGAAAACCGGCACCAGCGCCCCCGCAACCCCGAACAGTTGTGCAACTGCAAGCAGGTTACCGACGTCCTGTATGGCAAATCCCCGGGCTTTTCCAACCTGTGATATATACGGCCATACCCCTCCGGTGCCAATATAATAGGCAAGGGTCGCAATGCTGACTATCAACACGATCTTCAACGGCAGATCACGCCATGATGATGACTTGCCGTCAACGTTGATTTTTCTCCCTGGGGCATATTCGGGAAAATTACGGACCAGGCAGAGCGCAGGCAGGGTCATGCAGGCCAGCAATGAGAACAGGCCCTTGATACCGAACGAAGTCAACAGGACAGTTGCGAGGGACATCAGCAGGGCGAATATACTGAGCGTCACGACCGTATAAAAACCGAAAAACCGATCCGGACTGCCGGATGCGGCAATACTGGCAGCCATTACGCCGGCTGCACTCCCCGCTCCAGTACCGATTATAAAACGGGCAATGAGCATGGAATCAAACCCGCCGAGTCCCAGACATGCCAGGTTGCCGATTAACAGGATGGCGATACCGCATATTGCAACCATCCGTCTATTCCATATATGGACCCGCGCAGATACCAGCAAGGTGCCGATGGCGAACCCTGACATGTCCGCCGCCAGGACGTATCCGGCCTGTGCTTCCGAAAAATCCAGGTAGTCCACGTAAGCCGTTGCGATAACAGGGTTCAGGCCCGCAGCAGCCACCCCGGCGAGGCCGGTCAGGATCATGGTCAGCAGGGAAATGGGCCGGTCAAAGTCATTGCCGGCAATGCCCTGCCCTGGAGAGAGCGGGGTGCGCCACCACTCGGCGGCAAACCACCTGGTTATGTTCCGGTTCATTTCCCTGTCAACCTGAAATCATAGAGTTTATCCCGATTGATTGAAGCATTCTCACCCAGTTCCGCGCCCAGGTCATCCAGTCCTGCCTGTAAACTCTCAGGCTCGATATACCCGTCCGGCGTATAACAGGGCAGGATCAGCTCATAAGTTTTTTCTGCATCCTCATGAGAGATGTTCATTACATCTTCAAGAATGGAATAGATTTCGTCTGGTGAATCATGGATTACCGCCAGGCTCTGCCGGTAAACATTGACCAGTCCTTCGACCAGTTCGGGGTCTTCCGAAGCAATCTTTTCAGTGGTTGCTATACCACTGGTAACTATTGTTATCTCATCCCCCAGCATGGTGAGCAAATTCAAGCCCAGCCGCTGTATCGCTACCGGTGACATTGCGGAACTGATCAGCGCCGCATCCACTGCGCCCTCGCGCAGCAGGCCGAGACGGAGCGCATCATCCCGGGCCGGCTTCAACTCGACATCACTATCCGGGTCGAGTCCGTGGTTACGCAGGGCGATACGATTGAACCAATAAGGCGGAGCAAGCGGCGGAAAAGTGGCAATGCGCTTGCCGGCGAGTTGTTCAACAGTTTCGGTTCCGGCAGATCCGTAGAGCCAGAACATCGGCCTGGTTACGGCAGCCAGGTAAATCCTGAAAGGGATATTCCGGGAAAAAGCCGCAGCGCCGCAAGCGACCTGGAAATAGTTCGTAGCGGGAAGTTTCTCATCAGGAATGAAAGACGTATCGGCAAGTCTTACTTCCAGGCCCGCAGCCGCGTAAAAACCGCCGCGTTCTGCGACAAAATGGCACAGCAGTTCATGGACATCAAACGCCTTGATACCGCATTCAACGGTTTTCATCTGTTTTTTTCAGCCACAGAGGCCACAGAGAGCGCAGAGCATTGGTATGGTAACACCATGAGAGGCACGGGCAGACTTCTCTACGTTGCAGACAGCCTCTGTGCCAACCATTTATTGCATAGTGCGGCGAAGATACAACCGATGAGTATAGCCCATCCGATTAGCTGGACACCACCGTATTCCACCAGGTAGCCGCCGAAAAGCGGCCCTGTCCCCCCGGTCAACAGAAAGACGCCGGCCATCGCTGCCGGTAACCCGCCGTTAGGATCGTATTCAGCCGCCATGCCCAGGTAAAGAGGCAGGATAAAATAAACACAGGCTATCGCTGCAGGGGCCGTTAATATAAAAACCCAGTTATAAAATACGTGAGTAAGCGTTATCGCAATAACCGCATGTACAAGCAGCGCAAGGTAAAATGGCATGTAACGTCCGTAGTTGCCGCTGACATATACCGCAAGAGAGCCTCCCACCAGCCCCCCGAGCGCAGCCACCGCTGCTATTAATCCTACTGTCGAAGTCTCCAGTGAGGTATGTGCGCCTATCGAAATATAAAACGCCCAGACCATTGCCGCCGCCGTTCCCCACACAAGCATGGATAACAACATGACTATCGATGTTTTAATCCTGTCCGCTGATATTTTTATTTGCTGCACGACCTCTATTTTCAACGGCAGGTGCCTGAACAACGGCATCATCAACAAACAGGCAATACCTATCAGACCGAAGACGGCCACCGGGCCGTATTTCTGTTCCAGTGTCGGCATTATCATCAACAACACCACGCCTGAAGCGACATTCCAGGTATTGAGCAGTGCGTAAGAGCGGTCGGGGTTTTTGGTGGATGCAAGCGCAGCGTTCGCAATAGCAAGTATCAACCCTTCAGCTATGCCTGTTACCAGCCGGGCTGAAAACAACATCTCGACTGACAGGGTTGATGCCGAAAATAAATGTCCGGCGACGGCAATGGCCCCTGCCGTGAAACAAACTGGTTTTACCTGGAGTTTTGCGACCCACGGGGAAACGATAAAAGCGGTAAAGGCGATTGCCAGTAACTCGATTGATACTACCAGGCCGGCCCTGGAATCGGACAATCCGACCTTGTCAATCAGGGTATGGACAATTTCAGGCTGGGCCCACCAACTGAAAGACGACAGGTTATAGGCGCAGATGGCGCCGATGAGGATCAGCAGTTGATGCGATTTCTTCATTTCAGCCCCGGTTGCATGAAAATGCCGGGCTCTGTCGCCAACAGGGCGTCAACCCATGTCCGATCGGATGAGCGGAACCGATTCCCCGATCAAGCGGGCAACTTTCGCGGATATTATTTACTCGAACCGATAGCCGGCCGTGACCCCGTAGGTCGGATCCGAATAATTCCCGTAACACAGCAGCGATTCCGACAGTCCCTGGAGACTGACCAGTCCGCCGCAATATCCCTCACCGGTCAAATTCTTGCCCCAGACGGCAATCTCAAACTCCTGATTCGGTCCGAATGCGTATGCGCCACGCGCATCCAGGTTCCACCAACCATCCTGGCTGAGGTAGGGAGCGTTTGCCAGATCATAGGTCACGTCGTCCTTGTAATTCCAGTTGGCCTGTAACGAGAGAGTGCCTGTACCTACCTGAATTTCTTTCCTGACCATGCCATTGAACGTAAGGTCGGGCGCGTTGGTGAGAGCATTGCCTTTCCGGACACCGATTATCCCGCCCGGATCGTCAACTTCAGCATTGCTGAGGCCTATGCCGCCGGCGATGTACAATCCCTCTGCCGGCACCCATTGCACCTCAATTTCCGCGCCGATATTGCTGCTTTCGGGCACGTTGAGCAGTCGGGGAATCACTTCACCGATCTCCGGAAAGAGTATCGGTTGAAATGACTGCAGGTCCGTCCAGTCGTAATAGAATCCCGCAGCATTAAGGTTTAACGCACCGTCCATCCAGCTTGACTTGAAGCCAATCTCGTAAGCCCATAATATTTCCGGGTCCACGCTTTCCGCCGCAGTGCCCGTGAAGGCCGCCAGGGCCGCAAGGCTGAACCCGCCACCCTTGAAGCCGCGGGAGATACTCCCGTAAACAAGCAGGTCGTCGTTTACCTGCCAGTCCAGCGCAAAACGGGCGCCCCATTCTTCAGACTCCGAATCGAGGATTTCCACAGGTGGAAAGAATACCCCGGGCAGCGTGGGAATCAGGTCAAATCCCAGGAACGCCTGCTCGCTGAGATTCGGACAAAACGGCGGTCCGCCTACACCCGAGCACCTGACGGAAGGCGTGTTGGTGCCTTTCTTCGTTTCATCGGTCCAGCGGAAGCCAACTGTCGCCGTAAGATTATCCTGCAGGTCAAGTTCAAGCTGACCGTATCCCGAAAAAACCTCGTTGTCCTGCTCGACATAGGTATTGGGAATGATGTTAAACCTGCCTGGCGCTGATGGAGCAAACGGGGCCGGGGTCCTGCGTACGGCCGTCGCATACCTGGCATCTTCCATAAAGTAGTAAAAACCCAGAATCCAGCGCCAGCTTTGATCCGCGGCGGACTGTAAACGAAGTTCCTGCGACCATTGCTCGTAATCACCCTGTTGGTAAAACTGGAATATCATGGCAGGAGCTCCATCTGAATCTTCCTTGTATTCCACTTCGAACGAGTCAAAGGCCGTGACTGATGTCAACGTCATCGCTCCGATGTCCAGGGATGCCTTGAGCGATGTTCCCCACAAGTCAATGTCTTCCTTGAACTCCATGTTTCCGTACGCGGTATCCCAGTCGTCAGCCTGGTGATTGAATCCCGACGAGTCCACACAGTTGGGATTATTCTGTGGGATCAGGTCATTAAGCGGAACCGCGCATGGGGCCGTGATATTATTCGGGTCCTGGGTTCCCACGGCCTTGAACGGCGTGGGGTTATCCCGGGACATCCCGCCATGGAAGTTAAACAGTAATTCCATCTCGTCCGTAGGCTGCAACAGCAGTTGAACGCGGCCCGCCTGGCGGGAATAACCTCCCTCATCCTTTCCCAACGTGGGATTCTCATACATTCCGTCACGAATATTGCTCACGAACGCCACCCTCGCTGCGGCATTTTCACCCAGCGGGACTCCGATGGCGCCCTCGATATCAAATTGATCATGGCGCCCATAGCCGCCGCGCAGGTGTCCGTTCAGTCCGTCTTCAGCACTCGGTTTCCGGCTGATATAGTTCACGGCGCCACCTGTGGTATTTCTACCGAACAAGGTGTTCTGCGGGCCGCGCATCACTTCCACCCGGTCTAGGTCAAAGGCGTTGAACGTGAGTGCATTCGGCGCATTCAGTGCAACGTCGTCAATATAGACACCTACCGCACTCACGACATTAATGTGAAAATCCGAGGTGCCGACCCCGCGAATGAAAAAATTCTGCTTCGAGCCGCCCTGAGCCTGAAGTCCCGCATTCGGAACCAGCTTCATCACGTCTTCCGAGTTCTGTACCCCCAGTTCACTCAGGGTATCACCGGTAAACGCCACCACCGAGATGGGTACGTCCTGCAGGGATTCTTCACGCTTCTGTGCGGTGACCACGATTTCCTCAATGCCCTGCGCCAAAGTGGTGACGGGAATGGAGAACACAAAGGTCAGCAACAATGCGAGAAGGCACCCGGCTAAATTTCTGCATTGGGACGTATGGATAGCGTGTAACATCTTGTTTGCCCCCACTATTTGATTAATTGATACGTGAACAAGAAACAACCGTCCATGGCAGTGTTGTGATTATAAATAATATTGCCCACAATAACACACAAAACCGGAGCGATCATCCTGCCATGCGACATTACCTTATATTGACAATTATCATTGCTCTTCCAGTCCTGTTTGCCTGCAGCCCGGACGGCGGCGATGAACAACGGCCGGCACGCAACGAGCAGCCCAACGTGCTGTTAATCGTTGCGGACGACCTGGGGTATTCCGATCTCGGGGTATTCGGGGGTGAAATCAACACACCGAACCTGGACGCCCTCGGGCGCGACGGGATCCTGCTCACGCAATTTTATTCCGCACCCACCTGTTCGCCCACGCGTTCCATGCTGTTATCCGGTACTGATAACCACCTGGCGGGCCTGGGCCAAATGTACGAAGAGTTAAGGGCAAACCAGGTTGGTCATCCCGGTTATGAAGGCTACCTCAATTTCCGCGTGGCGTCGCTGGCGGAAATCATGCGTGACGCCGGGTACCACACCTACATGACAGGCAAATGGCACCTGGGATTAACCGGGGAAACGAGCCCGCACGCGCGCGGGTTTGAGCGCTCGTTCGACCTGGCGCAGGGCGGCGCGGGCCATCTCGGCGACCTGCCGTTGATTGGCCTGAACCCGTCCATCTACAGGGAGGACGGCAAACCTGCCGGGCTCCCGGACGACTTCTATTCGAGTCGCTTTTATGCCCGCAAGCTCATCGAGTACCTGAAAGGCAATGATGCGGATGGGCAGCCTTTTTTCGCCTATCTTGCGTTTACCGCCCCGCACTGGCCGTTGCAGGCGCCGCGGGATTCCGTCGAAAAGTATGCCGGCAAGTACGATGCGGGATGGGACGTATTGCAAGGCAAACGGTTTGAAAACTTGAAGAAACTGGGATTGATTGCACAGGATGCGGTACCGTTCGCCAGGTTGGCGACGGAACCGGCCTGGCAGGACCTGTCAATCGAGGAGAAACAGCTTGAAGCGAGAAAGATGGAAATATTTGCTGCGATGGTCGACGACATGGACAGGTACACGGGAGAGGTCATTGATTACCTGAAGTCCTCGGGACAATTTGAAAACACGCTGATTTTCTTCATGTCCGATAACGGCGCCGAGGGTGCGCACCTGAATATCGGCTGGGAGGCGCTGGAAAACTGGGCAGAACAATGCTGCGACAACAGTCTTGAAAACCTGGGGAATGGTGATTCCTATACCTGGTACGGCCCGAACTGGACCTGGGCAAGCAGCGGTGGTTATCGGATGTATAAACAATTCACCACGGAAGGCGGGATCCGCGTGCCGGCAATCGTACATTTTCCGGAGCAGATCCGGAAAGGCGCAGTAATCGATGAGTTTGTGACAGTCAAGGATGTTATGCCTACGATCCTGGAATTGACCGGTGCTGAACACCCGGGATCCAGCTTCGATGGACGCGATATCCTGCCGTTGCAGGGCGCTTCCATGCTGTCAATGCTGAAGGGAGAGCGGGAATTCACTCACGATCAGGACTACGTAATGGGTTGGGAACTGTTCGGCCGCCGGGCCATCCGCAGGGGCGACTGGAAAATCGTATGGGAACCGGCCGGGATACCCTGGGAACCCAGGGAAACGGATGTTCCGGTTGATAAATGGCGCCTTTACAATATTGAGGAAGACCCCGGAGAACTGAACGATCTGTCAGGCAATCAACCGGATAAACTGGAAGAACTGGTGCAGGAGTGGGAAATCTATGCGCGGGAGAACGGTGTGGTCCTGCCGGATTACAATGCTCCCTATCCCACCTATACTTACTGAAGGAAAAACCGGATACCTGACACTGTAGTATCATGAACGCTGATGTCATATTTCAAAATACAACCGGAACCGAAAGAAAGCAGACCTGAAAATGGGTAACGTTCTTCGCGTCGACAAAACCTTGCCGACTAACGACATGGTCTATTACGTGCGCAAGGACCCGGCCTTGCAGAAACGCTGGCTGGAAGACCTGGAGGGCCTGACCAGGGAATTCGGGTGCAGCCGGGAAGAATACGAGGCATTGCGCGATACCGATCCGAAGCGGTTAATGGACCTGGGCGTACACCAGTACCTGGTCCCGCATATCATGCGCCTCACCTACGGGACCGGCAACATGACCAACGCCCACCCGGCCGTGGCCATCTACCAGAAGGCCTTCCCGGTGGAATCAAAGGAGTCCCTTGGTGACTCCAAGTGGGACATGATGCAGGACCGGGACGATGGCTGAGATTGTTGCTGCCGTTGCCACGACCCATACGCCGGGCCTGCTGGGTTGGTTTGAGGATGCGCCCGAACATCAGCAGAAGACCGCGTTGGATTCATTCAAAAAAATGCGCTACCACCTCGACGCGGCAAGACCGGATGTATTGATCATCTTTGCCAATGACCACCTGCTCAACTGGCCCCTGAGCAATACACCGGAATACACGGTCGGTATCGCCGACCAACACAGCGGGCCGGCCGACTGGTATCAACCCTGGCTGGCGCAGGATGAGAAATACCATGTGCCGGGCAACTCGAAACTGGCCCGTTACATCGTCAACGAATCAGCCAGGCACGGTTTGCAACTGGCCTACATCAAGGAAGACATGCAGTTTGACGACGGGATATCCACACCGACAAAGTATCTCAACCCGGACATGAGCATACCTATCATCCCCATTACCATGAACTGTACCGTGCCCCCTATCCCTACGCCCGAACGGGCCTACCAGGTAGGGCACGTCATCCGCGACGTGCTCAACGGTTACCCGGGTGATGAACGTATCGCATTAATCGGTTCCGGCGGACTGTCCCATGAGCCGGGCGGCCCCCGTTACTTTTATATCGATGAAGAATTCGACCGCATGTTCCTGGATTGTCTCGCCGAGGGCGATCACCACAAGTTAATGGAGAAATGTACGTTGGAACGCATGGAGGAAGCGGGTTCCGGCGGCACGGCGGAACTGATCGCCTGGTTCGTGGTGCTCGCCTCAACCCAAGGACCTGCCGATGTACTGGGTTATTGCGACAGTTATGCCTGGCGTTCCGCTTCCGGATGGGTCATCTGGCCCGAATTGAAGTAACAGCCACCCATGCCGACCACCCACGAACTCAACGATGACGTGGTGAATTATGCCTGGGACAACACCCACCCGCCCCGCCTGACCATCGAGCCCGGTGATACGGTTATCTTCACTACCCGTGACGCCGGGGACTATTACTATTCCGCCGATTCAACCGGCGCAGACGTCAAGGCAAAAGGGGCCCTGACCGGCCACCCCCTGACCGGCCCCGTTTTTGTTAACGGCGCCGAACCCGGCGACACACTTGTCGTACACGTCATGGAAGTCGTTCCCATACTGGGATTTGGCTGGACCGCCATCCGGCCCAATCGCGGTCTGTTACCGATGGAAGAATTTCCCAATGAGTTTTTACAGATCTGGGATTTGACTGACGGCAACCTGGCCCGCATGAAACACCGCGATGACATCGCCATTCCCATTGCCCCCTTCCCCGGCATCATGGGCACGGCGCTGACGGAACCGGGTGAACACAGTACCATCCCGCCCCGCGCTAACGGCGGCAATATGGATATCCGCCACCTGTGCAAGGGCTCTACGTTGTATCTGCCTGTTTCCGTTGAGGGGGCGCTGTTCAGTGTGGGCGATGCCCATGCGGCCCAGGGTGATGGTGAAGTCTGCATCACGGCCATTGAAATGGCCGCACAGGTTACGCTGAGGATTGACCTCGAACCAGGCAACAGGATCCCGGAACCTCATTTCAGGACTGACGGCCCGCTTTGTGCCAATACCAACACGGGACCCTGCTTTGTCACAACGGCCAATGGTCCTGATCTCTTTGAAAACGCCCAACGGGCAGTGCGCTATATGATCGACCACCTGGAACGGGAGCGGAGATTAACCAGGGAGCAGGCTTACGTGCTCTGCTCCGTCTGTGTGGATTTGAAAATTAACGAGATCGTCGACAAGCCAAATTACATCGTCTCTGCCACACTTCCGGAAATTGTATTCTTATAGTATTGGAAGTCCTGGTCATTGTCATTCCCGCGCATGCGGGAATCCAGTGAGATAGAGTGTCGCCTACGGCGACGCATTATTTTACTGGATTCCTGCATTCGCAGGAATGACGGAATAGCAGTTAATCAGGGTTTCCCTTTCGCAGTTTATTTATTGTCCTTTCCAGCTCATCTACAATCGCGCCGTCTGGTGATTCTACGAGGTTGTTGTTAATGGAGATCGTATCCGGCGGCATGTAGGAAGTGGCATCGATAATCAACCGGTGGCCCTTGCCGCCGATCTCTGCTGACGGGTCCGCATCGCTGAGCGGCATATTTGGCAGCACGATAATGTCATCGGACCGGGTACGGTTGGACAACGACCAGATGACCTGGTTCAGGTCAAACGGGTCGATGTCACTGTCGACCATGATCAGGTTTTTCAGGAACATCAGCCCATGTGGAGAACCGAGCGCGCGCAGGGCTACGGATTTGGCAAAGCCGGCAAAACGGTTCTTCACGGCAATGACCGCAGTCGTCCCGTCCTGGTATAAAGCATTAACGGCAATGACTTCAGGGAAATTCTGTTTCAACTCGTTATAAACCGTCGTACAGACATTAATCCCCAGAAGCGTGTCGTGTTCTGTCCAGCTTTTACTGCCGATGTACAGACTCTCGAAGATGGGATCGTCCCGGTATGATACGGCAGTCACCCTGAATACATTCAGCCTGCGCACGGCGCCGTAAGTGCCGGGGTACTCACCGAACGGCCCCTCAAGGATACGCTCATTGTTAATCATCTGCGCCTCGATGACCATCTCCGAGTTGGCCAGGATATCCAACCCGTTGCCGGATGTAGTCAACTGCAGTGGGGCGCCCATCATCTGCGAGGCGTACGCATATTCCGATTCTTCGTAGTTCAGTGGTGTGCCTGCAAACATCGCCAGGGCAGGATGGTTGCCGATCATCACGGCGATGTTAAGCTCCGCCCCTTCCCGCTCCGCAATGCGGATGTGCCGGCCCATGTCGTGGGACGGGACGGAATCCAGGCTGAACAGGTCCGGCCCGTGCACCTGGATGCGGTATATCCCCACGTTCTGCTTGCCGAAGTCCTCCGGGTCCGACGGGTCCCGGCTCACCACGTTGGCCTTGTCGATATAGAAACCGCCGTCGTACTCGTTGATGCGGTACAGGGGCAGCAATGCGTACAGGTTGATGCCGTTCTCGACCCGGTTGGTGAGTACCGGCGCCTGTGACGGGGAGATCCGCTCTATCAACGGTTCATCGCTGCCCCAGCGGTTGACCATCTCGTAGAACAACTCCTTCACCGACGTGCCCTTCGGACGCCCCATCAGCAATGCCAGGTTGGTGAAACTGCCGTGCACCCCCACCACCACCTGTCTGCCGGGGTAACCTTTTATATTGTTGATCAGGACGGCCGGGCCGTGCATGGCATCGCGGCCCGCGGCTACGGAGATGTTGCGGATGTCCGGCTCAGGCAGGACTTGTTCCTCCCAGACCGCCAGTTGCCCGTTCTCATCCAGCAATTCAAGGAAATCCCGTAACCCCTTGATGCGCCGGCCGGTGGCGATGGCTTCCGGGGACAGCGTTGACTGCCGTGCGGTTTGCGTCACCTGGAGATAATCCGGGTCAGTCGAGGTACTTGAATGTCACTACGTCCTCATCATTTACACCAAGGTTCAATACCTCGAATAATCCGCCGCAGTTGGGACAGTAACATTCTCGCAGGTGATACTCTTCGGTAGCCGTTGCATATGCTTCGGGTTGGCCGTGCTGCATCGGGGCATGCCAGGTCGCCGCGTAGTCCTTCCAGTCAGCGCTCGCATCACCCAGAACATGGTCGCATTTCATGCATTGCCAGTAACGATCACCCGCAGCGTTCACGTTCAGGGAAATCACCCCGGCCCAATTCATCAACTCAGCGCCGCTGTTTTCAACTCCACCGTTTGCCAGTTTCGGCGCCTGTGCCATGTCCAGACGCCTTTTGCGGATATTTTGCCGTTCCTCTTCAGTGCCCTCCTGATCAACCCGCAGCGTTTCCCTGTCGAAGACGACACCATATAACTTCCTGGCTTCATCGACCGATACATGTTCGTTTATTACGTCTTTAACAAGATTTCCGGGGTCACGTTCCAGCGGGTCACCAAACCCGCCACCACCGCCGAAGTAAACCGCGTAGACATCGTCCTTATAGAAGGGCAGCGTGGTGTTGACGCCGTATTCCTCAACCACCCCTTCAATTTCATCCACGGCAGACGGCATTTCCCCCCGGTCGAACAGGGACTGTATGTTGGATTTTCTGATGAGGTACTGTTTTACATTGGGAGCAGGATACCCCCCGGCCAGACCGTTGGCGAGGCGCACGGTGTCGCCCATACCGTTGTCATGGACTTCCATCTCATCGGCCTTCCACGGAATAAAAGCGTTCATACAGGCAGTGCCGCCCCGGTTCTTTCCGGGTCCGCCGGTATCCAATGCCTCCCTGCGCCACAGGTACAGCCAGGGAAACAACTGCTCGGCGCGTTCCAGGTTGGTGACTTGCGGTTTGGTCGTCCACATGTTGGAACAGGCGTCATCACCGTCACGGTGGTACATGCCCCCGCCGCCGCAGATGAGGTTTTCCATCATCATGGTGATGAAATAATTTCCTTCCTTGTCATCGCCGTAGAGCATCGGGTTATTAAAGGCATTGCTGCCGCAGGCCATTGCCTCCTCCATTTCATCCGAGCACAGATAAAGCTGGCTGATGCAGTCCAGCACACAACCGATGGTGACGTAACCGGCGCCCGCAGGCGTATTGATCGAAACCGGCGCGTCATCCGTGGGATTGACGATGGTGCCGTGGGGCAGCACCCAGTCAATCACTCCCCACAAACCGTAATTCCATGGGATGTCGTGGGCCAGCATCATGAGGAACGGGCACTCGGCATTGCTCTTTGCGCCGGGTAGCGCCACGTTCTGGGCCCCCTTGGATTGTGGCGACGAACCGGTGAAATCCATTTTTATGGTATCGCCTTTTTTTACCAGCTTACACCTGACTGCCAGGGCGCCCTCACTCTCAACAACCGATTCGAAATAGTGAACAGCCGAGAACTCACCATCAGGCAGTTGTCTTAGTCTCTGACGGATACGCTGCTCCGAGTATCTCGGCAATTCCTCGAAGATCGCCATGACCTTGTCGAAACCGAACTCCCTGACGGTATCCAGCAGGCGTTTCTCCGCAGCATTATTGGCAGCCATGCGCGCCCGTAATTCCAGCACCAGCAACTCCGGTTGGCGCGTCATGTACTTTATGGTTGTCTCGATATCCTTGCGGATAACCCCCCGCTCGCACACCTTGAGACCCCACATGCTCAACCCTTCCTGGACGCGCTCACGGGCATCAATCTGGACGCCCCCGATATTGATGCCACCCACGTCCATGTTGTGCCCGGCCGTATTCAACCAGGCAAATCGTTCGCCTTCCCAGAACACCGGCTTCAATACCTGGATATCCATCAGGTGTACCGCCGCCACTTCGGTGCAGTTCAGTACGAACTGGTCACCTTCAAAGATGCCGGGATTGTCCTGGTACTCACTGGATATATAGCGCCCCGCCTCCTCGAGACACTGGGTCCATTCGACAATGCCGCCGCCGACCATGATGGTGTCGCCGTTTGCATTCAGGATGGCCTCTTCATGGTCGCCCGCCTCCGTTATGATTGCATTGCCCGAGACGCGCGCCATGGTGTAGTAGGCTTCATTGACGATTTCCTCCAGACGGTGCCGGAGAATCTCGAAGGTGACCGGATCGAGCTTATCTCTCATTTCGTTACCCTTGTATTCGTACCAGTTCGATATTTTTAAATCCGTCCAATGATGCATTGTAGCCAGGCGGCACAACGATAGTGGTCTCATCGGCCTCAATTATCGCCGGGCCGTTCACTTCGTTGCCGGGCAGCAGTTTTGCGAAATCGAACAGGGGTGTTTCCAGGAAACCGTCACCTTTGAAATACGCCTGCCTGCTTCCCTTGTTCCCGGCCTCCGGGTCCTTGCCAGCCAGGGGCGCCGGGTTCGGGGTAAAATCGTGCACGATACCCTCCCCCTTTATCATGTAGGATGAAATCACGCGCCCGGCCTCGGGATACGCCGCGCCGGCGCCGTACAGATCCGTATATGCCTGGTCGAACAGGCCGCCCAACCGGGCCGCATCGTCTTCCGTGTATTCATCCTTTAACGGGATCGTCATATTGACCGTATTGATCTGCAACAGGTATTTCATATCCAGTGAAACCTGAATGTCGATATTATCCGGGTGTACCCCGCCTTCGGCCAGTTCCTGTTTGACCCGCTGATGCAACTCGCCGATATTGTCGTTCAACACCTGCGCAGTTACCGGTAAGGTGCGATAGTCATACTTGATATAGGTATGTCCTATGGGGGACGTAGCCAGTCCCAGTGCCGAGTAAACCGAAGATGAAGCGGGAATAATCGCTTTTCCGGCGCCCAGCGTCGCGCCCATGTAGGCCACGTGCACGGGACCTGCACCGCCGAAACTGAAGATCACATAATTACCGATATCCACTCCGCGCCGCACCGTCATGCCCATGATCAGGTCCGACATGTGCGAATTGATGATCTCGTAAGCGCCCTGCGCCACCTCCACCACGTCCATATCCATAACCGCGGCCACCCTGTTGAACGCCTCCCGGGACCGTTGCGGTTGCAGCGCCATGCGCCCGCCATTGAAGAATTCCGGATTGATATAACCCAGGATCACCGCGGCATCGGTCATGGTGGCCTGCTCTCCACCAAACCCGTAACAGGCCGGACCCGGATTGGAGCCTGCGCTTTGCGGACCCACGTGCAAGGTTTTCAGTTCCGGGTCGGCATGGACTATGGTTCCCCCGCCCGCGCCGATGGATACGATGTCCAGCGTCGGGTACAGGGTACTGAATTTTTCGATACGGGGTTCACGATTGAAGGTTTCCTTGCCATTGGTAACAAGGCTTACGTCAAAAGTCGTGCCGCCGACATCGGTCGAGATTATGTTGTCATAACCCAGGATCCGGCCGAATGTCTGCGTCGCCTTTACACCGCCTGCCGGCCCGGAGTGGACAGTGGCGACCGGCAGCACGGAATCGGAATACGCTATCCCGCCGTCGGCCTTCATCAGCAGCAGTCTCGGCTTCAATCCCTTTTCCCTGAGAAATCCGGATACGGATTTCATATAGTTCAGGGTTGCCGGCCCCACGTAGGCATCCAGCACCGTGGTGATGAAACGCTCGTATTCACCTTCCAGGGGCACCACCTCGCAGGAAGTGCAGCTATACAGGTCCGGGTACAACTCCTGTACGATCTCCTTTGCTTTCAACTCGTGCCCGCTGTTTGTAAACGACCACAGGAAGCAAACGGCAATACTTTCCACACCCTGCTCGACAAGCTCTGTTATGGCCGCACGCACATCGTCTTCATTTAACGGCACCACTTCGCTCCCGGAATAATCCACCCGTTCGCGTACCTCCCTGATTAACTTTTTGGGCACGAGCGGCGCCGGCTTGATCGTGGTCGCCATATGCTTGGTTTCCGCTTCCGATAAACCGGTCCAGCGGGATAATCCCCGTGCTATATGGATGGTATCCCGGGCGCCTTTCGTGGTTAACATACCGACTTTTGCGCCGCTGCGCGTCGCAATGGCGTTGGTGCCGATGGTGGTGCCGTAAGCAAACGCAACACAGTTGCCGAGCAACTGTTCCAGGCTGAGCGACAGTTTTTCCGCGGCAACGGCAAGTGAGTTACCGACGCCCTCCGAGAAATCGTGGTAGGTGGTGAGATGTTTGCCGGTCGTTATGTTTCCCGCTTCATCCAGCACGACCACGTCCGTAAATGTACCTCCCGTATCAACCCCTATTTTATATTGCATTGACCTTGCTCCTACGGCGGCGGGATGTTGTGCGGGTAAGCTTCCGGATCCAGGGTAGTGAGGTTTGCCCATGACTGGCGCATCTCGTGATTTACCACAGTTTCAGGTTCGCAATCGCGCCACGTGAACGAACAATCCAGGCAGTGAAATATGGTCCAGGCTACCGTGTCGCCATCCATTCCCCGGTATTCCTCCCGGCAACGGCCTGCGTCTGCACTACAGCGGGGACATTGCAAAATCATATATAGTTCTTCCCGGAGATATTCTCACATGTGATCCTATAATCAAAACTTGTATTGTAGCACTCCGGTCATCGCCATGTTCGGTGTGCGCCTGGCGATGTTCCAGGCATCAACCATGCTGAAAACGTTAATCTCGTTGCCGCAAATTATAGCAGTACGGTTGACCTACATCAATACTTATGACCTAAATATGTTGCAAGTTTATCGATGTGCTGGTAATTTGAGGACCCGGTCACGTAAGTATCACGCCGAATTTAGAAAGGAGACCGGTATCGACCGTGAACAATTATCTAAACAATGCCTGGTACATGGCGGGCTGGGCCGGTGACCTGCAGGATACGCCTTTGGCAAGGGAATTCCTGGAAACACCGGTTGTCATGTTCAGGGATGCAGCAGGCGCGCCCGCGGCGCTGTACGATATGTGTCCACACCGGTTTGCGCCGTTATCCCGCGGCAGGCTTGTTGAGGGTCAGGTTGAATGCGGTTACCACGGCTTGCGCTTTGCCGGCGACGGACGCTGTACCCACAACCCGTGGGCCGGCAGGATACCACCGTCCGCGCAGGTCCGCTCATTCCCCATGGTCGAACAGGACGGAATCCTGTGGCTCTGGATGGGAAAGCGGAACAAGGCTGATCCGGACCGTATCGTCCGCTATCCTGAACTGACGGACGGCGATTACCGTTTCGTATTCGGATCCAGCCAGGTTAACGCGCACTACGAACTGGTGACCGACAACCTGCTGGACCTGCTCCATTCACCCTATCTTCACCCCGGTTTCGGCGCAGATTGGAGACCGGAATACAAATACCGGGTCGAGGGCGATACCGTCTACTCGGACTACCTGGTGCCGCCCTACCAGGGGTCTGACTTCACGGATATTTTATGGCCGCAAACCAGGGGCAAGATGGTGGATGATTTCGAGACCATGCGCTGGAATGCTCCCTGTACGCTGGAATTGAGGATCTTCATCGGCATTGACGGAATGAAGGTGACCCGGGGCGAAGGCTTCATTAACATTGCGCCGCATATCCTCACTCCCGCAAATAGAACGAGCAGCCATTATTTCTGGGGCAGCGGTATAAAGGCATCGGAATCAGCGGTCACCGACGAGGCGCACCTGGAACTGGTCAGTCAGGCGTTCGACGTGGAGGACGCTCCGATGCTGGAAGCGGTACAACAGCAAGTAGGTAGGAATACGGATATCCTGGCCGGGAAACCTAGGCCCGTTGCCTTGCCCGGCGATACGTCAGCAATACACGCACGGATGATTTTGAAAAAACTGATCAAACAGGAACGACAATCCACATAGCCCATTACGAGAACGACATGTTCATACCCACATCAGACAAGCCCTCATCCGCGCTACGCCCGCAAACATCGGGCATATCTGAAAACGACTGGACCGTGCTGTCCCGGTTCTGGTATCCGATCGCGCGGGAGGATGAGATTGAAGATACACCGGTCGCGGCAAAACTCCTCGACGTCGACCTGGTTATTTACCGTGCAGGGGATGATATAGGCGTTGCCCTGGACCGCTGTCCGCACCGGCATATCAGACTCAGCGCCGGGACCGTCGTGAACGGCGGGATCAAATGTTTCTACCATGGCCTGGAATTCAATGGCGCGGGACAATGCACGTTCGTCCCATCGATGGACCCCGGGGCGAGGCTGCCTGCGTCCTGGCGCCTGACCTCGTTCCCTGTGCAGCGCCGCTACGGCCTGGTCTGGACCTGCCTTGCACAGGAAACCGACCAGGACGTGCCGCGCCTGTTCAGGGAGGAAGACCATGAGGCGAGCAGGTTGCTGTTTGTAAAGGTCCGCCCCTGGCCGGTTTCCGCAGCGCGGCAGATGGAGAATTTCCTCGACCTGGCGCACCTGCCCCACATCCATCCCGGCTCCCTCGGCGGCGACCCGAATAACGTCATAAAACCCGGGGAGATCGAACACACCGGCGATGGGATAATCCAGAGAGCCGAGTACACCGAAGTGCCGTTCGGCGGCACACCGCGCGAGGTCGTCTTCATCTACCGGGTGGTGTTGCCGTTTGCGCTCGACTTTACCGTGCATGACCCGCAAGGCGGCGACCAGCGCACCTGTAACATACCGAGCCCGAGCAGCGCCTACGAATGCAAGTTGTTCCAGTTCAGTATAGACACGCGTGACATCGATGATGCCCACAGTGCCCTGCTGAACGGGCTGGATATCCTGAACCAGGAAGACATGGGTGTTCTGCAACACCTCACAGTGCCGGACCTGCCCCTGGACGCCAGGCATGAGATCCACCTGCCCGTTGACAGTATCACCCATGCCTACCGGCAACGCCTGCGCGAATTCGGACTCGGACAGTGACGCCGGGCGTTACTGCCCGCGTAACCCGTCAAGTCTGCGCTGCAGGTTCTCTATTTCCGGTCCTGCCGGAGATCCCACCAGGTTGTTATTGACGGAGAGCTTGTCCGGCGGCATATAGGAAGTGGCATCGATAATCAACCGGTGGCCCTTGCCGCCGATCTCCGCTGACGGGTCCGCATCGCTGAGCGGCATGTTCGGCAATACGATGATGTCATCAGCCCGGGTGCGGTTGGACAGCGACCAGATGACCTGGTTCAAGTCAAACGGGTCGATGTCGGCATCGACCATGATGAGGTTCTTCAGGTACATCAACCCGTGCGGCGTACCCAGCGCCCGCAGAGCTACGGATTTGGCAAACCCGGCAAAGCGGTTCTTCACGGCAATGACCGCAGTCAGACCGTGCTGATAGAGCGCATTCACTGCCACGACCTCGGGAAAAGTCTGTTTTAACTGGTTATACACCGGCGCACAGGTATTGATCCCTAACAGCGTATCCTGCTCCGTCCAGCTTTTACTGCCGATGTACAGACTCTCGAAGATGGGATCGTCCCGGTATGATACGGCAGTCACCCTGAATACGTTCAACCGCCGTACGCCGCTGTAGGTGCCGGGGAACTCGCCGAACGGCCCCTCAAGGATACGCTCATTGTTAATCATCTGCGCCTCGATGACCATCTCCGAGTTGGCCAGGATATCCAACCCGTTGCTGGACGCAGTCAACTGCAGCGGGGCGCCCATCATCTGCGAGGCATAGGCATATTCCGATTCATCGTAATTCACCGGCGTGCCCGCAAACATCGCCAGGGCAGGATGGTTGCCAATCATCACGGCAATGTCCAGGTCGGCCCCCGCCTGCTCGGCAGCGCGGATGTGCTGCCCCATGTCGTGGGACGGTACGGCATCCAGGCTGAACAGGTCCGGACCATGAACCTGGATGCGGTAGATCCCCACGTTCTGCTTGCCGAAGTCCTCCGGGTCCGACGGGTCCCGGCTCACCACGTTGGCCTTGTCGATATAGAAACCGCCGTCGTACTCGTTGATGCGGTACAGGGGCAGCAGTGCGTACAGGTTGATGCCGTTCTCGACCCGGTTGGTGAGTACCGGCGCCTGTGACGGGGAGATCCGCTCTATCAACGGTTCATCGCTGCCCCAGCGGTTGACCATCTCGTAGAACAACTCCTTCACCGACGCGCCTTTCGGTTGTCCCATCAACAGGGCCAGGTTGGTGAAACTGCCGTGCACCCCCACCACCACCTGTCTGCCGGGGTAACCTTTGATATTGTTGATCAGGACAGCCGGCCCGTGCATGGCATCGCGGCCCGCGGCTACGGAGATGTTGCGGATGTCCGGCTCAGGCAGGACTTGTTCCTCCCAGACCGCCAGTTGCCCGTTCTCATCCAGCAATTCAAGGAAATCCCGTAACCCCTTGATGCGCCGGCCGACCGCAATTGCTTCCGGGGAACTATTCATATCAAACCTGTCACGCCCTTTGGTCCACTACATAGCCGGCCCGGTTGCGAGCAGACAGGCTCTCTGCTTGATCAGTTTATTGAGCCCTCTTTTCTGTACCAGCCGCTCGTTTTTCAATGTAAGGGACATTTGTGACCCTTCAATCAAGGCCTGGATGGCCGCAGCGCGGGCACTACACTCAGACGCCGGCAAGCCGGGGTTTATGCGGGTGATGATATCGGATAAAAGTTGCCGGTATTGTTCATAAATTTCCTCCAGACAATGCTCCGCAAAGTCATCGTGCATCGATAATGCCCAGATCTGCAAAAACAGTCCGCGCACATGGGGTTTTTTCAGATCGGCCAACAAAAAATCAACGACTTTGGAAAACAGCTTCCGGGGTTCCATGCCGGACATCGAAGCAAGTCTGATGAACCTGCCTGAATGCGCTTCGATTGCGAATTGAAACATTTCGCGCAGAAGATCATTTTTTGTCTGGTAATAGTATTGCAGGTTTCCCATGCGAATGCCTGCCCTGGCCGCAATATTGCGCATCGTGAAATTCGGGTACCCTTCTACTACAAGGACATCCTGCGCTTTTCGCAGGATTTCTTCGGTACGGTGCTTACCCTTCGGAATGATTGCAGTACCTGAACTTAATCCGGCCGGTGATTTGATTTTTTTTCTCGATTTAACCGGCATTCCAGGCTGCCCGTGAGTCCTGGTGCCGGGTTTGGCCGCCACTCCTGCTGCAATTGCATAGGCCTCCTCCCGGACAGTACTTCGTATACTCTCCCGGTGCACGAAATATCTGCCTTGTTTTACCAGGGTCAATTGTGTCCCTTCGATTATCGACTGTATTGCAGATGCGCGTTTCGAGATTTCCGCTGGGGACAAATCCGGGTCCAGGTCCCTGACCGTATTGGCGACTGCAGCATGATACCGGGAAAATGATTCCTCCATGCGTTTCTCTACATATTCATCCATGGGGGCCAGCGCCCAGGCCTGGAAGAAAAATCCCCGCCGCAGGGGTCGGGTCATATCCTGCAACAGAAAATCAACGAAAGCGAAAAAACGATCTTCCGGGGAGTCGAATATTCTGGAAAATGCCTGCCGGTACGCCTGGTTGTATTTGTCAGTAACGTATAACAGCAAATCCTGCAGCAACTCATTTTTTGTTTTGTAGTAATGCTGAACGCTGCCAACACTGATATTTGCCTGCGCGGCAATATTACGAATTGTGAAAGCGGGATACCCGTGAAAAGCCAATAATTTCTCAGCAGCCTTTAATATCTTTATCTCTTGTAAGCCTTTTTTACCATTTTTAATATGTATTGCCGGCATAACAATGATGGTAATGCTATTTTATAACGTCAGCAAATTTATTGAACGGCTCGGCTACAATGGCGTTCCCGTTCCGGATATCCGGCAGACCGGGCAATTGCGAACCGGAGCAATGATGGTTCGGAGTTTGTGTTTCATCCCTAGGATATAAGGGGTCAGAGTAAAATCACACCGATCCCGCCCCCGACCACGAGGGTAGGGATTTTACTCTGACCCCTGGCATCACTCCTTATTCAGAATTTCTGGGTGACTCCGAAGAACAGGTAACGGCCCAGGGTATCCCACATTCCCGGGATTGTGTTGCCGTTGCCATATACCGCCACGTTGTTGAAGAAACCGCTGACCGGCGGGTCATTATCCATGAGATTGCTGACACCCACACTCAAGGTGGTTTCGCCGATATCGATGAACTTCGGCGTATAGTCAACGGACATGTCGATGTAGTTCTCGGAACCGGCACTGAATCGATCGTTGGCAAACTCGTCAACACCGCTGATATATCGCCAGCTTCCTGCGAATGTCAGGTTCCAGGGCGTGGTCCAGATCGCGCCCAGGGTGTGACGCCATTCAGGCCTGGGACGGGTGCATGTACTGCCATATTGGCCAGCACAATCTTCGATGACGGCGCCGGGGGTGAGTTGCTGCTCAAATTTCTCCAGCCAGGTGCCGCGGAAGGTGAATTCCACTGCGCCGTAATTGCCTGCTTTTATGCTGTAGTTGCCGAAGAAGTCAATCCCGGCGGTCTCGAAAAAGCCTATGTTGATATTTGTCGAGACGATGTTGGGGGCAGTCGCGCTGCTGCCGATCCAGAGGTTGCCGTTAGACCCGCGGTTGACCTGTGTGCAGAAAACCGGGTCCCCGGTCAGCCCGCACTGGTTGACGATGAACTCCGGCTCTACGTCATCAATTGCATCCAGGATCTCAATGCGCCAGTAATCAACGCTTACGGTCAGTCCCGGGATAATGTCTTCCGGGGTAATGACCGCGCCGACGGTGAACGTGTCGGCCTTTTCCGGTGTGAGTTCCGTGTTGCCGCCGAATATGGCGTTGTACTGCCCGGCGGGGCTCAGGGGAATTTTACCGTACTGCTCTGCCGTCACTCCCGAGTGCGCGCACTGTGCCGCCGTCTGTATCGGCGTCGGACCTGCACAGGGATCGACACCGGACCATAAGCCCAGGTTTTTCGGTTCAAACAACTCCCTGATGTTGGCGGCCCTGACCGCGCGGGAATAACCGCCGCGCAGCTTGAGGCTTGCTGCCGGTGTCCATTCAGCGAGCACCTTCCAGGTATCCGTGGTAACGCCGGGGTTGTAATCGGAATGACGATAGCCGGCGTCGACGGTCAGGGATTCGAACCAGGGCCGGTACTCCACCAGCGGGACCCTGGCTTCAACGAAAAACTCGGTGACATCGACCGCACCGGATACGGCTTCGGTCGGACCGCCCTGACCGGCGCCGTCACCCGTCCTGTATCCCAGGTCAGGATTAAAGTCCATTCTCTCGTCCCGGTACTCGCCTCCAAGGACGACTTGTATGCCCTCCTGCGCCATGGGACTGGCGATCCCGTAGCCGGTCAGGTCACCGGATATGAAGGCAACGTACTGATCCTGCTCCAGGCTGCCCGTAGCGCGCAGGGCAATCCGCAGGTAGTCGAGCGCCTCCTGCGTCACGCCGCCCGTTTGAAAGACGTTCCAGGGCACGCAACCGGGATCGCTGCCGTCGATCACGGAGCGGCAGGTGGGCGCGCCGGCGACCTCAACCACGTCCAGTGCCCGGGTGATGCGGGTGACGGACATGTCATTGTTATACATTCCGTCGTAGTCCGTACGCGAAATGTTGACGTGCGCATCGTAACTCCATGCGTCATTGATATCGCCTCTGATGCCGCCCAGGCCGCGGTACGAGGTGTGAGTGATGTCGTTATTCCGAAAACCGCCTTCGACGTTGCGGCGGCCGATATATAACGGTACTACGTCAGCCGGGGCCTCGCAGCCGATTGCGGCAAACTGCTGGGCCGAGAGGAACGCGTTGCTGCAGTTCAGCGTGGAAGTCACGAAGAATGCGCCCGACGGCGCGATCTGCGCGTTGGTGTGATCATCCATGAATTGGAACTCCACGTACCCTTCCATGTGCTCGTTAACCTCGTAGTAACCGAACAGGCCGGCCGTGTAACGCTCGTCCGGGCGTTGAAAGTGGTTCGGCGGGCCGTAGTTGTACAATGTGGAATCCCAGGGCACGAACTCATTCCCCTCCACCGTGTAATCGAAGGTGCCGTCGAAAGGCGTAAACCGGCCGGCCGGGATCGTTGAGGACCCGGCGCAGGTGTCGCCCCCGCCTGTCCCACTCAGGGTACAGGCGCTGAAATCGCGTTCGGACTGGGTCAGCGCATTGGTCTCCCGGTATCCCAGGTAGCCGGTGACATTGCCCCTGTCATCGGGCGTGTCGATGCCGAAGATGATGTTCACGTCGTGCCCGCGGCCGTCAAAGACGCTGTCCGGGGCCTGCTCGAAACCGCTGTCGGCAATGGCGGATTGAACAGCCTGGTTCCCTGAATCGTGGTGATGGCCGGAATACTGGTAGTCGACCTGGATGCCTTCGAAGTCCTTTTTCATGATGAAGTTGACGACCCCGGAGATCGCGTCCGAACCGTAGGTTGCGGAGGCGCCGCCGGTCAGGACCTCGACCCGTTCGATCAGCGCGCCGGGCACCTGGTTGATGTCCGGCGCCAGCGCGAAAACATTACCGAACCCCATGCGGTGCCCGTTGGTCAGAACCAGGGTGCGCTCTGAAGACAGGCCGCGCAGGTCAATCGTCGCCGACCCGGCGGCGCCGTTGGATTCATTGGCAGTCAGTTCAGGAACGATCGACGGCAGGTCGTTGATCAGGTCCTCCACGCGGGTGATGCCGCGCAAGCCCAGCTCTTCCGACGTGACCATGGTTACCGGGCTGGACGTTACCAGATTAGGGTCGGCGGCGGCGATGCGGGAACCAGTGACGACTATCTCTTCCAGTATTTCCTGCTGTGCCTGTTGGCTCCAGGCAACGGCAGGGATAGCGCCTGCGCAGATTGCCGGTAGCAGCAGGACGGCTTTGAGGCCTTGTTTGGACATGTAAAGGAAAAGGGGACAGAATTGAATTCTGTCCCCGGTTTCAAGTCAGGAGGGAAAGGGGACAGAATAATTTCTGTCCCCGGTTCTGGTTTTGATCAGGCGACGCGCTCGATCTGCACCAGGCTGTCAAACACCCTGGGGGCGTGCCCCATGTCGGCAAAGTCCGCGGAAGACACGACGTTGGCGGTGCCGTTGTTGAGTTGCCGCCAGTAGCCCAGGGATGATACTACCAGGCCCGAATTGACGTCATCAGTGACTTTGGCGACCACTACGAATGCGCCCCGGTCATTGAAGACGCGCACCTGGTCTCCATCACTGATGCCTCGTGCATCGGCATCCGCTTCACTGAGCATCACGAACTGCTCGCCCTGCCTCTTGATCTTGTTATCCATGTTGGCATAACAGGAATTCAGGAAGCCGTGACTCTTCGGAGCAATGATATTCAAAGGATATTTCTCCGCCAGTTCCGGGTTGGTCTGGGGTGATTCCTTTGACGGCACATAATCAGGCAGGCTGTCCAGCGGTTCGCTGTTGCCGGGCTGCATGTCCTCGTACATCTGCCGGAACGGTGCAATGATAAAATTGCCGTTGGATGCAGTTTCCGAGAAAAACTCGCACTTACCTGAAGGCGTGGGGAAGTTGCCTTCCTTGTGGGGCGCACGCTCATGGGGTTCGCCGATCTTGATGCGGGCAAAACCGTTCTCGCGCAGGTAATCCACACTCAGGCCCTCGCAGGCAGGCGAATCCCAGTCGACGAAATGCTCCAGGCACTCGCTGTCGGACCACTTGAAGCGGTCTTCCTCGAAGCCCATGCGCGCAGCCAGGCGGTTGAAGATCTCGTTATTTGACAAGACCTCTCCGGGCAGATCGGCGCACTTGGTATTGTAGGTGAGATAGTTGTGCCCCCAGGACAGGATGATGTCCTCCATCTCTGCCCCCATCGCAGCGGGCAGCACGATATCCGCATAGGCCGCCGTATCGGAGATAAAATGCTCCGCCGACACCGTGAACAGGTCTTCGCGCTCCAGTCCCTTGATGATCTTGTCGCCTTCGGGCGCCTGCGTCACCGGGTTGGAGTTCCAGCACATCAAGGACATGATGGGCGGGTCCAGTTCCAGTTCGCCGGTCAGCGCCCGGCCGATCTGCAGGTTGTTGATGACCCGTGTGCCTTGCGGGATAAGCTGGGGTTGTGATATCACGTCCAGCTTGTAGGGATGTTCCCAGAACGTCATCTGGTAGATCCCGCCCCCTACCTCGCGCCAGGCGCCGGTCAGGGACGGCAGGCAACTGATGGCGCGTATGGCCTGGCCGCCACCCCAGTTCCTCTCCACGGCAACGCCGATGCGAATTGCGGCCGGGTTGTTGGCCGCGTACTCACGGGCCAGGGTGCGGATATCATCGGCGCTGATGCCGGTGACCTCTTCAGCCCACTCCGGTGTGCGAGTGCTGGCGCGCTCTGCCAGTTCCTTGTAGCCGACGGTGTAGTTGTCCACATAATCCTGGTCAACCAGGTTCTCCTCAATAATGACATTGATCATCGCCATGGCCAGGGCGCCGTCGGTTCCGGGGCGGATGGTTACATGCCAGTCGGCCTGCCTGGCGGTACGCGAACGGTAGGGATCGATCACCACCAGCTTGGCTCCCCTTTCCTTGGCGTCCTTGACGTAGTGCCAGGCGTGCAGGTTGGTGCTCACGCTGTTGCAACCCCAGAGGATAATATATTTGGAATAGGAAAAGCTCTCCGGGTCAACGCCGCTGGTGGGGCCGTTGGTCAGGACCCAGGCCGTGGCCGACCCTTCACCGCAGAAGGTGCGCTCACATACAGTGGCTCCCAGCCTGTTGAAAAAGGCGTCTCCGCCGTTCAAACCATGTATCAGGCCCTGGTGCCCCAGGTAGCTGTACGGAGCTATGGCCTGTGGGCCATACTCATCAATGATGTCTTTCCAGCGGCTTATGACTTCATTCAACGCCTCATCCCAGGAGATGCGCTCGAATTGTTTGCTGCCCTTCGGACCGGTCCGCCGTAACGGGTAAAGCACCCGGTCAGGATGGTAATGCCGCTTCTCATAATCATCGAGCTTGACACACAGGCCACCGCGGGTCATGGGATGGTCGGGGTTGCCGTGTACACCGGTAAGTTTGCCGTCCTCTACTTCGAATACCATGGAACAGGTATCGGGACAATCATGAGGGCAACCGCCGTAATAGGTTTCTTTGAGTTGTGCAGCCATCGAAAATCTCCCCCTTATGTATGGATTGGGTTATGTTATATTCAGAAATCGCGTCCTAAGATAGAGAGTATAGTATATCGATATTATATTTTGGAAAATTTTGCATTTGATTTTGTCCTTTTTTTGTGAATATTCTAGGGAAGCCCTGATTCAAGTCAGAAATTACCTGAAAATAACCTGGATATGGAGCCACAAGTCCCCATGAAACGCATAATCATCGGCATGTCCGGCGCCAGCGGCCTTCCCTACGGTATCCGCCTGGTCGAAGTGTTGGCGGAAATGCCTGATATCGAAACCCACCTGGTGATGACCAATGCGGCCAAGCTCAATATCGGGATTGAAACGGACCACACCGTTGCCGGCATAGAGGCTTTGGCGGACGTGACGCACAATATCAAGGACATCGCTGCCAGCATTTCCAGCGGTTCCTTCAGGACCGACGGCATGATAGTCGCCCCCTGTTCCATGCGCACTCTCTCTGCAATCACCCATTCCTATGCCGACAACCTGCTGGTGCGAGCTGCCGACGTAGTGCTCAAGGAGCGCCGGCGCCTGGTGATCATGCCCCGCGAGACTCCGTTGCATACGGGGCACTGCAAACTGTTTTATGACGTATCGCTGCTCGGGGCAATCATTGCGCCACCCACTCCGGCTTTCTATAACAGGCCACAGACCCTTGACGATATCATCAACGCCAGTGTCGGCCGGGCGCTGGACCTGTTCGATATCGACCCCGGCATAGTAAAACGCTGGGACGGGGTCAAGGCCTGAACTGCCGAAACGGGTCTGGTGGTAAAAGAGGCGATGCGCGCTGGCATTACAGATCCAGGACAGGTAGGTCCATGGCCCCGGCAACGCTGAGCATACGTTGATCGTAGCTCGCCAGCGTAACAGGCTGCGCTGACTTGTATAAGTATTCACACGATGCCAGGTGCAGGGCATCCAATGTACGCACCGGCGCGGGGAAAGCGTTCAGCGCACGTGCCAGAACAGGGGATGAAAGCTCCAATAATGCAATTCGGCCGATGAGTTGATACGCCGCTTCGCCATGAGAAGCAGCCAGCGATCGCGCATGAAGCCGGTTCCAGAGTTCATATTCCAGTAATCGACTGCTTACAAGCGTTTCATTCCAGAGTGAAGCAGGTGGACGCCGGTCCTCGGCCAATAACTGGGCAAGCGCAACAGAGGTGTCAAGATAAATCACCGCTCGTTTCGGTCACTATCCAACTCGTCCAGTAGGTCGTGTAGTGGCGCGACGGGCACGGGTTCTGGTGGTCCACCGATGCCTGCCAACGCTGGCGGTGTTAACCAGCCTTTGCGCACCGCTTCCGCGAGCATGGCATCAGCCAAAACCGGACTCCTGGCTGCGCTGGGGGGAACAATTTCGGCAACCACCCGATCACGGTCCGTGACAAGCACGGTCTCACCTGCCGCAGCCAGCCTGACATACTCACTCAGACGATTATTAAGCACTTTTATTCCGACTGATCTCATACTCAATAAGGTAGCAACTGGTAGCAACTATGTCAAGTACTCGCAGGCTGGCGCAGGAATGATCAGGCAAACAGGTTGCCGGGGTCCAGGGCCTGTTTGAGCCTGCTGCGCAGTTCGGCCATGCCTGCGTTGTCATAGCTTGCGAGGGCCTTGTCCAGGTAGCCGGCGCTGATATGGCTCACACCGTGGCCCCGCTCCGCCATCGATTCGATCAACTCACCAAGACACGCGGCGGCCCTGGGTTCGGATCCCGGCTGGTACGGCAGGTATACCCGCTGGATAATGGAGCGCCAGCCGACCGCGTATTCCGCCAGGTAGTCGAAACCGGCGGCGCGCACCGTATCGCCTGCCAGTTTATTCACCTTCAACACCTGCCGCCCGTCAATGGGGGAGACAAACCCGGCATACAGGTAAGCGTCGCCGGACCAGTTGCCGAGGTTGCTGAATTCCTTCGAGGGGCGCCCGCGCATCATTGACTCCCTGCCGGACAGTACCGGGTTGGTCGCCTGGTTTTTAAGGTCAAGTACCGTTGCACCCTCGACTCCGGCGAATGCACTGCGTACCATGGGCCACAGCACATCGACGTTCGGTGGCGTGTTATACAGGGCGCCGTACAGGGTCCACTGACCCAGGCCGTGCCAGGCAGCCAGGCGCCCGGTATCAACCTCCTTGCCGTCGGCAAAATCATCCCGTGACGCGAAAGGCGCTGCATCCAGTACCGTGTTGCTGATTACGACCGTGTTGGGAATGATGACGTTGACCTTGAAAGAACGCAAAATCTCAACGGCCTGGGCAAGATCACTGTCGCCCTTGAGGGTCACTG
Source organism: Gammaproteobacteria bacterium (assembly GCA_965220815.1). Classification (GTDB taxonomy): domain Bacteria; phylum Pseudomonadota; class Gammaproteobacteria; order Eutrophobiales; family Eutrophobiaceae; genus JAAXHV01. Next base: position 3,471,867 of record OZ244846.1, read on the forward strand.
CGAAAGGCTGGTACGCCGGCGGGGCCGGCATCAGCCACACCCCCATTTTGGTTACGATACCCAGGCCGGACTGCGTAAACAGGCCGTCGAGATAAGGACCGTACGCGTACTTTGCCAGTTGCCAGGTATTGCTCTTCGGCATGGCGCCCATGCCCAGGCGCACCAGCTCACCATCGGCCAGCATGATTTCCATACCACACTGCATCATGGTGTGGTCCCCGTAAGCGGTATAGCCGAACTCTCTTGCGGTGACGCTGCCGGAGACCGAATTCAGTCCGTTCCTGTCGCAGTCCACCCACAGGCCGGTGTTGTTTTCTTCCAGGTAGTCATTCAGTTGCAGATAACTGACCCCCGGTTCCACCAGGGCGTAAGCGCCCTTGGCGTTGACCTCTACAATCCTGTTCATGCGGGATTGATCGATGACCAGGATATCCCTGTCCGTTGCCGGACCGGCCATGCCTCCGTTTGCGGCCGTATTGGGCAGGACCCACAACGATACATTGTTTTCAGAGGCAATGGACAGTATCGTCCGCAACTGGTCAATGTCTTCCGGAAGCGCCACGCCGACCGGCGTTCTGCCGGCCCGCGCATATCCGCCCCCGGCAATGGCGCCGGCGCCGGACAAAACAGCGTCCCTGCCCAGTTCTTTCCTCAATTTATTGATCAATATTTTTGACATCCTAATTCCCATCCGCCGGCGGTATGTTGTGTTTGTACTTTTCCGGATGGTCCGGGTCGGCGCGGAACCAGGCTTCCCGCTCAGCATAATCTATCGATTCTGCAGGCTCGCTGTCACGCCAGGTGAACGAACAGCGCCGGCAGTAAAATACGGTCCAGACCAGTTCGTCCCCTTCCCTGCCCTGGTATTCGGTGCGCAGGTGTTCCTGCGCTGAGTTGCACCGTGGACAGTTCATCGGCCTTCCGCCTCTTTCTGTAGCCGTAGAATATACTTTGCCAGGTCATCAATTTCAGGACCTGTGGGCGGTGAAACGATCTTTGCATCACCACCGATGGGATCGGGGGGCATGAAGCTGGTGGCATCGATGATCAGGCGATGGCCCTTCCCCGGAATCTCCGCGGCCGGGTCGATAATAACCATGGGCATATTCGGAATCACGATAATATCGCTGGCGCGGGTGCGCGTGGACAAGGCCCACATGACCTGGTTGAGATCGAAGGGATCGACGTCGTCATCCACCATGATGAGGTTTTTCAGGTACATCAGACCGTGGGGCGTCCCCAGGGCCCGCATTGCTACCGACTTGGCGAAGCCGGCAAACCGGTTTTTCACTGAAATGATCCCGGTCAGACCATGCTGGTACAGGGCGTTCACCGCGACAACTTCCGGGAAGTTCTCCTTTAACTGGGCATAAATGGGGGCACAGGTGCTCAGCCCGATTAACGTATCGTGTTCGGTCCAGCCCTTACCGATGTAAATACTTTCAAAGATGGGGTCGGTGCGGTGAGAAACGGCAGTCACCCGGAACAGGGGAACATGACGAATACCGCTGTAACTACCCGGGAACTCTCCGAACGGCCCTTCCAGGCAGCGCTTGTTATTGAGCAATTCTGCTTCTATTACCATTTCTGCGCCGGCAAGAACATCCAGGCCGTTGCCGGACTGGGTGAGGTCTATAGGGCTGCCCATCATCTGCGAAGCATAGGCAAATTCCGATTCATCGTAATTGACGGGGGTGGCGGCAAACATGGCCATGGCCGGGTGGTTACCGAGCATCACTGCGATCTTCAGCGGGACATCGTCCTGTTCCGCCATGCGTATCTGTTGCGCCATATCGTGGGACGGAACGGACAACAAGGTGAACTTGTCCGGTCCCTGGACCTGGATACGGTAAATCCCCACGTTCTGCTTGGCAAAATTATCCGGGTCGCGGGGGTCGCGGCTGACGATATTGGCCTTGGCGATATAAAAACCGCCATCCAGGGCATTGATGCGGTACAACGGCAACATGTCATACAGGTTTATATCTGCTTCAACCCTGTTTTCGTGCACTGGTGCGTCATCCGGTTTCACCCTGTTTATCAACGGTTTGTCGGATCCCCAACGACCCGCCAGTTCGTAGAACAGTTCCTTGATGCTGGTTCCTTTCGGTTTGCCCAGCAGCAGGGCTATATTGGAAAAACTGCCGTGCACCCCTATTACCAGTCTCTTGCCGGGATAACCACGGATATTGTCGAACACGATAGCCGGCCCGGCCATGGCGTCGCGGCCCGCCGCGACGACAACCTTACGTATATCGGGTTCAGGCAGCACGGTTTCGGGCCAGGTGATGCACTGGCCGTGTTCGGCCAGCAACTCGAGATAATCGCGTAAATTCCGGATGCGCTCGGCTACCGCCCGGGCCTCGGCCGACAAGGTGACCGTTTCCATATCCATCAGTCAGCCTCTCCCGTGATATAGGCTGCCAGTTCATCCAGTTGCCTGTCGGAGATCTCACTGTGGCGGAAAGGCGGCATCAGTTTGAACCCTTCCCGCACCACCAGTTTTATATATTCCGGCGGAAGGTTCTCCCGGTCCAGCAGGGCCGCCTGTTCCTCACCGACTCTCTCCTGCAGGCGCATGGTCCCCGGATGGCCCGGTCCCTGGTCGTGGCAGGCAATGCAGTACAACTCGTACAAGGTTTTGCCGTCATGGATGTCGTCAACTGCGCCGGTACTGCCGGCCACCTGCGCGGTATCTCCCATCCCCGCGGGACCGTCATCGCCGCAAGCGGCCAGTAGTACCAGGATAAATGGGGTCAGAGTAAAAAAAATTAAAAAATTTTTTCTTACTCTGACCCCGGACATGTGTTTTCCTCTCATGCCACCGGCCAGATGCCGCTCTTGCCCGGAGACAGGATGCCCACAGGGTCCAGCGCCTGCTTCAGCCGGTGATGCAGTTTCCACAGCGCCCCGTCATTCCAGTTGTAGGTGCCGGCGATCTGGTCCATAAAATCGAGATGGGTGCGATATTCACCATAACCGTGCTCGGCAAAATCATTGACAAGGTGGCCGAAACACTCATGGGCGCGGCGCCGTTCATCATCGTTCAGGCGGTCGAATACCAGTTGGAAGATATTTAAAAGTTCCCGCCAGCCCACCAGGAATTCACCGATATAATCGAACCCGTATTCGTTCGCCCTGTCCCTGATCAGGGTGAACTGCCTCATCGAATCTTCACCGGTTACCGGCGAACGGGGCGAGAAATCGATGTGCGCGCCGCTGCCTACCCAGTTCATCAGGCTGAACTCGGTCATGTTCGGCACGCCGCTCATGAGCTTGACCCGGTAACGCCAGGCCGGATCGCCGGGCCGGTCCCCTTCGAAGAAAAACCTGGCGCCGGGGATGCTGCGAAAGGCTTCCTCAAGAACTTTCCAGTTGTTGTCCATGATCGGTTCAGGCCCGTACAGGGCGCCGTAGAAATTCCACATGCCGATGTTCAGGTCCTCCGCCATCTGCTGACGGTGGCGCATGGGCATGGGGCCTTTTCCGCTGTAATACTGCTTCCTGGTTACATTGGGCGCTGCCTCCCAGATCAGGCCCACCGTGGTCGCCGCGTTGGGTATCAGCATGTTGAGCCGCAGGGGACCGACCACCTCAGTGATCTGGTAGAGGTCATCCTCCCGCGGGAAAGTCACCAGGTACGGCCGGTAGCCGGGCGGTTCCGGCATCAGCCAGATACCGACTTTGGTAATGATGCCGAAATTCGACTGGGTAAACATACCCTCGACCCAGGGCCCGCAACCGTACTTGTACAGGCTTGAAGTGGCGGAACCGGATAGCGCGCCCATGCCGGTATCGACCACGGTGCCGTCCGCCAGCACCACCTGCATACCGCAATTCATCAGCAGGTGATCGCCGTAAGGGGTGTAACCCGCGCCGTGTTCGGAAAGGTTACCCAGGACGCTGCCCCAGCCCGGGGCCGCAGGGTCTATCCAGAGTTTGCTGCCGCGCTGCTGCAGGTAGTTGTACAGGTCAAAATAGCTCACTCCCGGTTCAACCACCGCATAGCCGTGCTCTTCGTTCACTTCGATAATACGCTTCATGCGGTTCAAATCGAGGACGAAATAGCCGGGTTTCATCGGCGCCGGCCCGCCGTAGGCATAATTCTTGCCGGTGGAGATGGTCCAGAGGGGGATGCGGTAATCCCGCGCTATCCTGAGGATGGCCTGTACCTCTTCGACCGTCCTGGGCGCAACCGCGGCGGCCGGCATGTGCGCTTCATCGGGCGTGGTTGAATAGACGTCCCGGTACGTCCTCAGTTCTGTTTCATCATCGGTAAATACCCACCGGTCGCCGACTGCCTCGCGCAATTCCGCAACGGCCCGGTAGTATTCGTCGAGCGTCAGGGTTCCGGGAAGAGGTTTCTCAGGAAAGTCTTCCGTTCCGGCGCTGCGGGCGGCCAGGGGCGCGCCGGCAGCCAGGAACGAGGATTTCAGAAAATCTCTTCTCGTTACCATGAATCAAGAACCCTGGTCCAGGTTAAGTTTCAAATGCGAGCCGTCGCACCAGGGTTTGGTTTTCGAGTATTTGCAACCGCACAAGGCCACGTGCCGGAAGTCATCCAGTGTGAACTTCATCGGCTCACGCCTTGTCTCCTTGTGGGAACCGTCGCAGAACGGCTGATTTTTCGAGCGGCCGCAGGCGCACCAGTAATACTCGCCCTGCTCCAGGTTCATCAGGTACGGGGAGTTGCGGCTGCCATCGAGGAATTTGGCCTTTACCCAGCCGTCGTCGTAGGGACTCACCATGTTCAGCTTCAACTCCATGGACCGGAACAGCCAGCGCCCGTCCTGTTTTACGCACTCGCAGTCATAGGTGCCGCCGATCCAGTGTGATTCCGCTTCGTCGGTATGTGGGTTGGGCACGGTTGCCGATTCCCACAGGTACCAGAATACGGCCGCAGTCCGGCCGTCCGGGGCGATATCGATCAGGGGAGAGATCATGTAGTGCAACGACCACCAGATTTTCTCGCCGGCAATTCCATGCAATCCTTTTGCCAGTCGGTCCCGGCCGTGGTACTTGCCGAAACCCTTGCACTCCCAGGTACCGTCTTCGGCGAAACAGGGTCCGATGATTTCCGGGTCGTTGCCCCGATCACAGCCGCGGGCGTAAGTCACGATCAGGCGCTGTATTGCCTCCACATCCTCCAGGCGGTTCAGTTTTGCATCCAGTTTTTCCAGTAGTCCCTTGATTTCTGCAAGATCATTGGTCATGGCTGTTACCTTGATATCCTGGGGTCAGAGTAAAATTTCTAACGAAATTCTTACTCTGACCCCTGCATTTTCCGGCTCCTGTCAGGCCACCCGCCTGGTTTTCTGCTTGCGTCCCTCCAGTTCCGCCGCGTACGCCTTGTAACGGGTGATCAACCAGCGGTTGAATTGCGGCAGCGTTGCTTCTTTCGGCGCGTAACGACCCCGTGGCGCAAAACGTGAGCGCAACCCTTTGTGAACGGCGGTATTGGCGCCGGTATCCTGGTCGTTCAGTGTTTCCAGACCTATGACGACGGATTTGAAAATAATATCGAAATTATCCATCCGCAGGGTCGATTTGGGATAGATAAAACCGACCCGGATGGTCATGGCATTGGCGCCCTGGGGCAGGATGCAGTAATAGAAACAACCGTCAGGCACACAGCCGAAGAACAGGTTTGGCAGGATACAGGCAAACATCACCCGCTTGCGTTCGTTTTCGGTCAACCCCTCGATGATCGGGAACAGGCAATGAAATGCAGCGGTAAAATTGCCGTCCAGTTCCAGGAAACCGGTGGGATGGTATATGGCGCCGTCATCAAAGTCGTCCCATTCGGCAAACGTGGCCAGCTTGGAAGGGGCAAAGTCATGGGGCCCCTTGTGCAGATACCAGGTGTGGTGGGGTTCGATGGCATTCTCGTGCATGAACTTCCAGTTCCACGGACTTGGCCCCCAGTCTACCGTGGGTACACCGCCCATTTCTGCAAGTTTGTGGTTTTCTATCTCCTTGCCAAGCCGTTTCAGGCGCGGCGCCAGGGGTTTGGCCGTGCCGTCGATGTTGATGAAGATGAAACCGTTCCACACTTCAGTACGCAGCACGGGCAGGCAGTATTTTTCCTGTAATTCACCCAGGCTGACATGGGCATCCATCTCCGGGGCGCTGACCAGCTTGCCCGTTTCATCGTAGGACCAGCCATGGAAAGGACAGGTAAAGACACGGGTATTGCCTGTGTCCTCACCCAGTACATGGCCGCGGTGCTGGCATACGGCGGACATGACGCGTACGCCGCCGTCGTCCTTGCGCTGCACCAGCAGCGGGTCTTCATTGATAGTGACGGAGACGTAATCGCCCGGCTTGGGGATGGTGCCGATGTGTCCGACGCAGATCCATTCCCGGTCCCAGACGGCCCGTTTCTCGAACTCGAACCATTCCTCGGAGGTGTACACCGCCGGCGGCATGCTGAGGCAGTCCTTCAATTCAACATTGGATTCATCCAGTTGATCCAGTATCCCGCGCAAGTGATCCGTCAAACTCACGTCAGGCAAGGTATGTGTGACATAATCGGACATGTTTACCCCCACTAATCAATATTATTCAGTAGCAACTTTGATGTTGGTTATTGTTTCCCTAATATACATCATACGAACATTATGGAAAAGACCGGATAGCCTATCAAACACAGGCAGGAGAAGAGCATGAGCAATGTTGCCGAAAAGAAAAAGACCATCAGCGAATTCATCAGGCAGTGCAATGACTATGCCGACGGCCAGATCAGGAAATACCAGGCCCGGCTGGAACAGGCCGGAGCTATGGATGCACTGGAGATCGAGACGAAAATCTACAACTGGAGGGTTTACAAGGCCTTCAACATCTACACGATTGAAGAACTGAAAACCGATGAACTGGATTCCTGGTTTACGTGATACCTGGAATCAGATTTAAGGGGTCAGAATAAAATTTCCGGCGAAATTCTTACTCTGACCCCGCTGGTTTTACCCGGATATCTCGGGGTCAGAGTAAGTGCCGAAGAATTTTTACTCTGACCCCACCAATTTCTTGCCCCGACAATTGCTCAGGTGAGCGGTCTTGACAGGTAATCCCAGAAGATAATAAAGAAGATCGTCGAGAGCACCAGGGTCAGCAGCATGACCGGCAGGCCTTTCCTGAACCAGAGGCCCGGTGTGATGCGCAGGCTCGGATCGTTCTCGTTTCTTGCCAGGCGCTCGGAAATCGTCACGATAAACACGTTTGCCGTCGAACCGATATGGGTCCCGTTGCCGCCCATGCCGACGCCGATGGCCAGTCCCCACCACAACGGCGTGACGTTAATGCCGACCGTTTCCATGCTCAGGATGATGGGGATCATGGCTGCCGTGAAGGGTATGTTATCGATAGCCGCCGACATAATGGCCCCCACCCACATCAGGATGATGGTCGCCATCAGCAGGTCCTGTTGTACGAACGGCGTTATATACTGGCCTATGTACATGAGGAACTGGCTGTGTTCCACGCCTCCCACCAGCATGAACAGGGAAATGAAGAACACCAGCAAGGTGATTTCCACGTGCTCGAACGTATTGTCCATGATGATCTTTCGGGACACGTACATCAGCGACACCATGCCGATTGCCGCGACGAACCAGGGCTCCCAGTGCAGCGTATGATGGAGCATGAACAGGACGACCATGACCCCGAGGATGACAATGGAAGCGTTCCAGACTCTCGGGTTTTTTAATTCCACCGAATAATCGGCAACATCTGCCGGCGTCTCGGCCAGTTCTTCCTTGAACAGGTATTTCAGCAGGATCAGCACGCCGACCCAGGCAATAAACACCGGCGGGACCATGTGAATGGCAAAATCGTTGAATGAGATATTGGCCGCGGAACCGATCATCAGGTTCGGGGGATCGCCCACCAGGGTGGCGACGCCGCCGGTGTCCGACAACAGGGCAGCCGCCAGCAGGTAGGGGATCGGGGTAATCTTCTGCGCCCGTGCGATCAGGATAATCAGCGGGCCGAAAATCACCACCGTGGTCACGTTATCCAGCAGCAGGGACAGAACGGTGACGCAGGTGCCAATCAATGCCAGCAATAAATACAGGCGGCCCTTGCTGAAATTGGCGATCCGGTAGGCCAGCATATCGAAGCCGCCGGTCGGGATCATCATGGCAATCACCGTCATCATGGCGCCCAGCAGGAAGACCACGTTCCAGTCCACCGCCTCTACTGCCAGTTCCGGGTTGTAAAAACCGTACATCTGCCCGACAAGCACCATAACGATGGCGCCGCCCGCCGCCACTTTCATGCGCTCCAGCCCATGCAGCATCTCGGTGAAAATACCGACAAATGTCAGTGCCAGCACGATTCCCGATACCAGCATGGCCTCGTTGAATACCAGCGGTTCATCAACGACCGACACCTGACCGTGAACGGCCTCTGCGAATGCCGAAATGGGAAACAACATAAATGCCAGTACGCAGAAAATACTTCTATTTGTCATTTTAACGTCCTGATTTTAGTTATAAATTAATCAATTTCCAATTACCAGGGAAAAACCACCCCCGGTATGAACTGTGAGATTATAAACTTTGCAATTTATCCAATCAATAGCAGGCTTTTCTTATATAATGGCCAGCCATGATGACCCGGCAATCCGTCAAAATGGGGATCCTGGTATCCGGCCTGGTTGTGCTGGCAGCGGTTATTGGTGTGCTGGCCGCCATGTACCAGGGCCAGGAACCGGAACCCACCGTCCCCGGCCTGCTCTGGCCCGGACCGAAAACCCTGGGGGCGTTCAGCGTCATCGACCATGACAACAATCCCTTCACACTGGCTGACCTGCGCGGCAAGTGGTCGCTCCTGTTCTTCGGTTTTACGCACTGCCCCGATATCTGTCCCGTCACGCTGGCGGTCATGGACAAGACGCATAGCCGGCTTGACAAGGCCAGGGACGTACAATTCGTGTTCGTGACGGTCGACCCCGAACGGGATACCCCAGAGCGCATGGAACAGTACCTCACCTCTTTCAACCCGGAATTTGTCGGCCTCGGCGGTTCAGCAGAACAGATTGCAGGTTTGACGGGCCAGGTCGGCCTGCCCTATTTTCGGGATAAAACGCAGGATGAGGAAAACTACCTTGTCGACCACGGGGCATCCCTGTTCATGATTGATCCCCTTGGCCGCCTGGTGGGGATATTTTCTGCGCCCCATGACGCCCTTGACGTTACCGACAGGTTTAACCGGATCAGGGAATTTATTGAGTAAGGAAGATGCGGCCAGGCCGGGATACCATCTTGCCGCTCCACCTGCTCTCCAGGCTGATGTACAAGGCGACGCGCTGGTCCTGGCGTCCCTGGAAAAATGCCTTGGTCCGGTTATTTATCTGGAAATACGATGTCGATATGGATGAGGCGGAGAAGTCTTCAGCCGATGACTATGTGACTTTCAACGAGTTTTTCACCCGCGCGCTGAAACCCGGCCTGCGCACCATAACCCGCAAGGACGGCGGCCTGATCTCTCCGGTAGATGGTGCTGTCAGCGCAACGGGAACAATAAGAGATGAACGACTGTTCCAGGCCAAAGGCAGGGACTACTCACTGGCCGAACTGGTTAACGGAGATCGGGAACACGTCGAATACTACCGGAACGGCAACTTCATCACGCTTTACCTGTCCCCCCGTGATTACCACAGGGTACACATGCCTGCTGACGGAGAACTGCATTACATGGCTTATGTTCCCGGACAACTGTTCTCCGTCAATCCCGCCAGCGTACAGCGCATCGACCGATTGTTTGCCCGCAATGAACGCGTGATTACGACATTTCGCACGGAGGTCGGCATGCTATCCGTTATATTTGTAGGCGCGGTTTTCGTGGGCTCCGTAGAAACAACATGGCATGGGCAAGTAACTCCTGCCGATAAACGGGAATACGCCAGTTGGCATTATGAGCCGGGAATCTCCTTCGCAAGGGGAGATGAAATCGGGCGCTTCAATATGGGATCTACGGTGATCCTGCTGACGGAGCCGGGTAAAATCAACTGGGACGCTCCCGGCAAGCAGGTGATCATGGGACAGCAGATTGCGATCCCCGGATATATGGGGTCAGAGTAAAAATTCTTCGAATTTCTTACTCTGACCCCTCAAATTTGCGACAATTCAGGGGCTAGCCCCTGGTCCCTTTATAAATAAACCCGGGGAAAGCAAAGACCACGAATAGAAAGAAAGTAACCGCATAAAATTCCCAGTCCTGCGCATGGGTTTCCCCCTGCATTTTTTTCTCTACCCCCAGAGCAAGGAACCCGGCGAGAAAATACAGCAACAACCACTCAAGCAGACACATCCAGACCGTTTTTTTCTCAGGCCTGATAAACAGCAGGAAACGCCCGTAAAACCAGGGAACATTGGCCAGGAAAACCGTAACGATAATCAACAACCAGGTAATATTACCCGCTGACATGGGCAGGAGGGATCAAAATGCCAGTACGGCCGTGCAGATCCGTATGAGTTCTCCCGGCGCAAAGCCCAGCGCCAGGATTGCCAGGCCGTTCAGACTTATCAGTACTCTTACCTGAGTGTCAGCGCCCATCACCGGCGCGGTTTCCGCCCGGTCAAAATACATGAGCTTGACCACCCGTAAATAATAATAGGCGCCGACCACGGAAAAGATCACGGCCAGGACCGCCAGCCAGATATGGCCGATGGCGACCACTTCCTTGATGACATACCATTTGGCCCAGAATCCCAGGAACGGTGGGACCCCGGCCAGGGAGAACATGAACAACAGCATGATCAGGGCAAACCAGGGACTGGCATCGGCAAGTCCCTTGTAATCGTCAAGATTGTCGGCCTCATGCCCCTTGCGGCCGGCAAGTATGATGAAGCCGAATGCGCCCATGCTCATGATGACGTAGGCAATAACGTAGAACAAGGCGCCGGCATAAGTCGAGCCCTGGTCGGCCTGCAGGCCCGGCAGGATACCCAGGATCAGGAAGCCGGCGTGGGCGATGGCGGAATAGGCCAGCATACGTTTAATATTGGACTGTGAGATGGCAACTATATTTCCGACCGCCATGGACAACAGGGAGAGAACCATGAGCATTCCCTGCCAGTCGACGTGCAGGGGTTGCATGCCGTCGATAAGCAGGCGTATCGCCATGGCGAAAGCGGCCACTTTCGGCGCCGTGGCCAGGAACAGGGTGACCGCCGTGGGAGAGCCTTCATACACGTCCGGCAACCAGGAGTGAAAAGGCACCGCGCCCAGCTTGAACGCGATGCCGACGACGACGAAGACCAGTCCGAACAGGAACACTATCCTGTTGTCAACCGGGGAACCGAGATGCGCGGCGAGTTCCGGAAGTATGATCGTGCCGGTGACGCCGTACAGAATCGAAATCCCGTACAACAGCAAACCGGACGCCAGCGCGCCCAGGACAAAATATTTCATGGCCGCCTCGGAGGCGGTCCCCGACTCCTTGTTCATTGCCACCATCGCGTACAGGGAGAGCGACATGAGTTCCAGGCCCAGGTAAACGGTCAACATGCTGTAGGCGGATACCATGACCAGCATCCCCAGCACGGCAAACAACCCGAGCACGAAATATTCGCCCTGCAACAGGTCCCGCTGGCGGAAGTAATGGTATGAATACAGGAACACGACAATGGAAGCGGCGCAGATAGTGACCTTGAGCACGGCGCTCAGGGGATCAAGGATAAAGTGCTGATTGAACAGCGCCACGCGTTCATCGGGATACAGCCAAATTACGAGAACCATGACAACCGCCAGGGATGCCTGGGCCAGCAGGTAAGTCAGCAGCTTGTTCGGGCTCTTTGAGAACACGTCACACACCAGGACCAGGCAGGCAAACACCAACAGCGCAAGTTCCGGCAAAACAAACAGGATTTCGGAAGTAGCCCGCATTTCTCACCAGATGATGCGATGATCGCACAGGATTTTTTGCGCCAGTGGGCGCCTGCGACCGAAAGCATAGTGGTTCGTATGGTTGAGGGAGCACGTGCCCACTGGCGCAAAAAAGACCAGCGAGGGCGCATCATCTGGTGAGAAATGCGGGCTGTTAGACATGTTCAGGTAACTTTCGATTGGGAAATGTGTTCCACCAGGTGGTTGAGCGTGGTGTCCATCAACTCGAATAACGGCGCCGGCCACAGGCCCAGCAACAGCACCGCGACGGCAAGCAACAACAGGAACGAGGTCTCGCGCAGGGAAACATCCTGCAAACCGGCCACCCTTTCATTGGCCACGTCCCCGAAAATGACGCGTTTATACATCCATAACGTGTAGGCGGCGCCGAGGATCAGTACGGTCGCGGCTATCACGGCAATCCAGGCGTTTGCCCGGAAACTGCTCAGGATTACCAGGAATTCGCCGACAAAACCGGAAGTACCGGGCAAACCGGCGTTTGCCATGGCAAACAGCATCATGAACGATGCGAACACGGGCATGGTATTTGCCACGCCGCCATAGTCGGCAATCTGCCGGCTGTGCACCCGGTCGTACATTACGCCGACGCAGAGGAACAGGGCGGCCGAGATCAACCCGTGAGAGATCATTTGCATCATCGCGCCTGCCAGTCCCATCACCGCATCCGCGTTCGACCCGGCCTGCTCCATGATGGAAAACACGATAAAAAATCCCAGCGTCACAAACCCCATGTGGGACACGGACGAGTAGGCAATCAGTTTTTTCATATCCTGTTGCGCCAGGGCCACGAAGCCGATAGAGACGATGGCGATCAATGACAGGACGATCATAAAACCGGCCATTGCGGCCCCGGCATCCGGGGTGATGGGCAGGCTGAAACGGATAAATCCGTATCCCCCCATCTTCAACAGGATCGCAGCCAGGATCACTGAACCGCCGGTCGGCGCTTCCACGTGCGCGTCAGGCAGCCAGGTGTGCACCGGCCACATGGGTATTTTCACGGCAAACGCGAGCAGGAACGCAATGAATATCCACTTCTGCTCGGCCAGCGATAACGGCAGCTTGTACAGGTCGAAGATGTAAAAACTTCCCATTTTCGAATACAGGTACAACAGGGCTACCAGCATGAATACCGAACCCAGGAAGGTATACAGGAAAAACTTGATGGTGGCATAGATGCGTCCCGGACCGCCCCATACGCCGATAATCAGGAACATCGGGATCAGCATGGCTTCCCAGAAAAAGTAGAACAGTATCGCATCCAGGGATACGAATACCCCGATCATCAACCCTTCCAGGATCAGGAAGGCCGCCAAGTACTGGGCCAGCCTGGTTTCTATGACCACCCAGCAGGCGATCACCACCAGCACCGTGGTAAACGTCGTCAACAGGATCAGGGGGACCGAGATGCCGTCAACCCCGAGGTGGTAATTGATATTGAAAGTGTCTATCCACACGGAATATTCGACGAACTGCATCAGGACGGAGGTGGTGTCGAAGTGGAAGTACAGCAATGTGGACAGCAGGAAAACCAGTGAGGATACGACCAGCGCAAACAATTTGGACGCTTCCCGCTGGCGGTCTCCCACCAGCAACACGAATATGCCGCCCAGTATGGGCGCCCAGATCAATAAACTGAGAAGTGGCAGGGATTGAAACATGCTGGACAGTCCGGGTTTACATCAATTGGTGCACGAATACTGCCAGCAGCAGTAACAGGCCGATAATCATCGCAAACGCGTAGTGGTACAGGTAACCGGTCTGCAGAGTCCTGATCGAGGCTGAAAACCGGCGTACCGCCCTGGCTGTCCCATTAACCAGGAAACCGTCGATCGCGCGCACGTCGCCCCATTGCCAGAGCGCGTTGCCGGCGTTGCGCGCGCCGCCCGCAAATACGGCCTGGTAGATCTCGTCAAAATAAAATTTCCTGACAAACAACCGGTAGATCACGGCAAACATATCGGCAACCCTGCCCGGCCAGTGCGGATACCTGATATAACACAACCAGGCAACGAGAATCCCGGCCAGCGCCAGCCAGACCGGCGCATGTTTCCAGGAATTCATGAAGATATCGAAGGCGCCGGAATAATGGGAAACCATTTCATTGAACCAGGCTGCATGTCCGGCAGACACGCTGATCGCATCCTTGTAGTAATCTCCCAGCACCATGGGACCCACCAGGTAAGCGCCTATTACCAGCGATGGAATAGCAAGCATGAACAGGGGAAAGGTCACCACGCCCGGCGATTCACCCAACTGCTCCCAGGTATCCCGGTCCATCCTCTCCTCGCCGTGAAACGTCAGAAAAAACAGCCGGAAAGTATATAACGCAGTAATAAACACGCCGGCCAGCACCGCGGCATAGGCAAGACCCGCAAACGGAAGCTGCGAATAATGCACCGCCTCGATAATGGCGTCCTTGGAGAAAAAACCGGAGGTAAGCGGAAAACCGACCAGGGCCAGCGAACCGATTAACGCGGTAAACCAGGTTACCGGCATATAGCGGTACAATCCTCCCATTCTGCGCACATCCTGTTCATGGTGCAGGGCGATGATCACGGAACCTGCCGCCAGGAACAGCAAGGCCTTGAAAAAGGCATGGGTGACCAGGTGGAAGATCGCGACCGAGTAGGCGGACGCGCCGAGCGCCACTGTCATATAGCCCAACTGGGACAGGGTCGAATAAGCGATTACCCGTTTAATGTCATGCTGGACCAGGCCCAGCAGGCCCATGAAAAACGCCGTGACCGCGCCGACCAGCAAAATCAGGCTGAGGGCAGTCTCCGACAATTCGTACAATGGCGACATGCGCGCGACCATGAAGATACCTGCCGTCACCATCGTAGCCGCGTGGATTAATGCGGAAATGGGTGTCGGGCCCTCCATGGAATCCGGCAGCCAGACATGCAGGGGAACCTGGGCGGATTTGCCCATGGCGCCGATAAACAGGCAGATGCAGATGAAGCTCAATACCGACCACTCCATGCCGGGGATCAGGGAAAGAGTCGAGTTCTCCAGCGTTCCGGCCTGACTGAATACCTGCATGTAATCAAGTGAATTGAAATACATCAGCACTGCGGCAATGCCGATGAGGAAACCGAAATCACCTATCCGGTTGACTATGAATGCCTTCAGGCTTGCAAAGATGGCGGCTTCGCGCTTGAACCAGAAGCCGATCAAAAGATACGACACCAGCCCCACCGCTTCCCAGCCGAAAAACAACTGGACGAAGTTATTCGACATCACCAGCATCAGCATGGCAAAGGTGAACAGGGAGATGTAACTGAAAAAACGCTGGTAGCCCGGATCATCCCGCATGTAACCGATGGTATAGATATGGATCATCCAGGAGACGAAGCTTACCACCAGCATCATCGTCACGGATAACTGGTCCACCAGGAAACCTACGGAAAATTTCAACTCTCCAAGCTTCAGCCAGGTGTAGAGCTCGGCGTTATATACCTCTCCACCGTCCAACATGAGATGCTTCCAGGCAAACAGGGAGAGGACGCTGGAAATGCCTACTCCGATGATCGTCACCCAGTGCGCCCCGCTCCTGCCTATGAAGCGTCCTCCCAGGCCGGCGATGATCGCCCCGGCCAACGGCGCCAGCACGATTGCGAGATAAACTTCTTTCATGTCGAGCGCCTATCCCTTCAAGGTGTCCAGGTCAACGACGTTGATGGTATTCCGGTTGCGGAACAGCACGACCAATATCGCCAGGCCGATGGCGGCTTCCGCCGCGGCGACCGTCAGGATGAAGAAGACGAAGACCTGGCCGTGTATATCGCCCAGGAAATGGGAAAATGCAACGAAGTTCAAATTCACGGACAGCAACATCAACTCGATGCACATCAACAGGATGATGACATTTTTTCTGTTGATGAAAATGCCTGCCACACTGATGCAGAACAGCATTGCGGCCAGGATCAGGACTTCGCTGAGTTCAATCATATTTTATTCCGACTCCATGTTGACGAGTTTTACCCGTTCCTCGCGTTTTATGCTGACCTGTTTGCCCGGTTTCGGCGTGCGTTGCGTGCGCGGTTTGCGCATGGTCAGACCGATCGCTGCGATAATCGCGACCAGCAGTATCGCCCCGGCAACCTCAAAGGGGTAAATATATTCGGTGAACAACGCCTTGCCGAGCAACCGGGTATTGCCGGCAGCGGCTTCAAACTGACCGGCGCCGGTTCCCGCGCCGGACAGAATGCCTCCGCCACCTACGATCAATCCCATGGCGGCAAGCATCAGCACGGCGACCAGCAGGCCGACGGGTAAAAAGCGCGAAAACCCCTCGCGCAGCGTCGAGATGTTAATATCCAGCATCATCACTACGAACAGGAACAGCACCATCACTGCGCCGACGTAAACCAGCACCAGCGCGATGGCGAGGAATTCCGCTTCCAGTATCAACCAGATCGCAGCGCTGCAAAAAAACGAGAGAATCAGGAACAGCGCGGCATGCACCGGGTTCCGCACGGAAATCACCATGCATGCCGAGAAGACCAGGAATGCCGCAAAAATGTAGAAAATGGATTGTTCGAGCATTGTTGTTCCAAATAGCCGGGGTCAGAGTAAGAAATTCGAAGAATTTTTACTCTGACCCCACATATCATCATTACCGGTAAATCGCTTCCGTGACGCGGTCCCGGGCAATCTGTTCTTCTGCCATGTCTCCGACTTCCAGTAACCTCTCCTTGGTCATCAGCAGATCGGAGCGCTGTTCTCCGTGATATTCGTAGATGCGCGTCTCAACTATGGAATCGACCGGGCAGGATTCCTCGCAGAACCCGCAAAAAATACACTTCGCCAGGTCTATGTCGTAACGGGTAGTCCTGCGGGTACCGTCATCCCGCTGTTCGGATTCGATAGTGATGGCCACGGCGGGGCATACGGCTTCGCACAACTTGCAGGCAATGCAACGCTCTTCACCGTTCGGATAACGGCGCAAGGCATGGAGACCCCGGAAACGGGGCGACTGGGGTGTCTTTTCTTCGGGATACTGCACCGTGATCTTGCGCCTGAACAGGTAACGTCCCGTCAGCCGCAGTCCCTTCAACAGTTCCCACAACAAAAAACTCCGGAAATAATCTTTAATTTTCATTAATTGAACCATGGGCCAATCCCGGCGACAACCATGCCGGAAACGACGACAATCCAGACGATGGTGATGGGGAGGAACACTTTCCAGCCCAGGCGCATGATCTGGTCGTAGCGATAACGGGGAAATGTCGCCCTGAACCACAGGAACAGGAACAGGAACAACGAGGTCTTGACCAGGAGCCATAAGATATTCGACTCACTGAGATAAGCCATCTCCCCCAGAAACGGCATGCCCTGGAAGGGAGACAGCCAGCCCCCGCAGAACAGCACAGCCGTCAGTACGGATATAAGCACCATGTTGGCATATTCCGCCATGAAGAAAATGGAAAATGCCATACCGCCGTACTCGACATGGAAACCTGCCACAAGCTCCGATTCGCCTTCGGCCACGTCAAACGGCGCCCTGTTGGTTTCGGCCACGCCGGAAATAAAATACACCAGGAAAATCGGCAACAACGGCAGCCAGTACCAGTGCAGTATGCTACCGCTCTGCGCTTCCGTTATGCGGCCGAGGTTCAGGCTGCCCGCGGCAATAAGCACACACACCAGCGCAAAACCCATTGCAATCTCGTAGGAGACTATCTGGGCGGCGGAACGCATGGCGCCCAGGAACGCATACTTGGAATTGGATGCCCAGCCGGCGATGATGACGCCGTACACGGCCAGCGAGGTCAGCGCCAGGATGTACAGCAACCCCGCGTTGATGTCCGCCAGCACCAGCGTTTCGTCAAACGGAATTACCGCCCACGCGGCCAGGGACGGCGCCATGGCAAGTATCGGCGCGATGACGAACAGGCGCTTGTTGGCGCCCGCCGGTATGATGATTTCCTTGAAAATGAGCTTCACCACGTCGGCGATGGGTTGTCCCAGGCCCCACAGGCGAAACCCGAAAAAGCCGACCCGGTTCGGGCCCAGCCGGCACTGGATATAGCCTATGATCTTGCGTTCGGCGTAAGTCAGGTAAGCGACACAGAACAGCAGGGGAAGCAGTATGGCGCTGATTTTGACCAGGACTTCCAGGGTGTAGAGAGCATTCGAAGCATAGCTGTCGGGCACGAGCAGGCCGACTGCCGGCGCAAGGACATATTCACTGATCAGGTTGAATATATTCTCAAGCATGGGAGCGGGATACCCGTATCAAGCGCTGTCCAGCGAAACCGGGCCGGATAACGGGCCCAGTCCGGCGCTGCCGGCGTGCCCCCCATGTATCAGCGCGCAGTCGTCCGCCACGGCGTCATCAATTTTCAGGGGAAGAAGCAACTCAGCGGATTGGCCGATCACCTTGACGCGTTCCAGTTCGTCCAGTCCCAGCCTTCTCGCGGTTTTACGATTGATACGAACGGAATCGTCAGCTACGTCTTCAGTCCGCTGTAATGCCGGCGCATGGCGCACCAGCGCATCGACGGAATTCATGGGCACGTAGCCGATACGTTGGAGACCCTCACCCTCGCTGCCCAGCGAGAGAGTTTCCGGCTTGCTCCAGGCGCCCGCGTTATCCGGTTCGACCTCACCCATCATTTCGGCAGTTTCCGCGCGGACTTCCCCGAATTCGTCGTACCTGAAACCCGAAAGCCCCTGACCGCCTGCCAGTGAGCAGATTATTTTCCATGCCGGGCGCGCGCTTCCCGGAGGCGGCACCACCGCGTCAAAATCCTGCCTTCGACCTCCCATGTTCAGGTATGAGCCGGGGTTCTCCCCGTACAAGGCCATGGGCAACAACACGTCGGCATACTCTGCCGCGCGCTTGTACCCGGTTACGGCGACGACGCACTCCGCCCCGGCCAGCGCCTCGCGGGCCAGTTTCCCGTCATAAAAATCCAGGTCCGGATCCGCATCCAGCAACAGGTAGGCCGCCAGCTGCCGGGTCAGCATCGCAGTCGCATCGAGGCCCGGGACTCCGGCATGCGCCATACCGGGCGACCTGTGAGGAACGGCTCCGGCCAACCAGGCGCCGGCGCTGTTCGCTCCGTACTCCAGGTAGCCCAATGTGCCGGACACCCGTTGCGCCAGCGTCGCGGCCAGGAAACGCAACTGGGACAACTGCGGATGGGAAAGACCCAGGGCGCCGATGAACACGGCCGTCCTGTCTGCCTCGATGAGTTCCCGGGTCATGCTTATATGATGAACGCCCGGACGAATCGGGTTCAACAAGGCTCCCAGCGCGTCATCCTTACCAGTGATACCGGTTGCCGCTTTCAGCACCGCCGCCAGTTCGCGTACGAGCTTTGCCGGAGATGCGATGCGTTTGTGAGCAATATCAAAATTGAAACTGAAGTCGACCGGGTTGATCGCCATCACCCTGGCGCCTGCCAGCACGGCCTTGCGCAGGCGGTGATTGAATATCGGCTGGTCCTTGCGCGGATACCCCCCCACGATCAGGGCGGCATCCAACCGCTCGACCGCGGGGAAAGTCAACCCCAGCCCGGGGTAAGCCGGCGCGGCGTCCTGGTCACTAAAATCCGTTTGCCGCAACCGGTGGTCGATGTTACCGGAGCCGATGCCCCGCATAAACTTCTGCGCCAGGTACAACTCTTCGCAAGTGGACGAAGGGGAAACCAGCGCGCCGACCCTGTCAGCTCCGCGCCGCTCGATGACGGAACGCAGCCTGCCGGCGATATGTTCAAACGCGGTTTGCCAGCCGACTTCCTGCCAGCCCCGCTCATACCTGATCATGGGAACCGTCAGGCGTTCGGCGCTGTTCAGTCCTTCATAACTGAAACGGTCACGGTCGGACAGCCAGACCTCATTGATGTCTTCATTCTCCGCCGGGACCACACGCTTGACCCGGTCGTCTTTTACATGGAAATGGATGTTCGAACCTGCGCCGTCATGTGATGCAATGCCGTTATGCTGGGTCATCTCCCAGGTACGGGCCGTGTACCGGAACGGTTTGGACGTCAGCGCGCCGACCGGACACAGGTCGATCACGTTGCCGGACAACTCGGAAACCATGCTCTTTTCAATATACGTGCCGATCTCCATGAACTCACTGCGTCCGGTTGCGCCCAGTTCCCGCAGGCCGGCTATCTCCTCACCGAAGCGCACGCAGCGGGTGCAGTGAATACACCGGGTCATGTCCGTCTGCACCAGGGGCCCGATGTTCTTGTCCTGCACTACCCGCTTCTTTTCCTGGTAGCGGGACACGTCCCTGCCGTACCCCATGGCCAGGTCCTGCAGTTCGCATTCCCCGCCCTGGTCGCAGATCGGGCAATCCAGGGGATGGTTGATGAGCAGGAATTCCATCACCGACTTCTGCGCGTCCAGCGCCAGCTCCGACCTGGTGTGGACTTTCATCCCGTTCATTACCGGTGTGGCGCAGGCGGGCAACGGTTTGGGGGCCTTCTCTACTTCCACCAAGCACATGCGGCAGTTCGCCGCGACGGTCAGCTTGTCGTGGTAGCAGAAACGCGGCACATAATTGCCGATGCGATCGGTAACCTCGATCAGCATCTGGCCGGGCCTGGCTTCCACCTCCCTGCCGTCAATCTCTATTTTTATTGTATTATCAGACATTTACAATACTTCGGCCATGGTTTTCAATCATGTACTCGAATTCGTGACGGTAGTGTTTCATGAAGCTCTGCACCGGCCATGCCGCGGCGTCACCCAGGGCGCAGATGGTCCGGCCTTCTATCTTGTTGGCCACGTCGACCAGCTTGTCCAGGTCTTCCATCCGTCCCTGGCCGTCGGTGATGCGGGTCAGCATGCGGTATAACCACCCGGTGCCCTCGCGGCACGGGGTGCACTGCCCGCAGGATTCGGCAAAATAAAACCGGGAAATGCGCCGCAGCATCCCGACCATACAGGTGGTCTCGTCCATGACCACTACCGCGCCGGAACCGATAGAAGAACCAACCGCGCGCAGGGAATCATAATCCATATTGGTTTCCAGCATGATCTCGCCCGGCACCACGGGCACCGAGGAACCGCCCGGAATGACCGCTTTCAGTTGCCGCCCCTGCCACACGCCGCCGGCCATGTCCAGCAAGTTGCGGAACGAAGTGCCCAGCGGCACTTCGAAGTTACCCGGCTTCGCCACGTGGCCGCTCACGGAAAAGCACTTGGTGCCGCCGCTGTTTTCCACCCCGATATCGGCGAACCACTGCGCCCCTTTCAATATGATTGTGGGTGCGGAACAGAAACTCTCCGTATTGTTGACCGTTGTGGGCTTGCCGTATAAGCCGTATTGCGCCGGGAACGGCGGCTTGAACCTGGGTTTGCCGGGTTTGCCTTCCAGTGATTCCAGCAGCGCCATTTCTTCTCCACAGATATAGGCGCCGGCGCCCAGCACTGAATAGATGTCGATATCCGTTCCGGAACCCAGGATGTCCTTGCCCAGGTAACCCGCGTCGTATGCCTCTTGCAGGGCGTCCTCGAAGCGCCGGTACGGTTCATCCATGAACTCGCCGCGGATATAGTTATAACCCACCGAAGCGCCCATGGCGTAACAGGCGATGGCCATGCCTTCCACCAGGGAATGGGGATTGAATCGCAGGATATCCCTATCCTTGCAGGTGCCGGGTTCGCTTTCATCGGAATTGCACACCACATATTTCGGGTTCGGCGCCTCGGGATTCATAAAACTCCATTTCAGGCCGGTGGGAAAGCCGGCGCCGCCGCGCCCGCGCAGGCCCGACCCCCTTATTTCTTCCGTGACTTGCCGGGGCGGTATCTTTTCATCAAGGATTTTTTTCCAGGCTTCATATCCGCCCACCCGGTAGTAATTTTCCAGAGTCCAGGGCTGCTCAAATCCGAGGGTGGCGTAACAGACCGGGTTGATGCCGTTGCCGTTCATTATTTCAGCCCGTCCAGCACCTGGTCCACAACCTCGGGAGTCAGGTTTTCATAGTATTTATGATCCACCATCATCATGGGAGCGCCGCAGCAGGCTGCCAGGCATTCCTCTTCCTGCTTCAGGTAAATGCGGTTGTCCCCGGTGCTCTCTCCCACTTTTATACCCAGTTTATTCTCGATATGGGCGACGATATCATCCGCCCCCCGCAGCATGCAGGAGATATTGGTGCATACGGAGACACTGTGGCGGCCGCAGGGTTCGGTCTCCAGCATGGAATAAAAACTGGCGACTTCGTATACCGCGATGCGCGGCATCTCCAGGTAGTCGGCCACCGAGTCCATCAACTCCCCGGTCAGGAAGCCCTTGTTCTCATGCTGCGCCTCGCGCAATGCCGCGAGCACGGCTGACTGCTTCCGGTCCGCCGGAAAAATCGCGGTCCAGCGATCAATCTCCGCCTTGACGTGCCTTGATAATCTCTTGCTCGTCATCTATCAATTTCACCAAATACGATATCCTGCGTCCCAATCATCGCAACAACGTCCGCCAGCATGTGGCCCTGCACCATTTCATCCAGGGCCGACAGGTGGACAAATCCGGGGGCGCGCACTTTAAGCCGGTAGGGTTTGTTGGCGCCATCCGAGACCAGGTATATCCCGAACTCCCCTTTCGGGTGTTCAACGGCTGCATACACCTCACCTTCCGGCACGCAGTAGCCTTCGGTAAACAGTTTGAAATGGTGGATCAGGGACTCCATGTCATCCTTCATCGTCTCCCGTTGCGGCGGAACGAGTTTATGATCATCGATGATGACCGGTCCGGGGTTGTCCCGTAACCAGTCCACGCACTGGCTGATGATGGCGGTTGACTGGCGCATTTCCTCGACGCGCACCAGGTATCGATCGTAACAATCGCCGTTGACGCCGACGGGGATGGCGAAGTCCAGTTGATCGTACACCTCGTAAGGCTGCTTCCTGCGCAGGTCCCATTCCACGCCCGACCCGCGCAGCATGGGTCCGGTAAAGCCGAGTTCTATCGCCCGCTCCGGCGGGACAACGCCTATTCCCACCGTGCGCTGTTTCCAGATACGGTTATCGGTCAACAGGGTTTCATACTCGTCGATACATCCCGGAAAACGTTCGACGAACGCCGCAATAAAATCGAGCAGGGAACCCTGGCGCTCCTCGTTCAGCTTTTTTACTTCTGCCCTGGAGCGGTTTGATGTTTCCCGGTAGCGCGGCATTTCCGCCGGCAGGTCCCGGTACACACCCCCCGGGCGGTAATAGGTTGCGTGCATTCTCGTTCCCGACACTGCCTCGTAGCAGTCCATCAGGTCCTCCCGTTCCCGGAAGCAGTACAGAAACATGCTCATGGCGCCGATATCCAGGCCGTGCGCACCCAGCCACATCAGGTGGTTCAGCACGCGGGTAATCTCGTCGAACATGACCCGGATATAACGGGCCCGGATGGGCGGGGTTATGCCCAGCAGTTTTTCGATAGCCAGAACGTATGCGTGTTCGTTGCACATCATGGACACGTAATCGAGACGGTCCATGTAACCGATACTCTGGTTATAGGGTTTGCTCTCGGCCAGTTTTTCGGTAGCCCGGTGCAACAACCCGATATGCGGATCGGCGCGTTCAATCACCTCGCCGTCCATCTCCAGCACCAGGCGCAACACGCCGTGCGCCGCCGGGTGCTGCGGGCCGAAATTCATGGTCATGTTGCGGATTTCAGGCATAACGGTTGTCGTGCCGTATCGTCTTCGGCACCAGGACGCGGTTCTTGATCGACACCGGCTGGTAAACGACCCTCCCTTCCTCGGGGTCGTAACGGACTTCCACGTTGCCCTCCAGCGGAAAATCCTTGCGGAACGGGTGCCCTCTGAAGCCGTAGTCGGTCAGGATGCGTCTCAGGTCCGGATGGCCGTCGAACAGGATTCCGAACAGGTCGAAGGCTTCCCGCTCGAACCAGTTGGCGCCGGCCCAGATTGGGGTGACCGAAGCGATCTTCGGCGGCTGGCCGGATACAAAACTGCGTACCCTGAGGCGCCGGTTGTGTTTCAGGGACAGCAGGTGATAGACCACTGCAAAGCGGTCTTCAATATCCGGGGTATCGATATAGACGCCCTGGCTGACACCGCGGCTGAAACCGGTCCGGGTCGTGTCCCGGGTTTCCCAATCCGCCTTGCCGTAAGACAGGTAATCGAGGCCGCACAGGTCGCTCAACTGGTTGAATGCCAGGGACTCATCGTCCCTCAGGACGAGACAGACTTCGGTGATGTCGGCGGCCTTGACCTCTATGGTGATCTGGCCTGTTTCCGGCTTGTCCCTGACGATTTTGGCGCCCAGGCGTTCGCGCAGGTCGTTGAGAAGCGTATCCATGTAAGGTAAAACTGTCCTATCTTCTTATCGTATTGGTGCTGGTACGCTTGATCTTTTTCTGTAATTGCAACACGCCGAACAGCAGGGCTTCTGCCGTAGGGGGACAACCCGGCACATAGATATCCACCGGAACGATTCGGTCGCAACCGCGCACTACGGAATAGGAGTAATGGTAGTAGCCTCCCCCGTTGGCGCAGGATCCCATGGAAATCACCCACTTGGGATCCGGCATCTGGTCATAGACTCTGCGTAACGCCGGGGCCATCTTGTTGACCAGGGTCCCGGCAACGATCATCACGTCGGATTGCCTGGGACTGGGACGGAATATGACCCCGAACCGGTCCAGGTCGTAACGGGCGGCGCCGGCGTGCATCATCTCCACTGCGCAACAGGCAAGTCCGAATGTCATCGGCCATAAAGAACCGGTGCGCGCCCAGTTCACCAGGTTATCCACCGTGGTGGTGACTATGCCCTGGTGGTGAATTTTCTCCTCGGGGTTCATTTCCGACGCCTGTATTACTCCCATTCCAGCGCTCCTTTACGCCACTCATAGATAAACCCGACAACCAGGACCGCAAGAAACAGCATCATGGCCCAGAACCCGACCATTCCCACGTCGCGCAGGGCAACCGCCCAGGGAAAGAAGAAGGCGATTTCCAGGTCAAAAATGATGAACAGGATGGCAATGAGATAATAGCGCACGTCGAATTGAACCCTGGCGTCCTCGAAGGCGTCAAAACCGCATTCGTAAGGGGATTGTTTGGCGCTGTCCGGGCGATTCGGCCCGAGAAAATAACCGATGACGAACAATACCCCTCCGAATACGAGGCCGACGACCAGGAATATCAGTATTGGCAGGTAATTTTCCAGCATGGGGGGATTATACTCGTATCACACAGAGAAAAAAATGATCCCCATCTGAAAATTTTATTTAATGTACCGGGAGTAACGGGATTACATCTGTGGGCATCCCTGAGCAAATTTGCCGCAATGTCGTCAGGTTATTGATTGTTATGCTCTTGCGGTCCACTTTTACGATGTCCTCTTTTTGCATTCGAGTGAATGTTCGACTGACCGTTTCAGTTGTCAGTCCAAGATAGATGCCAATCTCCTCTCGCGACATGGCGAGTCTGAATTCACGGGCCGAGTAGCCCCGATGATAAAACCGGTTCGATAGACTGACCAGGAAGGTTGCCAGCTTTTCTTCAGCATTTTTACTGCAGATTGACAACATCATATCGTTACTGAAAGATATTTCCTTACTCATCAACCTGAATATCTGACGCTGCAACTCAGGTATCTTGCGACATATTTCTTCAACCTGTGAAAAAGGAATTTCGCAGTAACTGCTGGTCTCCAGGGCAACGGCAGAACAGACGTGTTCTTCTTTTTCGATTGAATTGAAGCCGAGAATCTCTCCGGGCAGATAAAAACCGATAATCTGTTCCTCATGGGCATCTGTTAACGCGTAGGATTTTGCAGTCCCGGAGTGAACCGCATAGATAGAGCGAAATTTGTCTCCTGCCCGGAAGATATGTTCTCCCCGGTGGATCGGGCGAGGGCGTCTTATCAGCGTGTCCAGCTTTTCGATATTATCTTTATCGAGCCCCTGTGGAATGCAAATATTGAACAGGTTGCAACTGCTGCATGAGGCCATCTTCCGGGAAAACCTGATTTCTTCGTATTCTGAACCCATACTGCTCTGGAATTGTAGTTACAGCCGGCGGTTGCCAGACATCATGATTTAAATATGGTAGTGGGCAGACAAAAAATCAAGGATGAAACCGTCTCTTATACTGCGCTGAAAATTCAACTCTGCCCTGCGTTCTCCGCGCCATGCAGATATTGCCAGGGGATGCGGATTAATTGATCTGGATCAATACCTGTTTCCTCCCTTGCTTCATAGTCTGTAAGGAATGCATGGGAAACTCTGACTTGATCAGGAGTTCCCTTGATTATTTATTGAAAACATTGGGAGATAACACATGCAACGTTTTAAAAATATTCTGTTTGTCGCCGATAACGGACCAGGCCAGGAACAGGCATTTTCCCGGGCCCTGGCATTGGCCAAAACAAATCAGTCCAAAATAACGGTCATGGACGTCGTAGATGAAATTGCGTCCAGGCCACAGTTTCCCTACCCATTATCATTCGAGGACATGGAAGCCGCACAGGAAAGGCTGGTTGAAGATCGGCGTAATTCATTAGAGCAGTTAGTCAGCGCAGAAGCAGAAAAAAATCCGGGGGTATCAACCAGTATCGAGGTGTGCGAGGGCCGTTTGTTTATCGAAGTCATCAAGGCGGTGCTGAATAACAATCATGACCTGGTAATGAAGGCGGCAAGCTCCGATATGGGGCGTATCCACAGGGTCTTCGGCAGTATGGATATCAAACTGTTGCGAAAATGTCCATGCCCGATATGGATTGTCAAACAATCGGATCATAAACACTTTGCCCGGGTCCTGGCTGCCGTTGAGCCGGACCCGAACAACCCGGATGCAGAATCACTGAATACCCTTATCCTGGACCTGGCTACATCACTGGCCGGGATGGAAAACAGTGAACTGGACGTGGTCCATGCCTGGCAAGTGCAGGGTGAAGTTGCCCTGCGAAGAGGACACCTGCCTACAGGGACTGTAGACCAGGTTCTGGACGAGATGCGGGAAGCTCATCAAAAGGAAATGGACGAATTGCTGGCTCCATACAGTTCAACCAGGATAAACGTGCATGTTGTTAAAGGGGATGCCGGTGATGCGATTGCTGAACTGGCATTGAAAAACAATGTTGACCTGGTTGTGATGGGGACTGTCGGCCGTTCCGGCGTACCGGGATTAATCATCGGCAATACCGCGGAAAAGGTCATCCACGGCATTGACTGCTCCGTACTGGCAGTCAAACCGGAAGGATTCGTCTCGCCGGTAGAGGTGTAAGCTCCGGATTACGCCTCAAAAATTCTGACGGCATATTTGCAATCAGCTAAAGACTTTTTTCAATAGTAAAAGAAATACTGTAGCGTTTGAGGCGATTCTCAAGCAATGGTTCGACTGAATGCGGAAGGTATTGAGGGAAAAGGACCAACAGGGATTCCCTGGGTGAGATCGTTTTAAGCGCTTCGTAGTAGTGTGAGCCGGATGGCTTGATTACCTGTCTTTTAACTATATAGCTGGGATCGTAGATGACGAGTTCACCGCCCATCCCGGTTTCCCGAAATATGGCTTGCGGGTTGAAATCATCCAGGTCTTCGTTATCGCTTTTTCCATCCTTGATTAACGATGCCGGATAGTACACACCCGTTGCAATGACTGCGCCGGAGCCATGGATATGGTACATCGAATGCCCCCCGACGCCCGAGATACAATTCGCCCACAAGCCGGCACATGCAACAGGAGGTGTATCAGCATACTTGATATGAGCCAGGTAGGTTGCCGCGCAGGCCTCGATATGTTTTTGCAGTTCCAGAAAAGACGCATATTTCTTTTCAAGCCCGGATTGCGATTGCCAGGCGGAGACAAAACTTCTGGAGACGGAAGTGTCTTCCTGTTCCATCTCAAGACGTATATCGTCCATTAACCTCCGGTTTAATTCCCTTGCGCTCTCTCCAAAATTATCAATCACCAAAGGAACCGGAAATAAATCCGCGCAGCTAATATTATGTTTTATCACTTCGAATTTTATTCCTGTGGCATTGTATTCGATGGATCCAGAAAAGCCGGCCATGGAACCATCCCGGCTCCTGCAGGTGTTTTTCCGGACCAAAGATAGGCGGCCTTGTGCGCCGGTTCCGGACAGCTTCGTTCCAGGCTGATTCGGCCTGCAGTCCTGACCTCCAGTTCCACCGCGAATGAATTCGCCGCCAGTTGTTCAATGCCATAGCTGACATTGGCGTCCACGTAATTGACTTGGGAAATGAACACGACATAGTTCATCCCGGACTCCAGTAATTCTGCCGGCATTTCAGTTGATGTTGCACTGAAATCGGCAAACCCTTCCTCATCTTCCGGTGCGCCGCTGGTGTACACAACCTTGCCATGACAATCACTGACCAGGACAAAAACCAGGTCGTCCCAGTCAGTCCCTTCCAGGGGAGCGCCGATGATAAACGGTTCCCAGGCGATACCCAGAGACACGTCGGGATTGATACCATTGAAGTCCGTTACCGGCTGACCGGACTGTGACAGGTAAATCGGGCTTGTAGCGGGGATCCGGGTACGCAATTCCGGTCCGCCGATGCGTATCGGGTCGAGTTGAATATTCCCCCCCGGCCCGCGTATTTCCCAGACATAATGACCGGACGCAGGGTGTGCTGCTTCGAGCGACGCCAAATCATCATAGGACTTTGACTTTCTCGTGTAGAACAGGCCATTAGTGAATGCAAACGGGTCTTTTTCAGCGAAGCCGGCCAGGGGTATATCGCTCCCTTTAACGTACAGGAAAGAGTCTACATTTTTGATCGTTGATCTTTTCGCGTAAATGACTTCCGCCATAAAGTGATAATCCGTCACTTTTAACTGTCCTTGATGGTCCTGGGTGTAGGTTATATATTTCTCCACCCAGGTCATATCCATGTCGCGAACCGGTTCCGAGGTTGCCGGACAGGTATAAAAACCAGAATAACCAATAACCGTAATGAACAGGAGGCATTTTGAAAGTCGGAAATACATGAAGATTCTCCCCGTTCCGGGCCAGGTTAATCGACGTCGATACCCGCTTTTTTCAGTTTATCAATCAGCGGCATTAACTGCTTTTTGTAGTAATTCCACTTGCCTACCGACGATTTGTACAATGGCTCCCTCACCTGGCTTGCGCTGCCCGTCGTGGATGCCTGTTTGTTAAGATAAAATTCAAGACAGGAGTCTTCCCATTCCAAATCAAGGTAATCGAGCAAGTTCTCTGTTGCCTTTTTCTGATCATCGACAAGGTCCTCATACCGGATATCATACATCCAGCCTTCCGGCAGAATCTCCCGCCAATGCTCCATCAACCTGTGATGTTCAATAAAATAATCGCCCAGTTCGTCGAGATCGTACGAAAACGGATAAGCATTCTTGAACAGGTATTTATATACGGCAAAACAGGTGTCCACGGGGTGGCGATTGACATGCACCACCCTGGCTTGCGGCAACGCCAGGTAAATCAACCCGACATAAAGGCTGTTCAGGGGAAGCTTATCAATAAACCGGGGGGTCTCCTTTACCAGCGGCTTGACGGTATTTACATAATTCTGACCGAGGCTGTGCATGTCAACTGCCAGTGACGCCCCCGGCAGGTCCAGCCGCGCCGGTTGTTTACCCTTGTTGCCGGCAGCGGTCAACTTCAACAGTTCCAGAGCAAAATCATTGAGTTCACCTGCAGTGATCACCATGCTGTGCGACGAAACAATGCGCTCGACAAGAGTTGAGCCGGTGCGCGGCAGGCCAAGTATAAAAATTGGCGCATCCGATGCATAGCCGTGTCCGGCAACAGCCTCCAGGGCTTCCCTGGTGAAAGCGCTTTTTATGGCATGGAAAATTTTAATATCGTCATTCAGGTCGTATTTCAGGCTCCTGCGTCTTAACGATGCGCCTTTTTCCAGATATTGAAATGCTTCATCGTAGTCTTCAATGTCATCGAGTTCCTTGGACACGGCAAAGGCGACCTGTACCGCGCCGCGCCAGTCCCGGACTCCTTTTTCCAGGCGCTCTTTCAGTTCCTGGATATGGTTATCGTCCCTGGTCTGCCTGCGTAACGATGAACGCAGGTTAAGCATTTCGTAGTCGTGGGGATTTGCAACCAGGGCCTTGTTACACGCCTCTCCGGCCTTGTCCATATCACCTGTGAAGCGGTAGACCGAAGCCATGCCGCGTTGCAACTCATTACGGCCCGGTTGTATTGCTTCAGCTTTTTTATACCAGGCAAGCGCTCCTTCATGGTCATCGCAGCGCACCAGGACAGAGGCCAGCATCAACTGGTCGTCAACTTCAGTCACCCCGGCTTTTGCGGCGGCATCGACGGATTGTTTCGCATCAGTGACAAGCCCTGCAAGAATGGCGCAGCGCGCACGTTGCACGTGACGTCTGGCATTCTGCGAATCCAGGTTCACGGCACGGTTTACTTCGTTCCAGGCATGTCCCACCTTTCCCTGCCGTAAAGATATCTCGCTTGCCAATGCCCACACGGAAGCAACGGAGTCATGGGTTGTCTTGACCGTTGCGATTGCGGCTTCTGCCGCCGGCAGATTTCCCTGTTGCATCAGCGACGATGCCGTCGCCAGTTGCTCATTCAAACTGCCGGCAGTGTTTTCCATTGCTACTGCCGGGAGCGATGCCTGACCAGTTCAGTCGCCAGGGAAAGTGTGCACTGTACCGATTCAAGCACGGGCACGGCCAAGTGCATACGCAGATGATTAATAACCGCCAGACTGCCGTAACCAACGATAACGTCTGCCCTGTCTTCCTTGACAGCAAGCCGCGCCTGTTCCAGCATTTTCCCCGGCAGGTCATCCCTGTCGGCGGCGAAATCCAGGCTGGTGGATTGCACGGCGCGTATAGAGGCCAGCTTGTCGTGGAATCCGTATTTACGCACCAGGTCTTCAAAAACGGTAAATGTAATCAAACCCGAAGTGGTTTTGTTCGGAAGCAGGACGCAGATGCGCCGTCCCAACAGGGAACCCAGGTGCATGACGGCTTCACAATCCCCAACGACAACGAGTTTGTCCACAGATTCTTTCATGGCTTCGATTCCGGGGTCAAGCAGGCAACCGGTGGTAATGGCATCGAAACCGTCCCGTTCCGCCTGGATCGCAGCCTGCACATTATATGGAGCGGCCAGGTCACAGTCATGGGCGCTCATGATTGAGGTGACAGGCGCATCGGGCAAGTCGCGGATGGTCACTTCCACATCGGGAGCCACTATCTCGTCGACAAGTTCCCTGGTTACCGCACCCCATGACTCCAATCCGGCGCGTATGGCAATCATTGCGCATACGCGGATTGGTTGCTCTTTGTTCAGGGAAAAACCACCGTCATCATTGGTAAGACCACTTGAAGCGTAATCCAAAAGTCTGCGGTTTGATCACCCCGCGTCCCTGGTCCTGCTCACCAAAGGTATCCGCTGTAGACACGATCGTAGTGGCACGGGTATTTGAAACATTTTCTCCGAATAAAGTAATACTGTAATTATCCATGGCCCAGGTAACGGAAAGATTCCACACTGCGAAACTATCAAGCATCGCAAAATTTTCAGATGCCAATAACGGTTGATCGATAAACGCGCTGTTGGTGTCGTCGCGGTAAGCCAAATCCGTATAAAAAACAAGTTTTGATGTCGCCAGGGGATATTCGTATTGGAGATGGCCGAAAAACGTATGCTCCGATGCACCCGGTAACGTCGTGCCATCGGGAACCGTGGTCCCCGGGTTGCCTGACTGCTGCTCGAAGGGATCGGTGGTCTCGGCATCTATGTAGGTATAACTCGCTCCAAAAGTAAGCTGTTCGGTCAGATAGCCGTTCAATTCAAGTTCCAGGCCGCGGGACCGGGCGCCGCCTATGTTGTCCACAAAGGCAATTCCGAAAGGCGAGAACAGGGTCGATTGAAAATTCGTCCAATCCACCCAGAATGCCGTGGCAGTGTAACTGACCTGCCCGTTCCACGTACCCTTGACACCAAATTCGAAGTTCTCGGCATCATCCGACTGAAACCGGAGGATATCCGAATAATCGTTGCCGAACGGATCTATCTCGGGCAACTGGTTGGCGCCGCCTGCCCGAAAACCCTCGGACCAAGTAAAAAAGGCCAGCATGTCATCAGTTACTTCATAAGAGGTATTGACCTTGAAAATTTCACCCGACACGTCGTTTACCGTCGGGTTAATACCACCGAGCAGAAAATCATCTGTTGCAGTGCCGTAATAGAAAAACTCGAAGGTCCGGGATGCAAACGGCAGCGGGATGCCTGACGTTCCATCAAGCTCCTGGTCGAAGACACGGACGCCACCGGTAACCTGCCAGCGATCGGTGATATTCAGGGTCAGTTCGCCAAACAGGGCCATATCCCTGAATTCCTGTTCGGTCCCGCCCGTGGCTAATACGTCAGTAAAATTCAACGGAGGATTCAAACCAAAGTACGCATTGGCATAATCGTTTACGCCGAACAGGGGTTGAAACAAGTCGAAATCCAGGTCGTTCTCAAGGTAGAACCCGCCCGCTACCCATTCGATTTTTCCTCCGCCCTCGGATACCAGGCGGATTTCCTGGGTAAACGTCTGTGAATTCTGGCCGCGGATAATCGGCGAAATAATGCGGGGCAAGCCGAAGTAATACTGGGGAATATTGGTCCTCAAAAACCCGGACGATTCCGAAACGCTGTCTATATTGATTTCGGAGTATGCACTGGCTGACGTCAACCTGGCAAAGCCGAGATCGAACTCCATATCAACACTACCCAGTTGAATGGACGCATCGTGCGGGTCGGTGAATGCCTTGTACATGACGTACTCTTCACCGGTTCCATAATTCGGGTTATCTTCGTAGCGACTGCCCACTTTGGTCTGTTGGAAATGGTAGTTCACATTCACATCCATTCGATCACTGGGAACGAAACGTAAACCGACACGGGCAAATGTGACTTCACCGTCATTGACGTCTTCCTTTTCGGGAGCATAAGCAGGGAGGCTGCCGAGAATATCCCCGGGGTCATCCAGCACTACTGCTCCAGGATCTTCCGGCGTACCGGCCTGCTGTACCAGACCGACCGCATCGATGAAACCGGGGATCTCTTCGTAGCCGGCAGTAGCCCGTAACGCAAACGTTTCGTTGAGCGGAACGTTGACCGTGAAATTCCCCTCGTAGCCGACATCATCGGATTTCTTGGTCAGGGAAGCTTCCGCATTCACATCCAGTGTGAACCCGTCAAAATCCGGTTTGTTGGGAATAAACCTGACCGTGCCGCCGACCGAGCCTGAACCATAGAGCGTACCCTGCGGTCCGCGCAACACTTCCACCCGGTCAAGATCGACGAGTTTTAACGGAAAAAATACCGGGGTCTCGCCCACGTAGGTTGAAACCGTTGCCTGCCCGATACGGGGGTTGTCATCTTCATTGCCGAGGGTGTTGGCATTTAACCCGCGAATATTGAAATTGTTCCGATTACCCGACACCCGCGGTCCCTCATCGAATGAGCTCAAACCCGGCACCATACGAATCATGCCTGAAATATCACTCACGCCGGCCGCTTCAAGCTGATCCGCTGACAAGGCAGTGATGTTATAGGGAACATCCAGCACCGATTCCGTCCGGCGGTTTGCGGTAACCACTATCTCTTCCAGTGCAGCGCCCGAAGTCGCCTCCTGTGCCTGGATGGAAGTTGACTGTATTGCGAGACCTACTGCAATGGCAAGCGGCCTGCGAATGAGCGTATTCATTGTTTACTCCCCCGTAACGACCCGAAATGGGCAATACGATAAATAAGGCATTGATCTATCGATGTATAATTATACCATTGCATCTGATTGTAAATTACAAAACGATAAACCTGACTTTTTACATTTACGAAGTCGTAAATTATACGGTTGATTTGATACTGTGCTGGGTAGAATACAAGACGTAGACATAAAACTCCTGCGTATTTTTCAAGTGATCGCTGAATGTGGCGGTTTTTCATTGGCCCAGGCCAAGCTCAATCTCAGTCAGTCGGCAATCA
The DNA here is from genome assembly GCA_965220815.1 of Gammaproteobacteria bacterium. Taxonomy (GTDB): domain Bacteria; phylum Pseudomonadota; class Gammaproteobacteria; order Eutrophobiales; family Eutrophobiaceae; genus JAAXHV01. Next base: position 3,505,734 of record OZ244846.1, read on the forward strand.
GCACTTACATGTCACAGCTTGAAAGCCGCCTTGGGATGCGACTCTGCGAGCGCGGTCACGGAACATTCAAACTGACCGATGACGGGCGCGCCGTATTGAAGGCTAACGAAAAGCTGTTCGCAGCCCTTGAGAATTTTCGGACCGAACTGGCCGAATCCCAGGACAAGTTGCTTGGAGAGTTGCGCATCGGGTTTATCGATAATTGCGTGACTCATCCGGACGGCAGGATTTGCAGGACGATAAAGAATTTCTCGGAACGTGCGCCTGATGTCCGAATCAAGGTCTATATAGGGGGCGCTATAGAGCTGGAAGAACAGGTGATGGATGGCAGTCTGCACCTTGCAATCGGCTTGTTTCACCATCGTATCCCAAGCCTGGAATACAATTTCCTGTTTGAAGAAGAACACCTGCTCTATTGCGGCAACGACCATCCATTCTTTTCCCGTGAAGATGCCGATTTAACTCCGGATGTGATAGCAAAAGCAAATTATGTCACCTGGGACTACGTAGAATCACTGCCGGGCTGGGAACCGCCGTTTTCATTTCGTGACGTAGCCTCTTCACCATATATTGAGGGGATTGCGTTTCTGGTCCTTTCCGGCAGGTACCTGGCTTACCTGCCCACTCATTATGCAGGCTTTTGGACTGAAAAAAACGAGATGCGGCCTGTGTTACCGGAGGTAACCCGCCGCAGAACGTCATTTCACCTGATCACCAATAAAACCTTGCGCAAAACACAGTTGACCCAGGAATTCCTGAACGAACTGGCCCGCGCTTCGTAACGCATGGCAATGGTTCAGCTAATCGAGATATTAGCTTCAATTCTTTTTGATGCTGCCGTAACAGGAAACGAATAGAATGTCTTGCATTCCATATATCAGACTTTAAATTCCGGCAGAAATGCTTAACCTGGATATTGCTTTGTGCAGTTGAATCATCTCTATGACGTTATCGGCAGTCTCGGTGTAATACTGATTGTCGGGGCATACTTTCTTTTGATGATCCACCGGATTTCCTCCACCGATCTCATTTACTCAGTGATGAATGCGGTCGGAGCGATTCTTATCCTTTTTTCATTGCTTTATAATTTCAATTTCGCCGCATTTCTGATCGAGATGTTTTGGCTGGCCATCAGCTTCATCGGTATAGCACTCGCAATCCGCAGAAGGACAAACCCGCATGATAAAAAGTTGCAAACCTGATTTTGACAATCGTTTGTAATTTGATATGACATCGATACTTTTTACCGACGCAAACCTGTTCGACGCAGAAGCAGACGAACTCAGGCAGGGTTATCATGTCCTTGTCGAGGGCACGGAAATCCGTGAGGTATCGGACCAGCCGCTCCGGTCCGTTTCGGCAGAGAAGATCGATGTAACAGGGAAAACACTGATGCCGGGTTTGATCGATGCCCACGTCCACGTCACCGATCATGACGTCTCCCCTGCCCGGCTTCTGGAACTGCCCCCTTCGTGGGTGGCCTTTAAGGCGGCAAAGCTGATGCGGGAAATGTTGTTCCGCGGTTTCACTTCAATTCGCGATGCCGCCGGCGCCGACAGCGGGCTCGCAATGGCGGTCGAAGAAGGGTTGATACCAGGACCCAGGTTATTTCACTGCGGCCGCGGCCTGAGTCAAACAGGCGGACATGGAGACTTCAGGGAACCCGGCAGTGACATTGACCCGTGTTGCTTCGGAAGGAGCGGCATGACAATCATCGCCGATGGCGTATCTGAAGTAAGGAAAGCGGCTCGCGAGGAATTACGCAAAGGCGCTCATGCAATAAAAATCATGGCTTCCGGAGGGGTTACTTCCCCCGCTGATCCACTATTGGGCCTGCAGTATTCCGAAAGTGAAATTCGGGCGGCCGTTGAAGAGGCGGAACACCGGGGCGCCTATGTCCTGGCCCATGCCTATAGCGATGAGGCAATCAGCAGGGCCTTGAAATGTGGCGTTCGCTCGATAGAACATGCCAATTTCATTGAATTGAATACGGCAGAATTAGCTGAAAGTTCCGGCGCCTTTGTTGTCCCCACCCTGGTAACCTACCAGGCGATGATTGATCGCGGGGAGGAAATCGGCCTGCCCGTTTACAGTCGGGAAAAAGTCTCCCAGGTACACCAGGCAGGGCTGAAGAGTCTCGAATATTTAAGGAAGGCAGGAACCAACACCGGGTTTGGCACGGACTTGTTTGGTCCTTTACATGACATGCAATCCCATGAATTCAGGATTCGTGCGGAGGTACTCTCACCATTTGAGATACTGAAATCTGCAACGAAAACCAACGCGGAACTCCTGAACATGCAGCATAAACTGGGCTGCATCAAACCTGGCGCCCTGGCTGATATATTGATAATTGACGGTAATCCGTTGCGCGACATCTTAATACTTGAACAACCGGAAACCACGATTACCCATATAATGAAGTCCGGCAGGTTCTACAAGCGTCCGGATTAGCCGACACGCAGCAGTCCGGAGAGCGATAACCAATGCGGCGAATAGGAATTGACGTCGGCAGCACCCACACCGACGCGGTCATCATGGATGGCAGGGAAATTATCGCCACCTGTAAAGCGCCGACCAGTACCGATATCGCAAGCGGTATTGTCAGCGCAGCAGAGACAGTTCTTTCCGACTCCCGGATGCCGGGTTCTTCAGTTGTAGCCGTCATGATCGGCACTACACAGTTTACCAATGCTGTTGTGCAACGCCGGGGCTTGTCCAGGGTGGCTGCACTGCGGATAGGCGCGCAGTCAACCTCTGCCGTGCCTCCGTTTTATGACTGGCCGCCCGACCTGAAAGAAGCGGTAGAGGGAACCGTTGCCATGATAAACGGCGGTCATGAATTTGACGGCAAACCGATTGCCGAATTTGACGAGACGGCGTTCAATGCGGCCTGCGCAGAAATGTCCCGGGCCGGACTGGACTCGCTGTCCGTATGCAGCATGTTTTCGTCCGTCAACCCGGAAACCGAACTCCGGATCAAGCGGCAGGTTACGGAAAAACAGTTGGCGCAACATGTTTCCCTCTCCAGCGAATTGGGCGGCATAGGCATATACCAGAGGGAAAACGCCACCCTGCTTAACGCGGCATTGATGCCGCTTGCAGCAAACGCCATACAGGCATTCCGTTCAGCTTTTGATGAACTGGGGCTCCCGGCAAAACTGTTTATCAGCCAGAATGACGGTACTTTGATGGACGCTGACTTTGCCGCGCGCTACCCGGTGCTGACGATTTCTTCAGGACCGACCAATTCGATGCGCGGGGCCGCACACCTTACCGGACTTGCCGATGCCATGGTCATAGATGTGGGAGGGACCACCAGCGATGTCGGCATGTTAATGAACGGCTTCCCGCGGCGTTCCGGTATCGAGGTGGAAATAGGCGGTGTGCTGACCAATTTCCGTATGCCCGACGTGTTGGCAATCGGTCTGGGCGGGGGAAGCCATGTCGAGGAACAAGGGAATAAAGTGGGGCCGTTATCAGTCGGCCGCGAGTTGACGAAAAAAGCAAGGTGTTTCGCCGGTAATGTACTGACTGCCACGGATATCGCCTGCGCCGCCGGGCATATCCAGTTTGGCCGTGCAGACCTGTTGGCAGACATTGATGCAACCGTGATTGATACGGCCATGACTACCAGGTTCAACATGTACAGTAGTGTGGTTGATCGAATGAAGACCAGTCCGGACCCTCTGCCGCTGGTAGCCGTAGGAGGCGGCAGTTTCCTTATCCCTGACGATCTTCCCGGAATAACGGAAGTTATCCGGCCTGCCCATGCGGACGTGGCCAATGCTGTCGGCGCCGCCATCGGCAAGACAGGCGCCGAGGCTGAGATAGTTTATTCCCGGGGCGACCAGGGGCGTAGCGCAGCCCATGATGAAGTCCGCAGGCAGGCGATTGAACGGGCAATCGCGGCGGGCGCGGATGATACGACCATCGAGATTACCGAAGTAGATGAAATACCCATCAGCTATCTCGAAGACCCCATTGTCAGGTTACGGGTAAAAGCCGTAGGCGAGATGAAGCTATGAAAATCGCCTGGGACGACGCGGCGGATATCGCACTGGGCGGCGCCTTTCTTGCGTGCGGTGGCGGAGGCGATGTCCTGGTCGGACGTATGGTGACCGAACGGGTATTACGTGAACACGGGAACGTGGACCTGATCCCGCTGCATGAAATTGCCGATGATGCGACGGTCATCGCCGTGGGCGGCGTCGGCGCTCCTTCCATCATGAATGAAAAGGTCTCTAACGGCACGGAAGCGATTACGGCGTTGCGTATGCTTGAGGAATACATCGGCCGCAAAGCTGATGCGCTGATAGCCTTTGAAGCAGGCGGTTTTAATTCACTGGTCCCGGTAATGCTTGCTTCACAGTTGAAGTTGCCGGTGCTGGATGCGGACGGTATGGGCCGCGCCTTCCCCGAAATGCAAATGGAGACGTTCAGTATCTATGGCGTCTCCGCAACACCCCTGACGCTGGCCGGGAATGAGGGCAACAACCTCATTGTAAACATGGCAAACGCGGCAACGGCTGAAAAACTGATCCGGCAATTCACCATACTGGGAGGGGGAGGCGCCTGTTTCAGCGCGGAACACGTAATGGACGGCAGTACCGCCAAACAGGTTTCTGTCCCGGGCACCATCAGCCTGAGTTTACGGCTGGGGCGTTGCCTGCGGGAAAACCATGGCAACATGAGAAATTTCAGGCAGGAACTGGATACTGTCTTGCAAACCGCATATTACGGCAAAGCCCATGTCCTTTTTGAAGGCAAGGTTATCGACGTTGACCGCCAGGTAAAAGGAGGTTATGACGTCGGAATCGTCACCCTGCAGGAGTTTGGTCATGGTGGGGCAACAATGACCATGGATATCCAGAATGAATTCCTGACTGCGAGAGTGGGAACCCGTATGCTGGCTACGGTGCCCGACCTGATCTGTATGCTTGATAATGACACGGTGCAGCCAATCACCCAGGAAACGCTGCGTTACGGACAACGCGTCACGGTCATGGGTATTCTGGCCCCGGAAATCCTGCGTACTGAACAGGCTCTGAAAGTTATAGGTCCCGGGTGCTTTGGCATTGACCTTGAATATATACCTGTTGACCACAGGCTGGGTACCGTGGGGACGGAATTAATTCCGTCCCCATAGTCGATTCCGTCCCCATAGTCGATTCCGTCCCCATAGTCGTCCCCTTGCGCACAAAATCCATGAGCCGCGCCGATGAAAGATAATGCCGACCTGAAGCACAGGCTCATCGTCGCCTTCAGTATCCTCATGGTCGGCACTGCCGGCAATGCATTTACGCCATTTGCTCCTTCAATTATCGGCGCCCTGGTCGACTACCTGGAATATTCCCTGGAAACCGCGGGCAGGCTGGCGTCACTGGAATTCTGGGCGACATCACTGGGCACTGTAGCATCCACTCTGTACCTGCACCGCCCGGGATTAAATCTCAAACGGATTGCACTGGTCTGTATCTGCATACTCGTTATATGCAACATTGCGACCACCTTCGCTTATGGCAGCCTGGCAATATTCTCCGCCTGCCGCTTCCTATCCGGTTTTGTCGCCGGCATTACCTGGTGTACCGCGGCTATAGCCGTCACCAGGGTCCGGGACGTGGAACGAACCGCTGCCATATTCTACGGCTCACCCTATTTTATGGGAGCCCTGGGGTTGTCCTTGCTGCCCATGATTTACCCGTATTACGGCATCTCCGGCGCTTACTTCACGATTATCCTGATCTGTGTTGCCGCCGTGCCCTTCCTGCTGCTGTATTACCCGGAAGACCCTCGCCAATTACCTGCCGGTGAAGAAAAAAATGAACGCTCGACCGATAACCGGGTTCCGTGGCTTGCCCTTGGCGTCCTCCTGCTGGCATTGTTTATAAACTACGCTGCCAATTCCGGTATCTGGTCCTACTTCGAACGGCTTGGCGTTTCTTACGGTCACGCCGCCAAAACCGTGGGCCCGGTAGTAGGCGCAAGCCAACTGGTGGCTTTGGCAGGGGTATTTTGTGCGGCAGCGCTAGGCGGACGTCTTGGCGAGATTAAGCCGATTCTCGCCGGTACGATTCTGATAACGATAAGTACGTTCTTCCTGTTCTACTCGGCATCATTAACCGTCTTTTTTTGTGCCACGGCGATATTCAACTTTTCCATCACCTTTCTCACGCCGTATTACTTTATCCTGCTGGGCCGCATGACGCCGTCAGGCCGCGGCGTCTTGTGGGGGAACCTGATCCTGTGGCTGGGTTTTTCTTCCGGCCCGGCGCTGGTTTCATTTTTCATAGAGGATGGCAGTTTCGATTCATCCATCGCCATGACGATTGCCGGTTTCATCATCAGCGCCATCCTTGTTCTGGTGTTTACAACTATCAATGAACGTGCTCAGCCAGTATCCGCGTAAACAGGCATAACGCCTTTTTCACAGATGGTCCTGTCATCCAGCATAACCGTGGGTCGCATAAGCAATATGTCCCAGTGGATATGGGATACGACGGGTTCAAGGTCCGAACCATGCCACATACGCGTAAGCAGGCTGCTGTCGCCGATCCCGCAACAGACTGTGCCGCGCAGTTTTTCGAACTCCTGGTGTTGCGTCAGCATCGCTCTTGAGTTGGTGCCCAGGTTCAGGTGTACCGGCCCGTAACGCGGCGAATCGTCGGGTTGCGCATCCAGCCAGTTCCTGAGTCGATCCCGGAACAGGGCTTCACCCTTGATATCCACGATCCTGCCCTGCTCAAAAGTCAACATAATCGGCGTCTTCGGCGTCTCATGATCATAAGCCGGTTCATAGAGCAGGAATCCGTCAACAGCCATTACACCGTTGCCCCTGCCCTTGGGGATAACAATACCGGGGGCTGCGGGTGGCAATGATGCCCAGGTCCCTGTCCACTTTTTCAGGTCGGGGTCCCAGAGAAACTCGTCAGAAGAGATACCCTCCAGCCCCTCTATATCCAGTTCGAAATCCGTTCCCTCTTCCGAAGTCATCCTCAACATACCGGCTTGTGTGAATACTGCGGCAATTTCCCGGGCTTCCCTGCGCAGGGCGTGAATATCCACATTCAACATAGTCCGGATTAAAGTGTCTTCAATATGATGTCCACCGGTGCCGTCGCCCGGCGAAATAATCCGGGCGCCCCGCTCTACTGCTTCCGCCATGAATTCTGCATAACCCACTGCCAGATCGACGATCAGGTCCGCTTCACGAGCAGCCGCTATCACCATGGGATTCCAGACGTATCCCGGCTGTAATGATGGCGGTGGCGGCATCCTGTTGCGCGATACCGACACTTCGGCGCCCATTGCCATGCCCATACCCATGAACACTGATACAACATGTTCGGGTGTACGGGAATCAGCGATGATCAATATCCTGGTTCCCGGTTGCAGGTTACACAGGTCGCGATAGATTTTATCGACTACCTCGACAAATTCCGGTTTTAATCCGGTACTGACATCTGTTGTTTCAGCCATGCCGCATATATTATCAGGAGTGAACTCGGTATTTTTCCTGCTTACCCTCAGAATACCTTAAGTGAACCTGTTTGCTGTGTAAATGCGAAAATTATAAATTTTACTTTCCAACAATCAGATAGATTACAGTCAAGGCATCAGTTATGCTTGTTTTCGAATACTTGTCCACTCAGCAAACAAACCGCTATGAAAATCATGTGGGTCAATCCTGTGGGAAAACCGGATGCCGATGAGGCAATCGCTGCGCTTATAAGGGATATAAAATCGGCAGGGGCAGTAGTGGATGTGGTGTCACTGAATACATCGCCCTCGCCCGTAGACCTGGAATTTCGCACCTATGAAGCGCTCTTTTATACGGATATCATCCACCTGGTACGCCATGCTGCCGACAGCCGTTATGATGCGGCAGTGATTGGCTGTTTTTACGACCCCATTCTTGCCGATGCAAGGGAAATTTCCGGTGAAATGATCGTCGTCGGCCCATGTCAGGCCAGCATTCAGATCATGGCCAACCTGTGCAACCGGTTTTCCGTCATTGTAGGCAGTCAGAAAGAAGTGAACCAGATGCATGACAATATTCATCATTACGGCTACGGCAGACAACTGGCTTCCATCCGGGCAATGGGCCTGTCTACAACCGACTTCATGTACAACAAAGAAATCACGGAACAGGCCATGTTGCAGCATGCCGGTGAGGCAATAAAACATGACTTTGCAGAAGGCATCATTCTTGGTTGTACCCTTGAATACGGTTATTGCCGGCAATTGCAGGAACAACTGGAGGTGCCGGTCGTTGATTGCGTTTATGCGGCATACAAAACGGCAGAGCATCTTGCGGACATCAAAAACAGGTTCGGCTGGAAGCCAAGCCGAAAATGGAGTTGTGCTCCGCCACCCGAAGAGAGTATAGAGGAATTTGAGTTATTTCTGGGCGAACCACCTATCGGCAATCGTATTACCATAAACTGAATAACAAAGGGTTTTCACACCATGGCAGCTATTACACCTGACAGTTCATCGAGGCTAAAACCGGATTTCATTGAAGTCGTCAACCTGATTTACAGGGATGTGTGTAACCTGCAACCCGAGCACAAGGTACTGATTATCAGCGACGCCCGCACGCCTGATTATGTCGCTGCAACGTTCCACGGGCTGGCACAGACAACGGGGGCAGAGGCAATGCGGGTCGAATGCCGTATTCCCAAGGGCGGCGCAACCTACCAGCCCGGTTCGCACTGGCCGTCCATGCTGGCGGCGGCAGCATTGGAAGCCGACCTGATTATCGATATGGCAGTAGGCTACGCATCATTCATCATCGATGCCATAAATAACGGCGCCCGCATTCTCTGTCCGGGCGACGGCATTGGTGGCCCGTTTATGGATGACGTGTTGATACGCACCATGCTGCATACCGATATTCATGCGATCAGGCGGCACGCGGACCGGATTGCCGAACGCTTTACCGAGGCAAAGCATTGTACCGTAATCACCGGGCAGGACGAGTTCACCCTGGACGTAACCGGCCTTGACGGCGCCGCGGGAGACGGTTTTCTGTGGGACCCCGACCGGAAGGAATGGAAAGCGCCCTGGGCATTTCTGCCGCCTGCCCAACCGGGAGTGCTGGTGCCCATGGGACTGGGCAACGGCTCGATCAACGTTGACGGAACACTGTTGTACCACCCTGATTACCACGAAAAACCGGATTCGCCTGTTCGCCTTACCTTTGACAAGGGCCGCCTGGTTGGCATAGGCGGCGACCCTGTGCTTGGTTCACGCCTGGAACAATGGCTGGAAGACCTGGACGATGACGGCGCTTATAACGGCCCGGTGCATTTCAATATCGGCAATAACCCCAATGCCCTGCTCACCCAGAGCCAGGAATGGGAACGGGTCTACAGTTCCATCACCTGCGGCATGGGTGATCTGAGCATGCTGAGTAATATAGGAGGTATGGAAATTGAGATGGCGCTGAGTAAATCATCGGTTCATTGGGACTGGACAGTCCTGCAACCAAAGATTCTGCTTGATGATGATGTATTTGCAGAAAACGGCAGGATATTGTGCGATGCGTGATCTGCCCTAGGCTCTTATTGCGGACAATAATGGAAATGAGCAGGCGAGTTTGAGGCTGAAACGGATGAATAACAAACGAACGTTCAGTCTGTTTATGGGTTACGGTACGGGTTTTACCTTCCCTTATTATCAAGCCGTTGCCCGGGAAGCAGAAAAGCTTGGCTTTGAAACCATCTGGACCCAGGACAACATCACCGGCCACGCCCCCATCCCCAGAGATATCGAGATTTTTGATACCTGGAGTTTCTTGTCTGCCATTGCGGCAGGTACGACAACAATCCGTGTCGGTTCGATGGCTACCCCGGCAGTGAGGCGCTTTGCTCCCCTGCTGGCAAAGACCATTGCATCGATTGACGTCATTTCCAAGGGTCGCGTCAGTGTCGGGCTTGGCGCCGGAGACGACTGGCACCAGTATGAGATGATCGGCCAGCGTTTCCCCGACACGATCCAGGAGAGACGGCAGATATTGAAAGAAACCATCGAGGTGATGAAGTGCATGTGGAGCGAGGAACTTGCCAATTACGCCGGCGATCATTTCCAGTTGAGGGATGCCATATTAAGTCCGAAGCCCGTGCAAAAGCCAAACCCGCCGATATATATCGCCTGTAACACCAGTAAAAGACTGATGCCGAGGATTGTGGCGCAACAGGGCGATGCCCTGGCAATGATGTGGGGCCATCAAGAAACGGTGCGTACCGTAGTAACCGCGTTCCAGGAAGAATGGCAGGCAGCAGGCCGAAGCGCGGGGAGTTACACAGCGTTGCGTTCCGCCTATATTGTATTCCGCAACGATGAAAACGAAGCAAAGGCGAGAAAGAATGTCCGCGAGATCACCAGTTTTCCCATCGATACGCAACCCCAGACCGCGACTCAGGCAATCGTACCTGAAGGAGCTGATCCCGATCTGATGGTATTCGGCAGACCTGATACGATAGCGGAGAAATTACAGTCTGCAGTTTTCGATACCGGGTTTAATGAGATGATGTGTTCATTCGTTGCCTGTGATGATGTTGACGTGGATACCGGCGGTTTCCCCGGGTGGCCGGGCCGCTGGCTGGGTGGCATGCGCCTGTTCGCTGAAGAGGTCATGCCGTTGTTGCGAACATAATATGAAAATCCGCGTCATCACCCCTGTCATCACCAAAGAAGTTCTTGCTGAAAGCGAGCGGGAGTTCGGCGCTTCGGCGCGCACGGATACGGAACTGTCCCACGTAATTATTGAACGCGGCCCGGCATCCATCGAAAGCGAATACGACGAAGCACTGGCCTTGCCTGACACACTGCGGCAGGTAGAAAAAGCCCAGGCAGACGGGATGGACGCGGTAATTATCAACTGCGCATCCGACCCGGGGCTGGACGCGGCCAGGGAACTTGCCTCGATACCGGTGGTCGGCGTCGCCCAGGCCGCTTTCTCTCTTGCCACGGTACTGGCGCAAAAATTTTCCGTAGTGGCCATCCTGGAACGGGATATCCCGGATCTGGACCGGATGTTCCGTGTTTACGGTGTACTGGACCGGGTTGCTTCCGTACGGGTAATGAATATGCCTGTGCTCGAATTGTTTGATGACCGTGAAAAATCCGTGCGCGCCATGACGGACGCCGCATTGCTGGCAGTGAAGGAAGACCGGGCCGAGGCCGTCACCTTTGACTGTACCGGCTTAAGCGGTATTGTCGAAGACATAAAATCCAACCTGACGGCCGAGGGCTTTAACGTACCGGTCATCGACCCGGTAGCAGCCTCGGTGAAACTGGCAGAGAGCCTGGTTGAACTGCGCCTTTGTCACAGTAAACTGACCTACCCCGACCCGCCGCGGAAAAAGATAATCCACCCATGAGGCTGGCCCGTGAAGATCGGCGTCGTTCTGCCCACCTCAAACCCTGACCTGCTCGCCGGCAGGCAAGCCCTGTATGCCCGGTGGGCAAGGCACGGTACGGACATCAGCGCCCGCCTGCTGGATAAACGGGTACCCGTTGAGGCCGATCCCAGCGATGGTTTCGTGTTACCGGAAATCCTGCAACAAATTACGGAAGCCGAACAGGACAAGGCGGATGCCGTCATCATTGACTGTATGGAAGACCCCGGCGTGGAAGAAGGCCGGCGCCTGGTTAACATACCGGTCATCGGCCCGGGCCGTGCTGCCATGACCCTGGCGGCTGCCCTTGGTTACAAATTTTCGATTTTGTATCCCTTGCGACAGACGGCGCTGATAGAACGGCTGGTGGCGCATCATCACATCTCAATGCTTGCATCAATTCGCTACCTGTCCTGTGGTCTTGAGGGAATCCTCTCAAGTGATTCAACAACACTGGAAATTCTCGAACAAACCGCCCTGGCGGCAATTATTGAAGATGGCGCTCATGTGATCATACCCGCCTGCACGTTAACGTCACACCTTGCACAACAACTGCAGGAACGGCTCCGAGAGAAAGGCTACCCGGTACCCGTCGTTGACGGCCCTTCGACGGCGGTAAAACTTGCGGAAGCACTCGTGGACCTGGGTTTGTCGCAAAGCCGGGTTACCTACCCTGAGCCTCTCGGGATTTCCCGGCGCATAGCATGACTGCAATACCCGCCGAGGCCGCCAACCCTGACGTGGATCGTTTCCCGGTTATCCTGGCGGCTGCCGTCCTGTTTTCCATTGCCGTTATGCCGGGCGCAGTCACACCGGGCATAGTCGGCGCTGCCGCCGAGGCATTCCAGTGGCCGGAATCACGGCTGGGGATTTTCGCAGGCATGTTCTTTGCCGGATTCGGGATCTCCGGCGCCAGCGCCTATCTCTGGATCAGGGAGGTAAACTGGCGGATTGCGTGTACGGTCGGGATCGTATTGATGAGCGTTACGTATGCCCTGATGGGGATAACGGAAAATTATACTGTGATGGTCTCGTTGATGTTGTTCAACGGTTTGAGCAGCGGATTGTTTGCTTCCCCCTCCATCACCATTCTTGGTGACGGATCAATGCCGGAAAAAGGCTTCAGTACGATGATCATCGTATCCGTGAGCAGTGCGGCAATATTGCTGGCGCTATTTCCATGGGCGGGTGAAACAGCAGGATTTGCCGGCGTGGTTTACCTGATGTGTGGAGCCACCCTGTTGGCATTATTATTGATTCCGGTGATTCCTGCCGGCAATAAACCAGCCAAAAAGCCGGCTGCGGGACAAACGGATAAGAACATCACTGACAAAAGCCTCATCTCCCAGCCCTTGCTGGCCCACCTGGTGATGGTAACGTTTACCATGGGCTTTGGCGGGGCATGGACATTTTTTGAACGGATTGCCCACTATGCTGAGCTCTCGCCCACGGCGACGGGCTATGCCCTGGCAATCGGAACCATGTTCGGCGCCATCGGCGCGCCGCTGGCTGCCTGGTTCCGCCGACGTATCCCCATGTATTACAGTTACGGCATTACGATTTTATGTCTTGTCTTCACCCTGCTGGTTCTGGGATGGGTTACCTTGACGGACATGATATACCTGGTGCTGGTCTGCTCGTTCCAGTTCTGGATTAATGCCGGTTTCTGCTTGATCATGGCGCTGACTGCCGAAGCTGACAAAGTGGGCCGCTTTGTTGCGCTGATTCCCGCAAGTGAAGCCCTGGGTTCCGTTATCGGCCCTGTCATCAACGGTTTTGCCCTGGAATTCTGGGGTGTCACAGCCATGATCTTTGTCACTGTGTCGGTTTTTATAATCGGCGCCGGTGTATTTACCTACGTTGACCGCAGAGAACTGGCGCAAATTAAAGGAGAGATATGAATATCGACAATGCAACATTGAGTGAAACCGAAGCAATAGAACTGATTGCTTATATTTTGACCAGCGCCCAGGGCCTGCTCAAAGAACCACCGGATTACGCAGTACTGCGCATGGTAAGCGTTGCAGATCGAATGGCAGGCATGTGGGCGCCGAGGTCCGCCGGCGACCTGTCCGGATTCCTCGACGACCTGAGCAACCGGATGCCGGTCGAAGCTGCCCGGACACAGGGTGGCGACATGGAGGCATTCAAGCAGTATCTGGGTGAAAAAATCACTGAACTGGCTCAAATCGTAAAGGAACGGGACATCGGGGAGATCAACAATGACGCTTGACACGCTGGAAGCGATCCGCACCAGGCGGGTTGCCAAATACTACGACCAGGACAGGGCGGTGCCCGAGGAAATGTTATGGACTATCCTGGAAGCAGGGCGCTGGGCGCCGACCGGCGGCAATATGCGTGTTCACCGTTTTGTCTGTATAACTGATGAGGACCTGATTAAAAAGATCAAAATCTTTTTCCCGGGAATGGTAGCCGGATTACCGGCGGCGCTGATCTTCATTTGCATCGACTGGACGCTTGCAGGTTACGATTGCCTGGAAAAGAGCTACAAGGAAGTGTATTACGACGTGGGGCACTATTCACAGAACATGCTGCTCGCCGCGCACGCAATCGGTCTGGTCGCCGGACCGATGACTTCATTCAGCACGGAAGCCCTGCGAGTGTTACTGGATTTGCCTGACGAGATGGAACCCAGCCTGTGCATCGGCATCGGCTTTCCGGCAGAGCCACCCGCGTATATGCCCCGCTGGCCGAAGAAGAAGCTGAAAGTTGAAGACCTAGTTGAGTGGAAAAGGAAGTAGTCCAGGATAAATAAATCCTCTCCTGTACCGAGCCCGGTTACCGGATAGAGCATCCGATAATCATCCGATTAACGTCCGATTTTCCGTCCGGTATCATCCGATCAACCGCGCGGGGGCGACAATCAGGTTGGCATTCCGAACTAATTCGTAAATTGCTGTGATAACCAGTCAACCTGCGGTATAGGTTTGCCGGTATAGGGGTCGTTCATAATAGGCACTTCCGGCATTCTATTTTCAAAAAAATCACTGATAGACCACAACTGGATACGGCGGTATTCATTAGCTCCCACCTTGATCTTTTCTGTATTGGCGACTTCCTTTCTGGCCGCAGGTGTATCAACGGGGTCAATCGTTAAAAATATTCCTATGGCGGCATTTTCCCTGTTGCAGACATGGATAAAATCGCGCAGGTCAGACAGCTTGAATTTGCCTCCTTTAACCTGTGTCAGTCCAAGCCTTGAATTGATATTGTCAGGCCGATTTGCGAGAGTCGCTCTGCCGTCAATGCCGCTGTCGCCCACCTTTACTATGTTCGGAACGAAGCCGGGGAGTCTATTTACTGCCCAGGTTTCAAAGTCAAAAGGCTTTTCCCGGTGCATCATTTTTGCCGATGCAAGGTCGTAGGGTATTCCCTGCGCCGGGATGTTTGAATCTTTCAGCCTCTTAACCCTGATAACATCAATGGCGAAGGAGGATATGTCTATCCCGATAAACTGCCGACTAAGACCCCTTGCTGATTCAAGGGTCGTCCCACAACCGCAGAAGGGGTCGAGGACTATATCACCCTCGTTGCTGCTTGACTTGAGAATCCTGTCCATTAATGCAACAGGTTTCTGCGTAGGGTATCCGGTGTCTTCCTTGCCTGAAACAGGAGGAATGTCGTTGATGATGTCCTGCACCTGAACTCCCCGCATAGCATCAAGATAACGCTTAAACTGTGGCACCTTGCCCTGTGGCGGCCAATAGACAAGTCCTTGAGCATCCAATACATCCAAGCGTTCCTGTACAGTCATTTCTGAATAGCCATCAGGCCGAATAAACCAACCAGGTAAACCTCTGTCCGATGGTAGTGCCCAGTGCCGCTTTGCAACGGTCGGATCGTAATCTCGCCACGGTAAGCCGGACTCACCCTTTCTGGTCCCTGACCCTGTTAAATCACTAATCCTGAATCTGCCTTTATTGTCGTTGCCGCGATAGTGCTTTTTCAGATAATCTTCATCGTATGACTGATACACGGGATTCCATGTGTATGTATCAGACATTGTATAAAACAGGATTGTATCGTGGATAGGTCCCCAGCGATTTGCCCTGTTGTGTGCAGATGTTCTTTTCCAGACAATTTCGCTTTTGAAGTTCTCACCCCCGAATATGCTGTCCATAATCGCCTTCAGGTAGTGTGATGCGGTCGGGTCACAGTGTAAATAAATGCTTCCTGAGGGCTTGAGAACCCGATGCATTCCCTCGATGCGTTGTGCCATATAAGTGATATAGGCCAGCATTCCGCACTCACCAAGATAGTTGTGCAAGCCGACAACCACCTTGTGCGCCGGTCGCCCGCTTGCATTTTGGTACATTTCCAACCTGTCTGATGCGGCATCATCCCATGACCAGGTATCGGCAAACGCTCTCATCTGGGCAATACCGGCGCTTTCGCTTGAATAAAGGACGTTATAGTCGGCATCGGAGTTGAAAGGAGGGTCAAGATATATCAGGTCGATACAATCCTTGCTCCATCCCTGCATGACTTCCAGACAGTCCCCGTAGTACAGCGAATTTGGTACTAATTCAGCCATAGGTTTTCTTATTGCAAGCTTCCCAGACCAGGATCGAACATAACCCCCTTCCCCGGATAACAGGGTTCATACTACTACGGAAGGCTGTTGGAGTATAGGGGTAAGAGAATTGTTGCGACACTGTCGCAACAATTGAGCCGGTCCCATTTCAGACAGCTTTTGTCGTTGGAGGAAGGGCTGATATTCGTTAAATTTTTACCTGTGTCAGTCAGAAAAGAAATCTTTCCGCTGGTCATCCTCCGAGATGAGTCGACATGTCTGCCTGTAAATCGCGTGAATGGTACCGACAGACATCGAGAACGGCTTTAGATAAATTCCTCCGCGTCCTGCAAAAACATTTCCACGGGAACAATCTCCACGCCGCCTTCATGGAAACGCCGGTCTCCTGAGTATAGAAAAACCGGCTCCGCTTCAGGATACTCCTGCTTGAACTGTCTGAGACCCTTGAAATCTTCACGGCGGATACGGCCTGAGTGTTTTACCTCAATCGCCTTGAAGCCGCGCGCGCCATAAAGCACAAAGTCAACTTCCGCGCCCTGCCGGGTGCGCCAGTAATAGATGCCGTAATTCCAGCGCCGGTAATCATTCCGGGCGGCAATTTCCTGCAGGACGAGAGTTTCCAGCGCGGCGCCTTCCGCCTCGGAGTCGGAGTCATAAGGACCTGCGGGCCGCAACGTGCGGAAAACGCCCGCGTCAAAAAAATAGAACTTGACGCTCTGTATCACGGCGCGCTTTGCCCTTTTGGTAAACACCGGAAGTTCGTACGACACCAGGGTGTCTCTCAGAATTGAGAAATAGTTTTCCACCACTTTGCGGTTTACCGCGCAATCCCTGGCTATGGCCGATACGTTGAGTGGCGAACCCTGGGAAAAAGAAGCCGCTTCCAGGAAACGGCTGAACGCCGGCAGGTTGCGCGTCAATCCTTCCTGTTGTATTTCTTCCTGCAGGTAAGTCCGCACATAACTTTGCAGGAACATTTCCGGGTCAGCCGACGTACAGGCCATGGGTAACTGCCCATATCTCAATGCGCGCGCCAGGTCGAAATCCGTGCCCAGCTCCGCGGCAGTCAGCGGATGCAAACGACACGTCAAGGCCCGTCCGGCCAGCAAATTTACGTTATCCCTGCGTAAGCGGCGCGCGCTCGACCCGGTAAGCACAAACCGGATACGGCGGTTTTCGACCAGGCGATGAACCTCGTTCAACAACGCCGGAACCTTTTGCACTTCATCGATAATCACCCAATCGTTGAATCCCTCAGGGATTCTGCGAGATAACCTGCCCGGATCGGCCATGAATTCGTTGTAGATGCGCGAGTCAAGGAGGTCGAAAAAAAGACCTTGCTTGTAGAAATTCCCTGTAAAAACACTCTTGCCGGTGCCCCTTGGTCCGAAAAGAAAGTAGCTTTGCTGTTCCGGAGGAACGAAAATTCTTGGATACATGCCGCGATTATACACTTGAAAACTCCATTTTTCAAATAAAATTGGCGTTTACTAATCCATAATTATTAAAATATTGGAATTTTACGGGGCAATCAGGATAACTTATCCAACGCCAGCCTTGGAGACAGAACCTCAACCGGCCCATCAAGGGGGTAGTGTTTTAAATTCCCCGTAATTAAAACACTGTTTTCCAGCAAGGAGGTTGGTATCAAGAACCGCCTTCATCACGACGCGCTTCCCTGACTTTGCGAATAATATCGTTAACTTGGTTTAATGAGAGCTTATCCAGTCCTTTCTTTCATGCTTCAGTGCGGATATCTGCAAGCGCACGTCCAAACCGGGAGCGCCGCAAGCTCTGCAAATCGGCCTCTAAATCAGCTGGAGATGTTTCAGTCAGAATAGCAAATGGCTTCCCGTTCCTGGTAACGACCAGTTGGTGTTCCCTGACCAGCTTTTCCCATATCTTGCCAGGTTGGGTTCTGAATTCACGGATAGAAATAAAGTCCATAGCCAAAATACTTTCAGTCGGAAAAGAAATCTTTCCGCAGGTCCTCCCCCGGGATGAATCGGCATACCTGCCTGTAAATCGCGTGAATGGTGCCGACAGACATCTTGCGGTGCATCACAACAACCAGTATTTCTTTATGCCCGGTGTATCCTTCAAGTGGAGCGCGCACAAACTTTGCATGGTTACCCTTCATCGAGACCACTTCAAAACCGAACCTGCCGGGAACACCCAGGATTTCGCGTGACGTAAGCCGTTTGAGGAGCGGCATCAGTTGAAGCGCGCCCGGGTCTCAAAATTCAATACCAGTCGCGGGTCAGGTTCCAGACCCAGGAGAACATGGTCCTCTCCGCTCATGAGCAGTTCCAAAGCTTCACGCAGGTTGGTGAGGACCTTGTCCAGCGATGCTCCCTGGGTTACAACCGCCACCTCGAGGCACTCGGCCGTATATAAGCCTTCACCTTCAGTAACGACTGCGTGAATTGCAGGACGCAATGATAAGGATCCCGGCCCATACGCCGGGGAAGTCTCCGCTACCCGGAGTGCTTCCCCGGTACGAGCCTGTTCACCCGTATCGCCCCGGTATGCCTTTTGTATTTCATAAACACCCCTGCCAAGGCGCTTGAAGTAAGGCCAGCGACTCTGGTGGTTGGATGGCGCATTGACACAGCAACGGCTGCTGACATGGGTTCTCACGGATCCCTCGTTCAGGTGCGGTATGGCGCGCACAATGTCGTTCAGTGTGAAAGTCCAGTTCGGTTTACTGCGTACCCGACGGGCGGTCTTCAATATTTCTTCATGAATTTTCATAGAAGGTTTTACACTTGTAAAATAGATATTACATATTTTACAATTATCAACTACAATGTCAACGATGATGATCGTAACTTCAATTTCTGTGAAAGACCATGTCCGACAAACTAATCCCATCTCCTGACTACGCCGCCTGGCTGGTCGAAGTAAAATCGCGGATTCAATCGGCGCGGATCTCGGCTTCGCGCTCTGTCAACCGCGAGCTGATCCTGCTCTACTGGGACATAGGACGCGGGATCGTGGAGAAGCAGGAAGAATTGGGTTGGGGGGATGCCGTGGTCGATCAACTGGCTTTTGATCTACGTGAAGCATTTCCACATGATCGGGGTTTTTCAAAACAGAATGTTTGGAGAATGAGGCAGTTCTACATAACCTACACATCTGCAGAATTTCTCTCACAGGCTGTGGAAAAATCGGAAGGCTCCGTTGGTAACCCGATCAAGAAGGATTCTGTTTTCGGTGCTTCGGAGAATCTCTCACAAGCCGTGAGAGAATTGGTAGCTGCAGTCCCGTGGGGCCATCATGCAAATGTATTGGCAAAAATCGAGAACCCAGCCGAACGGCTCTACTATCTTCGGGCTACGGCTCAATTCGGCTGGACTCGATCAGTTCTTCTAAATCAAGTCAAAGCAGATGCCTACGGACGCAGCTTGGCCAAAGGAAAAGCACACAATTTCCCTGTCGCACTGCCGGAGTATCTCGCCGAGCAGGCGGAAGAAGCGCTGAAGAGTTCCTATAACCTGGAGTTTCTTGGCATTGATCGTGAAATTAAGGAACAGAAACTGGAAAACAGGTTAATTGAAAAGTTGAAGGATTTCATCCTGGAACTCGGCTACGGTTTCTGCTTCATCGGCAGCCAACATCGGTTGGTGGCCGGTAACAAGGAATACTTCATCGACCTGCTCTTCTATCACCGTTATCTCAAATGTCTCGTGGCCCTTGAGTTGAAGATCGGCGAATTTAAACCTGAGTTTGCAGGCAAAATGGATTTCTATTTAAACGTGTTGAATGAAACGGAACGGGCGGGTGATGACAACCCATCCATAGGGATTATCCTTTGCGCTGAAAAGGATGATGTGGTTGTAGAGTTTGCGCTTAAATCGAAAACCAACCCGATTGGCGTAGCAGATTATCAACTGAAACCAACCTTGCCGAAAGAACTGAAAGGTAAACTGCCAACCGCAAAAGAACTGGGAGCGGCCATAGGATTACACGCGAAACGTCCCGGAAGTCTCATGCGATCCCATCTGGGTGAAAACGAAAAGTTGGAAGATTCTTTAAGAAAAATCAGCAATCAGAAAAAACGCTCATTGGCCGAATCGTTAATGGATGTCCCCAAGCTGGATACGGATACGGACGAACTGTTTAAACGGCCCGCCGGTTACTCACGTAACGTGGATTAGTCATAACGAGTCATGCGCCCCGCCCCTGTTTTCTCCAGTAAATAAGCCGGTTATTCGCCGGCATGGCATAGTCGTGTTGCAGGTACAGGTGTGCTGAATTTGCCAGTTCGTCAACGTCTTCAAAGTTCCTGATGCCGCTGTCCGGGTCCCGTTGTCTCAGCCAGACGTCAAATCTTGCATTGCTCTCGCTGGTGTAGGCGTTGTTGTAATTGAACGGGCCGTACAGCACCAATAAACCCTTATCGGGCAACAACTGCCCGGCTCCGGCTATCATGGCCCTGACCGAGTCCCACCCTATGATATGAATAGTATTTGCACAAAATACGGCATCCACTTCCAACCCGGGCCAGTGTGCCTGGTTCACGTCCAGCAACACAGGCGGAGGCGTATTGGCCAGATTTGCCTCGTTCAGCCATGCTTCGATCCCGGCATGATTCTCCGGCAGGTCGCTGCTGCGCCAGACCAGGTGCGGCAGTTTCTCTGCGAAATACACCGCGTGCTGCCCGGTACCACTTCCTACCTCCAGAACCTCCTTACAGTCAGCGAACAATACCTCAATAATCTCAAGGATAGGTTGCCGGTTGTTGTCACAGGCAGCGGAATAGGGTTTGAACATGATCTCCGGGATTGATGAATGCTCATTTACTACAATGAAATCCCATAATATGCTACTTTCCTCAAAGGAGGAATAATCCACGTCCTAATTCACGCACAGGAGTTGAAACCATGAGCAACAATCCCGCTGACACAAGCGACAGAGAGATGATCGAAAAGACCGTTCAGCACTATATTGACGGCGCAATATCCGGAAAGGGTGACGACATGAAACCGGCGTTCCATGCGGACGCGACAATCTACGGATACGTCGGCGATGACCTGTTTGCCGGCCCCATCCAGGGGCTTTATGACTGGAACGATAACAACGGCGCGGCAACGGAACTCCAAGCAAGATTTGCCAACATCGATATAGTAGGCAGCGTCGCTACCGTCCGTCTTGAACTCGACAACTGGACCGGCCATAAATTCACCGACCTGTTTAATCTGCTGAAAGTGGACGGTGAATGGAAGATTATGAACAAAGTTTTTTATCTGCATGCCTAGTATCAGGCCGGACTGGTCCGGTCCCATACTGCTGAAACCAGTTGTTTGTCTGCTGTTTTTTTGCGCAGTTCTGTCTGCTCTTCAAGGCGTGCACGCCAGCAGCACCAAACTCAGCGATAAAGATGTCCAGGCCGTTGAGAAAGCCGCTATTGACTCAGAGGATGAGCAAAAGCAACGCCAGGCCATCGCGGTGATGCTGGCCGAATACGAGATCGAAGGAAAGAAACTGCTGGACAGTCTTGATGAAAATGCCGGCAGGAACGAGATCGACCAACAGGCGGGCGCCCTGCTCGCCTCAGGTGAAAAGATCATGGACTGGGGCCGTTTCCGCCTGGCGCAGTGTGATGCCTACCTGGAGAAGTCGCTGGAACTCAAGGGTATGCTTCCCCACATCACAAGAGAAACGCTGGAACGGAACTACCATCACGACGGCGCCCTGCCGAAAGCGCCGCCCGAGTGTTACCACATCAAGGATACATTCGTGCACCCTGCCACGGTCCTGGTCCTGACCCGCGACGACCCCTCACTGGGCGAGGAAACGGTTACCGGCATAAGGATGGAGATACTGGAAGTGCTGGGACACACGGAAGTTGTCCGGCAGCTTATTGTTTATTGATCAATCAGGCAGCTTCGCCAGCCTGACCAGTTCGCTGCGCATCTCTTCCATCGAGTTGACAGGTTCTGCAAAACCAAAGCGATGGATGCGTTTGCCCAGCAGCAGGTTAAAACCTTCACCGTCGATCCCCACCATGACGGGTATCTCATCATCCGTCACCGGAATATGGCCAAGACTGCAGTAATGTCTTATTGCACCGGCATGGTCCCGGTTCATGTGGTCGATGGCCCGGGTTTCCTCACCGGCGCTGAACGGGTTTTCCTTAAGAAAGGCATTGCGTTCCACCCAGTAAATTTTCCCAAAACCGCCGATGAACCGTACCCGGTAAAGTTCCAGGTGGTAAAAGTCGAAATCATGGGTCTTGTGGTAATCCCGCGCATCGGGAAAGAAACGGTAATAGCGTTCCATCGTATCCGTATCATCCGCTGAGATCATCTTTGCCTCCCCCAGGTAGGTCACCCGCCCGTTTGCCTGGATATCATCCTCGTCCCTCTCCATGACAATAAGCGACACTTTCGGGTCGGCCAGGATATTTTTTGTATGTTGTGCGATTCGGCTGATCAGGATGACCGGTCTTCCCTGCCTGTCAAAGCAATAAGGCGTCACCGAACCGAACGGATAACCCTGCGCTTCAACCGAAAGGGTGGACAGGATTCCCTGGTATTCACTCATCATCAGGCTGCGTGCGGCTTTCCCGGATTTTTCTTTATTTGTCATCATTATTCACCTGTTAATGGATATGTGCTGAGGGCGAGGGTATCACCACGCTGCACCCCCAGGTCGGGTGCTGCTGCAGCATGACGTCCAGGCCGAATACTTCCTTGATCAACGGTTCCGTCAGTACCTGGTCCGGCTTCCCGCAGTGATATAAATTCCCGCCGTTAAAAACCGCTATCCTGTCGGCGTACATCGCAGCCAGGTTGATATCGTGCAGAACTACCAGGACACCGACCTGACGCCGGCTGAATTCACGTGCTGTTTTCAGCGCCTCATGCTGGTGCGCCGGGTCCATGCCGGCCACGGGTTCGTCCAGGAACAGGTAACGTGTCAGGATACGCTCATCATCCCAGATCTGGCTTAACACACGGGCAAACTGGACCCGCTGTTTTTCACCTCCGGAGAGTGTATCGTAGTAGCGCATGGCCAATTCCTTCACCTCGGTCAACTGCATGGCTGCCAGCGCGATGGTCTGATCGCGCTCGTCTTCAACGCCGCGGATATGCGGACTGCGTCCCAGCAACACCACTTCAAACACGGTAAATGGAAAGGCGATGACTGTACTCTGCGGCATCACCGCGCGTTTGCGGGCATAGTCCAGTTTACTCCATTTCTGTAAATCCACCTCTTCAAGTGTGATACTGCCCGCAGACGGCTTGAGTTCACCGCTCAGCAGTTTCAGGAACGTGGATTTGCCCGCGCCGTTCGGTCCGATAATCGCCACGATCTCTCCCGGTTTGACCGTTAAGGAAATATCCTTAACCAGGTCAACCCCGGCGATGTCATAACTGATATTTTCTGCAATCAGCATCAGGTTAAAATGCGCGAATCATGCGTTTATTCATCAACAGCCAGAGGAAGAACGGACCGCCTATGCAGCTTGTTACGACGCCGATAGGCAGTTCCGCGGGCGCAACGATCGTCCTGGAAACAATATCGGCAGCAAGTATCAGTGTTGCTCCCAGCAGAATTGAACCCGGAAACAGGTAGCGGTGGTCCGCTCCCATCAATAACCGCACCAGGTGGGGCACAACCAGCCCGACGAAAGCGATAATCCCCGTCAGGGCTACCGCCGCGCCGATGGCAAGGGTCGTCAACAGGATTGCGGCTTTTTTCAGGCGCTCGATATCATAGCCCAGGTGGCCGGCCTCACTCTCCCCCAGTACGTAGGCGTTCATGGCCCTGGCCAGAAACGGCAGTCCGATTAGCGGGATCAATAAAAAGGGTAACACCGGCAGCACCAGTCTCCAGGTATTACGCGACAAACTGCCCATCGTCCAGAAAGTCAGGTCCCGCAACTGCTGGTCGTCACTGATGAAGATAAACAGGCCCATCAGGGCATTGCAGATAGCATTGATGGCGATGCCTGCCAGCAACATGGTCAATACCAGTGAGCGGCCGTTGACGGTGCCGATACGGTATACCAGCAGGACTGCTATCAGCCCTCCGAAAAAGGCGAAAACCGGCAACAGGTAAGACCTCAGCAGCAAGGGAGTCGACAATGCAATCTCCTGGCCCAGCACGATAAAGCCGACGGCAGCCAGCGCCGCGCCGCTTGAAACTCCGATCAGGGCAGGGTCTGCCAGCGGATTACGGAACAATCCCTGTAACGTGGCGCCGGCTACTGCCAGCGCGGCCCCGACACAGATACCCAGAACAATCCTCGGCAGGCGCAGGCCTGTAATGACCGTTTGTTGTTGTGCCTCGAACTCCCAGGGGACATGGATTCCCAGGGATTGCAGCAGTATGGCTGTAACCTGTGTCGGGGCAATCGGGACCGCGCCGGAACATACCGCCATAACGGTAACAACCAGCAACAGGGCTGTCAGCCCGGACAGGGTAATTTTTGCGCGCCTCTTTCTGCCGGCAAGCAACGGGATGGTCGATTGTTGGGCCAGGGCAGTCATGAACATCCCTTACCGTGCCGACGTAACAGTCCTTAAAGCGAATAAATCCGGATGAAATTCCGCTGCCAGGTCACGAATGGCGCCTACTGTTCGCGGGCCGAAACCGATTAGATACAAACCGTCGAACACCGATAGTCTGCCTTCCCTTGCCGCCGGTGTCGTAGCCAGTTCCGGCAGGGCAAAGAGTTTTTCCTTGTCGCCGTACAGGGCAAAGGTACGCTGCAGCACCACGACGATCTCCGGCGCCGCGGCAATGACTGCTTCAGGCGTGATCGCCTTGTAACCACTGACCTCTGCCATGACGTTATTGCCTCCTGCCAGTGAAATCATACTGTGTGCAGACGTATCGCTACCGGCAGCCAGGGGGGCGCCGCGGCCGAAGGACAGCAGAAACAATACGTCGGGTCTGGTTTCAGCCCTGCTTAATACATCTGCCACCTCGCGGTATTCCCGGTCAATGCCGTTGATTAACTCTTCTCCCCTTTGTTCCCGGTCCAGGACGCCGGCAACGTAGCGAATCTTCCGGTAAACCCCTTCAATCGATGGTTCATCGGGAATAGTCAGGACTGTGACACCGGCAGCTTGTAATTGTTCCAGGACCTCCGGCGGTCCGGCATCATCGATGGCGAGAATGACATCCGGATTGACGGATAAGACAGGCTCCGCAGAGAGTGAGCGCATATATCCGACATCAGGGTGACGCTCCAGCGCGACGGCAGGATACATACTGGTGCTGTCTACCGCGACCAGCCTGTCCTCTGCGCCCAGTGCATAGATTATCTCGGTTATCGACCCTCCAATGGCAATTATCCTGTCCGCCCTGTCCGAAGCAGTCTCTCCACCGGCTTCCTTTGCTGACACAGACTGGAAGCATATCGCGCAGCACGCAACCAGCAATATCCTTTGGAAAACGGTCATGGAGTGAGCATCAGAAAACATACCTGAACGTAGTGGAAACGTTGATCCCGGGACGGCTGAAGCGGTCGATATTGTCCCTGGGTATGCTCCCGGGCGGACCTTCCTGACCGATACCGCCGATGGCAAATACGTCGCTCCATTGCCAGTACGTCTTGTCGGTGAGATTAAATATACCCACGTTTATGTAGGCGTGTTTATTGAAGCGGTATTCACCGAGCAGGTCCAGCGTAACAAAGCCCGGCGTCGCAAAATACAGAAAGTCTTCTCCTTCACTGCCGGTGGAGTCAATGCGGGTTTTACGTTTTACCGCGGTCAATACCAGTTCCGCGTTCCATTTATCGGTTGGCTGCCAGGACAGACCGAATACCCCTTTCATCGGGTCGACGCTGTTCAGCGGTTGGTCCCTGTCTTTATCGTTGCCTCTCGCGTAGGCCACGCTGGCATAAGCCTGAAACCCGCTCAACCGCGGAAAAGTCGCACCAATATCCCAGTTGCCGCTGAATTCAACCCCTTTGATCTCGGCCTCGTCCAGGTTGGTCGGTTGAAACTCCAGCAACCCGGTTCGGAAATTGAATCCCCTGACGAAACTCGTTTCAATGAAATTCCTGTATTCGTTCAGGAAACCCGTCAGGCTGAATCTGCCGTGCTTGCCCTGACCCCTGATACCAAACTCGTAACTGTCACTGCTTTCCGATTTCAGGTCTGCGTTGGGCAGCGTAGTATAACCACCGATGAAGTTGGTGAAGGCCCGATTCACATCGTCATAAGGCGGCGCCCGGAACCCTTCGGCAAACTGCCCGTACAGCGAATACACGTCATTGAGACGGATCACCGCACCAAGCTTGAACGACACCTGCTCGTCCTGGTATTTCTCCGGGAGCGGCGTACCGCGGTTACCGCTCAGGAATACTTCGTCCGCTGTCGGATCCATTTCATAATGGTCGTAGCGCAACCCGGGGGTCAACAACAGCCTCTCACCGAACAGGGCTATTTCATCCTGCAGGAAAAAGGCATACTCCGTTGTTTCGGAGACAGGAAATCCGCGCGTCGGGAAGGCGAGAAAAAAATTCGGTACGGGCGCGCCGGTCAGCGCATTGGCCGTACCGCCGTCACGCAGGGTCCTGCTGTCGGTTTCCTCGTACTCGAAACCGTAGACAACATGGTGCTCCATCCCACCGGCATTGATCGACCTGTCCAGTTGCAATTCCGCGCCGAAAACGTCCTGGTCGAAAGATGAAAATCGTTCGCGGTTTTCCAGGCTCCTGAAACGAAAGTTGAAGCGTTCCTGGCTGGTTCGCTGTTCCGATTTGGAATCCTGGAAATAGACATGCCATTTGGCGCGACTGAACAGCCATGTATCACCGTTGTATTCATGACCGAGCGTCAATCGATAACGTTCGCGATCATCATCACCCCTGCTGGTCAGGTTCTCATGGCTGCATCCCCGGGAAGAACAGGTAAAGGTATTGTAGTCCGACCGGATATCGGTATTGGTATCATTTTTATAATATTCCGCGGTTATGCGAAAACGGTTCGATTCATTCAAATCGTAAACCAGTTTCGCCAGGACGTTATGGCTGTCAAAATTTTGCGGGTCCGCCTTGCCGCGTGAGGGACCCGGCGCGTCATCACTACCGTTGCTTTCCGTCTCTTCACCATCGCGCCAGGTATAGACCAGCAGGCCTTTGAGTACCTCCCCTCCCCCTGCCGCGGTGGCCGTGGTCAGAAAACTGTTATCTTCCGACGAGTAGCCACCCTTGGCTGACAGGTACCAGGGGCGGTTAACCTCCGCAAGGTAATCCTCCGGATCCTTGGTCAAAAAGGACACGACACCACCCAATGCATCGCTGCCGTATAAGGACGAAGCCGGGCCGCGCACGATTTCAACAGTTTTCAGCGCATCGACATCCACGAAATCGCGCCGCGCCGTCATAAACGCGCCGAAATTATATTCATCTATTGTCGGCACGCCGTCCACCTGGGTAAGCACCCGGTCATCGCCAACCCCCCGGATGGTAAATCCGTTCAGGCCAAAGCGGTTAGAGCCGCCGACTGAAACACCGGGCTCATAGCGGATCAAATCACGAATATCCCGGCTCAGGTTTTTCTCCACCTCTTCAGCGCTGATTACGGATACCGTGGCGGGTACGTCCTTGAGTGAGCGTTCGACGCGTGTTGCGGTTACGGTCACATTTTCAATATCTACCGCGTGACATGCCATACCGGCGGCAATCAGGCCGACTAAAATAACCGGAGCAATTACTCCAGGCTCTCTGCCATATCTCATCTCATCACCTCATTATCTTGGAGAGTCTGGCTTGCTGCCTGGTTCCGCAATATCCGGTCTGGCTGGCGGTATGGGTGGCTGGCGTGACCCTGAAGGGGTTTTGTTTACTTGGTCAAGATCAATTTGTTGTTCGCAGTGATACGTAAAATGTAACGTTCATTGTTATGCAGGATGTATATCTCCCTGTCCCGGCCGAGAAGTTGGCGACTGTCCACCTGTTTCGGCGCAGGCGTTTTTTGTTTGTCACCTGCATTCAGCGACACAATCGTGTTTTCAATGGCTATGGATGTTCAAGTTGGGATGCCCCCTGTGCCCGTATTGTTCCCTGTATATGGAACTTAACGCTCCGCAGATATTTTCAAACACCTCTTCCCGCAAGCGCAGACTCAGCGGACCGATATGCAAATGATACATGCGGCAGTCAGGGCACTGGGTGATGGAGCAATATTCGGACTGCCCTACTGTCACTGTCTGACAGGTTGTATGCTGGCTCATTCTTCCCTCCTCAAAAGATAATTTAATGCAAATACGAATTATTATCATTTAGTTTATCTTATAAAGAAGGTATGTCAAGAATTTTTTAGCCGATAACTAGTATCCGCTCCAGGTGACTATCCACGAGGGTTCGTCGGCAACCGCAAGAAATTCTGCATCGGTCCACAAACCTGCGACCATCGCGAGTTTATCGTTGACATAGATGAGAGGTGTGCGTTCACGCAGCCAGGGCGGCGTCCCGGCTTCCTGGAACAGCTTCTTCAGTTTATGCCGGCAGGTCCTGCCCGGAAGCCGGATCTTCTCTCCTCCGGTGCGATAACGGACCTCCACCCGCGCGCCGGCGCATGCCTGCTGTTTCAATCCGTTGCCGCGGCCTTCAACCGCGCTCAATTCTCCATGATCCAGGCGGCAGGGTTCGCTGAGATCCCAGGCTCTGACCACTGAACTGTCAAAATCTTCCAGGGGCGCCCCAAGATGGATGTACTGACCGTATCGTTGCAGTTCCGCCTCCTTCCACCTGATCCGCGCCCTGGAGTCACTTCTCGCCTCGATTACGTCCGTGAGAATATGGGTCAGCCGGCGGCTGTCCGGAGACGGCAGGTCCAGGATGCGGCACCAATAACGGAGCATGTTCTTCTGCCTTGCCGCAGGCAACCGCTTTACCCGCTCGACGACTAACATACACGGGTCATCCGCGCTGCAGATAAGCAGGTCCTGGCGCGCCAGCTCATCCAGCAACTCCTGGGTTTCCGCCAGGGTATCTATGGCCCGGCTGACCGGCAAAGCGACGGAAGGCCACCTGCCTTTAATTGCGGGGACCACCTTGTGGCGAAGATAATTCCTGTCCGGACGGATGTCGGTGTTGGAAGGATCTTCAATCCAGTCCAGGTCATGAAGTTGAGCGTATGCCAGCAATTGTTCGCGTGAATATTTCAGCAGCGGGCGCGCGTGCAGCCCGCTCCCGAACCGGCGAACAGCCCGCATCGACGCCAGGCCCAGGACCCCGGCCCCGCGCAACAGGCGCAACAGGAATGTCTCCAGTTGATCGTCCCGGTGATGCGCGGTCAGCAGGACCTCTCCCTGTGCCAGGATATTTTCAATTGCCGCATAACGTTTGTGCCTGGCCCAGCTTTCCGGGCTTTCCTTTCCCGGCCTGCTCGCATCGACATCCAGCACTTCAAGTTCAACGCCCAGGGAGCGGCAAACGTCCTGACAATGGCCGGCCCAGGACCGGCTTTCCGGTTGTATATTATGGTTTACGTGTACTGCCCTGATGCCGTAGCCGGCTTCCGGGTTCAGAGAGGCCATCAAATGCAGCAGGACGCGGGAATCCAGGCCGCCACTGTAGGCTATCAGGAATCGTCCGCTATCTGGAAGTATCTCAAGGAATGCTGCAAGGCTTTCAGTGCTGACCTGCATTACTCATTAAAATGCCCGTATGACCGAAGCCGGCTTTGCCGGGTTTCCAGGAGTTCTTCGATGCTCACCTGCAGAAGTTCGCTTAATTGTTGTTTGATTTGCCTGCTCACGCTGGACGCCACTTGATCGTAATCCCTGTGCGCCCCGCCCAGCGGTTCCTCTATGATGGTATCAACCAGGTCGAGTTTTTGCAGTCTCCGGGCGGTTACGCCCAAGGCTTCCGCCGCATCTTCAGCCTTGCCCGCGTCCTTCCAGAGTATGGAGGCGCAACCCTCGGGCGATATCACCGAGTAGGTACCGTATTGCAGCATGTTCAACCTGTCGCCCACGCCGATTGCCAGGGCGCCCCCCGAACCTCCTTCGCCGATGACGACGGAGATGATCGGTGTGCGCAACTCCGACATGACCATCAGGTTTCTGGCAATGGCCTCGCTTTGCCCGCGTTCTTCGGCGCCGATGCCCGGGTAGGCGCCCGGCGTATCGATAAAGGTAAGCACCGGCAGTTTGAATCTCTCCGCAAGCTGCATGACGCGCAGGGCCTTGCGATAGCCTTCCGGTCTGGGCATGCCATAATTGCGGTGAATGCGCTCTTTTATGTCCCTGCCCTTCTGGTGTCCTACCAGCGCGACCGGTTCGCCTTCGAACCGGGCAATGCCGGTCACTATCGCGGGGTCGTCGGCAAAATTGCGATCGCCGTGCAGTTCGATAAAACCGGTAAATATCCTGCTCACGTAGTCCAGGGTATAGGGCCTGAGGGGATGCCTGGCTATCTGGGAGATCTGCCAGGCGTTGAGTGTCGCAAAAATTGCCTGGGTCAGATCCTTGCTGCGTTTTTGCAGGCGGGTGATCTCATCGTGGATATTAAGTTCGCCGCCGTCACTGACATGGCGCAACTCCTCGATCTTTGCCTCCAGTTCGGCTATAGGCTGCTCAAAATCAAGAAAATTGACTGACTGCTGCTGTTCCATTGTATCGCACCACCTGGTGAGAAACCCGGGTTAAAGGTTCACCCTGCCGGGAAAGTCCAGGCATACATTCGTCGCGCCAACCATGTCGGTAAGTTCAGCCAATAATTCATCACTGATTTCTACGCCCCACCCGCTGCCGAAACTCAGAAGGGTTGAGACATTGCCGTTATTATATTCCATTAAAACCCGGTTTGTCCCGCTGCCATAACGCGACAATACCTCCTTGAGACCGGAAACAAATTCGTCGTCCAGCATTTTTTTATTTATTTTCAATTGGATAGCCGCATATCGCCGGCGCAGCTCGGCAAGCGGGTAAACCTCAGCGGCAACGATGGACACACCTGTCTCGTAGTAGTCGTCTTCAACCGCTTCGCCCTTGATGACGACAAGCTGGTCCTTCTGTATCAGTTCACCGTACTTCTGGTAGTTTTCGCTGTAAACGG
The DNA here is from genome assembly GCA_965220815.1 of Gammaproteobacteria bacterium. Classification (GTDB taxonomy): domain Bacteria; phylum Pseudomonadota; class Gammaproteobacteria; order Eutrophobiales; family Eutrophobiaceae; genus JAAXHV01. The sequence goes on from OZ244846.1 coordinate 3,536,725, forward strand.
TGACCTGGACGCGTGCGGTCTTGTCATCCAGCACCAGTTCCGCCATGCGCCCCCTGGCTCCGGAGCGGATACGCAGGTTCTCAATATAACCGGCCACCGTCAGGTTCATGCCTGCCTTGACCTTGCTCAGCCTTGATGTAATGAACGGCGCCAGCTCATTTTCAAAACGCGTGATGGGGTGGCCTTGCAGGTAAAACCCGAGGGTTTCCTTCTCCCCCTTCAGGCGTACGAGATCTTCCCACTCAGGCGAGTCGATATATGGAATTTCCGCTTCGCCGTTACTGCCTGCAGGCGGAGCCAGCAAGTCCGTACCGAACAGGTCGTCCTGCCCTGTATCCGCATTGCTGACGAACTGTTCGGCAAACCGGAGCGCCTTCTCCAGGCTTGCCGCCAGTACGCTTCTCGGCCGGCCGAAGTCATCCAGGGCGCCGGACCGGACCAGCGCTTCAATCACCCGTTTGTTGACCCGGCGCGGGTCGGTGCGCCGGCAGAATTCAAACAGGTCGGAAAACTGCCCGCGTTCCTGTCTTTCATCGCTCAGGCTGATGATGGCGGAACGACCGACTCCCTTGATGGCGCCCATTCCGAACAGGATGGTTTTTTCATCCATCACCCTGAACTTGAATTCGCTGTGATTGATCGACGGGGGCCTTAACACCAGTTCCATTCTTCTCAACTCCTCGACCAGCCTGACGGTCCTGTCCGTATTGTTCATATCCGCAGACAGCACGGCGGCCATGAATGCCGCCGGATAATGGGTTTTCAGCCAGGCGGTCTGGTAAGCGAGCAGGGCATAGGCAACGGAATGGGACTTGTTGAAACCGTAACCGGCAAATTTTTCCATCAGGTCGAATATGGAGGTTGCCACGGTTTTGCTGATTTTATTGTCCTCGGCGCCTTTCAGGAAAATATCCCTTTGCTGGGCCATCTCCTCGCGCTTTTTCTTGCCCATGGCGCGGCGCAGCAGGTCCGCCGACCCCAGGGTGTAGCCGCCGAGGATCCGGGCTATCTGCATGACCTGTTCCTGGTACAGGATCACGCCATAGGTCGGTTTCAGCACGGGTTCCAGCGCAGGGTGAATGTAGCGTACCTGCGCCTTGCCCTTTTTCCGGTCGATAAAATCATCCACCATTCCCGAATCCAGGGGGCCGGGCCGGAATAATGCCACCAGGGCGACCAGGTCGTCGAATTTATCCGGCTCCAGCCGTTTTATGAGTTTTCTCATTCCATCCGATTCCAGCTGGAATACGGCAGTGGTGTCCATGCGCCGTATCGTCGCGTACGTGCCGGCATCATCCAGCGGGATATTCTTTATCTCCAGGCTTGCGCCGGAGTTCTCAGGCAACTGTTCATTAATGTCTTTTACCGCCCAGTCAATAATGGTCAGTGTGCGCAGGCCCAGGAAATCGAACTTCACCAGTCCGATTGCCTCCACATCTCCCATGTCAAACTGGGTTGACGTGACTGCAGTGTTCCTTTCACAGTACAGGGGCATGAACTCGGTCAATTCCTGGGGCGAGATAACGATACCGCCGGCGTGTTTTCCTGCATTCCTGGACAATCCCTCCAGTTTTTTTGCCAGGTCAATGAGGATTTTCACCTCCTCTTCCTCCTGGTATCGCTGTTTCAGCATTTCCTCCGCCTGCAGCGCCTTATCCAGGGTCATATCCAGTTCAAACGGGATTAACTTGGCTATCTTGTCAACATAGCCGTAAGGGTGTCCGAGGACCCTGCCGACGTCGCGGACCACGGCTTTTGCCGCCATGCTGCCGAAAGTGATAATCTGGGAGACGCGCTCCCGGCCGTAACGGCCGGAGACGTATTCGATCACCTCATCCCGCCTGTCCATGCAGAAATCCACATCAAAATCGGGCAGGGACACCCTTTCGGGATTCAGGAACCGCTCGAACAGCAGTTCATGGTATATGGGGTCAAGATCGGTAATGCCCAGCACGTAAGCCACCAGGGAGCCTCCTCCGGAACCGCGTCCCGGCCCTACCGGTATCCCCTGCTGTTTGGCCCAACGGATGAAATCAGCCACGATGAGAAAATATCCCGGGAAACCCATACTGGTTATCACATCAAGCTCGTCATCGAGACGCCGGCTGTATTGTTCCGTATCGATGCCGTTGACCGACGTCCGCCTGTCTTCAACCAGTTTTTCCAAACCGGCGCATGCCTCCCGGCGCAACCAGCCGGACTGGTCAAACTCTTCAGGAACCGGAAACTCCGGCAGGTGATAATCCCCGAATTCCAGTTCCAGGTTGCAGCGAATGGCGATGTTTTCACTGTTCCGCAACGCTTCCGGCAGGTCATGGAACAACTCCTGCATCTGTTTCGGCGTTTTCAGGTACTGTTCATTACTGTAGTGGCGCGGACGTTTGGGGTCATTGAGGGTATAACCATTGTGGATGCAGACCCTCGCTTCATGGGCGGAAAAATCTTCAGACGCCAGAAACCGTACGTCATTGGTGGCTACCACGGGTATATCGAATTCCGACGCCAGCGCCAAGGCTTCATCAATATAAATGTCTTCTCCCGGCCGTCCTGTACGCTGTAATTCAAGGTAGAACCGCTCCGGGAACAGCTCCAGGAACCAGTCGATCTGTTTCCTGGCATAGTCTGCCTGGTTGTGCATGATGGGCTGGCCGATAGCGCCGTCCCCGGCGCCGGACAGGGCAATCAGGTCTGCGGCGCGACTGTCCAGCCAGTCTCTCCTGACAGCAGGCACGCCGCGCGCCTGTCCCTGGGTGTAACTCAGTGTGATCAACTCCGCCAGGTTCCTGAAGCCGTCATTATTCCGGCAAAGCAGCACCAGCCTGTGGTTCCTGCCGGCTTCGGTTTCATCCTCCAGGCACAGTTCCGCGCCGATCACAGGTTTGATTCCGCGGTCAATGCATTGCCGGTAGAACTTGACCATTGAAAACACGTTGTACAATTCGGTGACCGCGCCGGACCACATGCCTTTCTCAACCAGGGAGTCCACGTAATCATCCACCCGCAACAAACCGTCCACCAGGGAATACTCGGTGTGGACGTGCAGGTGGACGAAGCTATCCTGAACCGTTTTCGTCATTGGAGGTGTTATATCATTGATCTCTGGACCGGGGCGAAACTGCGCCGGTGAATTGGACACAGCCCGTTTTCGGATAACGCCAGGATATGCTGCCTGGTCGGATAACCCTTGTGCCGGGCAAAGCCGTAGCCCGGGTATTTCCGATCCATCTCCCGCATTTCCCGGTCCCGCCAAACCTTCGCCAGGATTGAGGCGGCGCTGATACATGCCTCGGTCCGGTCGCCTTTTACGACGGCGCTTACCGGGTATTCGGTATCGGGGCAGCGGTTGCCGTCAACCAGCACCCGGTCGGGTTTTATGCTTAACCCCCGGATTGCCCGTTGCATGGCCAGCAGTGTCGCGTTCAGTATATTCAACCGGTCAATCTCCTCGTGGCCGGCGCGGCCGATTGAACAGGCCAGCGCCTTTTCCCGGATAAGCGCCGCCAGTTGTTCCCGGCGCCGTTCCGGTATTGTCTTGGAATCGGCCAACCCGGCAATCATGTCCGTTTGGTCCAGGATCACCGCGGCCGCAATCACGGGCCCTGCAAGGGGTCCCCGCCCCGCTTCATCGACGCCTGCCACCAGTTGCAAACCCTGCATCAGATATTTGCCACAGTCTGTGTTCTCTGTGGCCCTTGTGCTTCGAGCAGGTCCAGCACGGCTTGCGCCGCGCTCGCTTCGGCTGCCCGCAGCGAGACATGCAGGTCCGTGAAACGGCGGGATAATGATTGTACTTCACCCGGATGGTCCAGCCAGTATTGCAATGCCGGGGCGAGGATTTCCGCACGGCAGTCCGACTGAAAATACTCGGGCACAAGCCTCTGCCCGGCCAGCAGGTTGGGCAGGGATACGTATTTTACCTTGAGCAAGGCCCGCACGATCCAATAGCTCAGGTAATGCATTCTGTAAGCCACTACCATGGGAGTCTTGTACAGCATTGCCTCCAGTGTAACGGTGCCTGAAGCGACCAGCGCAACACTGGCAGCCGCCAATGTGTCCGCAATGCTGTCTTTCACTATTTTTAACTGCAAACCCCTGCTTTCGGCTGCTGCGCGCAAATGCCTCTCTGCGCCATCATTCACCGCATTGGTTATAAACCTTGCCCCGTCATGGCGCCCAGCCAGCCAGGCAGCCGAATCCAGGAAAGGACCGGTAAGCCTGTCAAGCTCCGCATGCCTGCTGCCGGGCAGAATGGCAACCGTCAAACAGTCGGGAGGCAGGTCCAGGCGCCGGCGGGCGCTTTCCGTATCCGGTTGAATGTCCACCTTTCCTGCCAGGGGGTGTCCCACGTACCTGGCCGGAACCCCGTACCTGAGTAAAAATTCTTCCTCGAAAGGGAAGATACATAACACGAGTTGCGCGGCCTGCCTGATTTTCCGCACCCGCCAGGGACGCCATGCCCATACCGTCGGACAGACGTAATGGATGGTTGTTATACCGGCGTTGCGCAACGTCCGCTCCAGGCCAAGATTGAAGTCAGGCGCGTCTACTCCGATAAACACATCCGGACGTTCCCGGATGAAGTGTTCTGCAAGCCTGGTCCGCAGCGCGCTCAACTCCCGCACTTTGCCGAGCACCTCAACCAGCCCCATAACCGCCAGTTTTTCCATCGGAAACAGGATATCGCAACCTGCTGCACGCAGGTTCGGTCCGCCTATGCCGGTCACCCTGACATCCGGGTGATATTGCCTTATATCCTTGATCAGCTCCGAGGCAAGGAAATCTCCTGAAGGTTCACCCGCTACAATTCCGATTTTCACTTCAGTTCAATCATCTGCCTCCGTTCGTCATTCCCGCGAAGGCGGGAATCCAGTAGGCAACAAAATTCCTTATAAGGAATGTTTGCTCACTGGATTCCCGCCTTCGCGGGAATGACGAACGGAGGGCAGAACGGACAGATGGATATTCCCTTTCCATCATCTCACAATCCCGCGCCCGGATTGCTCGATGAACCGGGTGAACAGCGCCACTTCTTCGCTCTCATCGGCAAGCGCACGCAGTTTTTTCAGGGCATTTTTCAACAGCAGCCCTTCGCGATAGACGATGCGGTAAGCCTTCCTGAGCGCTTCAACCGAACTGTCGGAAAACCCGTTGCGCTTGAGTCCCACCCTGTTAAGACCACCTGGTTTTGCGCTGTTGCCGGATACCATCAGGTACGGAGGTACGTCTTTCAGGATTATGGAGGCAATGGCGGAAATACTGTAGCACCCGACCCGGCAGAACTGGTGTACGCCGGTAAACCCGCCCAGAATGGCATGATCATCGATATGCACATGACCGGCCAGGGTGGCATTATTGGCGAAGATTGTGTTGTTCCCCACCTGGCAATCATGGGCAATATGCACGTACGCCATGATCCAGTTGCCGTTTCCCACCCGGGTAACGCCCCCACCCTGTGCCGTCCCGCGGTTAATACTGCAGAACTCCCTGATAACATTATTGGAACCAATCTCCAGAAAGGATTCTGCCTCACCCCGGTATTTCTTGTCCTGGGGATCATCCCCGATTGACGAGAACTGGGATATCCTGGTTGACTCTCCTATCCGGGTAGGGCCTTTGACAACCACATGCGGCCCGATAACACAGTTGTCGGCTATTCGGACCTGGTCCCCGATAACGGCATAAGCGCCGATACTGACCCCGCTCCCAATCCCGGCGCCGGGGTGCACTTTCGCAGTGGGGTCGATCAAGTCTCCCTGTCCGAAATGGTAGTCAATAAATCCGAGTCGGCTACGACCGCGTCATCGACTTTAGCAACACAGGAAAAGCGCCAGATATTTCTTCGCAACGCAACGAACCTGACTTCGATCACCAGTTGATCCCCCGGCCCGACGGTTTTTCTGAACCTGGCCTTGTCAACTCCTACCAGGTAATACAACTTGTTCCAGTGATCGCTCCCTTCTGCCGACAACAATCCAAGTATCGCAGAGGCCTGGGCCATTGCCTCGATGATAAAGACACCCGGCATGATTGGCTGCTGGGGAAAATGCCCCTGGAAAAACGGTTCGTTGACAGTGACGTTCTTGATCGCGGTCAGGGACACACCGGGTTCGTAGTCCGCCACCTTATCCAGCAGCAGCATGGGATAACGGTGCGGCAGCGCTTGTTTTATCTGCTCAATATCCAGTTCCGGCATAGTCGCATAAACCTGATTCGTACGTATACAGTATGTTATTTCTTTGTTGTTTTTTCCAATGCAGAGACCCTTCTTGCCAGTTCGTCCAGGCGTCTGAACCTGACCATGTTTTTGCGCCAGGTCGTAGTATCCGTTATCGGCACCCCGGAAGAGTAGACACCGGCCTGCCTGATGCTGTTCGATACGCCGGACATGCCGGTCAGGACGACATCATCGGCAATCTCGATGTGGCCGGTAATGGCGCTGGCGCCGCCGATCATGCACCTGCGGCCGATTTTCGTGCTGCCGGCCACCACTGCGCCCCCTGCAATGGCCGTGTGCTCTCCAACCCTGACATTATGACCAATCTGCACCTGGTTATCGATTTTCACCCCGGCTTCTATTACCGTATTTTCGATAGCGCCCCTGTCAATCGTCGTGTTGGCGCCTATTTCAACGTCATCGCCGATGAGCACATTGCCGAGCTGCGGAATTTTCAGCCAGCGACCGGAGTCATTGGCTATGCCATAACCATCCGCCCCGATTACGACACCAGGATGAATCAGTACCCGCCTACCGATTTCAACCCGTTCCATAAGGTTCACGCGTGAGTGGATATGGCAGTGGCTGCCGATTTTAACACCCGCTTCGACAACACAGGCCGGGGCGATATAAGTATGCGGGCCTACGACGGCATTACGGCCGATCACTGTATTGGCGCCGATGAAAACACCTGCTGCGATATCTGCGCCTGCTTCGATTACCGCAGTCGGGTGAATCCCAGGCGCAAATTTGGGAGCGGGATTCAGGAACCTTGCCGCTTTCGCATAAGCAAGGTAGGGATTGTCCGTGATTAAACTCGCCGTGGGACATGCCGGCGCATCCGCTTCGGCCAGCATCACTGCGCCGGCGCGGGTCGCCCCCAGCTCATCCTTATAGCGCTTATTGGCATAGAATGTCAGGTCGCCGGGGCTTGCATTATGCAGGCTGGCGACATTGGTTATCCTGTAGGCAGGGTCGCCTCGAAGTTCCGCGTCAATTGTTGCAGCAATTTCTCCCAAAGTCGCCGTCATGAAAACTGCAAGCCGTCATTCAGCTCCTTCAACGTCTTTCCCCGAATCATTTTCTTTCTTCAACTGATCAATGACAAGCTGTGATATATCCACTTTCGGGCTGGCGTAAATCACGCCTTCATTCAATATCATGTCGAAACCGTTTTCCCTGGCGATCGTATTGATGGCATCGACGATATCTTTCTGGATTTTGCCAATTTCCTCGTTTCTGCGGAAGGTCAGGTCTTCGCGGAACTCATCCTGGTTGCGTTTCAGGTCACGCCGTTCATTGACGATGTCCCGCTCCAGTTTGCTCCGTTCCGCCTCACTCATGATCGGGGCATCCTTGGTCAGTCTGTCTTCCATTTCTTTTAATCCTTTCTGTGCTTCCACCAGTTCCCGGTCCCGCGGGGCAAACTCCTTCTCAAGCAGGCTGCGCATCCTCTCGGCCTGGGGCGATTGTTCCAGGATGCGTATGGCATTGACGGCGCCGATCTTGTAATCCTCGGCAATCACCTGGGGAATAATGCCGGCAGTGAAAAAACATATCAGGAAACAGGTAAGCCTCATAGCGCTCATAGACTCCTATAAATCATATTAAGTAAGTTTTAATTATTATTCTCTAAAATGTTGAACCAAAAGTAAACTGGAACGGTTGTGTCTCATCGCCTTCCTTGTCTCCAATGGGTCTGGCTATACTAACACTTACCAGGCCAAAAGGTGAGATCCAGATGCCGCTCAGACCCGTAGAATACCTGAGTTCACTGAATTCGAATGATTCGTCACTGGAATAAACGTTGCCACCGTCAAAAAACGCGGCGAACCTGACCTGCTTGAATTCCTTGAGAAAAGGCAGGGGAAAAATCATTTCCGCCCCGCCAACCACTTTGATATTGCCGCCCAGCGGCCGCCGCCTTGTCCCTCCCAGCACCGGGGTGTCTTTCGGGCCGAGGGTGTTTTCCTCGTAACCGCGGACCGACCTCGGCCCGCCGGCATAGAAATTTTCAAAAAACGGGAGTTCATTAGTGCCGAACAAGCCGTTTCCATATCCGAAATCACCCTTGACGGTAAATATGAACTCGCGCAGAACAGGATGATACCACTGGGTCCGGTATCCGACCTTGAAAAACTCAAGAGAGTTGCCGAATGAGGGAACCGCCATTTCCGTACTGAAACGGTGCTGGATGCCCCGGGTCGGCAAAATCGCCCGGTTGCGGGTATCGTAGGAAAATGCCGCAGAAAGCCTCAGGATATCGAATTTATTACCTTCCCTCTCAATAAAATCCCTGACCTGCTCCGCAAAGAACCGGTCTTCGGACAACCTGGTGTTTTCATAACCGAATGCTGTGCTGATGAAGTTGTATTCGGTCACCGGAACGCCGAAACTGACTCCCGCGCCGATGACCCGGCTGTCGAACGCGGTGATGTTCGCGTCATAAGCCTCGGTTTCCTGGTAATTTACGTTGAAACCGCGGCTTATGCCGTCAACGGTATAGTAAGGATTCACGTAGCCCAGGGCGAACCTGCGATTGATGTCGCTGTTGTTGAACGCGAACTGTATGCGTTTCCCGGAACCCAGGAAGTTGTCCTGGGTGATGCTGGTCTGGAATATCAGGCCCTGGTTCTGGGAAAAGCCCAGGCCGGCCAGAAAGTTGCCGAACGGCTTTTCGGTTACCGTATAGTTGACGTCAACCTGGTCCGCAGAACCTGCCACCGCCGGGGTCTCCACGTTGACTTCTTCGAAAAAGCCCAGCCGCTGCAGCCTGATCTTGCCCCGCTCCACCTTGGGGGTGGAAATCCAGCCGCCTTCATGCTGGCGCATTTCCCGTCTCAAAACCTCGTCCTTGGTCCTGGTGTTGCCGGAAAAATTGATCCTCCGTACATATACCCGTTTGCCGGGGTCAACAAAAAACGTGACTTCAACCGTATTGTCATCTTCATCGATATCGGGTATGGAATTGACATTGGCAAAGGCATAGCCTGAGCCGCCCAGGCGTTCCGTCATGCGCTCGCTGCTGTCGGTCACCTGTTTGCGGGAGAACAGGCTGCCCTGCGTCACGCTGATGAGGTTATACAATTGTTCTTCCGGAAGAATGAACTCGCCTGCCAGCTTTACCCCGGATACCGTATACTGCCCGCCCTCGGTGATGTTGATCGTGATGTAAATATCCTTCTTGTCCGGCGTGATGGAAACCTGGGTGGAGTCGATACTGAAGTTCACGTAACCCCGGTCCAGGTAAAACGAACGCAGGGTTTCCAGGTCGCCCGATAATTTCTGGCGCGAATACTGGTCGTCCTTGGTGAAAAAGGACAACAGGGTAGGCCTGGACAATTCAAATTCATCCGTCAAATCCTCTTCCCTGTAGGACCGGTTGCCCACGATATTGATCTGCTTGATACGCGCCGCTTTTCCCTCCGATATCTCGATGGACACCGCAACCCGGTTATTGGACAGTGGAGTCACTTCAGAGTTGATATTCACGGCATACTTGCCGGCGGAAAAATATTGCCTGCGCAGTTCGCGCTCCAGCCCGTCCAGTTGCGACTGGTCGAACACCCGCCCTTCGGCGAAGCCGATCTGGTTCAGGCCATCCAGCAGGTCTTCAGTCTTGATATCCTTGTTGCCGCTGATTTCAATGCTGCCTATCGCCGCCCGTTCCTTGAGAACGATAACCAGGACGTTGCCGTCCCTCTTGAGTTGCACATCATCGAAGAAGCCTGTCTTGAACAGGGCGCTGACCGCTTCAGAGGACACTTCGGAAGTGAAAGAGTCACCCACTTCAAGCGGCAGGTAGTTGAATACGGTTCCCGGGGTGAGACGCTGCAATCCTTCCACCCGGATATCCTCGATTATGAATTCCTGCGCCGCAAGCCCGGAGGTTATGACGGCAAGCATTAATACCGATAAGAACGATCTGAACAGGTATGGTTTTGAACCTTCGGGCAACATGACCTGCCTATAATAAATTACTACGCACGACAAATCCATCAGCCGGCGAGTCTGACCAGGTCGTTGAAAATGGCCAGGGCCATCAGGCTGAACAAAAGTACCAGGCCGATGCGCTGGCCCAGCATCTGCGTTGCATCCGACACCGGGCTTCCTTTTAAAAACTCTATGAAATAATAGAACAGGTGTCCGCCGTCCAGCAACGGCACGGGCAACAGGTTCAGTATCGCCAGGCTGATGCTGACGATTGCCAGGAAGCCCAGGAAGGCGACAATCCCCAATTGCGCGGTCTGTCCCGCGTACTGGGCGATGCTCACCGGGCCGCTCAGGTTTTTCAGCGACGCCTGGCCGGTCACCATGCGCCAGAGTATCTGCAGGGTTACCACTGTCATATCAAGGGTTTTCCCTGCCCCTTTTGCCAGCGCCGTGTGCGCCGGGTAGGATTCGGTCGCAAACAGGGATTGGTCCACCTCGTAACCGGGGTCCAGGCCTGCCCCGATGAAGCCGATTATGCTTCCCTGCCCGGAGACCTTCGCCTCCGGCGTCATGGTCAGTTCCATGGCATCCCCCGCCCGGGAAATGCTGACGGAAAGAGGAACCTCCGGCGCGGCCCTGACAATCTCTACCCAGTGCTGCCAGTCCCTGACGGCAACGCCGTCCACGGCTGCGATTCTGTCGCCCTGCGCCAGGCCGGCCTGCGAGGCGGCGCCCTGGTAGGTGACTGCGCCGATGACTGCGGGAATCGAGGGTCTCGCAGGTTCAACACCTAGCAGGTTCAACAGGTTGCCTTCGGCCATGGAGTCTATCGGTATCGCCGAAAGTTCTACTGCCAGCAACCGCTCATGGTCTTGCGCATCCTTTACCCTGACTGCCGCGGTACTGTGATCGATAACGCCCGCGACCAGCAGTTCCAGCGCTGAATTCCAGGTCGGCGTTGCCCTTCCGTTAATTTCCGTAATCTCATCATCCACCTGAAAACCCGCATGTACGGCAAGTGAACCTTCCTGCACTGAACCGATGACGGGTTTGAGACCGGTTATCCCGATGACATATACAATCCAGTAGGCCAGGACCGCGAAAATGAAGTTGAATATCGGACCGGCGGCTACGATGGCGACGCGTTCACCGAGCGACTTGTTATTGAATGCCCTGGCGCGTTCGGATTCGGCCACGAATCCCTCACGCTCGTCCAGCATTTTTACGTAACCCCCCAGCGGAAACGCGCCGATAACAAATTCAGTATTGTCGGGGCCGTATTTCCGGCTCCAGAGCGGACGGCCGAAACCGACCGAAAATTGCAGGACTTTTACGCCACAGCGCCTGGCGACCAGGAAATGCCCGAGTTCATGGAAAGTGATCAGGACTCCCAGCGCCACGATGAACGCACAGATCATTTGCAACGCGGCCATCAGGATTGCAGCCTCCGGCACTGGTCCCGTGCGTAATCCCTGGCGCGCTGGTCCGCATCGAGGATCTGTTCCAGGGTACCGGCAGGCTGCACGGAAACGCCATCCAGTGTTCGTTTTACTACTTCCGCAATCTCCGTAAACCTGATCCGGCTTTCCAGGAAGTCCCCGACCGCGACTTCATTGGCGGCATTCAGGATGGTGGTAGCCGTTCCGCCTTCGGCCAATGCCTCCCTGGCCAGTCCGAGGCAGGGAAACCTGTCAGGATCGGGTTTTTCAAAATTCAACTTTGATATATCGAACAGGCTCAGCTTTTTTACCCCGGCTTCAATACGCCGGGGCCAGGCCATGGCATGAGCTATGGGCGTGCGCATATCCGGGTTTCCCAGTTGCGCCAGCACCGAGCCGTCTGAATACTCTACCAGGGAATGTACGATACTCTCCGGATGGATGACGACTTCGATATTGTCCGTCCCGGCATCGAATAACCAGCAGGCCTCGATCACTTCCAGTCCCTTATTCATCATGGTAGCGGAATCCACCGATATTTTTCTCCCCATATCCCAGTTCGGATGCGCGCAGGCCTCAGCGGCCGTCACGTCCCGCAACTCCTGCAATCGCCTGGTCCGGAACGGTCCGCCGGATGCGGTCAGCATGATACGGGTTACGCCGGCGCGTTCCATACTTCCGTCGAAGTCCGGGGGCAGGCATTGGAATATGGCATTGTGTTCACTGTCGATAGGCAGCAAGCGGGCGCCGTTCTGTTTCACTGCGTCCATGAACAGCCTGCCGGACATGACCAAGGCCTCCTTGTTGGCAAGCAATACCCGCTTGCCGGCGCGCGCCGCAGCCAATGTGGGAAGCAGGCCCGCAGCCCCGACGATTGCCGCCATGACATAATCCGTCTCGGCACAACGGGCAACTTCCTGCAATCCTTCCGGTCCCGACATTATCCGGATACCGGGCGCTTCGCGCCGCAGTCCATCCCGCAGGCGGGAGGCCGACTCCGGATCTGCCATCACCGCATACTTCGGCCGCCATTCAAGACATTGCCCGAGCAACCCTTCGACGTTGGTGTTTGCCGTGAGGGCAACCAGTTCAAACAGGTCCCGGTGCCTGGACATCACATCCAGCGTACTCAAACCTATACTCCCGGTCGATCCCAGGATGGTGATGCCGGTCACAACACGCGCCCCATTAACAGGACACCGGCGAAAAATACCGGCGCTGCGGCAGTGAGACTGTCTATCCTGTCCAGGGCTCCCCCGTGTCCCGGCAATAACTCTCCGCTGTCCTTGACCCCTCTACTTCTTTTTACCATGCTCTCGGTAAGATCTCCGACTACGGACATGGCAATTGTGACCGCACAAACCAGCAGAAACAGTATCAGATCGATCAATGTCATTTGCAGCAACATAAGAGCGCAGAACAACGCGGCAACCAGGCCGAAGCCGAAAGCGCCGAACAATCCCTCCAGGGTTTTTCCGGGACTGATATGTATGGCAAGTTTATGCCTGCCCCATCTCTTGCCCGTGTAATACGCCCCGGTGTCCGCAGACCAGATGATAATGAATAAACAGGTCACCAGAACAGGCCCCCGGAATTCCGGATGGTTGTGCAAGGCCACCAGGGATACCCAGGCGGGGACCAGCACTATCATACCGAGACCCGCCTGTGAGAACAATCCGGAACTGAAATTCCTGCCGTCCTGCCGGTGTAAGATAAGGATCAGGGCCACCCCCCACCAGAGCAGCGACAGACCCACGACATACAACGTCATTACACCGTCTATATTGTAATAGCAGACTGCCAGAAGCAATGCCGTCAAAACCTGCCCCAGTATTTTCCGGCGGGTACGACGCGGCCCGGCGAGAGCTGCCCATTCCCACGTTCCCGCCAGTATTGCAATGGCGCACAACGCGGCAAACTGTGCGTGTGTGCCGTAAAGGGTAATTCCGAGGACCAGCGGTATCAACACCAGCGCAGTACCGACCCTTGGACCAATCCGGAATTTCATTATTCCCTTACCTGCTCTGAGGTGCGGCCGAAACGGCGCTGCCTGCCGACGTACGATTCCAGCGCCTTGTCATATTCCAGCGTATTGAAATCCGGCCAGTACACATCGGTAAAATACATTTCCGTATAAGCAAGCTGCCACAACAGGAAGTTGCTGAGACGCACCTCTCCCCCGGTACGGATAAACAGGTCGGGATAATCCGGCAGGTCCAGGCAGTCCCTGAAGCGCTCTTCCGATATATCATCAATGCTCCTGTTTCCCGGCGGCAACGCGGCAAAAAGTTTTTTGCAAGCTGACACTATCTCCCGGCGTCCGCCATAATTGATTGCAATAATAAGGTTCAGCCCGTTGTTTTTCGAAGTTCTGCTCCCGGCGTGCTCAACCGAGGCCTGTAATTCTTCGGGGAAGACGGAGATATCGCCAATAAATGACAGCCTGACATTATTCTTGTCCAGGGCGTCGAGTTCATCATTCAAAGCTGATACGAACAACTCGATTAATAATGCCACCTCGGCATCCGGACGCTGCCAGTTTTCGCTGCTGAAGACATACACGGTAAGTGTCCTTATGCCGCGGCGGATGCTGTGCTCTACTGTTCCCCGCAAGGCATTTATGCCGGCTTCGTGACCGGCGGCGCGGGGCATCCCCCTGCTCTTTGCCCACCTGCCGTTGCCATCCATGACGATGGCGACGTGCCCAGGCATGTTTTCCATCAGGCCGGATATTGCGCCGGTAGAAGCGGTGACCCCACAGGCTAGATCTCCATCAATTCCGCTTCCTTGCCCTTGAGTATTTCCTCCACGTCCTTGATATGCGCATCCGTGATCCTCTGTATCCTGTCTTCCTGCCTGCGGTCCTCGTCTTCCGTAATGAGTTTTTCCTTCAACAGGTCCTTCATATCGTGGTTGGCGTCGCGACGGATGTTACGCAGCGCGACCCTGGCTTTCTCCGCCTCTGACCTGACCACCCGGGTCAGTTCCTTCCTGCGCTCCTCCGTCAGCGCCGGCAACGGCACCCGCATCACGCTGCCCGTAGTCACCGGGTTCAATCCCAGGTCGGAATTCAGTATGGCCTTCTCGATTTCCCCGACCATGTTCTTGTCCCATGGCGCCACACCAAGCGTACGCGCATCCAGAACATTGATATTCGCAGCCTGGTTCAATGGAACCTGGCTTCCGTAATAATCGACGCTGACATGTTCAAGCAGGCTCGGATGGGCCCGCCCGGTACGGATTTTACTGAGTTCACTGCGCAACGCCCTGAGCGTTTTATCCATCCGCTCGTCGGTATCTTTGAGGATATCTTCAATCATTGGGCTTCTCCAAAACCGGTAACAAGAGTGCCTTCCGGCATGCCTCTCGAGGTCCGCAGCAAGGCGCCCGGTTGCATCATATTCAATACCCGCAACGGCATGTTATTCTCGCGGCACAAAACGATGGCAGTCGTGTCCATGACTGCAAGCTTGCGCTCAATAACATCATCATAACTCAAAACGTCATATCTTATTGCCGATTTGTCGCGTACCGGGTCGGCGGAATAAATCCCATCCACCTTGGTCGCCTTGATCAACAGGTCCGCGTTGATCTCGACGGCCCTCAGACTGGCGGCCGAATCCGTGGTAAAAAACGGGTTGCCGGTGCCGGCCGCGAAAATCACCACCCGCCCTTTTTCCAGGTGGCGCACCGCTCGCCTCCTGATGTAATCTTCACAGACTTCATTGATTTTAATTGCCGACATCACCCGGGCAAAGGAACCAAGCTGTTCCAGGGCATCCTGTAATGCGAGAGAGTTCATTATGGTGGCCAGCATGCCCATGTGGTCGGCGGTAACCCGGTCGATGCCTGCGGCGGCAAGTCCCGAACCGCGGAAGAAATTACCGGCGCCCAGGACCAGGGCTATCTCGGCGCCGTTCAGGCTGAGTTCGCGAATCTCATTCGCCAGTCTCTTTATCGTGGCAGGATCAATGCCGTAAGCGGCTTCGCCCATGAGCGCTTCGCCGCTCAGCTTTATCAGGACTCTTCGATAACGCAGTTCCGGGACGTCAGGCAAAACCCTGTTACCCCGTGGCCAATCCGGCCTGTTGCATGACTTCAGCGGCAAAGTTGTCCTCTTTCTTTTCCAGCCCTTCACCGACTTCATACCTGATAAAGCCATGCACTACCGCACTATTTGCCTTTAACAGGTCCGCCACGGAAGTGTCGGGGTCCTTGACGAATGCCTGCCCTGACAAGGTGTTTTCCTGGATGAATTTCTTTACCCTGCCGTTTACCATCTTCTCGATGATATGTTCCGGTTTTCCTGATTGCCCGGCATGGGCCAGCTGGATTTCCCGCTCTTTTTCCAGCACGTCCGGCGGGACATCCTGTTCGTCCACGCATAACGGATTGGCCGCTGCAATATGCATGGCGAGGTCCTTCGCCAACACAGGATTATCCGTGGACAAATCCACGATCACGCCGATCCTGATGCCGTGAACATAAATACCCAGGGTCCCGCCCTGGCTTTGCCTTACCCGGGCATGGCGCCTGATGCTGATGTTTTCTCCCAGCTTCGTCACCAGTTCCTGCCTGGCTTCTTCCACTGAGCGGGCTTCCGTTCCGTTCAACGGCAAGTCCGCCAGGGATTCCGGGGTTCCGTTACCCTGTTCCAGAAGCGCGCTCGCAAGTTCGCGCGAGAATTTCTGAAAGTTCTCATCCCGGGCAACAAAGTCCGTTTCACAATTGACTTCCAGTATCACTGCCTGGCTGCCGGCAGCACCCCGTTCTATGACTATCGTCCCCTCAGCGGCGATACGCCCCGCTTTTTTTGCCGCTTTGGCCATGCCTGATTTACGCATCGCATCGATCGCGGCTTCAATATCGCCGGCAGTTTCCTGTAACGCCTTTTTGCAGTCCATCATCCCGGCGCCGGTCCGGTCCCTTAATTCTTTTACCATGGAGGCTTTTATTTGCATCGTTTTCTTAATCCTGTCTTATTTTGCTGTTGGTCTCTCACACGACCTGACCCCATCTCTCAAATCACTTGTTTGTACGGGAGTCATAAACTTTGTTTACTTCTTTTTGCCAGAACTCTCTTCGCTCTTCATCTGTTGTCCCACAATCTTCGGCAGACTTATAAAACCCGCGACCGGGTGTTCGTTCTTTTTGGCGCACGACGAGAGCACTCAACATACCCCTGCCAGCCTGGTTCTCGCGCTTGCCGATTTCATCAAGCATGTCATTCATCTTTGAACTGCTGGCTGGAACAGAATTACCAGTTTCACCTTCAATCCACCTGGATAATTCCGTATATGTAATAAGTTCCCTTTGGCTCGCTATTTCGGTCAGCTTACCGGTTACGGCTTTTCGAACTTTGTCTTCTTCAGATTCTGCTGCTGCGTCGGCCTGCTCTGCAGCCGGCGCAATGTCTTTCTGTTCCGGGTCGCTATCCGCTTTGGCCGACTCTGCTTCGGCTGTCTCTGCTTCGGCTGTCTCTGTTTCGGCTGTCTCTGCTTTGGCTGTCTCTGCTTTGGCCGGCTCTGTTTCGGCCGGCTCCGCCTTCTTTGCGCTCTTCCGCGTGGTTTTCTTTTTCACCTGGACCTTTTCCTGTTTTTCTTCCTTTTCCTGAATAACAGGCGAGCCCTCGGCATCGAGTTCGATAAATTCATCCTTGTCGCCGCCATCGCCCAGGTGCGCAACGGAATCCTTGCCGATGATAATCGCATCGGCTATGGCTTTTGTATACAACCTGATGGAACGGATGGCGTCATCATTGCCGGGGATCACGTAATCCACGCCGGACGGATCGTTGTTGCTGTCCACAATACCGACCACGGGGATCTTCAGTTTGACCGCTTCGCTGACTGCGATATCCTCATACCCCACGTCGATCACGAACAAGGCGTCAGGCCAGCCTTCCATATCCTTGATGCCCGCCAGGTTACGCTCCAGTTTTTCCAGTTCCCGCTGATGGTGCAAAGCTTCCTTCTTGCTCATGCGCCCCATGCTGCCGTCGGTTTTCATCTCCTCCAGTTCCCGCAGGCGGTTGATGGACCTTTTCACCGTTTTGTAGTTGGTCAGCAATCCGCCCAGCCAGCGCAGGTTGATGTACGGCATCTCACAGCGCTGGGCTTCTTCCCTGATTATCTGTTGCGCGGCGCGCTTCGTTCCCACGAACAATATCTTGCCCTTGCCGGCGGACAACTTGCCGACAAAATTCAGGGCTTCCTGGAACATGGCCTTGGTCTTCTCAAGGTCGATGATGTGTATTTTATTTCGGTGGCCGTACAGGTATGCGGCCATTTTAGGATTCCAGTTGCGGGTCTGGTGACCAAAATGTACGCCCGCCTCCAGCATTTCTCGCATGCTGATATCAGTCATAAAACAAACTCCAAACAGGGTTAAACTTCCGCACATCACGCAAACCACCCGACTGTCCGATACCCCGGCAGCCAGGACCCTGAGATGCGCTCCACGATGTGCGTGTGGATTTACAGCTTCTTTACAGCTTATCTTGCCTTGACAGCAGGCGCTTTATAACATAGAAGCCTTCAGGGAACAAATGTTTCCGTTTAAATGCTATGGCAATTTCATTAAAAACCCAGGATGAGATAGAGAAAATGCGCGTTGCCGGCGCCCTGGCTTCTTCGGTGCTCACAATGATAGAGCCTCACGTCAAGGCAGGCATCACCACTGACGAACTTGACAGAATCTGCCACGAGTACATCACCGATAAACTGCATGCGATACCGGCGCCATTGAACTATCGCGGGTTTCCCAAGTCTATCTGCACATCCATCAACCACGTGGTCTGCCATGGCATTCCCGGAAATAAACGCCTGAAAAACGGCGACATAATCAATATAGACATCACCGTGATAAAAGAAGATTATCACGGCGATACCAGCAAGATGTTCTGCGTAGGACAACCGTCGGTAAGAGCCCGGAGACTGGTGGACACCACTTATGAGTGCCTGCTGCTCGGAATCGACATGGTCAGACCCGGGACGCGTCTGGGTGACATTGGGCATGCCATTCAGTCCTATGCGGAAGCCCGGCAGTTCTCGGTTGTACAGGAATACTGCGGCCACGGCATCGGCAGACAGTTCCACGAAGACCCGCAGGTTCTGCATTACGGCCTGCCGGGGACCGGGGTGGCGCTCGAGGCCGGCATGACGATCACTATCGAACCCATGATCAACGCCGGCAAACGCCACGTCAAACTGCTACCCGACAACTGGACCGTCGTCACCAAGGATCACTCTCTATCCGCACAATGGGAACATACCATCCTGGTTACCGACGACGGCCATGAGGTATTGACCCGTCGTCCGGAAGAGAAATTTTAAATGCCGGGGTCAGAGTAAAATCGCTGCTATCGTGCCCGGTGGCAGGCTCGGGGTGATTTTACTCTGACCCCATCTATCCTGCGGCCATACTTAAATGACTGTTGAAGAAGCCCTGCTGTTCGATAAAACCGTTCTGGACGGAGATGTCCCGGACGTAGCCCGCTTCAGGCACGCGCTGGACCGGGGCAATCATTACCTGAACGAACGGTTTGATGCCGGAACACCGGTGCGCGAGGTCATCAATAAACGCGCCTGGCTGATCGACCAGTTGCTCACCTGCGCATGGCAGCATCACATCGCCAGCGACTCCATGGCATTGGTTGCGGTTGGCGGTTACGGGCGCGGGGATTTATTGCCTGGCTCCGACGTGGATCTCTTGCTGCTGATCAATCCACGCGGGCTGAAACACCTGAAGTCCGGCATTGAAACCTTTCTCGCCCTGCTCTGGGACATCGGTCTGGAAGTAGGCCACAGTGTACGGACGGTGAAGGAATGTGTGCAGGAGGCTAAATCGGACATAACAATTGCCACAAACCTGATGGAATCCAGGCTGATTGTCGGCAATGCAGCGTTGTTCGACAGTATGGCCGAAAAGACGGGACCGAAAAAAATATGGCCGTCAAGAAAGTTCTTCGAGGCAAAATGGGAAGAACAGGCGGCCCGCCATCATAAATTCCACGACAGTGAATATAACCTGGAGCCCAATATCAAGG
Source organism: Gammaproteobacteria bacterium (assembly GCA_965220815.1). Lineage (GTDB taxonomy): Bacteria > Pseudomonadota > Gammaproteobacteria > Eutrophobiales > Eutrophobiaceae > JAAXHV01. The sequence continues at coordinate 3,556,358 of OZ244846.1, forward strand.
AAGGCCCGGGCGGGCTGCGCGACATTCAGATGATCGGCTGGGTCGCGAAAAGGCATTTCGGCGCGGAGCGGCTCAGGGAACTTGTGAAGCATGATTTCCTGACACAAAAGGAATATGACAGCCTGAACAGGGGTCACAATTTTTTATGGCGCGTGCGCTATGCCCTGCACGTCATTTCCGGCAGGAGGGAAGACCGGCTGCTGTTCGATCATCAAAAAAACGTCGCCGGCAAGTTTGGCTATGTCACTGAAGACAACTCGGGCGTTGAAAAATTCATGAAAACCTATTACCGGACGGTGAAGGAGGTCAGCCGCCTGAACGAAATGCTACTGCAGCATTTCCAGGAACAGATCGTCTATACCCGGCGCAGGGAAAAACTGCGGCCACTGAACAATCGCTTTCAGATAAGGAACGACTTTATTGAGGTAAAGAACCGCCAGGTCTTTAAAAAATACCCCCTTGCCCTGCTTGAGATATTCCTGCTGCTGCAGCAGAACCAGAATATCAGGGGGGTGCGGGCGAGCACCGTCAGGTTGATCCGGGAGTCGCTGCACCTGATTGACGCAAACTTCAGGGAAGACATAAAGAGCCAGAGCTTGTTCCTGGAAATAATCCGCCAGCCGCGCAGGGTCGGGCATGAACTGAGACGCATGCACAAGTACGGTGTGCTGGGCGCATACATGCCGGAGTTCGCCAGGATTCAAGGGTTGATGCAGTTCGACCTGTTCCATATCTACACGGTGGATGAGCATATCCTGTTCGTGATCAGGAACATGCGGCACTTCGGCCTGGATGAATACCGGGACAAGTTCCCACTGTGCCGGCAGGTCCTGGAGCAGGTGCCGAAACAGGAATTGCTGTACTTTGCCGGCATGTTCCATGACATGGCCAAAGGCAGGCGCGGCGACCATTCCAGCCTGGGTTCAACGGATGCGCTGGCGTTCTGCCAGAGGCATCACCTGAGCGATTACGATTCGAAACTGGTCGCCTGGCTTGTGCAGCATCACCTGTTGATGTCGAAGACCGCGCAAAGGGAAGATATCAACGACCCTGAAGTCATCAACAGGTTCGCCCGCGAGGTGGGGGACACCATTCACCTGAACTACCTTTACCTCCTTACGGTGGCCGACATCAACGGGACCAACCCCGCCCTGTGGAACAGTTGGAAAGCCTCGCTGATCGCAGACCTGTACAACAAGACCCTGACGGCGTTGCGCCGCGGCCTCGAGAACCCGATCAACAAGGGCGAACTCATCGCAGATACGAAAACCCGCTCCCTGGAGATCATCACCGGTAGAAAACGGAGCGCCACCGGCATTGAAACGGTATGGTCATACCTCAGCGATGATTATTTCCTGCAATACTCGGCCACGGAAATTGCCTGGCACACCAGGGCCATAATAAAATGCCGCGAGGAGCGGCTGCCCTTGATCCTGGTGCGGGAGGAAACCGAACGCGGGGCGACCGCAGTGTTCATCTACATGCACGACCACGACAACATTTTCTCGCGTATTTCCCGGACCCTGGACCTGCTCGACCTCAACGTCGTCGACGCCCGCGTCATGAACTCCAACCACGGCTATACCCTGGACACATTCAGCATCCTGGAAAAATCCGGCGCCACCGTAAAAGGCCGGGAACGGAAGAAGGAAATCACCGTCGCGCTGAAACAGAACCTGCTGGCGCCGGACAAGCCGATAAAACGCTCGGAACGGCTGAGATCGAGACGATTGCAGCATTTTTCCATACCAACCCGCGTTGACTTCAGTATGGATGACAAAAACAAGCGCAATATCATGGAAGTGAGCGCCAGGGACCGGCCGGGGTTTCTTTCAGCGGTAGGGATGGCGCTGGAATATTGCGGGACGCGTGTACAGGCAGCCAAAATCGCCACCTACGGCGAACGGGTGGAAGACCTGTTCTACATAACCGACCGCAATAACCAGGTCATTACGGACGACGCCAAGCTGAAGTGCCTGAGCGACACGATCACGATGTCCCTCAGCATGAACTGATCCGCTTTGATTCATCCGCAGATGAACATACACACACAGCCACCGGAGTCGGAAGATGAGTTGATGGACCGTTGCCGGGCGCTGGCCGGTAAGTCGCTCGGACGGGTGGCCGCCGAGTTGAATATCGCAGTACCCGCATCCCGGGCCAGGGCAAAGGGATGGGCCGGCCAGCTCATGGAACGTTACCTGGGCGCCAACGCTGCCTCACAGCCCGAACCGGACTTCATGTCCCTGGGAATAGAATTAAAAACCATACCCGTCAACCGGCGCGGCAGGGCCAGGGAATCGACTTTCGTGTGTATGGCGCCGATGACCGTCGAACCCGGTCTGCGCTGGTCCGATTCGACCGTCAGGCATAAACTCAACCGGGTTCTCTGGGTTCCGATAGAAGCCGACCCCGGTATAATGCCGTCCAACAGCAGGACAGGAAACGCCTTTTTGTGGAGTCCGTCGCCGGAACAGGCCCGCATCCTTGAGCAGGATTGGCAGGAACTGGTTGAAATGCTGTGTTTCGGCGAATTTGACAAGGTCAGCGCAAAACACGGTAAATATCTCCAGATAAGGCCCAAGGCAGCCAGTTCCGCCAGCCTGGTCCGCACAACCCTGGCCGGTGGCGAAGCCGGTTTGACCCTGCCCAGGGGATTTTACCTGCGCACCCGGTTTACCAACATACTGCTTGAAGAATATTTATCCGCAGATGACGCAGATTAACGCTGATAAAACAATGAAATTAAGTCACAGGTTATGCGTTGCGCCGATGATGGCCCATACAGACAGGCATTTCCGTTACCTGCTGCGCCTGCTTTCCGGACATTCCATGCTGTACACCGAAATGCTCACGACGGGAGCACTGCTGCATGGAAACACGGAGAAATATGCCAGGTTCAACGAAACGGAACATCCTGTCGGCATGCAATTGGGCGGCAGCATCCCCGCCGAACTGGCAAGCTGCGCTCGAATCGCCGAAGACTTCGGATACGATGAAATAAACCTGAACGTGGGTTGTCCCAGCAAACGGGTCAGGGCCGGACGTTTTGGCGCTTGCCTCATGGCAGAACCCGGACTGGTCGCTGAATGTGTCCGGGCCATGGCCGAGGCAACCGACCTGCCGGTCACCGTGAAATGCCGCACCGGCATCGACCAGCAGGACGGCTATGAACACCTGCAGAAGTTTGTCTCGACCGTTTCCCAATCCGGTTGCCGTACCTTCATCATCCATGCCCGCAAGGCCTGGCTGCAGGGCTTGAGCCCCCGGCAGAACCGGTCGGTGCCGCCGTTGCAATATGACAGGGTGTACCGCTTGAAACAGGATTTTCCGGAACTGGAAATCATCATCAACGGGGGCATCACCAGTCTTGCCGAAACGCACGGCCACTTGCGCCACGTCGATGGAGTCATGCTCGGCAGGGCGGTCTGCAATAACCCTTACCTGCTTGCCGGGGTGGACAAATACCTGTTCGGCGTGAACAATATAGCAGCCTCGCGCATGGAATCGCTGCAAAATTACATGCGTTACATGGAAAGGGAGATGGCCGGCGGCGAAAACCTGTATGCCATGGCGCGGCATATACTCGGCCTGTTCCACGGACAACGCGGCGCCCGCGCATACCGGCGTCACTTGACCACAAAAGCCGTCCAAATGAATGCCGGATTGGAAATTGTCAGGGAGGCGGCAGCATTGGTTAATTAGAGAAACTACATGAGAAACTTCCTATTACTTATTGTTTTTATTTTGTTATTTTTACTAAATCCTGTCCATGCCGAGGAAACGGGCATGACCGACAGGCAAAAACTCGGTTATGCACTGGGCGTCTTCTTCGCACAGAACATATCACAACAGGATATCGATATGGACGTCGAGTATTTCCTGGCGGCGGTATCCGATATATTGAATAATGACCGGCCGAAACTGTCTGATGAAGAGATCAGGACCATATTTTTGAAATACCAGGCACTGGAACAGGAAACCCGGGCGAAGCAGGCTGCCGCAAACAAGCAGACAGGAAAAGAATTTCTGGACCGGAACAGGACGAAGGAAGGGGTTGTTGAGTTGGAAAACGGCCTGCAATACAAAATCCTGCGGTCGGGCAGCGGCCCGAACCCTGAACCCGGCAGCGAAGTCACGGTGCATTATCGCGGGACGCTGCTGGACGGGAATGAATTTGACAGTTCATACAGGCGCAACGAACCGGCAAAACTTTCCCTCAACCGGGTAATCCGGGGTTGGCAACAGGCGCTGCCGCTGATGAAAACAGGCGCCCTGTGGGAGATCTACATACCTTCGGAGCTTGCCTACGGCGCCACCGGGGCGGGCACAATCGGGCCCGATGAAACCCTGATATTTGAGATCGAATTAATTGAAGTTCATTAATCCCGCAGCCCTGACTTGTCTGACGCTGCTGTTACTGCTGCCGGCTGTCGCAACCGCCGTAACCCCGCCGCTCATAACGGATGATGAACTGCGGGCGGAGGTGCGTCATGCGCGCGCCACGGTGATCATCACTCATATCCTGGAGAAATATCATTACCGGAACAAGCCCCTGGACGATGATTTGTCCGGCCGCATTCTGGATACCTACCTCGATAGCCTGGACGGCAACCGCAGTTTCTTTCTCGACAGGGATATAAAAGACTTTGAGCGTTATCGCTACCTGCTCGATGAGGCCCTGGATACGCCGGACCTGGACCCCGCTTTTGACATCTTCAAGGCGTACCGGCAACGGGTTGCGGAACGCACGAACTTTGCCGGTCAACTGCTTGAGAACGGGTTTGATTTCAGTATCGATGAAGATTACGTGTTTGACCGGCTGGAAACGGACTGGGCGCTGACCGGGACCGACCTGGATGAGACATGGAGGAAAAAGGTAAAGAACGATTACCTGATGTTGCTGCTCGCGGACAAGGAGGACGGCGAAATAAAGGATATCCTGCGTAAACGCTATGCACGCCTGCGCACCAGCGCGTTCCAGCTTAATTCCAACGACGTGTTCCAGATGTTCATAAATTCCTATGCCACGGCCATAGAACCGCATACGTTTTATTTCACCCCGCGTTCTTCGGAAAACTTCGATATCACCATGAGACTCTCGCTGGAGGGGATCGGCGCGGTACTGCGCGCTGAATACGATTACACGGTGGTACAGAAAATCATACCCGGAGGACCGGCAGAACTTGGCGGCGAGTTGCGCGAGGAAGACAGGATAATCGGTGTCGGCCAAGGCGCCGGGGGCGAAATAACGGACGTGGTAGGCTGGCGCCTGGATGACGTGGTGGATATGATACGCGGTCCTAAAGGATCGGTCGTGAGGCTGGAAATTCTGACCGAGAGGGCCGGCCTCAAGGACACCAATAAAGTCATCTCCATCACCCGGGATGAAATCAGGCTGGAGGACCAGGCCGCCAAGTCGGAAACCATCCAACTGGAAAACGGCGGCGAAATCGGCATTATCAAGGTGCCGGCGTTTTACAGTGACTATGCGGCCCAGGCACAGGGAAAAAAGGATTATCGCAGCACAACCCGGGACGTGAGGCGCTTACTTGCCGGATTGAAGGATAAAAACCTGGATGGCCTGGTAATCGACCTGCGCGGCAACGGCGGCGGATCGTTGATTGAAGCCCTGGAATTGACCGGGCTGTTCATAGAATCGGGACCCATTATCCAGACCAGGGATTACTCGGGCAAGATTGAGATCAACAGTGATCCCGACCCGGAGATCAGCTACGGCGGCCCTCTTGCCGTACTGGTTAACCGCGACAGCGCCTCGGCCTCTGAGATCTTTGCCGGCGCAATCCAGGACTACCGGCGCGGCATCATTATCGGCGAACCCACTTTCGGGAAAGGCACGGTACAGAACGTCATCGACCTGAATCATTTTACCGACTCCTCGGATGAAGACCATGGCCGGCTGAAGGCTACCATTGCCCAGTTTTTCCGCATCAGCGGCGGCAGCAACCAACACCGCGGGGTGGTGCCGGACATCATATATCCCACTGCCCGCTACGCCGGAGATTATGGAGAACGCGTCCTGGACAATGCCCTGCCCTGGGACAAGGTCAGGCCGGTGCATTTCGTGCCGACCAGCGCGCCGGTCGAAAATTTCGCCCTGGCCAGGGAACTGCACCGGCAGCGGCTTCAGGACAATCGCTTGATCGGAGTGCTCCTGGAGGAAATAGAAACGTCTCAATCTAACGACAACATCAAGAGCGTGAGCCTGCACGCGGGCAAACGCAGGGCAGAACGTGAAAAGTTGCGCCTTGAAGCGGCGGCAATACGCAATGAATTGCGCGTGGCCGCAGGGCTGGAACCTGTCCCTGTCGATGCCGATGAACCCGTAAATGATGAAGAACTGGAACAGATCGACCCGTTCCTGGAAGAAGCCGCCAGGATTCTCTACGACCTGGTCGTACCGGTGCGGCAGGCAGCAGGCGAACATCCTGGCATAGCGGATACTCAGAAATTGTAACTGAGGTTCAACTCGATAAAGCTGTCTTTACGCGTGGAATAGTGGATTTCCTCCCTGTCGATGCCTAGCAGGACGATCGCCTCAAGGTGCAGGGACCATCGGTCCGAGAGACGCCGGTCCAGGCCTGCGCCCAGCGCCTGGGTAGAGCGCCCCGTATCCGTGATGAAACTGGCGGTTATCTCGGTGCTCTGAACGTCATTCAGGGCCATGCGCGCAGCAACAAAGATTTCTTTTTCAAACACGCCGGGGGAACGGCTCGGGGTTGCATCCCGCCCCCGGTCGTCGTAATGCCATTCACCGAACAGGGTCAATTCGGCTACAGAACCGAACAGGGAATAGATCGTGTGCTCGATGCCGACGACGGTCGCTACGTAATCCTCTTCTTTGCCCCGCAGGTCCAGCGCGCCGGCGCGTTGAATCGCCTCGAGCTTGAACAACCAGCCGCCCAGGGTCAACTGGGCGTCCAGACCGAACTGGCGGATCTGGGTGTAGTATTGAACCAGGTTCAGTTCGCCCTCAGGCGTTATGTCCAGTTGCGCGGCAGGTTCCCGGTTGGTGCCGTCGAACACGCTCAAGCCCAGGTCCAGCGGGCCGAAACTGTTGCTGTAGCGTAGCGCATAGTCAAGGTGCCACTCCTCGGCTGCGCTCTCGTAGCGAATGTTATCGTCGTCTATTACCAACGGCAGGCGCAGGCGGCCGCGCCGGCCGCCAAAGGTCCGGGCGCGGTGATAAGGCAGGCCGAACAACTCCAGTACGCCCCAGTCACCGGCCAGGGTGGCATGGGCCATGGGTTGTCCCAGCTTGGCCGTTCCATCAGGATGTTCGACGAAATCCACCTGGTTGATCACATCGACCAGGCGCTGCGATTCAACCACGCCCCAGAATACCTGGTCGACCCCCAGGCGCAGTTCCCATTCGTTATCGCCCATGGCGCCGAACATCAGCAGGTAGGCTTCACGCAGGTCCACGTGGGTACGTCGTGAGTCCGCTGCATCGTAACGAAAGAAAGGCGCCAGGGTGAAGCTTCTGCCCGCAACATCCTCAACGTAGAACTCCGGTTCCAGGACAAAGCCGCTCGCGTGGTCTCTCTGACCGGGATGCAGGGCAGACTCGGGATACCAGCGGCCTTCAATGCCTATACTGCCGGAAAAATCGTAGTCGGCAATCTCAATCCCCGCGCATGTTACCGGCACAACGATCAGTACCAACAGCCACACAGCCCCGAATGCCGCACGGTAAAGGGCGGTGCCAGCCCACATATCTCACCAATTGATGCGATGATCGCGCCGGTTCAACATCAACGCACCCGTTTCAGTCCGGTCTGCGTGAAGTCGCGTTCATTCAAATCGGTGCGGAACTGGTAGTCACTCCAGTTCAGGTCGGTACTCTTGCCGGTGAGATGGTTGATCATGGTCATCTCACCGGCCTGCCAGTAACTGTCCAGGTATTGCGCGTAGTCGGCCATGGTAAGCGTCTTCAGGTGCGCTTCCTTGCGGTCGTAATACTCGACTTTCCAGGTGCGCAACTCGTCCCGGTCCTGCCAGACCAGCTGGCGGCTGTAGCCGGACTTCCTGTCTGTCGGCACGCGCTCGATGACCGTACAGGTCAATTCGCCGCATGCTTCATCACGCAGGTAGCGGTAAGTGTACTTCTCCAGTTCCTGGGCGCCCATGTCCTCGTAGGAAAATTCACTGCCCATGAAAGAGCCGGAACGGTTCGACGAACTGATGCGCTTCACCCGTTTCAACGCCGGCAGGTACAACCACTGGTCATCCGCTTCCGTCTTGTGGGCATGGATGAGAAACGCGGTCCCCTCAACGTCGCGCGGTTCATCGAATACAAACAAACTCTTGTCGCCGTCGCCCTCCACCTCCAGCACCTTGACCCTGAGCGAGCGCGTGCTTTCCTGACCCTGCTTGTTGCGCAGGACCATGGTCTGGCGCGCCGTGAAATTGCCGTACCCCTGTGCCCGCTTGTCGGTTTCACGGGCAATATTCAATCCGATTTCTTCAGGCGTGGCGTTTTCCGCGAACGTATGAAGCGGCACGCACAAACATACCAATAGGGACAGGCAGGATGTAAACAGTACGGCCTTCGTTCGAACAGGGAATACGCGAACCATGATTATCTCCTGTGGATGCAATATAAGGAGTTGTTTTATTGACTGGATTCCCGCTTTCGCAGGAATGACGAACAAATTCTTGATCATTTTTCGCAAGATTTTACTCATAACTTTTTCCTGTCCACAGCCAATAACAGCGGCGGCAGTAAGAAAAAATCAGCGAGCAGCGCAAAAAGGATCGTGCCCGTCACCATCAGGCCAAGCGACCAGCTTACCTCGAATCCGGATAACGCGAATACCAGGAAACCCGCAACCAGGACCAGGGTAGTGGTCCATAGCGCCCGACCGACGGTACGGAAGGTGTAAAGCACGGCTTCCGGCGCAGGGTCGCCCGCGCGGCGGGCTTTCAGGTACTTGCTCAGGAAATGAGTCGTATCGTCCACGATGATACCGAACGCAATCGCGGTCATCACGGAGCCGGCCAGGCCCACCTGGCCGACCAGGTAGCCCCACAGGCCGAAGCTCATGGCCGCGGGCACGAAATTGGGCACAAGGCTGATTACACCGAGTCGAACGCTTTTGAAAACCAGGATAAAAATTAACGAAATCAGGCCCATGGCGATAATGGTGGCGCGTAGCATGCTGTTGATGTTGCGCTGCGACAGGTGGGCAAAGGTGATGCTGACACCGGTCGCATCGGTTACCATGTCGGGGGTGTTGGCCTGCAGCCAATCCTGCGCGCGTGCGTCGAGCTCGCGCAACTGTTGAGAGGAAACGTGAGCGCCGACCGTGGCGGTCAACCGGGTGGCGGATTTGGCGACGTCGATACGGTTATTGAGGTCACTGCCGAACGGCAGCGAGAATTCATAGAGCAACAGGTATTGCGCGGCGAGTTCCCCACTGCCGGGCAACCGGTAAAAGGCCGGGTCGTCACCATGCATGTTCCTGTTCAGGCGTTTCATGATGTCCGGGAAAGCCTGGACGTGGGCCACTTCGGGCTGCATCCGGTACCACTGCGCAAATGCGTCCACGGCGCGCAGGTAGTCCGGGTCGGTGATGCCGCCTTCGCGACCCGCTTCAAGCGAGTATTCCAGCGTTTCCATGCCGGTCAGGTTATCGATAACGAAGTCCGTATCGCGCCGAAACTGGTAACGCTCGTCAAAATACTGCGTCCAGTTATCGGTCAGTTCATTGCGCGGGATGCCTGCAATCAGGACCACTGTCACCAGGGAAGAGAAGCAGAGCAGAAAGGTGCGGCGGGCAATGACAAACGCGCCGAGGCGATCGAAAAAGCCGGGACGGTCGGCACTGGTCCGGCGCGCGCGTAACGGCAGAATCGAAAGCAACGCCGGCAGAATAGTCATGCTGTAGATAAAAGCGAACAAGACACCGAACGCCACGAGGTTGCCCAGCACATGAAACGGCGGCGAATCCGATGCATTCAGGGTCAGAAACCCGCCCGCAGTCGTGACTGACGTGAGAAATACCGGCCAGGCATTGAGGCGTAGCGAATCGATAATGGCCTCATTTTTCTCAAGTCCCCGACCCACACCTGCCAGAGCGGCCGTGATGATATGAATGGAATCGGCAACGGCGATGGTCATGATAATGAGCGGCACGCCGGCATTGACGGGGGTGAACACCGTCCCAATCCAGCCGGCGAATCCCATCGTCGTATTGACGGTGAACATGACTACGAGAATGGTGGCCAGCGTGCCGATCACTGAACGCAGCAGCAGCGCGGTCGCGACCAGGATGATGAGGAGCACAACAGGAGTCAGTCTCTCCATATCGTCCTTGGTTGTGTCCGCGAAAGCCCGGTTCATAACAACGTCGCCGGTAAGGTAATAGGCGGTCTCCGGGTTAATTGCGCGTGCCTCATCAAGAAGCTCATTGAGGTAGTCGGTTATCTCGACCACTGCGGCGTCAGGGTTTTCCGGCAGGGAGAAGGTAATCGCCATGCCGGCCACACGGCCGTCACGGGCTACCAGGCGCCCGGCAATTTCGTTTGCGTTCAGCGCAATCTCTTCAACCCTGTGCAGGTCGGCATCGCTCAGGGATTGTGCGTCATCGACAAGAGGCTCGACTACGAGGTCGTCGCCGAACGCCTCGCTATGGTTGTAATTGGTCAATGAATCGACCCGGGTCGAATAAGGCGCGCGCCACGCGGCGTCGGTCAACGCCTCTACCGCGCCCAGGGTCTCCGGGGTGAACACCGAGCCTTCCCCGGGAGCGACGGCAATCAGCGCCGTATTGGCATCGCTGTACGTGGACTCCAGGGCATCGAACGCGGCAAGTTGCGGGTTGCCCTCGTCAAACAGGGTGCGGTAGTCGTTGGTGACGCCGATAAAGCGAACACCGCCAGTCACGGCCAGCATGAACAGGGACGCGAGCGCAATTACCAGCCAGCGGCGGCGCAGGATGATTTCGATGTAGCGATCCAGCAGCAACGGCATATTCATGTGCGCAAACCAGGGGACAGATTTAAAGCATGCCCCCGCATGTTGTAAGCGGGGGTCTGTCCGCGTTATTCCCCTTTATCACCATTTTTTCGATAACTCCGCAAAGGCGCTGTCCGGCAGCTTGTAACTGATGCCCTCCTCTTCATAATTGGAGATTTGCGTCATCAATTCAAAGCTTTCCGCCAGGTGCCCCTTGGCAAGTCTGTTATAAGTGGATTTTATCCTTTGTTCAAGGGCGAAAAACAGCAGTTGTCCCCAGGTATTGAGTTTGGGGTATTGCAACTGGTCCGCCAGTTCGTCCCCGATCAGCGCCCGCGACATACGGTAAACCCGGCGCACCAGCTTCTCCGCGTCAGCGCCTCCCATATTCACCAGCACAGGGGCGGCGTGAATCAGGGTATTCGCCATGGCCACGGACTCCACGCTGGGCGGGGGTTCGCAGGTCATGCCGATTTTGAATATATTTTTTGCCTGCTCTTCGCTGGTCGCCAGGAGCGCGTCGGGCACGCCCATCAGGTAACCCACGTAGCGCCAGAGCGCCATCATACCTTCCCGTTCTTCCGCGCTGAAACGCGTCAGCAGGAGACGCCCGGTATGGTGCAACACCCTTGCTGAGAACACCGTGTTTGCCAGGGCCAGGTGCGCGGCGCTGACGGGAACTCCCCAGGCCTCGGCATCCCAGTCCGGCTGGCTGCCGACCAGGCGGCGGACTTGCGCGTGGACGAGCCGGACGCGCACCGTCAGCTTCCAGCCTTCGCCCTGGCGTTCGAGGCCGCCGGGCAGGTACAGTTCCACCTGGTGCCGGTTGTTCTGTTTCAGCCGGCGCACGCCCTGGTCGCCTTCAATCAGGCGGCCGGTGTAAAAAAATGATTTACTGATGTTGCTGACGAAACCTTCGATGAGGCCGGCGCCGACCAGTGACGCGGTAAACACATAGGGGTAGCGGTAAAATATCCTGCTACCGGTCAAGGCTGCATCAGGACTGAACCAGTCGGGCGGGGTTTCCAGGCGCTCGAAGAAGGTCCTGAGCGACTCCGGAGCGTCCCGCAACACGTCCTCCTTCTGCTCCATGGCGGCCTGAATGAAGCGGGCCGATTCAGCGCGACCCAGGGAATTCAGGTCCTCGACAACGGCATCTGCCTCAGGGTCGCCGACGTTCAGATGTTCGATATAAGTAGCCGCCAGTTCAGGGTCGATAACAGTGGCTTTTTCATAACCTTCAATATAATCGGAAGGAATTTGCATATCTGTCTGTCTGTCTGTCTGTCTGTCTGTCTTTCATGTGCGCGCTTATGGATTAATTTGTTTTAGCGCCGGCATACAGCTCCCGAGGCAGGGAGAACACCACACTTTCCTGTATCCCCGGCGCTTCCGTTACGCTGTCAACGCCCCAGCTCTTCAGCTTTTCGACAACCTCTTCCACCAGAACTTCCGGCGCGGAGGCGCCTGCGGTGACGCCGATATTGCTCCTGCCGTCCAGCCACTCGGGCTGGATTTCCGTGACGTTGTCTATCAGGTAGGCCGGCACGCCCTTCTTCTGGGAAATTTCCATGAGACGGGTTGAATTGGAGCTGTTCTGCGAACCCACGACCAGGATCAGGTCACACTCACCCGTCAGTTTCTTGACCGCATCCTGGCGGTTTTGCGTGGCATAGCAGATATCCTCTTTCTTCGGCCCGACGATCTTCGGGAAGCGTAAACGCAAGGCATCTATTACTTCAGAGGTATCGTCCACGGACAAGGTGGTCTGTGTGACGAACGCAAGGAATTCCGGGTTTTTTACTTCCATTTTTTCAACGTCTTCCACCGATTCCACCAGGTACATGGCGCCACCGTTGCGGGGGCGGTATTGACCGAGGGTGCCTTCCACTTCGGGATGCCCCGCATGGCCGATGAGAATACATTCCCTGCCCTCATCCTGGTAGCGGCCCACCTCCATGTGCACTTTCGTTACCAGCGGGCAGATAGCGTCAAACACCCGCAAATTCCTGCGTACTGCCTCTTCCCGCACTGCCTTGGAGACCCCGTGGGCGCTGAAGATGACCACGGAGTTATCCGGGACCTCGTCCAGTTCATTGACGAATACCGCGCCCTTGTCCCGCAGGGTATCGACCACGTATTTGTTGTGGACCACTTCATGGCGCACGTAGACCGGCATGCCGAATAACTTCAGCGCGCGCTCAACGATCTCAATGGCCCGGTCAACGCCGGCGCAGAAGCCCCGGGGATTGGCAAGAGTAATCTGCATATCTGTTACCGCGTTGTTGTAAGCAGGTTCATATTATATACGGTATCGCTCCTTTTTTCCCCTGCGTATTTATTTCACGGGGACCGGCTTAAACCTGCCCCCGACATCATTCAGGGGTTCCTGAACGCATCCAGGATCAGCAGCAATGCCCCGACCGTGATGGCGGAATCAGCAATATTGAACACCGGCCATGACCACTTGTCGTAATAAACATCAATGAAATCAATGACGTAACCGTATTGCAGCCGGTCCCACAGGTTCCCGGCAGCCCCGCCGATGACCAGGGCCAGGGCGCAGGCAAGCAATGCGCGACCGGCCGGCAGACGGGCCAGCCAGACCAGCAATACAATGCTGATGACCGTGGTCAATATGATGAAGAAGTAACGCTGCCAGCCGCCTGCGTCCCGCAGAAAGCTGAAGGCGGCGCCGGGATTGTGCACCAGGGTCAGGTTGAAACCCGGAAATACCGGATGCGCCTGGTTCAGGGTCAACCACTGTATAGCTGCGTACTTGGTCGCCTGGTCGAGGATGATGATCAACAGGGTGATCCAGAGCCAGCGCAAATTCGCTGTTTTCATCAGGAAAAATGGCGGGTTTCGCCGGAGCCTTCGACGTTGAGTACGCAGCGGCCGCATAACTCCGGGTGCGCCGGGTCAACGCCTATATCCTCACAGCGGTGCCAGCAACGCACACATTTGCCGTGTGTCGAAGCCGTTACCTTGATCCACAGTCCCTCCAGTTCGCTCTGTCGGGCGTCATCCGGCCGCTCAGCGTCCCCGTAGACGTCCGCCCGGGAGGTAATGAATACGTAGCGCAACTCATTTCCGGGATAATCCAGGGCGCTCCTGGTGGCGCCGTTGCAATACAACTTCACTTCCGCGTCCAGGGACGAGCCGATGGCGCCTTCGGTACGCAACCGTTCCAGTTCCCTGCTGACTTCTTCACGCGCCTTGATGACTCCAGACCAGTGATCCGTAATACTCACATCCGGAATGTCCCTGTACCACTCTTCCAGGAAGACGGATTCACTGCGCCGGCCGGGCAGGTGCTGCCAGATTTCATCGGCCGTGAAACTCAGCACCGGCGCCAGCCAGCGCACGAATGCCTCGGCGATATGGTATATGGCGGTCTGTGCCGAGCGGCGCGGCAGGCTGTCCCGCTGCAGGGTATACATGCGGTCCTTGATGATATCCAGGTAGAAACTTCCCAGGGTTACGACACAGTAATGATGCAGTTTCTGGTAAATCAGGTGGAACTGGAACTCGCCGTAAGCCCGGATTACCTGTTCCTGCAACCTGGCGGTTTCGACCAGCACCCACTTGTCCAGCTCGAGCAGGTCTTCCCCGGGAACGCACTCCGCCGCGGGATCAAAATGATCGAGGTTTGCCAGCAGGTAACGGGCAGTATTACGGATTCGGCGATAGGCATCCGCCATGCGTTTCAGGATCTCGTCGGACACGTTCATCTCGCCCCGGTAATCGGTGGCCGATACCCATAACCTGAGGATGTCCGCGCCCAGGGTCTGCATGACCTTTTGCGGCGCTATGACGTTGCCCAGGGACTTGGACATCTTCATGCCCTTGGCATCGACGGTGAAACCGTGGGTCAGTACGCCGCGGTAGGGAGCTTGCCTGTTGATTCCAACGGAAGTCAATAACGAGGACTGGAACCAGCCCCGGTGCTGGTCCGATCCCTCCAGGTAGAGGTCGGCCGGATAGCCCAGTCTCTCATCACGCCCCAGCACGGTGGCATGAGTAACCCCTGAATCAAACCATACGTCCAGTATGTCCGTTACTTTCCGGTAACGTTCCGCGTCCGCGCCGAGCAATTCCGCGGCATCGAGTTCAAACCAGGCATCGATACCCGTCTCCTCTATCTTCTGCGCGGCGGCCTCGATCAGGCGCGGCGTGTCGGGGTGCAACTTATCCGTTTCCCTGTCAACGAACACCGCTATCGGTACGCCCCAGGTACGTTGCCGGGAAATACACCAGTCGCTGCGCTCGCTGACCATGTCATGGATACGCCGGCGGCCCCAGTCGGGCGTCCAGTGCACCCGGCTGATCGCTTTCACGGCGCCGGCCCGTAACCCCTGCGCGTCCATGCTGAAAAACCACTGGGGCGTGGTGCGGAAGATGACGGGGGATTTATGCCGCCAGCAATGGGGGTAACTGTGCCGCACCGTGGTTTCGACCAGCAGTCTTTCCCTGTCGATCAGCGTCTCAATGATATGGGAATTGGCCTTGAACACGTGTTCGCCGGCAAACAGTTCCGTATCCTCCCGAAAACAGCCGTTGTCGGCTACCGGGTTGGTGACGGGCAGGCCGTACTGCACACCCACGTTATAATCATCCACGCCGTGTCCCGGAGAGGTATGCACCGCGCCGGTGCCGGTTTCCAGTGTCACGTGGTCGCCCAGCACGACCGGCACCCGGTAATCGTAGAACGGGTGTTGCAGTTGCACACCCTCGAGTTTCGCGCCTTCCAGCAAGGCCAGCACCCGGTAATCCTCCACGCCGTAGCGATGCAGGGCTGAAACCGCCAGTTTCTCCGCAAGGAGCAACCGTTCCCTGCCGCGTTGTGATTCACATTGCACGACCACATAATTAAATTCAGGATTCAGGGCGACCGCCTGGTTGGCCGGCAGGGTCCAGGGCGTGGTGGTCCAGATAACCAGGGACATACCGCCCTCTCCACGGTCGTCGCAATGTTCCGATGCGGCGTTGAAGACGGCCTCTTCATCGACAACGGGGAAACACACGTCAACCGCGGGAGACTGCTTGTCGATATATTCGACCTCCGCCTCCGCCAGGGCCGAGGAACAGTCCATACACCAATACACCGGCTTGAAGCCCTGGACCAGGTGTCCCGCTTCGATCATTTTGCCCAGCGCCCGCACGATATCGGCCTCGGTGCGGTAATTCATGGTCAGGTAAGGCGCATCCCAGTCCCCCAGCACCCCCAGGCGTTCAAAATCCCTCCTTTGCCTGCCTACCTGTTTCTGCGCGTACTCGCGGCAGGCATCGCGGAACCTGCGTGCGTCAACCCGGACCCCGGCCTTGCCGATTTTCTTTTCCACCTGGTGCTCGATGGGCAAACCGTGGCAATCCCAGCCGGGCACGTAAGGGCAATCATAGCCATCCAGAGTGTGCGATTTGACGATAATATCTTTCAGGATCTTGTTGACGGCATGACCCAGGTGGATATCGCCGTTGGCGTACGGAGGGCCATCATGCAGGATATACTTTTCGCGGCCGGCCCTGTGCGCCCGGATATGTGCATAAATATCCTGTTGCTGCCAGCGCCGCAGCATCTCAGGTTCGCGCTGCGCCAGGTTCCCCTTCATGGGAAAATCCGTTCTCGGCAGGGACAATGTGTCTTTATAATCCATATTTTATAAATCAGTCATGTTTGATCCCGCTGAAAAATTCCCTGGCTGTCCGGATATCCGCCGCAATCTGTGCTACCAGTTCGTCTATCGAGGAGAATTTGCGCTCATCACGCAAGCGCTTGAAAAATTCAACGCTGATATGCCTGCCGTAAATCATCTTGTCGAAGTCGAACAGGTGCGCTTCCAGCAGCAATTTCTTTTCCTCGAATACCGGGCGCGTGCCCAGGTTGGCGACCCCCAGGTGAGTCATTTCATCCGCGCCTTTTACGCTTACCGCGAACACGCCCCGTAACGGGACCGCGCGCTTGCTGAGATTGATGTTTGCCGTCGGAAAACCCAACTGGCGCCCCCGTTTCGCGCCGTGCACGACGCGCCCGCTGATACTGAAATAGCGGCCCAGCAACCACTGCGCCTCCTCAAAGCGGCTTTCCTGTAACCGTTCACGGATGATGCTGCTGCTCACCCGGTCTCCGTCGAGCCTGTGGGTCTCGGTCAGGATCACGTCGAAACCCAGCCGTTTGCCGAACTCCCGCAGCATCCGGAAATCCCCGCGCCGGTTTTTCCCGAACTTGAAGTCATCGCCGATGATCAACCGCTTTATCGACAGGTCGCCCACCAGCACCCGTTCGATAAACTGTTCAGCCGACAAGTCGGCGATACTCTGCTGGAACCTCAGGCACAGCACCCTGTCGATATCCTGCTGTTTGAGCATTTCCAGTTTTTCCCTGAAACTCGTTATCCTGGTCGGCGTCTTGACCGCGCTGAAAAACTCCTGCGGATGGGGCTCGAAGGTTATTACCATGGCCGGCAGGCCCATCACTTCCGCGTGCCGCCTGAGTTGCCTCAGCACGGCCTGGTGTCCCAGGTGGATCCCGTCATAGTTGCCGATAGTGGCGACACAACCACGATGGTGCGACTTGAGATTATATGAGTACCTGATCAGTTCCATTATTGTTTACCACCGGGGACACGGAGCGGTTAATGCTTCACCAGATTTTGCAACCGGACGCCTGCAAGCCACAGCACGGCAAAATACGCCAGGGCGCCGGCAAACGTGCATAATACTACATTAACGGCGCGCTCATACATATCCCATTGAAACCAGGAGAGTTGGTCCGGGACAAAAAAGACCAGGCCCAGCGCCATGGCCGCCAGCGCCAGGGTAATCGCGGCCAGGAAGCGGGGCCAGCCGGGACCCGTATCAAACCCTTTGTCCCTGCGCAGTATCCAGAACAGCAACCCCGCGTTGATGCACGCCGACAGGGACGTGGCCAGGGCCAGCCCCGCATGGGCCAGGGGGAAAACCAGCAGCAGGTTCAGAACGACATTGGACACCATCGCGATCACGGCAACCTTTACCGGCGTCTTCGTGTCCTGCCTGGAAAAAAAGCCGGAGGACAACACTTTTATCAGGATAAAAGCCGGCAACCCGACTGCGTACATGACCAGGCTGCGATGCGACATCAGCACGTCATGCCGTGAAAATTCATTATACTGGAACAGCGCGGTCAGCAACGGCGCTCCCAGCAGTATCAAACCTGCGGCGGCCGGAAGCGCCACCAGCATCACCCAGCGCAAGGCCCAGTCCAGGGTCCTGTTGAAGGCGGCATTATCCTTGCCCGTGTGTTCCGCGGAAAGGCTGGGGAGGATGACGGTAGCCAGCGCGATGCCGAACACTCCCAGGGGAAACTCAACCAGCCTGTCGGAAAAATACAGCCAGGAAATACTGCCTGTCTCCAGGAAGGAAGCGATAGCGGTATCGACCAGCAGGTTGATCTGGCTCACGGAGACTGCAAACAGGGTCGGTATCATCAACGTGATAATCCTGCCGACGCCTTCCCGGTCCCGGTTGAACCTGGGCAGCGGAAACAGCCTGAGTCTCAGCAGAAACGGAAACTGGAACAGCAACTGCGCCACGCCCGCGATAAACACGCCCCAGGCCAGCGCGACAACCCGCTGCTCCGGCGGGAAGTACGGAGTCAACCATATTGCGCAACCGATCAGTGACAGGTTGAGCAATACCGGGGTAAATGCGGGCACCGCAAAACGCCGGTAAGTATTGAGGATGCCTCCCGCCATTGCGGTAAGCGAAATGAACAGTATGTAAGGAAAGGTGATGCGTAACATGCCGGACGCCAGGGCCTGTTTTTCCGCATCCCCGCCGAAACCGGGGGCAAAGATCCATATCAGCAGCGGCGCGGCCAGGACGCCGACGACCGTGGTAACACATAACCAGGAACCCAGGACCGCCGCGGTATGTTCCACCAGAGCGCCGGTCTCTTCCCGGCTGCGCTGCTCCCGGTATTCGGACAACACCGGCACAAACGCCTGGGAGAAACCGCCTTCCGCGAAGATCCGGCGTAAAAAGTTCGGGATGCGAAACGCAACGATAAACGCGTCAACCCCCGCTCCGGGGCCGAACATGGCGCCGATCAGGACATCCCGGGCCAATCCCAGAATCCGGGACAACGTCGTCATCAGGCCGACTACCAGGGTGGATTTGAGCAGCTTCTCTTTCATTGATTAATATTGACCGGATTCCCGGCCACAAGCTTAACATAGTGCTGATAAACATTGACAAAACGCCCACATGACCGCATAGTGTGCGGTCTTTTAAATAACCGATTACCAGGAGCTACTTTTGGCCAACATCGCATCAGCTAAGAAACGCGCCCGCCAGGCCGCCAGGCGCCGTCTGCACAACAACTCGCGCCGGTCCATGTTACGGACTTCCATCAGGAAAGTAGTTGACTCCATAGAAAGCGGCGACAAGGCCGCGGCAACCGCCGCCTTCCAGGCCGCAGTGCCCATCATCGACAGGATGGCAAATAAGGGGCTGATACACAAGAACAAGGCCGCCCGTCACAAGAGCCGTCTGAACGCCTTGATCCGCGCATTATAAGGAGTCGCCCTGCGGGCGACACTTCTTAATGACTACAACACAACCATGTTATCCCGGTGAATAAGCTCCTCATCATCCACGTACCCCAGCAATTCCTCAATCCTGTCGCTTGACTTGCCCATGATCCTGCGCGTCTCGCCGGCGTCATAATTGACCAGGCCCCTGGCGACCTCCTTGCCGTCCCGGTCCGTGCAACTGACAATCTCGCCGCGGTTAAACTCGCCCTGAACCGAGACAACCCCGACAGCCAGCAGGCTGCTACCCCGTTCGGCCAGCACCTTGCAGGCGCCGTCATCCAGCACCAGGACGCCTGCCGGCCGTTTGTGGCCCGCCAGCCATTGTTTACGCGCGGCCAACGGGGACCGCGCTACGCCGAGCAGGGTGCCGGTCTGTTCACCGGCTGCAATCTTCAGCAGCACGCCGGCCTCCAGTCCTGAGCAGATAACCGTTTCCGTTCCGGATTTTGCCGCGGTCTCCGCGGCCTTGAGCTTGGTGAGCATCCCGCCCCGGCCGAGCGTTCCCCCCGGTCCGGCACATTCCAGCAGGGACGGATCGCCGGCCTGCCCGGTCCTGATCAACCGTGCGTCGGGAAACTCGCGGGGGTCGCGATCATACAGGCCCGGCTGGTCGGTGAGTATGATCAGGCGATCCGCTTCGGCCAGGTTTGCCACCAGTCCGGCCAGCGAGTCATTGTCACCGAAACGAATCTCATCGGTGGCGACGCTGTCGTTCTCATTGATAATCGGCACGACACCCAGTTCCAGCAGGGTGCGCAGGGCAGACCGGGCATTCAGGTAGCGCTTCCGGTCGGCAACGTCATCGTGGGTAAGCAGTATCTGCGCGGTGTGTATGCCGTATCCCTGGAATGCTGATTCGTATGCCTGGATCAAGCCCATCTGACCGACGGCAGCCGCTGCCTGCTGCTCATGCAGGCTGACGCGCCGCAGGTTCCAGCCCAGGCGCGCCCTGCCCTCCGCGATGGCGCCGGATGAGACGATGATGAACCGGAGTCCGCGCGTGCGCAGTTGCGCCATCTGGGCCACCCAGTCGGCGATGGCCTCAGTGCGCAGGCCGCAACCGTCGTCGGTCAACAGGGCACTGCCCAGCTTGACCACCCAGCACCGGTTCCCGTTGTCTGCAGATTCCGCTTTTGTCATGACTGTTGTTTATCCGCTTCCTGTTCTGAAAACCATTGGAATACAGCCTTGATTAACCCATCGCAGCCTTGCCCGGTTGCCGCTGAAATACAGAAAACGGGCTGTTTCCGGTTCAAATCTTCTGTTATCGCAACCTGGATTTCCGGGAGTTTTTCAGGGTCCACAATATCAATCTTGTTCAGTACCAGCCATCTCGGCCGGTCCGCCAGTTCACTGTCCCAGGCCCCAAGCTCGGCCTCAATGGCGCGGATTGCCTTGACGGTTTCCTGCGTGTCACTATGCAAACCGATATCCACCAGGTGCAATAACAGGTGCGTCCTGGACAGGTGCCGCAGAAACCTGGCGCCCAGTCCGGCTCCGCCGGCAGCGCCTTCCACCAGTCCGGGGATGTCCGCAATGACGACTTCCCGCTCCATGCCCAGGCGCACTACACCGAGGTGCGGGTAAAGCGTGGTAAACGGATAATCGGCAACCCTGGGACGCGCCGCGGATACTTGCCGGATGAAGGTGGATTTGCCGGCATTGGGCAGGCCCAGCAGGCCGACATCGGCCAGCACCTGCAATTCCAGCCGCAGGTTCCTGCTCTCTCCCGCCCCTCCCCCGGTTGTTTTTCTGGGAGCCCGGTTGACGCTGCTCTTGAAGCGGGCATTGCCCAGGCCATGCTCTCCGCCGCGGGCAACCAGCAGCGTATCATTCCTGTCGACCAGGTCGCCGATCAATTCATCCGTATCGTCATCATATACGAGGGTCCCGAGCGGGACCCTGATCCTGATATCTTCGGCGCTCTTCCCGACCTGGTCCCGGCCGCTGCCCGGTTTGCCGTTGCCGGCCCGGTACAGGCGCGCATGGCGAAAGTCCACCAGGGTATTGAGCCCTTCATCAACCACCAGGTAAACACTGCCGCCGTTGCCTCCATCGCCTCCGTCGGGACCGCCCCTGGGGATATATTTTTCCCGCCGGAAACTCAGGCAGCCATCGCCGCCCTTGCCTGCTTCAACCCGGATGGTCGCCTCATCGACAAATTTCATGTTTCCGAGACAAGTCTACAGATAATCTATCCGCAGATGACGCAGATTACCGCAGATGATCTGCGGTAATCTGCGTCATCTGCGGGCAAATAACATCAGTCTGTTGCCTGAACACTGACAAATGTTCTGTTTCTTGGGCCTTTCTGTTCAAACACCACCATGCCGTCAGCCGTCGCGAAAAGGGTGTGGTCCCGGCCGCAGCCGACATTGACCCCGGGATGGTAGCGGGTGCCCCGCTGCCTGACGATGATATTTCCGGCCTTGACCGTTTCACTGCCGTAGCGTTTTATGCCCAGGCGTTTGGAGTGGGAATCCCGACCGTTACGTGTGCTGCCGCCTGCTTTTTTATGCGCCATTATTTATGCCTCCAGGAAAAGGGGGACAGGTTTGAAACCTGTCCCCTTTCATTTATCAGGTGTTGATGCCGGTGATTTTCAATTCCGTATATGCCTGCCGGTGACCCATCTGCTTGCGGTGATGTTTACGCCGCTTGAACTTGATCACCTTGATTTTTTCGCCCCGGCCATGTGAAGCAACCGTTGCCGCCACGGACGCGCCTTCCACCACGGGGGCGCCTACCGAAACATTATCGCCGTCGGCAACCATCAGGACCTCATCCAGGCTGATTTCACCACCTTCCTCGGCATTGATCTTCTCGACCCGGATGGTGTCGCCTTCCTCTACCTTGTACTGCTTGCCACCGGATTTTATGACCGCATACATATACTCGATACCCGTTATGATATGTTTAATGAAGCCCTGAACAAGTCCATCCAAGACTTTTCAGTACACGGAATACAAAAATGTGATTTTTGTATTCCTCTCAAAATCAATGACCTACAGTCATTGATTTTGACGGCACATCCCTGTACCGTAGGAACCTCTGATTCAATCATAGGTTCCTTATAATAGCTACGCGTCGTAAACGCGGAATTTTATAACATAATTCTTCCCTATTCAAACATCTTTGCACCTTAAACTGAAACTACCATGAGCGCAGTGCCGGCAGGGGAAACAGGTCTGGAATATATACAGTCGCTGATCAGGGACGATATGCAGGCGGTGGACGCGCTGATACAGGAAAAACTGCATTCCGATATCGGGCTTATCGATCAACTGGGCCATTACATCGTCAACAGCGGCGGCAAAAGGCTGCGGCCGGCCCTGGTGCTGCTCAGCGCCAACTGTTTTGCGTATGGCGAAAGCCTGCACATAAAGCTTGCCGCGGTCATCGAGTTTATCCATACCGCCACCCTGCTGCACGACGACGTGGTGGATGCCTCCATGCTGCGCCGGGGCAAGGCCACCGCCAACCAGCGCTGGGGCAATGAGGCGAGCGTGCTGGTCGGCGATTTTCTCTACTCCCGCGCCTTCCAGATGATGGTGGAGGCAGGCGACATGCACGTCATGGACATCATGGCGGACGCCACCAATATCCTCGCCGAAGGAGAGGTATTGCAACTCATCAACCGGCATGACCCGGAAACCACGGAACAGCGCTACCTGCAGGTCATCCACAACAAGACGGCAAAACTGTTAGAGGCCGCGGCCCGGGTCGGCGCCGTTGTCGCCGGGCAGGACCGGCAGACCGAACAGGCCATGACCGACTACGGCAGACACCTGGGCATCGCCTACCAGCTCATTGACGATGCGCTGGATTACAGCGCTCCCAGCGACATCCTGGGCAAGAACATAGGCGATGACCTGGCCGAAGGCAAACCCACCCTGCCACTGCTGTACACCCTGTGGCACTGTTCGCAGGAACAGGCCGCCGTGATCAGGAACGCCATAACGCGCGGCAGCCTGGAGCACCTGGAACAAATCCGCGCCGCCATCGCAGAGACCGGGGCAATCCAATATACCCGGGAGCGCGCCCGCCGGGAAGCCGAACTGGCGCTGCACGCCCTCGAAGACCTGCCCCAATCCGAATACCGTGACGCCCTGTTCACCCTGGCCCGCTTCGCCACGGAGCGAAACTATTAGGACAGCCGGGGTCAGAGTAAAATCCTCATTATTCCGGCCGATAGCAAGATTCGTGGTGATTTTACTCTGACCCCACTGGTACCTCCATCCAGATGTGGACGCAAAGTTGATTGTAGGGTAGAGTTCGCATCTGCGGTCGGCATACGGGTGTAAGCAATCTATTGGTTGTCCCGTTTTTCCACATCGGGGTGTAGCTCAGCCTGGTAGAGCACTGCCTTCGGGAGGCAGGGGCCGGAGGTTCAAATCCTCTCACCCCGACCAACTAATCCATTGCAAAACAGTTAGTTAAAATTCTGCAGCGCTTTCCCTTAATAACCTGGATAATGCTCGACATAATAACCTAATTAATGTACAACTCTAAAACCTAGTAAATGCACAACACAATAACCTGGTGTGTACGGCACAGTAACTTGGATTTGGATAGAAATGGCTAAACCGGCAGAAAAATTAGCACAGTCGTTAGAGGAACTCAAAAAGCTTCAGGAGAACGGGATTACTGCCATACGGACCAAGCATCTGGGACGAACTCATCGAGAGCGACTACAAGAAAACGGCTTTATCAAAGAAGTTATGAAAGGCTGGTACATACCGTCACGTCCGGACGAAACCAAAGGGGAAAGTACAGCATGGTATGCTTCGTTCTGGCGTTTTTGTGCTGACTATCTCAATGACCGATTTGGCGATGACTGGTGCTTGTCTCCCGAACAATCTCTTTTAATACATGCCGGAAATTGGTCTGTCCCAAAACAACTACTTGTGCGCGCTCCTGAAAAAGGTAGCAATAAGCCTACAGAGCTTTTGCACGATACATCCATATTTGATGTTCGAATAAGTATGCCGGACAAAAAAGAACTCATGGAAATAGACGGGATTCGTCTATTTTCTTTAGCCGCTTCACTCATCCATTGCGCACCGGGTTGTTATTCGCAATATCCAGTAGATTCGCGAGCGGCTTTATCCATTGTGAAAGACTCTTCAGAGATACTGAAACAACTTTTGGATGGAGGGCGCAGTAGGGCGGCCGGAAGGCTGGCAGGCGCATTTCGCAATATTGATCGTACTCGCATTGCAGATGACATCTTAAAAACCATGAAGGCTGCTGATCATGATGTGCGTGAAGTCGATCCTTTTGAAACAAAACCACCATTTAGTTTTTCAAGTCGGGAAAACTCTCCTTATGTAAACCGTATTCGATTAATGTGGGAACAAATGCGAGAGCCTGTTATTGAATCATTTACCGCAATACCGCCTGAAAAACTAAACGTAGATAGCTATTTAAAACACGTTGAGGATATCTATGTAACTGACGCATACCATTCTTTATCCATCGAAGGGTATCAGGTATCTCGTGAACTGATAGAGAAGGTGAGAGAAGGGAACTGGCGTCCGGATACGGACGAACCAGATAGAGAACATGTTAATGCATTAGCTGCAAGAGGATATTGGCAAGCATTCCAGGCAGTAAAAGAAAGTATCACAAAGATTCTGGAGGGGGAAAACCATGGTGAGATAATTGAAAATGACCATGGTGATTGGTATAGGGAGATGTTTGCCCCAAGTGTGACTGCAGGTATTTTGGAACCCGGTGATTTGGCTGGTTACCGTAATCAACCGGTTTATATTCGCCGTTCACAGCATGTGCCTCCCAATTACGAAGCGGTGCGAGAGTTAATGCCTGCTTATTTTGAGTTAACGAAAACTGAAGACTCTCCTGCTGTTCGTGTTGTCTTAAGTCATTTTATATTTGTTTTCATTCACCCTTATGTAGACGGAAATGGGCGCATGGGGCGGTTTATCATGAATGTTATGCGTGCCGCTGGTGGATACCCATGGTTAGTTATTCCCGTAGAAGAGCGAGATAACTATATGGCAGCTTTAGAAGAGGCAAGTGTGAACCAGAATATTCTACCACTCGCTCAGTTTATAAACCGGTTAACCTGAAAACAACTGCGTATTCCGGTTGAAAGTGAACGCGTATTCCGGTTCAAAGTGAACACCGATTCCGGTTGAAAATGAACGCGGATTCCGGTTCAAAGTGAACACCGATTCCGATTGAACGTGAACACTTTCCGGGCAGTACCGGAATCGGTGTTCACAACCCCGGAATCCGCGTTCACGTTGAACCGGAATCCCCCGCAACGCATGGGACTTGTAACCCGGTGGTACGTTGTTCCTTTTTTTGGGAGCAACCTGCCATGTCCAACAAGAGAACGACCATGCGTAAACTACGCGAGATACTACGGCTCCGGCTGCAAGCCGGTTTATCCATCCGCGCCATCAGCCGCAGCACCAAGCTGAGTGTCGGCGGGGTACAGAAACTCCTCAGCCGGGCCGAGGCCCTGAGCCTGACCTGGCCCTTGCCGGCCGAGTTGGACGATGCTCGCCTCGCCGAGCTGTTCTATCCCGGCGCCGATACCCACGCCAGCCCGCGCCGCGAGGCGCCGGACTGGGCGGCGATCCACGAGGAGTTGAAGCGCCCCCACATGACGCGACAACTGGTCTGGGAGGAATACACCCAGCGCTACCCGAACCGGTGTTACGGCTACTCCCAGTTCTGCGACCGTTACCGCGACTGGCTGGCCCGGCAACAGCGCACCATGCGCCAGACACACAAGGCCGGCGAGAAGTGCTTTGTGGACTACGGCGGGGATACCGTGCCCGTCATCGATGCCGGCACCGGCGAGACACAACCGGCACAACTCTTTATCGCGGTGCTCGGCGCATCGGACTACACCTTCGCCGAAGCCACCTGGACCCAGACCCTCCCCGACTGGCTGGCCAGCCATACCCGGGGCATGACCTACTTCGGCGGCGTCCCCGCCGCCATCGTCCCCGATAACCTGCGCAGCGGGGTGAGCCGTGCCTGCCGCTACGATCCCGACATCAACCCCAGCTACCAGCAATGGGCCGAGCACTACCAGACGGCTATCCTGCCGGCCCGCCCCCATAAACCCCGTGACAAGGCCAAGGCCGAGCAGGGCGTGCTGCTGGCGCAGCGCTGGATCCTGGCCCGCCTGCGGCATCATCAGTTCTTCGCCCTCGATGAGTTGAACCGCCATATCGCCACCCTGCTTGACGAGCTTAACCACCGGCCCTTCAAGCGCCGGCCCGGCTCGCGCCACGCGGCCTTTGAGACCCTTGATAAACCGGCCTTGAAGCCGTTGCCCCCACAGCCTTACGAGTATGTCCACATCAAGCCGGTCACCGTGCACATCGACTACCACGTGCTCTACCAGCAACACTACTACTCCGTGCCGCACCAGTACGTCGGCGAGCGGGTCGAGTTACAGGCATCTGACAGCTTGATTGAACTCTACTTCCACCAGCGCCCCATCGCCACCCATGCACGCCGGGACGGGTACGGCTTCACCACCGACCCGGCCCACATGCCCGAACGCCACCGGGCACAGCAGCAATGGTCCCCCGAGCGCCTTAAGCGCTGGGCTGCCCAACTCGGCCCTGACGTGCACACCTGGGTCCGCCACCAACTCGAACGCCGGGCCCACCCCGAGCAGGCCTACCGCACCTGCCTGGGATTGCTGCAACTCAGCAAACGCTATCCCGCCAGCCGCCTCAACGCCGCCTGCCAACGGGCCAACCAGGCCGGGCTCGTGCGCCTCAAACAGGTCACACACCTGCTGGAGTCAAACCAGGACCGGCTGCCTGATACCCCTGACGCAGACACCCTGACCACCCCCACGCTGCCCCAGGACCACGAGAATGTCCGCGGGCCGCACCACTTCAACTAACCGGAGAGACACCATGACATCAACCACACAAACCCTGACACGCCTGCGCGACCTGCGCCTGCCCGGCATGGCAACCGCCCTGACACAACAAACCGAACAGCCCGCCACCTATGACCCCCTGCCGTTCCTCGACCGCCTCGCCCTCTTAGTCGAGTCCGAGTGCCTGCAACGGGAACAACGCAAACAGGACCGCCTCATCCGCCAGGCGCACTTCAAACTGCGCGCCCGCCTCCAGGATATCGATTACGAACACCCCCGCAACCTGCAGCGCACACAACTTACCCAACTCGCACAGGGCGAGTGGCTGCAGCGGGCCCACAACCTGCTCATCACCGGCCCCTGCGGCTCAGGCAAAACCTTTATCGCCTGCGCCCTCGGCCACCAGGCCTGCCGGCTAGGTGTCTCCACCCGTTACTATCGCCTCGCCCGGCTGCTCCTTGCCCTCACCCAGGCCAAGGCCGACGGCAGCTACCACAAACTCCTGCACCAACTCGCACGCACCGGACTGCTTATCATCGACGACTGGGGCATGGACACCCTCAATACCGCACAGCGCCATGACCTCATGCACATCATGGACGACCGCTATCACACCGGCTCCACGCTCATGGCCAGCCAGTTGCCCGTCGACCAGTGGTATGCCACCATCGGCGATAACACCCTTGCCGATGCCATCCTCGACCGGCTTATCCATAATGCGCACCGACTGACCTTGAAGGGGGAATCCATGCGAAAACAACAGGCGTCTATTGACTCAGCGTGAACACTTGAGGTAAAAAACACAAACACGCCATGCGTTGCGTTAACAGGTGTTCACAATGAACCGGAATCACTGTTCACGTTCGACCGGAATCGGTGTTCATATTCGCCGGAATACGCAAACAACCTCAGGACCACTTCTCACCAGGCTTTTCGCGGGAATCAAGCTCATCCAGACCCAGTTCGGCGCGCATGGCCTCGGTTGCAGCCGCCTTGGCTTCCTCCAGGGGGATGCCCGTAGCATCGGCAACGCGCGGGTAACAGTTAAATGCTGCAATGACCGCCGCAGCATCGATCATCGCCGCCTCACCCATTCCTTTTGTGATTTTTTGCCGGACTGTTGCCGTGCGCGCGGCATCATCTGCGCAGACGGCCTCGACAAAGTCATTGAGAAGCTCTCCCCCGGACAGGCCGCCATCCCCGGAGCCTTTACCGATCGCGTCTTCAAGCGCGTACTCGTCGCCGGTATGTTCGCCGCTCAAACTGAGCCGCATTGCATGACTGGTAGTTCAGTAAAAGCAGTCGAGATAGGCCGAGGTGCGGGTTGCAATGAATTCCATCTGCGCCCGTGAGATTGCGCGCTCGACACCCTCAAGTTCAACTCTTAACGGATTACTCAGGTAAAGCTGGTTCAAAAGCGGCCAGAAACGGTTTGCTTCACCGGGAACCAGGGTCAGCGCACGCCGAATATAGGCGGCGGGACCTGTCTCATAAAAATCGCCGAGTTCGGGACCGGCATCTTCCGGAGCAACCGTTGGCGCCCATCCCGGCCCTGTTTTTGCGCCGCCCGGTCGCCTTCGTGGCGGTGCGCCTTGTTCTCCTGTAGCGGGCAACGCCAATGGTGGTAACCCGATAGCACGCATGAAGGTGTCCGCACCGGTGACGATTGTAACGAGACTTGACAGTTCGATGAATTCGTCTTCAGTGATACCGGCAGCGATCGTTGAAGCGTACCAGCTCTCCGTGATTCGGCCGGAGTCGGTAACTATCCGGTGCACCGCCTCGACCCAGGTATCGGGGAGCGCGCCAAGGTGATCATGATCGCCTTTGACGGTATAGGGCGACAGGGCTTCCTTGCGCCGTTGGCAGAGTTCGCATTGCCACGCGTTGCGGGCTTCGTTTGCGATTGCAAGACGTTGTTCGCCGTTCAGCCAGTCACCGGTCTGCGCTACTTCCGACCAGGCCTGGGTCAGGGCCGATTTGAGGTCGTCCCGTACAGTGAGCGGTGATGTATCTATCATATCAGTTGCCTATTTTATAACAGGCAACCCTAATACTACCGATGATCTCCCCCCGTTGTCAGCTATGACGAACCGGCCACGAGCCGTTGTTCAACGACAGTCATCCGCTCACGTATGGCTGCCTGGCCTGCCCGCACGTCGTCGAGCTGCTGTGTCAGGTCGCTACGGACTTCGTTGATCTGCTTTATCAGGTCGCTACGGAGTTCACGTATCTCGCCACGGATTTCGCGCATCTCAACACGAACTTCGCTGATCTGTCTAGTCAGGTCGCTACGGACCCCGCTGATTTGCTGGGAAAGGAAAGTGAGGTAAGCAAACATCATGGTAACGACGATGGCCGCGCCCCACTTCAGTACGCGCACTTCCCCGGAACGACGCCCCAACTCACGCGCGCCTTCGAGGTCCCGCACTGTCACAACCGTATTTTCCGTATTCATCATTATTCTCCTTCAAACGTTTCCATCACAGGTCGTATGGCAAGGACAGGGTATGATGCCTGACAACACTTGTCAAGAACAAGTATTTTCCAATATGAAATGAGCCTGAAGGGCGGACGTGATTCCACCATGAAATGAGCCTGAAATAATCTGTCTTTCTGTTCATGATACGAGGATGAAAACGATCATGAACGCAAACGAGTTAACGAGTATCGACCAGGTGCGCGCCTTTCTGGCGGGCACCCAACGGGTGGCCTTTGAGGTGGCCGGTGACAAGCGGAGCCGGTATGACTGGGTGCGGCGCACCCTGGTGAAGTTTGATTATCCGGGCTGCAACAAGAAGGACAAAGGGACGCTGCTGCGTTACCTGATGAAGGTGAGCGGGTATTCCCGGGCGCAGGTGAAGCGGCTGGTCAAACGCTACCGGGAGACCGGCGAGCTGGCGCCGCGGCACTGTACGGCACAGGGCTTTGCCCGGCGCTACACGAAGGCGGATATGCGCCTGCTGGCGGCCATGGACGAGCGCCATAACACGCCCAACGGGCCGGCCCTGAAGAAGCTCTGTGAGCGGGCCTTTGAGGTCTTCGGTCAGACCGAGTATGAGCGTCTGGCCGGCATCTCGGTGTCCCACCTGTACAATCTACGGCAATCCCAGACCTATCGGCGGGCGCGCCACACGGTGGATAAAACCCGTCCGGTGACCCTGCCCATCGGCGAGCGGCGCAAGCCGCAGCCGGACGGGCAACCCGGTTATATCCGCATCGATACGGTGCACCAGGGCGATTTAGACGGTGAAAAAGGCGTCTATCACGTCAATGCGGTGGATGAGGTCACCCAGTTCGAGGTGGTGGTCAGCGTCGAACGCATCAGTGAGGTCTACCTCATCCCGGCGCTGGAACACCTGCTGGAGGCCTTCCCGTTCGTGGTCCTGGGGTTCCATGCCGACAACGGCTCGGAATATATCAACAAACAGGTCGCCAAACTGCTGGAGAAGCTGCGCATCGAGCTGACCAAGTCCCGGCCCCGGCACAGCAACGACAACGCCCTGGTGGAATGCAAGAACGGCCACGTGGTGCGCAAGCTCCTGGGCCACGCCCACATCCCGCGGCGCTGGGCCGGCCCGTTGAACGCGTTCCACCGCCAACACCTCAACCCCTACGTCAACTACCACCGGCCCTGCCTGTTTCCGGTCACCGTCACCGACAAGAAGGGGAGACAGCGCAAACGCTACCCCTACGAGTCCCTCATGACCCCCTATGAGAAACTCAAGTCCCTGGACGATGCGCAGCGGTATTTGAAACCGGGGTTAAGCTTTGACATACTGGACAAGGTCGCTTACCGGATCAGCGACAACGCGGCGGCCGATGCCTTGCAGCAGGCGCGCCGGGCACTCTTTACAACCATTCATGAACAGGAATACAAACGGGCTTGAGATCGGGGCAGAATCTCTCTCTCTACAGGCTCATTCCAGTACAGGGCAAGATCATACTTTTTGTCATAAGTAAGAGGTTTTTTATTCCAATAAGATATAGATAAGTGGGGAACTCATGGGTTTTGCGGGGATCAGATCAGTAATTACCCCAAACTGAGGAGATTCCCATGAGTTTACTGACCCATTTGGCGACGATTGACGACCCGCGGCGTGATATTAACAAGAAGCATGAGTTATTGGACATTCTGTTTCTGACAGTGAGTGCGGTGCTGTCGGGGGCAGAAGGCTGGAAAGACATCAAGGAATTCGGTGATGAGAAGCTGGATTGGCTGCGTCGCTACCGGCCGTTTTTGAACGGGATGCCGGTGGATGACACGATTGCGCGGGTGGTGCGGGCGCTGGACCCGGAGCAGTTCAACCGGGCGTTTATCGATTGGGTGAATGAGGTACGGGCGGCGTCCGGTCAGGAGCAGATAGCGCTGGACGGGAAGACCCTGCGGCGGTCTCATGACGGGGAGAAACACACGGCCCTGCACAGCATCACGGCCTGGGGACATGAGTGCGGGTTGGTATTGGCGCAGATGAAGTCACAGGGGAAGAAGAATGAGCAGTCGTCGGTGATGGAGATGCTGGAGTTGTTGCAGGTGAAGGGGGCGCATATCACGGCGGATGCGATGAATACGCAGAAGAAGATAGCGCAGAAGATTCACAAGAAAGGCGGCGATTACACGTTGTCGCTGAAGGACAATCACAAGACGTTGCGCAAGGAAATACAGGCGTACTTTCATAAGGTTACGCGCGATGCGCCGCAGCAGGTAGCGGTGCATGAGGAGGTGGACGGCGGGCATGGCCGGATAGAGAAACGCACCTGCCGGCAGTTGCCGGTGGATGAGTGGGTGAGTGGGGCGGCCAGGTGGCCGGGCTTGCAAACCCTCATTGAGATGGAGCGGGAGCGGCGCCTGCCCGGGAAAGCGGTGGAGACGGAGATACATTACTATATCAGCTCCTTGCCCGTGGATGCCCAGCGGGTGGCGCAGGGGATACGGCGGCACTGGGAGGTGGAGAACAAGGCGCATTGGGTGCTGGATGTGGCCTTTAAGGAGGATGACAGTCGCATCCGCAAGGGGGACGGGGCGGAGAACGTGGCGATTATCCGGCGCTTCTGTCTGAACCTGGCGCGGTTGGACCCCAGGAAGAACAGCATGCGGGGGAAACTCAAGCAGGCCGGGTGGAGTGATACCAGACGGGCGGAAATCCTGTTCGGAGCAGACATATAAAAGTATGCGGTTGCCCTGCATTCCAGTATTGGAAAACACTGAACAATTATATCCGGCAATTACAGAGTATTTTTTGTGATATTATTTTTGACAATCGGTGTAATTCTGATGTGAAAAAATCAGATGCTCCCGCTAACATCGACAGTTGGCGGTCTCATCGGGTCGGTTTCATTTTTTTCACACTGACCCGACCCTCAGGGGATGCGTAGCCCTCCGGCTGTGCCCGGTCGTTGGTCTCATTGGCCTGGTTTCCCCTGAAGTCCCCCGCCCCGAACTGCCCGACCACGGCGTGTGCTCAGGAGGTGTCATAGGGCACAATCACGCTGGGCGGCGCGCCGAATGCCAGCGCTTTATAGAGCGTCTCCCAGTCCGGCAGCAGCCAGGTGAAGAAGAAGCTTCGCAGCTTCTCCCAGAAGTAGCGCTTGCGGCCCTGTTTGGCCAGCGCCGCCCGGAACAGCCCGCAGCAATGCTGCTGCACCTGGTCCACCAGGAACGCCAGCATCATCAGGTGGGCGAACACCGTGGACAGGTGCTTGTAACCATGGCCGAAGTTATGCTCGAAGTGGTAGCCTTGGTTCTTCAGGGTATTGAACGTCTCGTTCTCAATCTTCCAGCGCGCCCGCGCCCCGCGCATGATGCGCATCAGGTTGTGCTTGTGCAAGGGGATATCCGTCACCCAGGTAAAGCGCTGACTCTTCCCGTTGCGGCGCTGTTCTTCATAATCCAGGAAGTTCACTTCCAGCTTAAAGTGCGACTCGTTCAACGGCGCGCCGTTCAGGTAACGGAACCGGTGCACCGTGCCGTCCTGGCCGGTTATCTCTGCCGTCTTCACCCCCGGCGTGGTCGCTACCCACTCAAACAGGAAGACATGGTCGCCGGGCTTGACCCCCAGGATATAACGCATCTTCAAGGACTGCAGCAACTCAATGTGCGGCCCGTTCGCGGCCAGCGCATCCTCCACCACAATCAGCTTCAGGTGCGGGTGTTCCCGGCGCACGTCCGCCAGCAACCGCTTGGCCGCATTGCGCTCACAGTCATTCTTGCTGCTCCCGTCTTCCCGCATAATCGGCTCCGGCGCCAACGGCAGCACCACCCGTTGCTCAGGATGCACCAGCGCCGCGCCCAACACCTGGTGGTAATAACTCACCCGCCCGTCCCGGTGATGCTTCTCACAACACTGCGCGCAATGCACGTTGTCCGAATAAAAATACCCGGTGCCGTCCACCGACAACAGGTAATGACCCGCCCACCAGAGGAAGTCCTCCAGCCCCTTGCCCCGCTGCAACAGGTGCAACACCCGACGGAACGCGCGCCGCAACAACGAGGGGTCCACCTCGTCCAGCCGTTCCCGCAACGCCGTGTCCGACGGCGCCCGCGCAATGCCGTACAAACTCTTCAGGTTCGAGGCCACCACCGCATCCTCACGGCCCGCATCAAACTGCAACAGCGACGGGTACTTCAACCCGAACACCGCCAGCCCCGACATCAGGTAATCGACCAACTCAAACCCACGGCCCACCGTGTCATCCTTAATGGCTTGAAAACAACGGCGTACTTCACTCAACAAACCAGGGGCACTCAGGGACTTGCGCAAGGAAGAACGGGACATGGCCTCACCTCACCTTTGACTTGAATAGTGCCTCTTATTATACTGAAACCATGCCGAAAGTTTACGAAAACCTTTTTTTACCCCGCTCCAAAACCCCCGTTTTTATCGGGATTCCAGCACCCAACAGGCGTTAGCGGGAATTGCTGTGAAAAAATGAAGCAACGCTATACCGTTAAGCGCTACCAAGATGAGAATATACAAGCAGGCTATTGCATTGTTTTCCCTGGTTTTTCCGGTATTTCTCCCGTGTGCCGGCGCGGCAGCCGGACCGGTTTACATGGGAGTGTCGGCCGGCGCTGACATTTCTCCTGACGTCAGTATCGCGAGCCGCAGCAACGACCGCGCCAGCGCCTGTGATGAATACATCAATCCGAGGGCGCTTGCGGTGCCTGGATGCGCCAGCCCTGACCGGGGCGCGGGAGACGGCTGGCGCGCGCCATTCAATAGCGCCTGGGGCATCACCCTGGAGGCGGAGTTGGGATACCGGCTGTCGCCGCGTTACAGGGTTGCCGGCATCTACGCCTACAACGAGACGGATTTCGACCAGACGGTATCATCCACGGATGCGTCCGGGGTGGATTTCGACAAGATCGGTAACGAACTCTCGATGGGTGAGGAGACCCTGGGCGCCGCCCGCTCCCACGAACTGTTCCTGGTGGCATTGCGCGACTGGCCGAACCGGACCCGCTGGACGCCTTACGCAGGTATCGGCGCTGGAGTGTCCTGGGCGCGCAAGGACTTTTCCTGGCTCTGGGCGAGAAGCGCCGACCCACAGGATATCGAGACCGGCCTCGATCAACCCAACGCAGACGAGATTCGCCGCAACCTGGCCGGCACCGAGAGCGTGGGGCACGCCGTGCTTCGGGACGTGATGATGGGTTATGTTTTAATGGCAGGCGTGGAGCATACCATGACGAAAGACCTGTCCATGGGGCTGAAACTCCAGTGGAAAGATTTCGGCGCGTTCGAGTCGGACGCTTACCAGGGCGACCTGCTGCGCAGCCACACGCCCAACCTGCGCCTGGACGGCAGCGAACCGGTCAGCGCCTGGTCAAGGACGAATGACACCGGCCGCTTCTCCGTTATGTTCACCATGCGCTACGTACTGCCATGATGGGCGCGGAATTACGAACTAAGAATTTATTGATGTCGCTGGACATGACTGCTATATATTTTTGCCATATAGGGCGAAATTACCTATACTTTCTCTGACTTGTAGCATAGAGGAAACTCTGACTTAACCAAATGATTCCTGACCCGGAGGTGTTTTATGGCAACTGGTTCCGTATTTGAAAATAACCGTACTCAAGCTGTACGATTGCCGGCGGAAACGCGTTTTCCTAAGGGAGTCAAACATGTCAGGGTGCGCGTGCTGGGGTGTGATCGCGTATTATCTCCTCTGGAACATTCCTGGGACAGTTTCTTTCTGGCAGACGACAGTGAAGACATTCATATCGAGCGGGGACAGCAAGGTATCGAACAGACTCGAGAACCGCTTAAATGATCAAGTATATGCTGGACACGGATATATCCATCTACATAATCAATAATAGGCCCGTCAGTATCCTGGACACTTTTAACGAGAATGCAGAATGGTTGTGCATCAGTGCGGTCACCTTGGCGGAGTTACATCACGGGGCAGAGAAGAGTAATCGCTCTGCTCGAGCAACACATCGCGTTGAGGATTTTGCCTCCCGTTTACAAGTGCTTGAGTACGGGAAGAAAGCGGCGCGCCACTATGGTGAAATCAAAGCCGGGCTGGAGCGGCAAGGCGCCTTGATCGGCCCCAATGACCTGCATATCGCCAGTCACGCCCGTAGCGAAAACTTAATTCTGGTAACCAATAATACCCGTGAATTCAGGCGGGTTGAAGGTTTATTAGTCTGAACTTCCAGCAGAAATTCCCCTGTATTCGTCTTTAACCTATTGATTTGTCGGGTATTATTCAGGTTTTTTGTTTGTCTCTTTGTAGCCATGTAATGATGTGACATAAGTGTATTTGTGACGATTATATCTTGACATTATCCGATATTGTGGCTATTGTTAGTAGCCATGTACATCGAATCCGTCCCCAATCGCAACTCCCCGCCCGCCATCCTCCTGCGCGAGTCCTACCGCGACGCCGGTAAAGTCAAAAAACGCACCCTCGCCAACCTCTCCCACTGGCCCCCCGCCCTCATCGAGGGCCTGCGCACCCTGCTCAAAGGCGGCCACGCCGTCGCGCACCCGGACGAGACCTTCACTATCATCCGCTCCCAACCCCACGGCCACGTCGCCGCCGTGCTCGGCACCCTCAAAGCCCTGCGCCTTCCCCGCCTCATCGCCCGCCGGGACAGCCCTGAACGACAGCGGGTGCTGGCGCTGATTGTCGCCCGCCTCCTCCACCCCGGCTCGAAACTCGCCACCGCCCGGGGCCTGGCCGCCGCCACGGCGCGCGACTCGCTGGCCGACACACTGGCGCTGGGCGAGGTGAATGAGGACGACCTGTACGCGGCCATGGACTGGCTGCTCAACCGCCAGGACCGCATCGAGCGCGGCCTGGCCCAACGGCATCTCAAGGACGGCGCCCTGGTGCTCTATGACCTGACCGCCGTGTACCTGGAAGGCCAGGCCTGCCCCCTGGCCCGGCGCGGCTATGCGCGCGAGGGCAAGAAGGGCAAGCTGCAGATAGTGTTCGGCCTGCTCTGTGACCGTGCCGGCTGCCCGGTGGCCGTGGAGGTGTTCCCGGGCAACAC
This sequence comes from Gammaproteobacteria bacterium, assembly GCA_965220815.1. Classification (GTDB taxonomy): domain Bacteria; phylum Pseudomonadota; class Gammaproteobacteria; order Eutrophobiales; family Eutrophobiaceae; genus JAAXHV01. The sequence goes on from OZ244846.1 coordinate 3,593,305, forward strand.
CGCCGACCCGGTGACCCTGGGCGCCCAGGTCACCAAACTCAAACAACGCTTCGGCCTGGAGCGGGTGGTGCTGGTGGGCGACCGCGGCATGGTGACCGAGGCGCGCATCCGGGCAGAGGTCGAACCGGCCGGGTTGGATTGGATCGGCGCGCTGCGCGCCCCGGCCATCCGCCAATTGGTCGAGGCCGGCGTGATCCAATTGTCGCTGTTCGATGAGCAGGACCTGGTGGAGGTGCGCAGCGATGCCTATCCCGGTGAACGCCTGATGGTGTGCCGCAATCCGTTGCTGGCCGGGCAACGGGCGCACAAGCGCGAGGACTTGCTGCAGGCCACCGCGCGGTTGCTCGATGCGGTCGTGGCGGCCACCCGGCGCGACAAACGACGCCTTCAGGGTAAAGACAGGATAGCGCTGCGGGTGGGCAAGGTCATCAATAAGTACAAGATGGCCAAACACTTTGAGTTGACCATCACCGAGGAGTCCTTCACGTACCGGCGCAAGGCCGAGTCCATCACCGCCGAAGCCGCCCTTGATGGGCTGTACGTGGTGCGCACCAGCCTGGGTGAGGACGAGTTGAGCGCCGCCGACACGGTGCGCGCCTACAAACGCCTCAGTGCCGTGGAACGGGCCTTTCGCAGTCTGAAGAGCATGGACCTGAAAGTGCGTCCGGTGTTTCACTACACCCCCGAGCGGGTGCGCGCCCATGTGCTGCTGTGCATGCTGGCCTATTACGTGGAATGGCACATGCGCCAGCGCCTCAAGCCGTTGCTGTTCGATGATGAGGACCCCGCGGCGGGGGAGGCGGCACGGCGCTCCGTGGTGGCGCCCGCGCAAGTATCCGACTCAGCCAGGGCCAAGGCTCGGCGTAAGCGCACCACCAAGGGGCACCCGGTGCACAGCTTCCGCACCTTGCTGGACGACCTGGCCACCCTGTGCAAGAACCGGGTCGTGGCCAACGTGGCCGGCGCCGAGCCGTTCGAGATGCTGACCCAGCCCACAGCGCTGCAACAGGACGCCTTCAAACTGCTGGGTGTGCGCTTGTAGTGTACCCAGTAACGCACACCCGCTTTTTTTAAATTAATCCAAAAATCAACAGGTTGGCTCGTTTAGGGGCTGGAAGTTCAGATTAGTCGAGAACTGGTTGACAAAATGAATAACTGATAATAAATCAGCTTGTTGCAGCATATAAATACAGTAATAATTCAAGAAAATACCTTGCCACCATGAGAGTCGTAGAAGAACTACTGTTGCTGTTGCACAGCGAAGAATCGGGCTATTTCACGCCTATCCCGGAGTGGAACATGTCCTGCGCGCTCGCCGGTGGCGTGCTCATGGATCTGGCTTTGGCAAACCATATCGACACCGACCTGGAAACACTCACCCTGGTGAATGCCGCGCCCACCGGAGACGGTCTGCTGGATCCCGCGCTCAAGGAGATTGCCCGGGAGAAAAAGATACATTCTCCACAGTACTGGGTGGAACGCATTGCCAGACATGCCGATGACATCAACGAGCTGGCCATCGCCGGCCTGGTAAGAAAAGGTATTTTTGAAGCCGACGAGGGCGGCTTCTGGACCCTGTCCGGCAAGGTCTCCCGTTCCGGCCGTTACCCCATGGTGCACGGCAGGACCGGTGAAGAAATCAAGGGCCGGATTATACGTGTCCTGTTCGACGACGAAATTCCGGACCCGCGCGACATGTGCATCATCGGCCTGGTAGACAACTGCGGCGGTTTTCGCGCAATGCTGGAACCCGAAGAGTACGAACTCGCCGAGGAACGCATCAAGCTGTTCGGCGGGATGGACTTGATCGGCAGGACTATCGGAGAGGCGGTACGCAGTTCCTACCGCCCCCCCGAAAGTATGCGGGCGGTCACGAGTCGCCCCCTGCCGGTGGTGGGACTTTGGAGCGCACTGTCCTCAAAAGCGTTCCGGGAACTGAACATACCCAAGTTCGTTGCCGGGAAAGTCAGGGAGGTGGGACCCGTTTTCAAACTCAGGATGCCGGGCCGGGAGATGATAGTGCTGGCCAGCGCCGAGTTGAACAAATGGGTGGGCAGGGGCGGACGCAACCACCTGCGTACTTCGGACTACCTGCATGGTTTTCAGACAGAATGGGGCACCTCCCGCTCCGTTGCCAGCATGGATGGGGCGGAGCATTTTCGCATGCGCAAGGCAGTGCGCTCGGGCAACTCCCGTAAAGTGGTTGAAGACCGGATGGACGAGCTGCTTATGCTGGCCCGGCGTTCATATGGAGATTGGGGCATCGGCAAGGCAGTGGCGGGGGAGATGGCCTGTCAACGCCTGATCGGCAACCAGATCTCCCATCTCAGCGTAAGCATGGAAGCCACCTATATCCTGGACGACCTGCTCAAGTTCGAATACCGGGCGCTGCTGGTGCACGTGATGGGTATGCTGCCGAAGTTCATGCTGCATACGCCCAGGATGAAACGCTACCGTAACAGCGTGCTGGAACTCTATGCGCAGATCCACGCATCACATACACCGGCGCAACGGGAAGGCAAGCGGCGCGACCTGGTGGATGACCTGCTGGAGCTGCATCATTCCGACCCCCAGTTTCTGCCGGAGACCGATCTGGGCTTTGCCTTCATCGCGCCGATCATCGCCGGCCACTACACCGGCAGCGCCATGGCTTTTTGTATCTACGAGCTACTGAACAACCCCCATTGCCGGGAGCTGATCGTTGCCGAGGCGGATGCGCTCTTCGCGAACGGCGATCCCGCGGGCAAGGATTTTACCCTGGCCAATATTGACGTAACGCATCGGTTCGTCATGGAGGTGTTGCGCCTGCATCCAATCATACCCGTGCACCTGCGCACCGCCCAGAACGCATTCGAGGTGGAAGGCTATCACGTACCGGCTCATTCCACGGTGATGGTGGCATTTCCGGCAACGCACTACATGGAAGAACACTTCCCGGACCCGGAGAAATTCGATATTGACCGCTACCAGGAACCTCGCGAGGAACACAAACACGCCGGCGCCAATGCCTATGTGCCGTTTGGCGTCGGCACCCATACCTGCGGCGGCGCGCGCTGGACCGAATTGCAACTGGCGGCCAACGTGCTGCTCCTTGCCCGCCACCTGGAACTGGAACTGGCGCCGAAGAACTACAAGCTGAAACTCAGCCCGATACCCAAGACCAGCCCGGACAGGCGTTTCGGGTTCCGGGTGACCGGACATCGGCGCCCCATTGAAACGGCGGCCTGAGGTCGCTAGCGCGCAACCCCCGTCTGCATCGTGGCCGCGGGCGCGCCCTGTTCCCTGCGCGGCGCGAGCAGGCGCAAGTGGATCGTGTACAGCGCAGGTATCAGCACCATCAATATGCTAGTGGTGATCATGATGCCAAAGCCCAGCGAGGCGGCAAACGGTATCAGGAACTGCGCCTGGATTGAACGCTCCAGTATAAGCGGGGTAAACCCCAGGAAAGTGGTCACCGAGGTCAGCAGAATTGGACGGAAACGCCCTTTGGCGCCCTCGATGATGGCAGTACGCACGGGCGCGCCCTCTCCCAGTTTTCGGTCGATGAAATCTATCATCACCAGCGAGTCGTTCACAACCACCCCGCTGAGGCCGAAAACACCCAGGAAAGACGCTGCGCTGAGGGCAATGCCCAATATCCAGTGGCCGAGTATCGCCCCGATGAGGCCGAAGGGAACCACGGCCATGATGATGAACGGCTTGGTATAGGAACGCAGGGGAATGGCCAGCAAGGCAAAAATCATCAGCATGGCAATGGCAAAACCCCGGTATAATGCGCCCAGCGAATCCAGTTGCTGCTGTTGCTCGCCACCGAAGCTGTAGCTCAGTTCCGGATTGGCGGCAATCAGTTCCGCCAGGATTGAATCGGCCAGGATGCCGTTGGCCTCCCCGGCGGAGATCACGGTTTTATCCACGTCCCCCGTGACCGTGACCACACGCTGCCCGTCGCGGCGCTTGATCAACGGTGGTGAATTGCCTGATTTCACCAAGGCTACCTGGCTCAAGGGGATTTCCGCGTTATCGGACGTGCGCACCAGATAGCTTTCGATGTCGGTAATGGCGTTGCGTTCCTCCTCGGGCAAGCGCACGTAGACGCGCACTTCCTCCCGGCCCCGCTGTACGCGCAGAGCTTCGGCGCCGAAGAAACCCGCGCGCGCCTGTTGCGCCAGGTCTGCAAGCGTCAACCCCAGCGTGCGCGCCTCTGGCAACAGCGCCAGTTGCATCTCCTTCACGCCGGGCGTGTGGTCTGAGCGTACGTCAAAGACCCCGGCGATACCTTGCAGTCCATGCACCACCGAGTCGGCAATGTGCGCCAGACGTTGCGGGTCCGGATGGGACAGCACGGCCTCGATGGGATTACCGAGGTCCAGGACTTCCCCACTGAAAGCGATGCCGCGCACGTACGGCAGGATACCAACCTCTTCCCGCCATGCCTGCACTACCTCGCGGGTGGTGATTTGCCGATGCTGCGCGCCCAGCAACTTGAACTCGATAGTGGCGATATTGGCCTCCGGGTTCAGCGTGGGCGCCGGGTCCAGCCCGCCGCCCTCGACCCGGGGACCTTGTCCGACGGTGACGATCACGCCGGCCAACAGGGAAGGCGTGCCGTCAGGGCGAGTGCGGTCCAGCCGTTCGATGACGCGTTCTCCGGCCTCCTGCAGTTCCTGCGCCACCTCGTAAGTGCGCGCGGCAGTGGTCCCTTCCGGCATCTCCAGACTGGCGGTTACGAAGTCGCCTTCCACCACGTCGGCAAAAGTGGTGGCGACGATGCCCGCCGGCACCAGGGAAACGCTGAAGATGAGCAATGCTACAGCCCCGGCGATCGTGATTGCGGGTTGGCCCGTCGCGAAGCGTAGCGCCAGGTCCAGGGGACCGTCGAGGAACCTGTTCAAAGCGCGCTCGACCAGACCCTGGGCGCCGGCGAAAAAACGGTCCATGCTACCGGTCGGCGCCCATTCGGGGCCGTGCAGACGGGATAAGTGGTTGGGCAGCACCAGCAACGACTCCGCCAGGGAGATCAACAACATCGCGATAATGATGATCGGCAGCGCCGACCATATCTCGCCGATGCCGCCGGGAATGAACAGCAACGGGATGAACGCAGCGATGGAAGTAAGCACCGCGAAGGTCAACGGCACCTTGATGCGCCGCGCGCCGCGGATAGCCGCGGCCACGCCCGGCGTGCCCTGTTTGCGTTCGTGATGGATGTGTTCTGCGACAACAATGGCATCGTCAACGATGATGCCGATTGCCAGCACAAACGAGAACAGCGAAATGGTATTGATCGCCAGGTCCATGAACAGCATCACCGCCAGCGCGCCGATGCCGGCAACGGCAAGCCCCACGGCAACCCAGATGGCGAGCCGGATCTCGAGAAACAGGGCCAATGCGATGAGCACCAGCAGCAGGCCCAGGATACCGTTCTTGAGCAACAGGTCGACGCGCTCCGAGTAGCTCTGGGACTCATCATTCCAGATGGTGATTGCCACCCCTTCGGGCAGTGATGGGATCACTACGTTGGCGACATGTTCCTGTACCGCGGTGGCAACTTTCATCACCTGTTCACCGTCCGCTCTGGACACTTCCACGAACACCGCGGGTTTACCCTGGTGGCGGATGATCAGGTCCAGGTCCTGGAAAACGTCACGCACCTCGGCAATATCACCCAGGCGCACCACGGTGCCGTCGGCCCGGCTGAGGATGACGATGTCTTCAAAATCCTGCTGCACGTAACGTTGGCCCAGGGTGCGCACGCGTACCTGGGATTCCCTGGTATTGATACTGCCGGCAGAGAGATCAAGGGAACTGCGGCGCACCGTGTCGGCAATATCATCCAGGGTGAGGCTTAGCGCACGCAGGCGCTGCAAGGGCACTTCGATGGATACCTCATAATTGCGCATGCCGCTGGTGTCGACCAGGGAGACTGCCGGCAACGCAGCCAGTTCATCTTCTATGCGGTAGGCCAGTTCCTTCAGGGAACGCTCCGGCACGTCACCATAGACAATGAGGCGGATCATGCTCTGACGATTGGTCATTTCCCTGAACCCGGCGCGTTCTGCGCCGGCAGGGAAGGTCTGGATACGGCCGACCGCGGATTCAACTTCGTCCAGGGCCGTGCTCATATCCGTGCCCGATTTCATCTCCACCCTCACGGAAGCCATCCCGGGCGCGGCGACAGATTTCACGGCTTTGACATCTTCCAGACCACTGACCTCGTCCTCGATCTTGACGACAATGGACTCCTCCACTTCTTCCGGGGTGGCGCCGGGATAGGCCATGGAAATTTCAACATGGTTAAACGGCACGGTGGGCCAGGCCTCCCGCTCAAGCCCGGTCAACGCCACCAGTCCCGCGGCGATGATGGCAAACATCAACAGGTTGGAGGCAATACTGTTACCCGCCATGTAGGCGATGGGGCCGGCCGGTTCTCCGCGGTAAGGGTCGTTCTGACTCATAGCGTCCAGTCTGGTTTTCTCACCAAGCTAGTCAGCCCCGGTGCGTACCCGCATGCCTTCGGTGGCGAACTGTATGCCGGCGGTGACCACGGCCTGGCCGTCTTGCAGCGCGCCGGTCACAAACACCTCATCATCGGCGCGTTGCAGCACCCGCACCGGGACAATGCCTACCCTGCCGCCGGGGTTCACGACCCATAGTTCGTTGCCCGGTTGCAAGGCCGCGCGGGGGGCGCGGAAGTAATCCTCCGGCGCCAGACCTGTGAGCTCCACCTCCACGAACTCGCCGAGCAGCAAGGGCGGGCTGCCATCGGCAACGGCAGCGGCGCCCACCGGGATGCCGGCGCGGAACGGGTCCGGCACACGCACCACCACGTCCACCGTGCGGGTCTGCTCATCCAGCGCGGTCTCGGCCCGGTCCACGTAGCCTTTCCAGGCGTATTTCCCGGCGCCGTAGCGGGCCGCCACCAGCGCTTGAACTACCGGCTCCCCGTCACCCGCGGCAAGTTCCCACAAGCCGGGGATCAGGGCCGCGTCACTATCGGACAAGGGGACTACCACTTCCACGGACGCGGAGGCAGACAGCCGGGCCACGGTCTGGCCGGCGCTCACGATCTGGCCCACTGCCACGGCTTCTTCCCGCACGTGGCCGTCAAAAGGCGCATCCACCCGGGTCCTGGACAGCGCCAGTCTGGCATCGGCAAGCAGGGCTTCGGCGCGTTTCAACTCGGCGCGCGCCGCCTCCAGTTGCGGCTCTCTCAGGGTGAGCGGGCTGACCTCGGCTTGCGCGGCGGCGCCTTCCTGCCGTGCTGCGTAACGTTCATACTCGGCGCGCGCGATCTCAGCCTGTTCCTGTTCCTCCAGCAGGGCTACCCGGCGCGCGGCGAGATTGGCTTCCGCTTCCTGCACCCGGTACAGGTAGTCCGCCTGTTCGATGCGGAACAGCGTCTGCCCCGCCTGCACCCGCCCGCCGCTCTGAAAGCCGTCATCCACCCACACGATCCTGCCGCCTACCTGCGGGGCAAGGTCGATCTCCGCCGCCGGTCTGACCGTTCCCGCGCCGTGCACCGGTATCGCGCCGGAGCCTGCCGTTACCACGGCAGTCTGCGCAAAAGGAATTTGCGACGGCGGTTCCACCCGTTCCGGCTCCGGCGCCCTGGAAACCAGGAACGAAGCCAGCGCCACGGACGCGGCGATAATGCCGATGGCGATCAAGAAACTGATAATACGGGACATGGTGATCTACTCCGTGGAGTTATACATAGCGGATAAGCAATATCCAGTCATAGCCTGTCATTTTTGCTCCCCGTTCGTCTTTCCTGCGAATGCAGGAATCCAGTAAGCAAACATTCGTTATAAGGAGTCTTGTTGTCTACTGGATTCCTGCATTCGCAGGAAAGACAAACGGAGGGGGAGGAAGGACGAACACTGTGGGATTCATGGCGTCGCTTGTAGCGAGCAGTAGTTGCCGGTTCTGCTGAGGGTGTATTGCCCTGGCTCAGCGCTGGTCTGTCTTCACCGGTCCAGGCGCCGCCCAGGGCGCGGTGCAGCGCCAGGCGCGCATAGCCCAGATCGCGTGCCGCCGCGGCCAGACCGGATTGCGCGTCCAGCAGGTTTTGCGCTGCGGTGAGAAACGCCTCATATTCACCCACGCCAGAAACATAGCGTTGCTCATGCAACGCGTTTTCTGTCTGGGCCTCTTGCGCCAGGGACTCCAGCAAGGCATGACGGCGGCGGCTGGCCTGCAGTTGCGCCAGCGCGGCCTCCACCTCCTGCACCGCAGTCACCACACTGCGCCCGTAAGCGGCGGCGGCCTCATCCAGCCGGGCCTCGGCCAGCGCCACGTTGCTGCGCAGCCGGGAACCCTGGAACACCGGGCCTAACAGGTTGAAGCTCAGGTTGCGAAACCATTGGTCCGGGTCGAACCATTCCCCACCCTCGGTGCTCTGCAAGCCGATGGAACCGTACAGGGACAGACTCGGAAACAGGTCAGCGCGGCGCGCGCCCACGGTGAAGCGGGCCGCTTCCATGCGTTGTCTGGCTGCGTGCACGTCAGGGCGTTGCGTCAGCAAATCGGCGGGAATACCGGCCGGCACGGGTTCCGGCGCAGCGGCGGGCGTCAGGGCATCGGGCAGCAGCGCCTCCAAGTCTGAACGGTATCCCCCCAGCAGCACCCACAGGCGTCCCTCGGCGTCAGTCAGGCGCGCCTCAAGCTGCGGCAAGCCCGCCTCAGCATTACGCAGCTGTTGGCGCGCGCGGTAGAGGCTCAAGGCATCTGTGCGGCCGCGATCGTAACGAAACCTGGCCAGCGACTCCCGTTGCGCCAGGATGTCCACGTTGTCACGGGCCAGACGCTGCTGCCGGCGCAATTCCACGATCTCCAGGTAGGCGCCCACGGTCCCGGCCAGCACCCCCATGCGGGCGGTGAGGAAATCTGCCTCTTGAGCCAGCCGCTCGGCGCCGGCGGCCAGCGCGTCATTGCGGTTGCGCCCCCAGAAATCGATCTCGTAGGAGAAATCCGCGCTTAAGGTATAGGTGGTCAGGTCGAGCCGGTCGGGGAGTTCAATGCCGAAGTCGCTGTACACGTCCTCACCCAGGCCAACTTCATCCAGTTGCGCGGCAATGCTCGCGTTGGTGGGCACATCCGTGTCGGTAATGTCCAGTCCGGGACGGATTAACGGAAACGCCGGCGCCTTGACGATGCGCTCCCGCGCCCTGGCCTGCTTGACCCGGGCAACCGCCTCGGCCAGGTCGAAGTTGGAGTCCAGGGCCGCTTCGATTACCCTGTCCAGGACCGGATCGGCAAACGCCTTCCACCACTCCAGGGGCTCGTAGGAACCGGCGTCTTCGGTTCCGGTAAACTCGTCAGGTAACGCCGAAACCGTGTCTTCAGCCTCGGGAGCCAGGTCGACCAGGTTCATTTTAAGGGCGCAGGCGGAGATGAGGCAGCAGGCGGTGGCGGGAAGCAGCAATTCCAGAACTCGCCTGGCTAGGGCCGGCCTGACTGACTCTTGTCTCATCTTATTAAAGCCTTGCGGTTTGCTCCCCAGGATGGGTGGCAATTATACCATACTCCTGCCCTGATTTTCGAGTAATCAGCTTGGTCAGTAATCAGCTTGGTCAGTAATCAGCTTGGTCAGTACCGGAGTGACCAAGTCTGTTTCAGGGCTGTCAGGTTGGTCAGTGACCAAGCCCTCCCCTGGGCTGCAGGGTTGGTCAGAACAGGATACGGGGTCAGGTTGCACAATGCACATATGCAATGCTGTATAATGGATTCCCGGTAATGGGAGAGGATTCATGGCGATGCGTTTGATTAAGAATTTGGCGAGCACGGTTAACTGGCAGCAAGTGGCTAAGCGCTCCAGGGGGTATGTTGCGCGGTTCTCTCCGTCAGAACGGGAAAAACTGAAGGACGGGACGTTCGACTACATGGGGTTGACCCGGGACTACTATGACCTCGTTACCGCATTCTATGAGTACGGCTGGGGGGAGTCATTCCACTTCGCGCCGCTTTACCCGGACAAACCGTTCAAGGAGTCGCTCCGCCTCCACGAGACCTACCTGGCAGACAAGCTGGACATAGAGCCGGGCATGCGGGTACTGGATATCGGCTGCGGTATCGGCGGACCCCTGGTCGTTATCGCACAGCACACCGGCGCCGCTGTCGTCGGGCTTAACAACAACCATGCCCAGGTTGAAAAGGCGCGCGCCAGAGCTGCGGCTGCAAACCTGGAACCGCCTGCCGACTTCATCGTGTGTGACTACATGCACATCGATGCGCCGGACGCAAGCTTTGACCGGGCCTATGCCATCGAGTCCATGCCGCACGCAACCGATAAGGCACAGGCCTTTGCCGAGGTGTACCGGATTCTCAAGCCCGGCGGCCTGTTCGCCTCCTATGACTGGTGCGTAACCTCAAGGTTTGACCCCGCCAATGAAGACCATCAACATATCAAGCGCGAGATCATGATCGGCAATGCACTGCCGGATACCAGTCTGCCGCAGGACGTTGACCGCGCGCTGGAGGAAGTCGGCTTTGAAATCCTGGTGAATGATGACCTGGCGGAGACTGTCGATACCGGCGTGCCCTGGCACAAGGCGGTGGGGGCACAGAAGTTCACGCCCGTGGATTTCCTGAAGACGCCGGTGGGGCGGGAGGTCACGGCGAAGATGCTGTGGCCGTTCGAGCGCATCGGTCTGGCGCCCAGGGGTTCGCACCAGGTCGCAACCATTCGGAACCGGGGCGCAGACGGGCTGTCAGCAGGCGGCAAACTGGGCATCTTCACACCCATGTATTTCACGGTGGCGCGCAAGGCAAACGGTGTATGACGTCTACAATGCCGCAGGCAAATCAACACCCGGTACGGCCATATCAGGAATTAACGCCTATCCTTCGCGCTCTTCGTTGAGGCAAACCAGGTCGGCGAGGCGCAACCGGTCGGATAACAACCATGACTCGCAAACCCGTCATTGCAATCACGGCCGATCACATGATGATCCGGGACATCATGCCTGCTGCTACGGCCTATGATGTCTACATCGATACCGTCATCCACGCCGCAGACGCCCTGCCCTGGGTAGTGCCGCCCGTCGCGGAATACCTGGATATCGATACGCTGCTCGACAGGGTGGACGGAATCGTCTTTACCGGCGCGCGCTCCAACATCCAGCCCCATCGCTACCGGGGCGAGGCTGCGCCGGAGAATACCGTGCAGGACCCGCAACGGGACGCAACCACCCTGCCCCTGATCCCCCGGGCGATCGATGCCGGGGTCCCCTTGTTGTGTATTTGCCGCGGCCTGCAGGAACTCAACGTGGCACTGGGAGGCACCCTGCACCAGGACGTGCCCCGCCTGCCGGGCAAGCTGAACCACTTCGCGCCCGAGGAATGGAGTATCGAACGGCGCTTCGCCCCGGCCCATGACATCATTATCGAACGGAACAGCGAACTGGCAAACCTGTCCGCGATGGAAACAGTCAGGGTAAACAGTATCCATGAGCAGGGCATTGACCGGCTGGCCGGTGGACTGGACGTTGAAGCCCGCGCCCCCGACGGGATCATAGAAGCGGTCCGGGTCAGGGACAGCAAGGCATTCGCGACCGGGGTGCAATGGCATCCCGAATGGGATTGGCGCAACCATTCCCTGAACGCAAAGATATGGGCGGTCTTCGGCGCGGCCTGCCGGGAATAATGAGGAAATTTTTTATTTTCACTATCACCCTGTGGTGCACATGGACCGGCGCTGCAGAGTTGCCCAAACCCATCGATTTCGTCATCAAGGGCCACAGGATATCGTCTGACGCCTACAGCCTGTACGTGAGGGAGATCGGCCAACAGGACCCGGCGCTGGCGGTAAACCCGGAAACCCCGTTCAACCCTGCGTCCGTGATCAAGATCATCCCCACGCTGGCCGCGCTGGAACTGCTGGGCCCCGCCTATCGCTGGAAAACGGAGGTTTACACCCTCGGCAACATCAGCAACGGTGTGTTGCAGGGTGACCTGCTGTTCAAGGGGTACGGCGACCCGCACCTCGTTATCGAGGATTTTCGCAAGATACTGCAGGAACTCAGGCGGCGGGGCATCAGGGACATCACCGGCGACCTGCTGATCGACGCCTCCTGGTTCAGTGTCGCGCACGAAGATCCGGGCGCTTTCGACAATGACCCCTACCGTACCTACAACGTCCTGCCGAACGCTTTCCTCGTTAATTTCAAGGCGGTCAACTTCCATTTTTATCCTGCCGCCAACGGCAGGGACGTGCGGGTTCATCCCGAACCGGAACTGGCCGGACTTGAAATCGACAACCGGCTGCGCCTGCGGAAACGCCGTTGCGGCGGATTCCAGCGAGGTGTCGCCGTGACCGTCCCGGACGGTAACGCCGCAGACCAGGTCATTTTTTCAGGACGATTCCCCGCTGGTTGCAATCATTATATCCTGTCCCGCTCACTGCTGACCCATGAGACCTATGCTTATGGGGCTTTCAAGTCCACCTGGCAGCAACTGGGCGGCAGTATCGCCGGGCAGGTCAGGACGGCCGCGGCGCCGGTGACGGGCAAACCCTTCCTGGTGCATCATTCCAAACCCCTGTCGGATATCATCAGGCTCATTAACAAATTCAGCAATAACGTCATGACCCGGCAACTGCTGCTGACCCTGGGCGCTGAACTTCATGAGCAACCCGGCACGGTCGGAAAAGGCATCCGGATTATCGAAGACTATCTCACCGGACTGGGCCTGGATACGCAGGACCTGAACATCGACAACGGCTCCGGGCTGTCGAGAGATGTACGCATCCCGGCAAAACTTCTGGCGGATATCCTGGAACATGCCTGGACCATTCCCTATCGCCCTGAGTTTATCTCATCACTGGCAATCACCGGGGTGGACGGCACCGCAAAATACCGCCTCAGGCACAAGGCGGCTTCCGGCTACGCGCATGTCAAAACCGGCACGATAGATGAGGTCTCCGCCGTCGCGGGATATGTCCACGCCAGGTCCGGACGGGAGTATATCGTTGCGGGAATGATGAACCGGAAGCTGGCCCACAAGGGACACGGCAAGGAACTGATGAACGCGCTGGTTGCGTGGACCTATGGTCTTTAAGGGGACAGATGAAAGCAAGGTGTCCTTTCAGGACATAAGTTTCACTGGATTCCCGCCTGCGCGGGAATGACGAAGGGGGCAGGGGTCAGAGTAAGAAATTCGAAGAATTTTTACTCTGACCCCACTTATCTTATAACTCTCTGTGTTCTCTGTGTCCTCTGTGGCTAATAAACAGTACGCCACAGCCTGAAACGACAGGCAGGCCGATCAACGGCCAGGGCGGCGACGTGGCTGTCCGGAACGGGCAGGTTTTTTACCAGCCAGCCGGCGGCATCTTCGTCCCGGCTGCGCAGGGTCAGGGCCGCATGATCCTCTTTCGGGCCGACGCTGACATCAAATTGCTTGAGGCCGTAGGAGACCCCTGCCCCCAGCGCCTTGACGAAAGCCTCCTTGCGGGTCCAGCAGGCAAAAAAGGCCTTGCGGCCGTCTTCGCCATGGCGCGCCTCCAGGTCCCGGTTTTCAGCTTCCGAAAAATATCGCCCGGCCAGGTCCCGCCACTCTACTTCCGGCCTGATTTTTTCGAGGTCCACACCCAGCCTGCTCCCCCGGGTAAGGGCCACCAGGGCCAGGCCGTGGGAATGGGAGACGTTGAAGGCAACAGTCTCGCCGGATACGAGGGTACCCAGACAAGGCTTGCCGTGCTCGCCATACCGGAAATCGACGCCGGCCAGGTCCAGTCCGGCCGTTTCCGACAGCACCTGCCTGAGCAATCCCCGAGTGACGATATATTCCCTGTAACCCGTCCTGGACCTGAACTTTTGCGCGCGCGCCAGTTCCGCCTGCGACAGGGACATTGCGTAGGCCCGGACCTGTGCTTCCCCCTTTTCCGTTGAGGTCAGCCAGACATCCACGTGGCGCGGGGAAATTTCGAGATTGCCGGGCGGCGTTTGCCAGTTACCGTTCATTGCCCCGGATTCTATCCCTTTTTTGTCCGTACAGGTGACTACGGCACTGGTTTTACGTATTATTGAAACAGTTGAATAACAAAGACGAATATCAAAGGTGACTAATGCTGCAACTGTATAACTACCCCAAAACCCGCGGCTTCAGGGTAACCTGGATGCTGGAGGAACTGGAAGCGGAGTACGAGTTCAACCTGGTGCCGTTCGGCGCCAACGGCTTTGCCTCCGAGGATTACGTGAAAGTCAACCCGGCCGGGAAAGTGCCGGCCCTGCGCGACGGAGACATGTTGCTCACCGAGTCGGCGGCCATCGTCACCTACCTGGGCGACAAGTTCCCGGAGAAACAACTGGTGCCGGCGGCAGGAACGGCCGCGCGAGCGAAATACGACCAGTGGTGTTACTTCGTGCTTTCCGAACTCGAGCAACCCCTCTGGACCAAGGGGAAACACACATTCATATTGCCCCAGGACAAACGTGTGCCGGCGATCATTGAAACTGCCAAATGGGAATTCCGGAAGGCATTGAACATTCTCAGCCGGGGCCTGGACGGCAACAGGTATATCCTTGGAGACACATTCAGCGCCGCGGATATCCTGATAGGACATACCCTGACCTGGGCCGTGACCGCAAAACAACCCATCGAGTTTCAGAACGTCAAGGACTATGCAGCACTGGTCCAGGGCCGGGAAGCGGTGCAACGGGCCGTGGCCAGGGAAGCGGCAGCCGCGGAAGGCTGACAGGAGGTATCAAACTACCCGGCGATGAACCTTGACCAGTACCCGATAGAAGGAAGATTCGATGAACTTCTGACGCCCGGATTACAGGCCCGCCCCGGTTTCCGTCGCCTGGTCGCCACGCTTGAAGGATTGAGTTACAAGGAACTGGCTGCGCGCAGGCGGGATGCCGAGCAGGCCATTTCAACCATGGGCATCACCTTTACCGTCTACAGCGAGGCGGGGAACATCGACAGGGAGTGGCCCTACGACGTCATCCCCCGGATCATCCTGAATAATGAATGGAAACGGATTGAAAAAGGCCTGATCCAGCGCCTGACTGCGCTCAACATGTTCATTTCCGACGTCTATAACGACCGAAAGATTATCAGGGACGGGATTTTCCCGGAATATATCCTGAGTACGTCGAAGAATTTCCGCAGTGAATGTATCGGCATGAAGCCGCCGATGGGTGTGTGGGCGCATATCTGCGGCACCGACCTGGTGCGTGACGATGACGGCGTCATGTATGTGCTGGAAGACAACCTGCGGGTGCCCTCCGGTGTCTCCTATATGCTGGAGAACCGCCGATTGACCAAGCTTACCTTTCCGGAGTTGTTCGAGGACTACTCCATCAGGAACATGGACGGTTACACCGTGCAGTTGTTCGACATGCTGAGTTCCATTTCGCCGCGCCCGCAGGATTACCCGGAAGTCGTCGTGCTTACTCCCGGCATTTACAATTCGGCCTATTTCGAGCATTCATTCCTGGCTCACCAGCTCGGCGCAGAACTGGTTGAAGGCTCGGACCTGGTGGTCGGCGAAGACGATTGCGTGTACATGAAGACCATCGACGGCCTGGTCCGGGTGGACGTCGTTTATCGCCGGGTTGACGACCTGTTTCTCGACCCCGAGGTATTCCGCAAGGACTCGCTGCTGGGAGTGCCCGGCATCATGCGCTCTTGGAAAAAAGGCAAGGTGGCCATCGCCAATGCCCCCGGCGCCGGGGTGGCGGACGACAAGCTTGTATACACCTATGTCCCCGACATGATCCGTTATTACCTGGGTGAGGAACCGCTGCTGCCCAACGTTCCCAGCTACCGTTGCGGTGACGATAAACAACGGCGCCACGTACTCGCCAACCTGGACAAACTGGTGGTGAAACCGGTCAATGAATCAGGCGGTTACGGCATTGTCATCGGGCCGCGGGCAAGCAGGCGCCAACTGGCGCAGGCGGCGAAGCAGATCGAAGACGACCCCCGCAACTATATCGCCCAGCCGGTCGTCTCCTTGTCCACGGTGCCCACCCTGTGCGGCAGGCGTATCGAACCGCGCCACGTCGACCTCAGGCCGTTTATCCTGCAGGGCGATCGCTCATACGTAACGGCAGGCGGGCTGACCCGCGTGGCCCTGGTGCGAAACTCGCTGATAGTGAATTCGTCCCAGGGAGGCGGCAGCAAGGATACCTGGATAATTGCCAGGTCCAGGGAGTGAGCCATGCTGTCCCGGGTCGCGGAGCAACTGTACTGGTTCGGGCGCCACGTCGAGCGGGCGGAGAACACCGCGCGCCTGGTCAACGTCAACGCCAATCTGATCATGGACCTGCCCCGCCCCTTCAAACGGATCTGGGCGAACATGATCGGCATCACCGGGAGCAATGACCTGTTCTACCGCGCCTACGGGACAGCGGACGAGAAAAGCGTCCTGCAGTTCATGCTCACCGATGAGGGCAACCCTTCCTCGATGGCCTGTTGCGTGCGCATGGCCCGTGAGAACGCGCGCAGTTCCCGCGAGATCCTGCCCGTGGAAGCCTGGGAGACCATCAACGAATTTTACCTTTACGTCAAAAACAATCCGGCATCAGGCATGCGGCCCGGCGAGCGCCATAAATACCTGACCAGCGTCATACGTTATTGCAGGCAGATAACGGGAATGCTGTTCAGCGGCATGAGTCACGGCAGCGCCTACAGTTTCGTGCGCATCGGCAGGAACCTGGAACGGGCCGACATGAGCACCCGTATCATCGACGTGGGTTGCGTCAATCTTCTGCCCGCCGGAGACGAGAGCGCCGCCGCTTATGCCGAATTGTTGTGGCTTAATATCCTGAACTCGTTAGGCAGTTACCAGATTTACCGCCAGCACGTCAAGGTGCGCCCCAACGGCGAAGACGTTGTCGATTTTTTATTCAAGTTCGTCGATGCGCCGCGCAGTGTTCTGCATTGCCTGGAAGAGATCCATGCCCGCATGGTGCGCCTGCCCGGAAATGACTCGCCCCTGCAAACGCTTGCCGGCGCCAGGGACATGGTCACGGACGCCGACACCATCAACATGATGGAACAGGGCGGCCTGCATGAATTTATCGATAAAATACAGCTTGGCCTGAGTGATATCCACGCACAGGTGGAACGGGCCTGGTTCAGGTATTGACTACTGCGTATTCTGTTGCTCGTCCCAGTTGGTGGCCCAGGCAATGGGCGGCATCTTGTTGAATGCTTCCTTCAGGTTCCTGTCCCAGCTTCTTCTCAGTTCCCGCAGGTATTCACTGTGTTCATCGAAACAGTAATACCTGCCCAGGGAGAAACTGTCGGCGGGATAGATGCTCACTTCGATAGGGGGACCCACCGTCATGTTGCTGTTCATGGTGGAATCCATGGAAATCATGGCGCACAAGGCGGCCTTTTCCAGGCTCAGATCGGGCGTCAGGATACGGTCCATGATGGTCTTGCCGTATTTGCCCTCGCCTATCTGCAGGTACGGCGTGTATGCCGAGGTCGTTATGTAGTTGCCCTGCGGATAGACCAGGTAGATTTCAGGGGCTGAACCGGCTATCTGGCCGCCGATAATAAAACTGGCCTCATAATTGACCCCGGACGTGGTGTGCTTTTCCTCATGCCAGACATTGATATTGCCGATATACTCGGCTGCGTCGCTCATACCGGCCAGCGTCATCAGGTTCAACGGCGCGTATTGCTCTATATCCTTATTCAACTGCTGCACCACCCCCTGGGTGGTAGCGAGATTGCCTGCCGACAACAACACGAACTGCCGGTCGCTCTGGGACCCGAACCGGTGCATCTTGCTGTAGGTGCTGACGTTGTCGATCCCCGCGTTGGTGCGGGAATCGGACACGAACACCAGCCCTTTTTCAGTCGTTACGGCTACGCAATAGGTCACGATGATTACCTGTTTAACCCTGAGATCATACCTCGATGGATTACCGTGATCCTGACTTTAGCCCCCCTTGTCGGCTCGGGTCAAGTAAAAAACGATTTTGGCGATTTTGGGGAGGTCCGACTGCTCCCTCGTATTTTACTTTGGCTCAAAGAATCCGGGGGTTGTGCCAGTTTTCGTTTCCTGATATAGTGTCCTTTATACAGGACATTTCATATGGGATACGAAGTCAAGTATACGGAAGTATTTGAGGACTGGCTGCGAGGGTTACGTGACCTGCGCGCGGCCATGAAAATCACCACCAGGATCAGACGCGTTGAACTGGGTAACTTCGGAGACAGCAAATCGGTCGGAAGTGGTGTCAGTGAGTTGAGGATAGATGTCGGGAAAGGCTACCGCGTCTATTATACGGTTCGCAATAATACTGTACTGCTGCTTTGTAGTGGTGATAAGTCAAGCCAGGCAAAAGACATCCGGCGTGCACATCAAATGCTGAAAGAGATTCAGGAGTATTCATGAAAATCAAGAACTTTGACATAGTTGACTTCCTGGATAGCGATGAGGCAATAATTGAATACCTTAACGCAGCGCTTGAAGAAGGTGATTCTGATTTCTTCGTCAAGGCTGTCGGGGATGTCGCCCGCGCCAAGGGCATGATGAAAGTTGCCAGAAACACCGGCCTTGGCAGGCAAAACCTGTACCGGTCGCTGTCCAGGGGAGGCAACCCGCGGATCGGTACTTTATTCCGGGTGCTGGATGCACTTGATATCAGGCTTTCGGTTGCTCGTTAACAGCCGGGCAATTCCTGTCAGAACAAAAAGTCCGATGCATCCAGCCTTCCAATATCAAAATCCTCAAGCAGGATGGCGCCGCCACCATGTTCCTCCAGGTCGACCCTCACTCCGTCGGCAACCTGGGTAACGACAAGCTCGGCAAAGCCGGAAAGGTCAAAGGACTGAAGATCAATCAAATCCCTGTTGTCCCGGAAATCGGTTATCCGGTCCTCACCATGGCCGTAACTGAAGACGAAGATGTCATCACCGATACCCCCATCCAGCACGTCGGGCCCGGGACCGCCTTCCAGCATGTCAGCGCCGGAACCGCCCCAGAGCTCGTCCGCGCCGGGGCCGCCCCTGAGCACATCACCGCCCTCATCGCCGTACAGTACATCATCGCCCCGGCCGCCGAACAGCCTGTCATCTCCCTGGCCGCCGCCGATAGTGTCGCTGTTCGTGTCATCGCCGCCCGGGCCGCCGTAGATCGTATCGTCGCCCCGGCCGCCTGAAAGCCTGTTGGCGCGCGGGTCGCCGGCCAGGATGTCATCATGGTCCGATCCCGACAGGTTGATGATGTCGGGAAGTTCCACCTCCACCCGATCGCCGTTGTCCGTATAGGCAAACGTGACCGTGTTCGCGAATATATCGCCCTCGGCATCGCCACCCCGGGGTGCGGGACCGTGGAGGCGCACCGTCACACCCGCGGGAGAATCCGTGTACGACGCGGTATCTTCGCCATCACCCCCGGTAAGCCTGTCGGCCCCGGCGCCGCCGTTCAACGTGTCGTTCCCGGCCCCGCCGTACAGTTCATCGTCACCACCGCGGCCGTAAATGTAATCGTTCCCCCCAAGTCCATGGATCATTTCTGCTACATCAGTCCCGGTCAGGTTGTTCCCCCTGCTGGTGCCCGTGATAGTATCGTCGATAACGGTAACCACCTCTATCTCTTCAACCAGTATCGTATAAGTCCCGGAATTGTCCGTACCCGGATTGCTGGTATAGCTGCCGGCGCTGATATAGTAGGCGCCGCTGACAAGAACGGTTAATGTCAGGCGCGAATCGAATATCCCGTTTGCAGAGTCGATGTCGTCATTGGTAAGAAGGTGATTCCCGCTTGAATCGAACAATTTCAGGATGGTGTCTTCGGCATTGTCGGGAGCGGTTCCGCGGCCTGACAGGGTAACCCGGTAGGTTTTTCCCCTCTCCAGTTCTATCCCGACCCAGTCTTCATCAAACTTGCGGTCAAGATTGCCGTGGAACGTATCGCCAACGGACATGGAGTATAAGGTCCCGGCACTCGCAGCCGCATCCAGGGATGCCTCGGGGCTTTCATTGACAACTGTCATAACTCAGACCTCAGGCCGCCGCGATTTTGGATTTTGGGATCAGGTCGCACGCAGAAGTCTAATGCAACGCTACGGTAAGCTCTTTACCCACAGCATGAGCGGCTTTGACCAGAGAGTCGAGTTGAACGCGCTGATTATCAGGATCAAGAATACGTTCAAGCTGAGAGGCGCTGGTCCTCATTCTGCGCGCCATTTCCGCCTTTGAGATATTCTGTAAAGACATTTCATTTTCGATTTGCATCGCAATGGTGCGCTTTATCGCAGTCGCTGTGATGTCTTCGAGAATGCCAAGCTCTTGCCACAAATCATCAGTGCTTGAGCCGATACGTGGATTTTTCTTCTTAGTCATATTTCTTTACTTCTTTCATACGCGACATTGCAAGATTCAAGTCTCTTTCCAGAGTCTTCTGACTCTTTTTCACGAAGCCATGCAGCAATACCATCTGACCGTTATGGATGCAGAAAAGAACTCGTGCAATACGCTTACTCGAAATGTTCGAACGGATTTCCCAAAGCCCCCTTCTACCCTTAATGGGTTTGCATTTTGGCTGGGCCACCGGCCAACAGAATTCGAGTGTTGCAATATCCTGTCCGATTAACCTTTGATCTTTCGCATCCAGCTCTTTAATCCAATCACGTACCGGCTCCGTGTCCGACTGTGAGCGATAAAAAGCGGCTGGCAACTTCTTTTTCAATTCCAGCATCAATAATTCTTACCTTATATAATATACCTTGTAAGGTAATCTTCAAGAATTTTCTTCATGTGACAAACTGGGTTGACCGGTTTCTATCAGCAAATGATAGTGGTTGGACATCAGGCAATATGCATGACAGAACCAATTCCACCTCTTACACGCCTCATCCAGCAAATCAAGAAACTGGTAACGGTCGAAGTCGTCTGAATAGATATCAGCACGCGCATTGCCCCGGGAAGTAACATGGTAGAGGGCGTCTGGGAACTCTATTGGGAGAGGTCTTGCCATAGGTTCGTCCTTGAAATCTATTGTGGATAAAATCCCTGTTAACTGAAGATTGACTTATTCATAGATTAGCCGTAATCGTATCATTCATCCAGCCATTTTTCAAATGAGTTGGGTTCAGCCGGATTCTGGTATCAGCGATGTGCATTGTGCGACCTGACCCCATGTATGTAATACAGAACAGCAATTCTTTTGCCTATCAGGCGTTGGAATCTGTGGGAATTGACCGGCCACTACAGCAGGGCTTTCAGCAATTCCCGCTAACGCCTGTTGGGTGCTGGAATCCCGATAAAAACGGGGGTTTTGGAGCGGGGTAAAAAAAGGTTTTCGTAAACTTTCGGCATGGTTTCAGTATAATAAGAGGCACTATTCAAGTCAAAGGTGAGGTGAGGCCATGTCCCGTTCTTCCTTGCGCAAGTCCCTGAGTGCCCCTGGTTTGTTGAGTGAAGTACGCCGTTGTTTTCAAGCCATTAAGGATGACACGGTGGGCCGTGGGTTTGAGTTGGTCGATTACCTGATGTCGGGGCTGGCGGTGTTCGGGTTGAAGTACCCGTCGCTGTTGCAGTTTGATGCGGGCCGTGAGGATGCGGTGGTGGCCTCGAACCTGAAGAGTTTGTACGGCATTGCGCGGGCGCCGTCGGACACGGCGTTGCGGGAACGGCTGGACGAGGTGGACCCCTCGTTGTTGCGGCGCGCGTTCCGTCGGGTGTTGCACCTGTTGCAGCGGGGCAAGGGGCTGGAGGACTTCCTCTGGTGGGCGGGTCATTACCTGTTGTCGGTGGACGGCACCGGGTATTTTTATTCGGACAACGTGCATTGCGCGCAGTGTTGTGAGAAGCATCACCGGGACGGGCGGGTGAGTTATTACCACCAGGTGTTGGGCGCGGCGCTGGTGCATCCTGAGCAACGGGTGGTGCTGCCGTTGGCGCCGGAGCCGATTATGCGGGAAGACGGGAGCAGCAAGAATGACTGTGAGCGCAATGCGGCCAAGCGGTTGCTGGCGGACGTGCGCCGGGAACACCCGCACCTGAAGCTGATTGTGGTGGAGGATGCGCTGGCCGCGAACGGGCCGCACATTGAGTTGCTGCAGTCCTTGAAGATGCGTTATATCCTGGGGGTCAAGCCCGGCGACCATGTCTTCCTGTTTGAGTGGGTAGCGACCACGCCGGGGGTGAAGACGGCAGAGATAACCGGCCAGGACGGCACGGTGCACCGGTTCCGTTACCTGAACGGCGCGCCGTTGAACGAGTCGCACTTTAAGCTGGAAGTGAACTTCCTGGATTATGAAGAACAGCGCCGCAACGGGAAGAGTCAGCGCTTTACCTGGGTGACGGATATCCCCTTGCACAAGCACAACCTGATGCGCATCATGCGCGGGGCGCGGGCGCGCTGGAAGATTGAGAACGAGACGTTCAATACCCTGAAGAACCAAGGCTACCACTTCGAGCATAACTTCGGCCATGGTTACAAGCACCTGTCCACGGTGTTCGCCCACCTGATGATGCTGGCGTTCCTGGTGGACCAGGTGCAGCAGCATTGCTGCGGGCTGTTCCGGGCGGCGCTGGCCAAACAGGGCCGCAAGCGCTACTTCTGGGAGAAGCTGCGAAGCTTCTTCTTCACCTGGCTGCTGCCGGACTGGGAGACGCTCTATAAAGCGCTGGCATTCGGCGCGCCGCCCAGCGTGATTGTGCCCTATGACACCTCCTGAGCACACGCCGTGGTCGGGCAGTTCGGGGCGGGGGACTTCAGGGGAAACCAGGCCAATGAGACCAACGACCGGGCACAGCCGGAGGGCTACGCATCCCCTGAGGGTCGGGTCAGTGTGAAAAAAATGAAACCGACCCGATGAGACCGCCAACTGTCGATGTTAGCGGGAGCATCTGCAGGGCTTTGCGCCCGCTTCACAAAGTCAATTACAACTGGCATACTGATGTGCTACTAAGCATGAAAAACATCTTACTAATGCTATCTTTGGTGCTCTGCGTGGTAGTTTCTATATCAATGAATGTGAATGCCAATGACAGAAAGGAGCGCATAGAACCCGACCAAGTGAACATGCGCAACTATGAGCAGTTTATTGCCCAGATTGAACATGATTTACCTGTAGGAACATCGTTTAAAGATGTAGAAAAATACCTGTCAGATTATGAAATAGAATTTAGCCATGCTCCTTCGGAAGGCTGTTTTAAATTCATGGTAAAAAAAATCTACAGTGCCTTTTTCGTTTTTATCACTGATTTGCAGATAAAGATCTATGTCTCCGAGGAAGCTGGAGTGACGGATATAAAATCAAGACTTATAGAGACTGCATTTTAGTAAATTTCCGGTGGGTAAAACAGGCACCTATTCTGGATGATTTCTATGAAGTCTTGCGGGAATTAACCATGTAGCACCTTATAATTTTGGGATTCCGAGTTATGCCGATCCACGGCATGAAGCATACATGCTGCAGATTCAGGGTATTGGTTCGGTAAGGATAATTATAGGAACCTCTATTAATTCAGCACAATGATATAATACGGGTCACTGATTTCAACTCACATTTTCCTGTTTGAAGGTGCTGCCATGAAGAAGACCCAAGACCTGTTCGGTTCCTTTTTTGACTTGCAGGACGCCCGTTTGACGAAGCTGAAAGACCCGCTGGCGCAGTTGGGCCAGGTGGTGGACTGGGAATCATTCCGTCCGTTATTGGCACGCATCCGGCCCACCGAACGCAAGAGCAATGCGGGCGCCCCGCGCCGGGACGAGGTGCTGATGTTCAAGGGGCTGGTGATACAGCATTTATACGGCTTGAGCGATGAGCAGTTGGAATACCAGGTTGAGGACCGGCGCAGTTTCCAGCGTTTCATGGGGTTGGACAATGTGCACAGGGCGCCGGATGCGAAGACGTTCTGGGCGTTTCGGGAGCAGTTGGTGCAGCGGGGGTTGATGGATAAGTTGTTTACCCACTTTACCGGGCAGTTGCAGGGCCTGGGGTACCGGGCGCGCAAGGGGCAGTTGGTGGATGCCTCGCTGGTGCCGGCGCCGGTGCAGCGCAACACGCGCGAGGAGAATGCAAAGCTCAAGGCCGGGGAGGTACCGGCCGAGTGGGACGAGGAGCAAGCCAAGCCCAAACGGCGCCAGAAGGACGTGGAGGCGCGCTGGACGAAGAAACACGGCAAGAATCATTACGGGTACAAGAACCACGTGAACGCGGACCATGAGCACAAGCTGATACGCAGCTTTGCGGTGACGCCGGCCAACGTGCATGACTCGCAACTGCTCGATAAGCTGTTGGATGAGGACAATACCAGCAAAGCCATCTGGGCGGACAGCGCGTACCGTTCCAGGGAGCAGGAGGCACGTTTGCGGGAGAAGAACTACCGCAGTCACATTCAGCGCAAGGGCAGCCGCAACCAGCCGTTGACGGACCGGGAGAAGCAGGGCAACCGCAGCAGGGCAAAAATACGGGTGCGGGTGGAGCACGTGTTCGGGGCGCAGTGCGCGACCCGGACCAAGCTGATACGCTGCATCGGGCTCAAGCGCAGTGCCCTGGCCATCGGCATGATGAACCTGGTGTATAACATGCGACGATTGTGTTACCTGCAAGGGGTCAGTGCGCCTGCTTGACGGAGAACGGGCAGAAAACGGTGTCAGAACGACCCCTGAGGGTCATAAAACGGCGCGATGAGGGCGCTGGCGAGATGATTGAAGGCCCTGATCACCTTACCACATATAAATATATTGAAAAAGAACCTGATCAGACCTGAAATGGTCTATTTATAGAGGTTCCCTTATGATTATCCGAGTAGAAAGTAATAAGGTTGTCAGGGATGCCATAGAAAACCCACTGTTTGATAGATGCATCTATATCGGCTTTTCATGTTTATCATCTGTCTCTTAGTAGCACCGCCAACTCAAGCGGCAGAGTGTGTGGTGCTGCTGCATGGACTCGCCCGGACATCTGCGTCGATGGAGAAACTGGCTGATACCTTTAAGGAAGCCGGATACGCGGTCAGTAATCTCGATTATCCGTCCCGAAAATACCCGATTGAGAACTTGGCTCCCCTGGCAGTAGAAGCAGGGTTGTCACAGTGCCTGTCCGACAGTGTCATCCACTTCGTCACGCATTCACTCGGCGGTATTCTGATCCGGTATTACTTGGAACAGGAAAACATTCCGAACCTGGGCCACGTCGTGATGCTGGCGCCACCGAATAAAGGTAGTGGGGTTGTAGATAAACTGCGGAACTTCCCAGGATTCAAAGTCATTAACGGACCTGCCGGCATGCAGCTTGGTACAGGTGAGGACAGTATCCCGTCACAACTCGGCCCAGTGGATTACGAGGTAGGCATCATTGCTGGCAGCAAAACGTTCAACCCCATACTGTCACTTTATCTCAAAAACCCGGATGACGGAAAAGTATCCGTAGAGAACACCAAGGTTGAAGGAATGACTGACTTCGTCGTTGTCCGCCATTCACATCCTTTTATTATGAAAGCTGAGATTGTGATTTCTCAAACTGTTTCATTCATCAGGACGGGACGTTTTTTGTCAGATGCGCCCTGATTAATCTCAAATCTGTCACAGGGAAACGGGGTCAGGTCGCACAATGCACATATAAGGTATTAGGTTATTCCAAGTTGTTGCCTGATCAATCTGCACAGACTGTCCTTGATTTCTCTATGTCTGGGCACCGGAGCGTGCCTGCCGTTCTCAGGATTGACATAAATATCATGTTTTCCTCCATGCCTTTTCAGGTAACACCCCTCACCAGTCAGGCGTCTGATGAAGTCCTTCCGTTTCAAGTTATATCCATTGTCAGCTCTGTTGAATCGAACTTTTCCACGACCGTCGGCATGGTTTCCTGCATCATAAGGGCATAGGCGTCTTTAATATTCATTTTTAATTCTTCCAGAGTTTTTCCCTGACTGAACACACCGGGAACTTCACGGAGTTTCCCAACATACCAATCCTCGTCTACCCAAAAATCCAGGGTGAAGCTTCTAATCATATTCGCCTCTGCCGATTGTCAAACGTCATTTTCACTATTTCTTTTTTTTGTAAATATAACACGTATGTGCTGGTTCTGGTACATGCACAGGGTCAGGTCGCACAATGCACATACCCGGTCTTGTCCGGTACGTATTCGGTGCCGTCTTTGCGGACGCAGCGCAGCCCTTTTTCTGCCGTGATCTTACCGATGCGGTATACCGGGCAACCGATACTTCCCAGTTGATTCTGTCTGTCCGGCGGGACGGTGAAGCACAGTTCGTAGTCGTCCCCGCCGCCGAGTATGCAGCGCCATTTCTGCGCCGGATCACATTCGGTATTAAGTTGCCCGTGGAACGGGATTGCATCGATATCGACCCGGGCGCCGACAGCACCGGGGGCCAGCAGGTGGCCCAGGTCCGCGAGCAACCCGTCCGAGATGTCGATCATGGCGCTTGCGATCCCGCGTAGTGAAACTCCCAGTTCGACCCTGGGAACAGGGCGCAACAGACGGGCAAGGCAATCCGGGTCGGGAGTTCGTCCGGATTTGAGCTTCGCCAGCGCAAAGGCCGCGCTGCCCAACTCGCCGCTGATGTAGATATGATCACCGGTCGCGGCGCCGCGGCGCCGGATTTCACTGCCCCTGGGGCATTCGCCGATGACCTGGATTGTCACTGCCGGGGGACCTTTACAGATATCGCCGCCGACCAGTGCAACATCGTAATTCCGGGCCGGTTCCGCCAGTCCGCGGGCGAATCCGTCCAGCCATTCATGGGCCATCTCTGTCTCCGACAGGGTCAGCGCCAGGGTGAACCAGCGCGGGATGGCGGCCATGGCGGCCATGTCGCTGAGGTTTACGGCCAGCGCCTTGTATCCAACATCGACAGGGTCGGCATCGGGAAAAAAATGGACTCCGGAAACCAGGCTGTCCGTCGAAACCACCAGGTTGGTATTAGGGTCGGCGGCCAGCAACGCCGCGTCATCCCCCACACCGAGTACGACTCCGCGCCCGCCGGGAGTCAAGCCGGCAAAATATTTATCGATGGCTTCGAATTCGGTCAAGGGAGATGGGGAGATGGGGTCAGGTCGCACAATGCACACACAAATCAGGTTTGTGGCAATTTCTCAGTTATTTCTTTGTGTGTGCATTGTGCGACCTGACCCCATCTCCTTCGGGGCGCAACTGTTGCGCAGCCCGGTCCAGCACACCGTTGATGTATTTGTAGGAATCCTCTGCCCCAAACATACGCGCCAGTTCCACCGCTTCATTCAACACCACGCGCAGTGGCAATCCCGGCTGGTGCATGAGTTCATACATACCCAGGTGCAGCACGGCTCGGGTAACCGGGTCCAGTTCATGCAGAGCACGATCCAGGAAAGGGGTCAATGAGTCATTAATCTCGTCTGAATTTCCGGCGCTGCCCGTCAGAATGTCCCGGAAATAATCCCCGTCGGCCTTCTTCAATTCCTTCCTGTCATGCTCAAATTCATTGATGATCTCAGGCATGGGCCGTTCCGTTAAAAACCACTGGTACAGGGCCTGTACGGCAGAACGCCTGGCCCGTACCCGGGCGCCCATGGACCGGCTGGTTTTATCTGCGTTCATCTGCGCTTGTGCTGCGGATTGAACTGTCAACGGCGCGGTTTGAAGACAAAACGCCAGTCCTCATCAAAGCGGCAAAAATCCACCAGTTCCAGTTCATGGCGTTCATCCATAGTGGTGATGACAGGCAATTCCATCATATCGGCGGCAGCGCCGCCCAGTATGACCGGCGCCTGGTAGACCACCAGTTCATCGATCAGGCCGTGGCGCAGCATGCTCCCGGTCAATTTCGCGCCCGCCTCCAGCAACAGGTCGTTCACTTCGTAAGTCAGCGCCAGTTCTCTCAACACGCGATCCAGGAAATCCCGCTCATCACCATCGACGAAACGCACGCAGGCCCCGGCGCGTTCCAGGCCCTCATGAAGCAGTTTATCCTCGCTCCTGGTAAACAGGACAGTACTCCCGTCCAGACCGAGCATTTGTGCCCCGGGTGGGAATCTTAACTCCCTGTCGAGCACTACTCTCAGGGGCTGCCTGCCGCCGGTGTCCACATCACGCACGTTCAGGCGTGGGTCATCGGCCAGCACGGTATTGATGCCGGTCAGGATGGCTGAGCTTACCGCGCGCAATTCCTGCACGTCGCGCCGGGAAGCCGCGCCGGTAATCCACCGGCTTACCCCCCCGGCCAGCGCTGTCTTGCCATCGAGGCTGATGGCGGATTTGGCCCGCACATAAGGCCTGCCACGCGTCATCCTGTAAAAGAAACCCTTGTTGAGATCCGTTGCCGGCTGTTCCATCAGGCCGGTCTCGACCCTGACGCCGGCGTCCGCCAATGCTTTTATCCCGGCGCCCGACACCTGCGGATTCCGATCCTGCGCGGCGATCACGACCCGGCTGATACCTGCCCCGATGAGGGCTTCGGTACAGGGCGGCGTCCGCCCATGGTGGGAGCAGGGTTCGAGCGTAACGTAAGCCGTCGCGCCGCGCAGGTCGCAGGAAGCATCACTCAGCGCGTTAATCTCGGCATGCGGCTCTCCGGCCCTGTGGTGCCAGCCGCTGCCCAGTACCTGCTCGTCCCTGGTTATGACACAACCCACCCTGGGGTTGGGGTGGGTGGTGAAACGCCCCCTGTCCGCCAGTTCCAGGGCGCGGGCCATGCATGAGGTGTCGGCTGCGGTCCAGTTCACTTCAGTTATCAGGCTTGTTGAGCAGATCCAACTGGGATTTTTTCAACTCCGGGGGCATCTCTTCTTCCAGCTTCTCAATCTCATCCAGAAATGCCCTGACATCGGCAAAACTCTGGTAGACGGAAGCAAACCGGAGATAGGCCACCTGGTCGACGGCTTTTAATTCTTCCATGACCCAATCTCCCACTTTTCTCGATTTTACTTCCCGGTCGCCCAGGGACCTCAGCTTGTGTTTGATACGGGCGATGGCTATCTCGACCTGTTCCATCGGGACCGGCCGTTTTTCCAGGGCGCGCTCAATGCCGGAACGCAGTTTGTCCTCGGTAAACTGTTCGCGCCGGCCATCGGATTTGATAACCCTGGGATAATTGAATTCCGCCGCTTCATAGGTGGTAAAACGTTCCCTGCATTCCATGCATTCGCGACGGCGCCTGACCAGGTCGCCCTCGGCGGCCATCCTGGAGTCTATGACCCTGGTATCCTCAAATGAACAGAACGGGCAACGCATAGCATATATTCAGGCATACATCGGAAATTGTTTGCACAGTGCCTTCACTTCTTCTTTTATCTTCGCAACCAGCGTCTCATCCCCCATGTTGTCGATGATGTCACAAATCCAGGAAGCGACCTGTGAGGCCTCGGCCTTTCCGAAACCGCGCGTGGTGATCGACGGGGTGCCGATCCGGATGCCGCTGGTAACGAAAGGCGACTGCGGGTCGTTGGGCACCGCGTTCTTGTTCACGGTGATATTGGCCCGGTCCAGGGCCGCATCCAGGTCCTTGCCGGTGATGCCCTTGCTGATGAGGCTGACCAGGAACAGGTGGTTGTCGGTGCCGCCAGAAACGACGTCAACGCCACGCTGAATAAAGACACCGGCCATTGCGCGTGCGTTCTCAATAACCTGTTGCTGGTACGCCTTGAACTCCGGTTCCATGGCTTCCTTGAAGGCAACGGCCTTGGCCGCAATCACGTGCATCAACGGCCCTCCCTGGTAACATGGAAAAACAGTAAAATTCAGTTTCTTCTCAATATCCGGGTTGGCTTTTGCCAGGATCAGGCCGGAGCGGGGGCCGCGCAGGGTCTTGTGGGTCGTGGTCGTCGTCACGTCCGCGATGCTGACCGGGCTGGGATACAGCCCGGTGGCGATCAGGCCGGCCACGTGGGCGATATCGGCCACCAGGTATGCGCCGACCTGGTCGGCGATCTCCCTGAAGCGCTGCCAGTCCAGCCTGCGCGAGTACGCGGAGAAGCCTGTCATCACAAGCTTCGGCCTGTGTTCCAGGGCAAGCTGTTCCGCGGCGTCATAATCGATCTCGCCGGTATCCGCATTCAGGCCGTACTGCACCGCATTATAAACTCTACCTGACACGTTGACTGAGGCGCCATGGGTCAGGTGGCCGCCATGGGCAAGGCTCATTCCCATGATGGTGTCTCCCGGTTGGCACAGCGCCAGGTAAACCGCGCCGTTGGCCTGGGAACC
This sequence comes from Gammaproteobacteria bacterium, assembly GCA_965220815.1. Lineage (GTDB taxonomy): Bacteria > Pseudomonadota > Gammaproteobacteria > Eutrophobiales > Eutrophobiaceae > JAAXHV01. The sequence goes on from OZ244846.1 coordinate 3,623,430, forward strand.
GGAATGGGGCTGGACATTGGCGTAATCCGCCCCGAATAACTCCTTCGCCCGGTCGATGGCGAGTTGTTCGACCACGTCGACATATTCACAGCCGCCATAATAGCGTTTACCGGGATAGCCTTCGGCATACTTGTTGGTCAGCACCGAACCCTGCGCCTCCAGCACCCTGGGGCTGGCGTTGTTTTCCGATGCTATGAGTTCAATGTGTTCTTCCTGCCTGGTCCTCTCCCCCTGCATGGCCCGGTAGAGTACGTCGTCGTACCCTGCGATTTTCATGTCTTTTTCAAACATACCTCACCTTATTGTATTCATGTCAAAGCGACATTATAAAAGTTCACAAGTATACACACAAAAAAGCCTGCACCCGCGCATACCGGCGTATAATGGCGGTATGACGAATACGGACAAACCGGTGTCACGCCTCACGGCCTTGTTGGACAGGCTCAACTTCATCTCCCGGGCGCCGCGCCTGGCGCAGGCCGCGCCGTTGATGCGCTGGCGCGGCAGGGGCGCTGCTTCCTGCCTGGAGCCTATCAGGCATTCCAGGGAAATCAGGCTGGAAGACCTGCTTTGTATAGAAAGGCAGAAACAGGCGCTGCAATCGAACACCGAACAGTTCCTCAACGATTACCCTGCCAACAATGTACTGTTGTGGGGCCCGCGGGGCACCGGTAAATCTTCACTGGTCAAGGCGGTATTCAGTGAATACCGGGAGCAGGGGCTGCGCCTGGTGGAAGTGACGCGGGACAACCTGACCGACCTGCATGATATCTGTGACGAATTAAGCCGCTTCATGGGCAAATTCATCATCTTCTGCGACGACCTGTCGTTTGACGTGAATGATCCCAGCTATAAGACCCTCAAGGTACTGCTGGACGGTTCGGTGAGCGACATTCCGGACAACATCCTCATCTATGCCACCTCCAACCGCCGTCACCTGCTGCCGGAATACAGGTCGGAGAACCTGGAAGCCAGAAATATTGACGGCGAGATCCACCACGGCGAATCCGTGGAAGAGAAGCTCTCCCTGTCGGAACGCTTCGGCATCTGGTTATCGTTCCATCCGTTCAACCAGGAACAATACCTGCAGATTGCATTCCACTGGCTGGAGCGGACCGGTATAGCGATCGGCGACCCCGAACAGGTCAGGCAGGCTGCACTGCAATGGGCCCTGGAAAAAGGGACTCGCAGCGGCAGGAGCGCGGCGCAGTTTGCCCGCGACTGGGCCGGCAAGACGCTACTGTCCGAACAGCAATAATTTATCCGCAGATGACGCAGATGAACGCAGATTATTTCTCGATTTATGACACGAATATTCCGGTTTATTTACCGTGTAGCTTCTTCATCACAAACAACTTTTTTCATCTGCGGTAATCTGCGTCATCTGCGGATTATTCATCTGCGTCATCTGCGGATATTATTTTACTGACCTGGACGACCAACCCGAACAGGGGATGGTCGAAATAGTTCAGGTTGTCCGGTTTTATCCTCCTGCTTTCAGTCAGCCTGACGTAGTCCGCCGGGAACCGCCTGTGTCCGGCGGCCTGGGCCGGCATTTCCAGGTCCGGTTGCTGCAACGTGTCGGGAAAATAGGCAAAATCCACGTCCAGGTGCAGGAAACGGGACTTGCGTAAACGGACGGTGCCGTCAAAAACCTTCACCGGCGGCGTATATTCCGGCTCTTCCCGTACCTCCCCCGGCTCCGGTTCGACCTCAAGCCGCTCTGCGGCTTTCCTCTCAAACCGGGTGTTGTCAAGGTGTACCGCTCTCACATTTCTTGCATCCAGTCCGGGCTGCTGCCAGGCAACATGGAGCAGCGGCCGGTATTCCCCGGATGATGCCAGTACCCGCCTGACGCCCGCCAGCCGGTAATCCTGCCCGGGCAGTACAACATACGGCTTCAGGTCCTCATCTTCCGGCGCACCAGGAGAATCGGCGGATACGGGATCGGCAGTTTCCATGATCAATCCGATGGTTTGATCGCGGGCCGGCAAACCGGGGTTTTCGTACCACCACTCGCCGCCGGCATCCGGTTCGTTGTATTCGAACAGGACCAGTTCCACCCGGTACCAGTCCTCCGCATGCGCTGGCGCGTTGAAGAGGGACAGCAAACAGAAGAAAATCGGCAAAATCCTGATCCCGTCAGATGAGACCCCGGTGACTTTAATCCTGATCATGACTATAGTCAGTTATAATTTCCAATCAATTCAAAGGCTGACGCAACAGGTTCAGCAGTTCTTCGGTGTTCAGGCGGGCCGGCGCGTCAGCGCCTTCCAGCAGGCGGTCGGCCAGGTCGCGTTTGTGGTGGTGCAGGTCGACGATTTGTTCTTCAATGGTGCCTTGCGTGACCAGCCGGTAGATGGTGACCGGCCGGGTCTGGCCGATGCGGTGGGCGCGGTCGGAGGCCTGGTCTTCCGCGGCGGGGTTCCACCAGGGGTCCAAGTGGATAACGTAGTCGGCCGCGGTCAGGTTCAAACCGACGCCGCCCGCTTTTAACGAGATCAGAAACACGTCGCCCTCACCGGCCTGAAACGCGGCGATACGTTTTTCCCTGGTTTTGGCCGGCGTACTGCCGTCCAGGTACTGGTAGCTCACCCCGGTTTTTTGCAGGTACTCCTCGACCAGTTTCAGGTGTTTCACGAACTGTGAGAACACCAGCGCCTTGTGCCGGTTGGCGAGTAATTCATCAAGCGTTTCCGCGAAGGTCTCCAGCTTTGAACTGGCAGGGATGGAAGCGGACGCCTCGGCTGCCGCCACCAGCCTGGGGTTGCAACAGGCAAGGCGCAGACGCGTCAGGTGCGCCAGCACTTGCAGTTTGCGCTCGCCCTCGGCAGCTTGTCCCTGGGGCAGGGTCTCCAGGTCTTCCACGGCGCGCTGCCGTAACGCCTCGTAGATAGCCGCTTCTTCCGCCGACATCTCCACGTGCAGGATGATCTCGGTGCGCTCCGGCAGGTCGTCCAGGACCTCGGTCTTCAGCCTACGCAACACAAAGGGCGCTATCAGGCGGCGCAAACGCGCCCGCGCATCAGGATCAGAGTCCTTTTCGACAGGCAGCGCAAAATTACGTCGATATTGTTCCATAGAGCCCAACAGGCCGGGGTTGACGAAGCTGAACAGCGAGTACAGGTCGGTCAGGTTATTCTGGATCGGCGTGCCGGTGGTCACCAGCCGGAAGCCGGCCTTGAGTTTGCGCGCCGCCCGAGCGCGCTTGGTAGCCGGGTTCCTGATGGCCTGGGCCTCATCCAGCACCGCGCTGTGCCATTCAACCTGTGTCAATGCATCCACGTCGATTTGTAACAAGCCGTAAGTGGTGATTACCAGATCAAAGGGGGTTGGCGCTTCCAGTAACTGCGCGCGGGCGCTGGCGCCGCCGGTGTAGTTGATAACGTTCAGGGTCGGCGCAAAACGGCGCGCCTCATGAGCCCAGTTGGCGCAAACCGAGGTAGGCGCGACAACGAGCGCGGGCCCTTCAGGAGCACGTTCCAACAACAAGGCAAGAGCCTGCACTGTTTTACCCAGTCCCATATCGTCCGCGAGACAGGCGCCGGCGCCCCAGCGACTGAGACGGGCCAGCCAGCGAAAGCCTTCCAGTTGATAGGGACGCAGCTCCGCTTGTAAGGTGCTGGGCAGTTGCGGTTCGAAAGCCTGCGCGTCCTGCAGTCTGGCGCACAGTTTGTGCCAGCCGGCGCTGGCATCCAGGGTGGTTTCTTCAAGAAAATCCTGCAAGGCTGGCGTGGTCATGGCGTGGAAGCGCACAGATCCTTCCGCCGCCGGCGTCGACAGGCTGCGCAGGTCATCGAGTTGGCGCCGGAAAGACGTCGTCAACGCAATAAATTCGCCATCTTCAAGTTTGAGAAAGCGCGCATCGGGCTGTTGGTCCAGTAATGCAAACAACTGGCGCAGGTTCAGGACCCGGCCCTTGTCGATCTCAAGCTGTCCTGATGCCCGGAACCACTCGGCGGCGGGTTTGACGTTCAGCTTGAGTGACTTGGGTTGTGCGTGCGCCGCGATTTTGAAGGATTCCGCGCCAGGCCACAGACAGCGAGCCTCGGCAGCATGAACCTGTTCCAGCATTTCCAGGCAATCCAGAGGCTCCGGCAAGGTGATGGACTGCTGTTCGCCGCCCAGCGCCGCAAGCAGCGGGCACGCCGCGATCAACTCCTGGACGGCTGCACGTTCCGCCTTGAGGTCACGTTGCGCCTGCACCGTTTCACCGTTCCGGTTGGCGAATACCGTGGCGCCGCCCAGACCCGGCTCCATATAAGTAGCGGTATCCGGCGCCGGTTCCACCACCAGTTCCACGCTCAGGCCGCTTCCTCTCGGTTCCAGCTTGACCCAGGGTTGCGGATCCGCTGTAATCTGCCTGATGGTCTCGGCAGTCTCGCTGATGGCGCCCTGCACCCGTACTGCGGCGGTCAGACCGGCAACCGCCTCCAACAGTCGCTCCCTGACCGAAGCCGGCAGTTCCAGCCCTTGCGGGGGGATGATATTGAACAGGCGTTTGTGGTTGGCGTTGAACCGGGTTACTTCACAACGGCGCTCTCCGACCATGCAGGCTGCATAGCTCGACTCCGCGGCATCCGTCCCGTGGGGGTCGATGTAAACCATGATTGTGTCCTTGCTTGCTTCATCCACAGATAACTCCGGCTCAGCTTGCACGATGTCAATCGGTTCGCCGTCGTCGGCGCGATAAACGTGCGGATGGCCAGCCAACTCATATAAACCGGCGATGGGCACGTAAAACCGTTTTTGACCTCTGCGACCGGTTTGTTGCTGTTTGATAGTGGCGATGGCTGCGCGATCCTGGTCCAGCAGAAAGTCCATCTTGCTGGCCTTGGACAGCAGTTGCCTTGGCGTCAGTGCGCCAGTGTCGTTCCAGTCGCCGCCCTTGTTTGCGCGTTGTTCCCGTGGCGTAATTATAAAGTCGCCGAATTTGTTAGCCTCAACATCCCATACCAGCCGCCGCGGTGACTTTCGTGTCGATTTTCTGGCAGCCGGTTTGCGTTTGCCCTTTAGCTCATAGGCGAAACGCTCCATTTCCTTAAGGGGATATTCCCACTCGGGCACAGGTTGTATCAGAGATACCAGGGACACCGTACCCATATCGGCGTGATTTGCGATGAAAAGATCATCGGGTTTCCTTGCAGTTCGCTCCTCTTTACGGGTGGCAATAATCTCCCGGCACTCTGCTTCCACCCAGCTGTATCCGTGCAAACGGGCGCGCCGCCTGACCTGTTCCAGAGTCTTCCGGTCGCGCAAATCCTGTTCACCCTGCCAGCAACTCGCGAGATGGGAAAAAAGCGCATAGAACGGCGCGTTCCCGTAATGCGGCCAGGAGGGTGGCGGACGGTATTTCAGCTGTGCCACGGTCGAGACCATACGAACAATATACGATTCGACCTGCTCTCTGGCCGCTGCCCGAATAAGTTCCTTCAACAAGGTCAGGCTGGCAGGGGTATCGCTACGCAACAGCGACAACAGAGACAGAGAAAAAGCGCGCGCAGTCGGATACACGCTACGTTTGCGCGTGATTTTTTTCTCTTCCGCAATGGCCGCCTTGATAAATGTTACGGCTTCATCATCCTCACCGCGCAAGGTGGCTATGAACGCCCGGGTGGCAAGCGCGTCAATTCTTAATCGCTCGAACTGGCCAGTATCTTGCTCCAGTATATCGAGTATCGTCCCGGCTTCATTCAGGTGGCCTTTCAGGATGCGGATGAAGGCAATATCGCAACGATGCAAGGCGATGTTCGGGGCCAACCGGTAACAGGCTTTAATGATTGGCTCCGGCTCTGCCAAGGTTTCAATTACCTGGGTCAGACTGCCTTCAAGCGCGGCCGCAAGATGTTGCGATGGCAAGTCTGGCAACAGTGATGCGGCGCCCGGCTCCGCCAGAAAACGCCAGTCATCGGCGTTGACGTCAGGATAGTTTTTGTCTATTTCCGCAAATTGGCCGAGAACGGTGAGACAGCGCAGGTCCATCGCTTTTTTGTCAACACCCCTGTAATACTGCCAACCAATCGGGTCATTGTTTTTGATAGCGCCCCGCAGCTTGTTCAACACACCTGCACGGTGCGCCTTCATGGTAAGCCACGGCGCCCAGGATTCATCAAGCCTGGCATCCCTGTTAAACGAGTCTATGGAAACAACCCCGACTTTTCCAAGCTCCTCAACCGCCGCGTTGAGGCGTCCACTTTGCGGGCGTTGTTTCCCGGCTCCGAGCGCAGCAAACCCAATCACCTCCGCCACCCGCACCCTGTTGATGTAATGCGGATAAAAGACTCCATATACCAAAGCGGCATGTTGCGCGACAGAAGCGAGATTTTTGTAGATATCGGAGTAAGCTGCGGATGAAGGCATACGGATAAAGAATGCCTTGCGCAAAGAGGTTCGTCAATCGGAACGTGAAAAGAGCGCCAGAACATGCTGGATTTTGATAAGCGGGTTTAAGATAATGCACAAATGCACGGCAACGCAACTGAAACCGCATACAACTTCGCCCTGGCGCGCCTGCTACGCGAGGAAGGCTTAAGCGCCGAAGCAGAACAACGTCATCGTTTCGGCGAGCAACGCGGACAAGCGGATGTTTTACTGGACTTCGACGACTACGCCGTGGTTATCGAAGCAGAGTTCGGCGACCCGGCCAGGGAAGACGCCAACAGACGCTTCCCGAAACAAAAACCAGCCATCATCAACGGCTTGCCGGTGCGGCTGGCGGTTGCGCTGGGTTATCCACAGCGGCTTGCCGACCTGCCAGAGAGCGGCGCGCGTGAGAATCTCGCCAGTTGTGATGATATTCGTATTCTGTATCGCTACTACGAGGAAGAATGGAGCGAAGAGACCACCGGTAGTGTAGCCGACCTTGCCGAAACACTGCGTAATTACTGGGTACAGAGCGACAGTGGCACAGGTATTGATCTCATCGTACAGCACGCTGCAAACGCAATAAACGACGCCAGCAGCATTCTGGCTCGCAGCAGACAAAACGATAATGCCGAGCAAGACGAATCTGCCACCAAAGCCCTGATCTGGCTTAACGCGCTATTGTTCCAGGAACTGCTGGCGCGCTACCTTGACCGCACGCAATTACCAACAGAACATCAAAACAGGGGTATCAAGCGCCCGGACCCGGATCAAGGTCCGACCCACCTGATAGAGCAATGGGACGAAATCCTTAACATCAACTGGTGGCCTATTTTTTATATCGCCAGGGAAACCCTGTCGGAGACGCCGGGGCCAGCGAACAAGGAAGCCGTCAATGTACTGAAAACTGCTGCGGCTGAAATTGCGGAGAGTGGGGTCATTCGACGTCATGACGTGGCTGGGCGAATATTCCACCGATTGCTGGACTCGCGTAAGTTCCTGGCAACAAACTACACAACAATCCCAGCAGCGATAATGCTCGCGGGACTGGCTTTCGACGAACGCAGTTCATGCTGGTCAGACATTGACTTCGCGGACCCGAACAGAGTTGCCGGGTTGCGGGTCGTCGACCCGGCTTGCGGTAGCGGCACGTTACTCATGGCGGCAGCACAGGAGATACTGAAATGCTCGCGCAACAGCGCCTCGGTAGAGGATAATCGGGAACTGATGCGAGCCATTCTTGAAGATGCAGTGTATGGTTTTGACGTGGTGCCTGCGGCAATCCACCTGGCCGCTTCCACCCTGTGCATGGCCGAAGCCAGCCAGGTCATAAAGGACATGAACCTGTGGCGGGTACAGCACGAGATAGTTGGCAACGTTCCTCGCCTCGGCAGTCTGGACTTCCTGGCATCATCCCCCAGTCAGGGTAACGCGGGACGGCTGGACCTCTTCGACGATGAGAAGTTCATGCGCACTACCGGTCAGGGTGAAGTTGCCGATAACGTAGCCATGCCGCGGGATTGCGACCTGATCATTGCCAATCCGCCGTATACCCGCGCCGGTGGACCCGGTGATGAAGCCAACACCTTATGGAACCCCATATTCGGTTCCCTCTTTGACAAGGGTGACTCAGACAAGATGAAAGCTGCGTTGCAGAAAACCCTGGCAAAGACACCGGCCAATCTTTATGCGGGACTGGGTTCCGGTTTCGTAGTACTTGCGGATGATAACCTCAAAGCGAACGGCCGACTGGCCTTTGTACTGCCCGCGACCATGCTGACGGGTAGCCGCTGGCGCGGTATCAGACAACTGCTGCTGGAAAACTATTGCATAGACTGGCTCATTGTCAGCCACGACAACAGGCATCGAAGCAAAGTAAAAGGATTGCCGGGACGCCGTCTGGTTTCATTCTCAGAATCAACCCGTATTGCCGAAGTGTTGATCATTGCCACAAAAAACCGGCAACAGGCAAGCCGCAACCATGTGAGGTTCGTCAACCTGTTACACAACCCCGATGAGCCGGTACAGGCCATGGCGCTGACGCGCAAACTGCTGGCAATGGACGAGAACGCCATATCACTTGAGTCACGCTCCATTGATATTGGCGGGAAGCATTACGGCAACGTCATCGACGTGCCACAGGAAGACCTCACGGACGGCGCCTGGTCCTATACGGCTTTTGTCCAACCGGATCTGGTATTGCACGCCGAGCGTCTACGTCGCAGGGACTATGATACCTTCTCCAAGGTTCCGATCATTGAAATCGGAAATATTGCCGAATTAGGCCCCTACGAAATGCAAGTGAAGAACCCGACTCAAGGGCTGTTCACTATTGTGGAAACAGATGATCCCTTGAGAGCAGGCATGCCCGCATTATGGCACCATTCATCGTCCAGGGAAACCAGCCTGCAGGTAACGACCAATGCACGCCTTGAACGGCGCCCTGATCGGGACAAAGAAAAACAGGACAGGATGCTTGCGCAACAGCGCCGCTTGCACTTGGCGAGAGATCTTGGCATGGCGCCACAACGTCTGGCGGCAGTATTGACCGACAAGCCCATGCTCGGAGTAAGGTCATGGGTTACGCTGTTAGTTCACAACCAGGCGCCAGGCGCAGAAGAAGCGCTGTGTCTCTGGTTGAACTCAACGCCTGGCCTGCTGTTGCGGATACTGCACGGCAACCGCCCCTATCTCGGCAGATCAAGTGTACCGCACGAACTCATCAGAACCTTACCGGCGCTTGACGTAAACCGGCTATCGGCAGATCAGCTTGCAGCCGCTGCTGGAATTTACGAAGACCTGAAAAGCAAGACCTTGCAAGGCTTCTCCAAGATACAGGATGACCCGGTCAGAAATGAACTGAATACCCGGCTGTGTGCAGAAGTGCTGGATATTGATGCAAACAATGTTGAAACATTGACTGACAGTATCAAAGAACCGGGATATGAGGCTGAGAATCTGGAAGAGCTTGTTGATGAGCTTACACACAAGCTGGCATTGGAACCTACCATGCATGCGCGGCACTAAATGACGGACAAATTTCCTGGTCATTTTGCGCAAGATTTTACTTATGAGGTACTATACTTACCATGACAAAACTTGATGAGTTAAAAGAAAGGATTTCGTTCTTGAGTAAGCTGTTTTTTGTGATTATAGGTCTGTTTGTGCTTATAATAAGCGGATTGGCGAGTTTGTACCTGTCCGATATTATTAACGAGGTTTTTTGGGCGGGCATAGCGCTTCTTTTCATGTTAGGCTGCGCCAATTTAATAGTCTTTCTGCGCATTCAGAAACATATCAGAGAGGTAGGGGAAATATGATTGCATTTATTGCATTGACAGCAGGCGCAGTCTTTTTTGTGGGCGTCCTGCTTTACGGCGCACTAAAAATTTGACTGATATCCTCTTCAGATATTTGGGGTCAGAGTAAAAATTCTGATGAATTTCTTACTCTGACCCCTGGTTTGATAGTCAATTCAGACCATCCAGAAATTCCTCAAGAAAACTGAAACGCGCGCCGGCATCCGGGAGCTCCCGGTTTATTCTCAGTCTGTTTCCCTCTTCGAGTTTATAATTACGGGGGTTGGACTGGAGCAGGCTTATCAGTTTTACCCTGTCGAAGTCTGCGTTTTCATCGAAATGGACCCTGCCGCCCTTCTCTCCCAGGTCAATTTTCCGGATTCCCAGGGCACGCGTCCGTTGCTTGAGCGCCGCAATACGGAACAGGTTCCTGAGCGCATCCGGCAACAGGCCGAACCGGTCTATACACTCTTCCTGCAGGTCCCATAACGCGCGCTCCTCTCCTGCACCGGCTATGCGCTTGTACATGACCAGCCTGGCATGCACGTCGGGCAGGTAGTCCGCCGGTATCAATGCAGGGACGTTCAAATCCACTTCGGTGCCGTGGTCCAGGGGGCGGTCCAGCTCCGGCTGGCGTCCGGCTTTCAGGGAAGCTACCGCCCGTTCCAGCAGGTTCATGTACAGGCCGAACCCAATCTCCTGGATTTGTCCGCTTTGTTTATCACCCAGGATCTCGCCAACCCCGCGGATTTCCATGTCGTGGGTCGCCAGGGTAAACCCCATTCCCAGTTCCTCGAGCGCTTCAATCGCCTCAAAGCGCTTTGCCGCGGTGTCGCTGACGGCTCCCCGGCCCGGCTTGACCAGGTAGGCGTATGCGCGGTGATGGGAGCGCCCGACCCGGCCGCGCAGTTGATACAGTTGGGCCAGGCCGAATTTGTCCGCACGGTTGATGATGATGGTGTTGGCGCTGGGCACGTCAATGCCGGTCTCGATGATGGTGGTGCAGACCAGTATGTTGAACCTGAGATGGTAAAAATCCAGCATCACCTGCTCGAGCTGCTTTTCCGGCATCTGCCCGTGGGCTATGCGTAGCTTGGCTTCCGGCAACAGTTCGCCGACCTCAGCCGCGATCTTTTCTATGCTGCTAATCTCGTTATGGACAAAATATACCTGCCCGCCCCGTTTGATCTCACGCAACATCGCCTCGACAAGCCAGTTTTCATCCCATTCCCTGATAAAGATCTTGATCGGCAGGCGTCTTGACGGCGGGGTGGCGATGATGGACAGGGACCGCAAATCCGACAGCGCCAGGTTGAGCGTGCGCGGGATCGGGGTGGCGGTGAGCGTCAATACATCCACCTGGGCGCGCAGGGACTTGAGTTTTTCCTTTTGCCGCACCCCGAAACGATGCTCCTCATCGATGATCACAAGGCCCAGGTTGGCAAAGGCAATGCCGTCCTGCAACAACTTGTGCGTGCCGATGATGATATCGATGTTACCGTCGCGCAGGCCATCACAAACGCCGGCCTGATGTTTCCCTGATACAAACCGGGACAACACTTCCAGTCGCACCGGCCAATCCGCAAAACGGTCCTTGAAATTCCGGTAATGCTGCTGGGCCAGCAAGGTGGTCGGCGCCAGCAGGGCCACCTGTTTATGGTTTTCCACCGCAACGAATGCCGCGCGCATGGCCACCTCCGTCTTGCCGAATCCGGAATCGCCGCATATAAGCCGGTCCATGGGGACTGATGCGCACATATCCTCAAGCACGCCGGCAATGGCCTCCGCCTGCCCCGGGGTTTCCTCGAACGGGAACTCCTGGGCAAACGCCTGGTAGGCATTATTATCGACACCGAACGCATGGCCCTGCAATGCGGCCCTGCGGGCGTGCAGTTCCAATAATTCAGCCGCCACGTCATAAACTCTTTTCAGGGCCCTGTGTTTCGCCTTCAGCCAGTTGCCGCTGCCCAGACGGTGCAGCGGCGCATGCTCCGCATCCACACCGACGAAGCGGCTGACAAGGTCCATCGCCGTTACCGGCACATACAACTTGTCGCCCTGGTCATACTCCAGGCAAATGAACTCCGCTTCGATTTCGTTCACCGTCAGCGTCAGCAAACCGCGGTAACGGCCCACCCCGTGTTCTTCGTGGACAACCGGCGCGCCGACGGACAACTCGGTCAGGTTGCTCACGACCGTATCGGTAAGTTGCCGGCGCTTTTTGCGCAGGCGCCGTTGTTGTGCCCGCTCGCCGAACAACTGGGTTTCGCTCAACAGGACGATATCCGGCCGTTCCAGCACCGCCCCCTGCTCCAGCGGCGCCACGGTCAATCCGAAACGCATGGCGCCGGCCATGAAATCATCCCAGTCGCTGCAAAGGACCGGCCTGGTCTTTTCCCTGTTGAATAATTCCATGATCGTTTCCCTGCGGCCCACCGATTCCGCCACGATCAGGACGCGCCCGGCAAACTCCTCCATGAAACGGCGGAATACGGCAAGCGGGTCCTGTGAACGCACATTGACGGGATACTTTTTCGGATGGCCGGTGAGAAACCGGACAGTTCCGGCCGCTGCGTCATCGACACCGGTATTGCCGGCATGAATCCGGCGGTGTACGGCCAGCAGGTCGAATATCTCATCGGGCGGATAGAAAATCTCATCCGGCGCCAGCAGGGGACGCTCGCGATCGTGTTTTCCCTGCTCATAGCGGGTATCCGCCATCTCCCGGAATGTCAGCGCCGCATCGTACACGCCTTCATCCAGTACGATGGTCGGGTCTTCCGGGAAGTAATCATTCAGGCAGCCGGTACGGGTGTAGAATAACGGCAGGTAGTATTCGATTCCCGCCGGTGCGATTCCGTTGCTGACGTCAGTGTAAATCGGGTTGCTGCCGGGGTTCCCGCTGAACCTCAGACGCCAGTTACTGCGGAACAGGTCGATTGCCGGCGCGGTCAGGGGGACTTCCCTGGCAGGCAGCACCCTGATTTCATCGGTTTGATCCAGGGACCTCTGGGTTTCTATATCGAAAATCCGGATACTGTCAATCTCGTTATCGAACAGGTCAATCCGGAACGGGACTGCGGAACCCATGGGATAGATATCGATGAGCGAACCTCTTACGGCCACGTCGCCATGCTCCATGACCTGGGACACGGTACGGTAACCGTTACTGTCCAGTTCCTGTCTGAAGCCATCCGTATCCAGGGTCTGCCCGGCCCGTAACAACAGGCTGTGCGCGTGGAGATACTCCGCAGGCAGGAGGCGGTACATAAAGGTGGATATCGGTACGACAAGTATGCCCGCGCGCAAGGTGTGCAGTTCCACCAGGGCAGCCAGGCGGTCGGACACGATGTCCTGGTAGGGGGAAAACCGGTCATAAGGCAGGGTCTCCCAGTCCGGGAACAGCAGCAACCGCTGCCCGGACCGGGGCGGATTGAAAAAAGCCAGTTCCTCCATGAGACGGTGGGCGCCGGACTGGTCCGCCGTGATGACTACGAACAGTGACCCGCTTTCCCTTGCAGCAGAAGTGATCGCCAGCGCCTTGCTGCATCCCGGCAAGCGCTCCCATTTCACCTGGTGTCCCTTTGACGCGGGAACTTCGGGCTGCAGGGGACTTACAAGCATCGAGTGTGATCTATCCGCAGATGACGCAGATTAACGCAGATTAATTTTTGATTTATGAACTACAAGGATCCGATTGAAATACTGCTAAATTCATCTGCGGTAATCTGCGTCATCTGCGGATAAATCATTTGCGTAATTTGCGGATTTATTCTCTTCGTCCGGCTGAAGTCTTTTGAGTTGTTTGCCGAGTTTAGCCTTGTCGCGCTTCAATGCCAGCCACTTCGGCAAACCGGCGACAACGGCCAACAGCGCGCCGGCAAGCAAGGTGAGCGCCAGCGCCAGGGATAAGGGTAATTCAACGCTGCCGAGATAGAAATCGACGAGGACAAGCTGTTCGTTGCGGAGATGGAATGCCAATCCCAGCAGAACAACCAGCAGGATCAGCACATATTTTACGTAGGACATCAGCTCCGGTCAACCCGCTCCCGCATCTGCTTTCCCGGTTTGAAATAGGGAACGTGTTTGGCCGGTAATGAAACCGCTTCCCCGGATTTGGGATTGCGGCCTACCCGCGGCGGCCGAAAGTGAAGAGAGAAGCTGCCGAACCCGCGAATTTCAATTCTTTCCCCCGTTGCCAGACTCTGGGCCATGGACTCGAGTATGGTCTTGACAGCAGACTCGATATCCTTGGATGTAAACTGTGGCTGCCGGCTGCTTAAAGCCTCAATCAGTTCAGATTTGGTCATTGTTCCAATCTCGCATCGTTTGTGCGGATATCAGTCACTGCCTCCGCTGTCGAGATGTTTTTTCAGCAAATCGCCCAATTTAGCCCCGGACGAGGTATCGGGTGTATACTCCTTGATGGCTGCCGATTCCTCATCGGTTTCCTTCGCCTTCACGGAGACTGAAATTGTTCGTTTCTTCCTGTCAACCGCGGTGATTTTAACTTCAATTCCGTCACCTTCCTTCACACCGCTGCTTTTCGCGTCCCTGGCTTTTCTCTCTCCGGACAACTCGGAAAGCTTCAACTGCCCATCGACTCCCTGCGCCAGTTCAACGACGATATTCCTGGCTTCAACGGCTGTGACCTTGCCGGTGACTACCGTGCCCTTGGGATTTTCCGCGACATAAGCCGTGAACGGGTCCTTCTCCAGTTGCTTGATGCCTAAGGAAATGCGTTCTCTCTCGGTATCCACGGCAAGCACGACCGTCTCTATCTGGGTGCCTTTTTTATAGTTTCGCAGGGCCTGCTCGCCCTCATCCACCCAGGAAACATCCGACAAATGCACAAGGCCGTCGATCCCGCCCGGCAATCCGATAAAAATGCCGAAATCGGTAATGGATTTGATCTGGCCGTGAACCCTGTCTCCCTTGTTATGCAAGGCGGCAAACTCTTCCCAGGGATTTGGCTGGCATTGTTTCATGCCCAATGAAATACGGCGGCGTTCCTGGTCTATATCCAGCACGATAACGTCAACCACATCACCCGTCTGCACCAGCTTTGAGGGGTGGATATTCTTGTTTGTCCAATCCATTTCTGATACATGAACCAGTCCCTCAACGCCTTCTTCCAGTTCAACGAAACACCCGTAATCGGCCAGGTTGGTAACGGCGCCCTGCAAGCGCGAGCCTTCCGGGAAGCGTTTGGTCAGATCACCCCAGGGATCTTCTCCCATCTGCTTCAGGCCCAGGGATACCCGGTTGCGATCGCGGTCGAACTTCAGTACCTTGACCTCGATTTCATCGCCGATGCTGACGATATCCGACGGGTCTTTCACCCGCTTCCACGCCATGTCAGTGATATGCAACAACCCGTCGATACCGCCGAGATCCAGGAATGCGCCATAATCCGTCAGGTTCTTGACTACGCCCTTTACGGTGACTCCTTCCTTCAGTTTTTCAATAAGGCTTTGCCGCTCGGCGATATTTTCACTCTCCACAACCGCCCTGCGGGACACCACCACGTTACTCCGTTTCCGATCGATTTTAATGACCTTGAAATCAAGCGGCTTGCCTTCCAGGTAAACCGTATCCTTGACAGGACGAACATCCACAAGGGAACCCGGCAGAAATGCCCTGATTCCTTCGACGTCAACGGTAAATCCACCTTTCACCCTCTCGCTGATCACACCGGTCACCGTTTCATCGGTATTGTGTGCTTGCTCCAGGCTGTTCCATGCCAGCAACCGTTTGGCTTTCTCCCGCGATAACCGGGTCTCACCATAACCGTCTTCTATCGCATCCAGCGCCACCTCGACCTGATCGCCGACGGCAACCTCCAGCTCGCCTTTTTCGTCATAAAACTGGTCGATGGGTATCCAGGATTCCGACTTCAGGCCGGCGCTTACAATCACGTTGTCCTGGTAAACGTCAACGACAACCCCGTTAAGAATAGCGCCAAGCTGCATTTTTGCTTCTATCTGGCTCTGTTCGAATAATTCAGCAAAACTCTCAGTCATATAGTAGGTTATCTCTTTTTCTTAATGTTTCACATTATGTTACTTACGGCCGATAAATCGAAGCGTTTCCTGATTATCTCCGCAACCTGCCCGAATACGTCATCTCTCCCGCTGGCGGAGGTATCTATCTCAATAGCACCGTCCGCAGGCTTCAAAGGAGAGAGAATGCGTTGCGTATCCCGCCTATCCCGTTCAGCGATAGACTCCACAAGATCATCGAAGTTAACATAAATCCCTTTTTCTTTCAACTGTTTATATCGTCTCTTCGCGCGTTCCCGCGGATTCGCCGTCAAAAATACCTTTAATTCGGCATCCGGGAAAACCACGGTGCCCATGTCGCGCCCGTCCGCAACGAGGCCGGGGGGACGCTGGAAACTCCGTTGCCATTCCAGTAAGGCTTCACGCACTGTGCCGTGCGCAGCCAGGCTCGAGGCCGCGCTGCCGCACTCCTCGCGCCGGATCAGGGCGCCCACGTCGGCGCCATCCAGGATAACCGTCACCGGTTCGTCCCCTCCGGCGGAGATAAACCTGACGTCAGGCAACATGTCCCGGACCAGTTCCGCCACCTGCGCGGCCTCGGCAACCGGAACGTCTTTTCGATGCGCAAGCAGGGCCAGGATGCGATACAGCGCGCCGCTGTCCAGCAGGTTCCAACCGAGCCAGCGGCTGATGCGACTGCACAGCGTGCCTTTGCCGGTCCCGCTCGGACCATCGACGGTTATGACCGGAGGCTCAGCCATTGTTTTTTGCTACAGGGGGCACAGAGTCCTCTGTGCCCCCTGTGTTCCCTGTGGCTGACATTTGTATCTCCCAGCCCAGTTGCCGGGCGCAGTCGATAAACCCCGGGAAGGACGTATCGACGTTTTTACAGTCCTGCACGGTCACCGGACCCTCCGCAGCCAGGCCGGCCACGGAAAATGCCATGGCTATGCGGTGGTCGCCGTGGCTCCGCACCACGCCCCCTGCGGGACGGCCCCCGGTGACGCGCATCCCGTCAGGGCGGGTCTCAACGGCGCTGCCTATAATCTTCAGTCCTTCGGCGAGCGCCTGGATACGATCGCTTTCCTTTACGCGTAACTCCGCGGCGCCTTCGAGCACGGTTTCGCCCTGCGCATGACATGCCGCCGCCATGATCGCCGGAAATTCGTCGATAGCTATCGGGACCAGTTCACGGGGGATGCGGATACCGTGTAACGGCCGGTATTTTACCCGCAGGTCCGCCACCGGCTCCGCGCTGCCTTCATCCAGGTTGGAGATACTGATGTCTGCACCCATGCGGTTGAATATTTCTATCACGGCATGGCGCGTCGGATTGATCCCGACGCCTTCGATGACCAGGTTCGACCCGGGAACGATACTGCCCGCGGCCAGGAAGAACGCGGCGGAGGAAATATCACCCGGAATACGCAGCCTGCCGGCGCGCAAGCGGTTGCCCTGCATCGTTATACGCATGCCCGACCGCGTAACCGGGCAGCCGAAATGGGCCAGCACCCGCTCCGTATGATCACGGGTCGGCGCCGGTTCCGTCAGCACCGTTTTACCCTGAGCATACAGGCCCGCCAGCAGCAGCGCGGACTTCAGTTGAGCGCTGGCGACAGGCAGTTCGTAATTTATGCCGCACAGGCGCCGGTTGCCCGTGATATGCGCGGGCAGTGTCCCCTCCGGAGTGGTCCGCACATCTGCGTTCATTGCATTCAGCGGGTCCGCCACGCGCCGCATCGGCCTGCGCGTCAGTGATTCATCCCCGGTTACCGTGGAAGAGAACCGTTGCCCCGCCAGTACCCCCAGCAACAGGCGCGCCGAGGTGCCCGAATTTCCCAGGTCCAGAGTACCGGAAGGCGCCGACAAACCGTTCAGCCTAACTCCGTTCACGCTCAGGCTCTCACCTTCCAGGGTCATATCCACTCCCATCTGCCCAAACGCGGCCACTGTCGCCCGGGTATCGGCACTGTCCAGGAAACCGTCGCAAACACTGGTTCCCTCAGCCAGCGATGCCAGGATTACTGCCCTGTGCGAGATGGATTTATCACCGGGAACACGCACCCTGCCCTGCAATGCCCCGGTTGCGCGGCTGACATGATAATCAACCCTGGCCTGTTTTTCTCTGCTTATCATCGCCGCTCGCGCAAGGCATGGAAGTCCGGGACCGGGAGAATGCGGCCGGAAGAGATATTAACGTCCCCTGCTTCTGGCAAATTCATCCCTGGCCTGCCTGGCCCTGGAAAATATCTCCATCAGCCTGTCACCATCGTCTGCTGCAATTGCCTGCCTGGCGCGGTCCAGGTGCTGTTCGAACCTGTCCAGGACAGCAAGCAGCGATGCGCTGTTGGCCAGGCATATGTCGCGCCACATCTCAGGACTGCTGGAGGCTACACGGGTGAAATCCGCAAACCCGCCGGCTGCATAATCGAATACCTCCTGCTTGTCCTGCATCCGGGCAAGGCAATCGATCAGGGTATATACCAGCACATGGGGCAGGTGGCTGGTTGCCGCCAGCACTTCATCATGGTGCTCGACATCCAGTTCAATAACCCTCGCGCCTGTGCCGCGCCACATCACGGCTATCTTTTCCATGGCGTCCCGGTCCGTCTCGGCGAGCGGCGTAATGATGACGACGTGATCCTCGAACAATTCGGCGAACGAGGCCTCGACACCGCTCCGCTCCGTACCGGCGATCGGGTGAGCGGGGACAAAAAAGGGAAGCCTGTCAGCCAGCGCGTTTCTTGCCGCCGCTACCACCACGCCCTTGGCGCTGCCGACGTCGGTGACGATACAATCCGGCTTCAACCCTTCATTCATCGCCCGCATCAGGTTCTCCGTAGTGGAGAGAGGCGTTGCCAGGACGACGGCGTCGGCGCCGTCCACCGCCTCCGGGACATCAAGGCTGTAATGGTCTATAACACCTTGTTCAACCGCTTGTTGCAGGGCTGTTTCCCGCCGTCCATAACCGGTTATCGAACCGCACAGGGACGCGCGCCGCAGGGCCCGCGCCAGCGAACCGCCAATCAGTCCCAACCCGATAATGGCGACCCTGTCAAACAGCATTCATCAAGACCTTGCCCAGCGCCTTTATGAATTCCGCGTTCTCGTGTTCCTGGCCGATCGTGACCCGCAAGTGGTCAGGCAATCCGTACTCGACTATCGGCCTGACAACGACTCCTTCCCTCAGCAGCGCCTGGTAGACATCGTCTGCAGGCTGCCCCAGGTCGAAACTGACGAAGTTGGCAATCGACTCGAACCATCCCAGTCCCAACTCGGCAAAAGCCTCGGTCAGGGCCAGCATGCCCTTGTCGTTCATTGCCACACTGCGCCGCAGGTGCTCCTGGTCTTTCAAAGCAACTTCTGCCGCAAGCAATGCAAGCGTATTGACATTGAACGGCTGGCGCACACGGTTCATCAAATCGGCCAGGTCGGGGTGGCTGATCGCATACCCGACCCGGAGCCCGGCCAGGCCGTACGCCTTGGAAAAAGTCCGGGTCGTGACCAGGTTGGGAAAATCCGGCTGGAATTCAATGGAATTCGGGTAATCGTCACAGAGTGACGCGGCATATTCATAATAGGCTTCATCAACCACTACGATCACGTCTTCCGGCACGGAAGCCAGGAATGAACGCAACCGGTCCCGGCCGATCCAGTTGCCGGTCGGATTGCCGGGGTTATCGAGAAAAATCAGCCGGGTGCGCCCGGTAACGGCATCCAGTATCGCCGCAAGATCATGTCTGTGATTACGTGTAGGTATGACAACCGGCGTGGCGCCGATGGAATGGGTCGCCAGGTGGTAAACGATAAATGCGTTTTCCGAATAGATCACCTCGTGGTCTCTGGTAACGATGCTGCGGGCAGCCAGTTCCAGCACGTCGTTCGAGCCGTTGCCCAGTGTTATCCGGTCGGGATTGACGCCGTGACAGTCCGCCAGTGCGCGCTTCAGGGAGGCGCCGGTACCGTCCGGATAACGGAACAGGTCAAAACTGCCGTTCGCCAGGGCATCCAGCACCTTCGGGCTGGGGCCAAGGGAGTTTTCGTTGGAAGCCAGCTTGATTGCCCGGTCCAGGCCCAGCTCGCGCCGTACTTCGTCCGCGGATTTGCCAGGACTGTAGGTCGGCAGGGAAGCAATACCCGGCGTCGCGAGGTCAGTGAGATTGATTGTCATTGTTCAGCCCTCTGATTATCGTCAACGGGCTTCGGGATAAGAACCCAGCAACTTGATCATGGCAGCCTTGTCCTGCAACTCGGACAAGGACCGCGCCACTCCCTCATCATCCGCGTGACCGAGGATATCCACGAAAAATACGTATTCCCACATGCTCTGGCGTGACGGTCTCGATTCGATCCTTGTCATATTGACACCGTGGTCGGCAAAACAGGCAAGCATGTTCATCAGTGAACCGGGCCTGCTCGGCATTGCAAACAGCAGTGAGGTCTTGTCCTTGCCGCTGGGAGACAGCGTCTCCTTGCCAAGCACCAGGAAACGGGTGGTATTGTCGGGGTTGTCCTCGATATTTTTCCTGAGAACAGGCAACCCGTATATCTCCCCCGCCTGCTCCCCTGCGATGGCCGCGCTGTGCTCATCACCGGCGGCATTCCGGGCAGCTTCCGCGTTGCTCGGCACCGGCACGCGCCGCGCATCCGCCAGGTTTGCGTCAAGCCATCGGCGGCACTGGGCCAGCGACTGTTCATGGGAATATACGGTTTGTATATCTTCCGGTTTACCTGACCGGCTCAGCAACTGTTGATGGATGCGCATTTCCACCTCGCCGCAGAGTTTCAGGTCGGAAACCAGCAGCATATCCAGGGTGTGATTCACTGCGCCTTCTATGGAATTCTCTACCGGGACCACGCCGTAATTGCATGCGCCCGCCATGACTTCCCGAAACACCTGGTCGATACTGCCCAACAGCTTCAACCGGACCGATTGTCCGAAATGCTTCAGGGCAGCCGTCTGCGTGAAGGTCCCCTCCGGGCCCAGGCAAGCGACATTCAACGGCGCCTGCAGGGCCAGACAGGCAGACATGACCTCCCGGACCAGGCGTATCATTTCCCCGTCCGGCATGGGGCCCTTGTTCAGGGCTTTCACCCTGTCCAGCACCCTGGCTTCCCGCTCAGGGTGGTACATATCCTGCTGTTTTACATTCGCAATGTCCAACGCCAGGCGCGCGCGCTGGTTGAGCAACTCGACCAGCCGCTCATCCAGCGCATCGATCTCACTTCTCAAGTGTTCCAGCTTTGAATTTTTCATGGTCTCCGGCTCACGCATAGCGGGAAGCAAAATGCTCCATGAATTCTATCAGGGTATCCACTCCGGCTTCAGGCATCCCATTGTACATGCTTGCGCGCATGCCTCCTACGCTGCGGTGGCCTTTCAGCTCAACCAGGCCGTTGTCTGCGGCTGTATCAAGAAATGTGCGGTCAAGGTCCGCATCCGCCAGGACGAACGGCACGTTCATCCTGGAGCGGCAGGGTTTTTCCACAGGGTTGCTGTAAAAATCATTGGCGTCTATGAAGTCATACAGCTTGCCGGAACGGCGCAACGCGTTTTCGTGCATCCGTTCCACCCCGCCCTGTTCCCGGATCCAGGCAAACGTCAACCCGGCAATGTACCAGTTGAAAACCGGGGGCGTATTGAACATGGACCCATGCTCGGCCAGCAGCCTGAAATCGTACAGGAACGGCACATCCGGCCGCGCCCGTCCCAGCAGGTCCTCGCGCACCAGGGCTATGGTCAGTCCGGCCGGAGCGAAGTTCTTCTGGGCGCCGGCGAATATCAGGCCGTAGCGGTCCACCTGTACGGGGCGGGATAAAAAATTAGACGTCATATCGCTGACCAGCACGGTATCGCCACAGGCATCGGGCAACACCGGCGCAGACGGAAATTCAACACCGGCGATCGTTTCGTTATCGCAGAAATACAGGTAGGCAGGTTTTTCACTGAAGCGCCAGTCGTCCCGGTCGGGGATAGTGGTATAGTTGGCATCAGCAGACGAGGCGGCAATATTTACGTTCGTCAACCGGCCTGCCTCACCGGCCGCCCGTTTCGACCAGTTACCCGTGATCACGTAGTCGGCGCAATCCGTCTCCCTGCACAGGTTCAGCGGCGCCATGCTCATTACGTGGGTAGCGCCGCCTTGCAGGAACAGGATCCGGTAATTTTCCGGGACCCCCAGCAACTCCGACAAGTCCCGTACCGACTGTTCCGCTATGCCCGTGAACGCCCGGCTCCGGTGACTCATTTCCGCAATGGACATGCCGAGGCCGTGCCAGTCGAGAAATTCCTCCCGGACTTTCCGCATCACCTCCCGCGGCAACATCGCCGGACCGGGGCTGAAATTATAGATCGGGGTTGTTGCCACCTTCAGCGCCATCCGGAGAATCTCCATCTCCGTTATTACTGACTTCCCCGTAGTCAACGATCCGCTCCAATCCGGCAAGCGTCTCGCCTTCATTCAGGTTAACCAGTTTCACGCCCATGGTAGCGCGTCCGATAACGGAAACATCGCTGACCGGCATACGGATCAAGGTGCCCTGGTCGCTTATCAGCATTATCTCGTCGTCTTCATCGACCATTTGCGCGCTGACGACCCGTCCGTTGCGCTCGTTGGTCTGAATGGATATCACACCCTGAACGCCGCGGGCCGTCAGCCGGTAATCTCCCAGGGAAGTGCGTTTACCATAACCGTTCTCGGTCGCGGTCAGTACGGCCATACCTTCCTTGACGATAATCAGGGAAATGAGCTTGTCATCCGGCCCCAGCCTGATGCCCCTGACGCCTCTCGCCGTCCGCCCCATGGAGCGCACATCGGATTCCTTGAAACGAACTACCTTGCCGGCATCACTGAACAGCATGACTTCATGCTCACCGTCCGTCAGTTCAACATTGATCAGCTGATTCCCCTCGGTAAGTTCGATGGCCCTGATTCCGCTGGGCCGGGCGCGGGAAAAGCTCTTGAGCGAAGTCTTCTTCACAGTGCCGTTCGCGGTCGCCATGAATACGTACAGGTCATCGCTGAATTCCCGTATGGGCAGGATTGCATTAATGCGCTCACCCTCACTCAGGGGCAACAGGTTGACGATGGGTTTGCCCTTGGCGGAACGGCTGGCCTGGGGCAATTCATACACCTTCAGCCAGTACAGCGTGCCCAGGCTGGAAAAGCACAGCAGGGTATCGTGGGTGCTGGCGATGAACAACTTGTCGATGAAATCCTCATCCTTGACGGCCGTGGCTGACTTGCCCCTGCCGCCGCGGCGTTGCGACCTGTAAACATCGAGAGGTTGTATCTTTGCGTAGCCGGCGTGGGACAGGGTCACCACTACGTCCTGCTCGGTGATCAGGTCTTCCATGGTCAGGTTCATCTGGTCGTCGATAATCTCGGTGCGCCGCTCATCTCCATACCGCTCCCGGATCTCCTCCAGTTCCGTCCTGATCACCTCCATCAGCCGTTGCGGCCGCGCCAGGATGTCGAGCAGGTCGCCGATCGCGTCCAGTATTTCCCCGTATTCATTGATTATCCTGTCCTGTTCCAGCCCGGTCAGTTTCTGCAGCCGCATATCCAGAATGGCCTGGGCCTGCGCCTCGGACAGGCGATAGCCGTCGGGGCCTAAACCGAGTTCGTCCGGCAGGTCATCGGGCCGGGACATTTCGGCGCCGACCCGCTCCAGCAACGCGGTGACGACCCCGGGCTCCCAGGGCGACGCCAGCAACCCGCGCTTTGCCTCGGCAGGGCTGGCGGAGCTCTTGATGAGTTCTATCATCGGATCGATATTCGCCAGCGCCGCGGCCAATCCCTCGAGGATATGGGCGCGGGCCCTGGCCTTGCGCAGCTCGTACAGGGTGCGCCGGACCACCACCTCGCGCCGATGCCGGACAAACGCATCAAGCATTCCCTTCAGTGTCATCAGGCGCGGCTGTCCGTCATCCAGGGCCACCAGGTTGATGCCGAAAACGCTCTGCATGGCGGTGAACTGGTACAGGTTGTTCAGGATGACCTCGGGCACTTCGCCGCGGCGCAGTTCGATGACCAGGCGCATGCCGTCCTTGTCTGATTCATCGCGTAATTCGCGGATTCCCGTGAGCTTTTTCTCCTTAACAAGTTCCGCGATCTTTTCCTGGAGCCTGGCCTTGTTGACCTGGTAGGGCAGTTCGGTAACGATTATGGAGTTCTGCCCGTTTTTTTCGTCGGCTTCGATATGTGAGCGGGCGCGCATGTAGATGCGGCCGCGACCGGTACGGTAAGCCTCATGGATGCCCTGGGAACCGTTGATGATGGCGGCGGTCGGAAAATCCGGGCCCGGTATGTATTCGATCAGTTCATCCACGCCGAGGTTCTCATCCTCCAGCAGGGCAATACAGGCGTTGATGACCTCGGTCAGGTTATGGGGCGGAATATTCGTCGCCATGCCGACGGCAATGCCGCTGGAACCGTTGACGAGGAGGTTGGGCAGGCGCGTGGGCAGGACCACGGGCTCATGTTCCGTCCCGTCATAATTTGGTGAGTAATCGACGGTTTCCTTATCGATATCCTCCAGCAGTTCATGGGCGATCCTGGACATGCGCACTTCGGTATAGCGCATCGCCGCCGGCGCATCGCCGTCCACGGAACCGAAATTGCCCTGCCCGTCCACCAGTACGTAACGCAGGGAAAAATGCTGGGCCATGCGTACTATAGTGTCGTAAACGGCAGAATCTCCGTGAGGGTGATATTTACCGATTACGTCACCGACGACACGGGCGGATTTCTTGTAGGGCTTGTTGTAGTCATTCCCCATCTCGTTCATTGCGAACAGGACGCGCCTGTGGACGGGCTTCAGGCCATCGCGCACGTCCGGCAAGGCCCTGCCGACGATAACGCTCATCGCGTAATCCATGTAGGATTGACGCATCTCGTCTTCAATGTTTACCGGCATTATCGACCGGGCGATTTCATCAGGCATTATTCTCTCTGATCAGGCATGCAGACAGGGATGCATCCTGCCTGTTTCCGGCATAAACCGGGCGTTGTAAAAAGGGGGATTTTACCACATTCCAGGGGCTGGGGGCTGGGGGCTACGTCATTTCACATATTCCGCCGATTGTGACACCCCCTCAAAACGGCACCGTCAAATTAAGCAATGCCTGACTGCGCTCGGCAGTAAAGTCGGTTTCAATGCCATAGGCCCACCGCCGCCTGTAGCCTACCTTGCCGCCCTGTGGCGCGAGGTCCGCGTACGGGCCGGTGCCGTCCTGCACCCATGACAAGGCCAGGCTGATGCGTTTGCTGTCCACCTCGCCCACCGTGTGCGCGCCGGTCAGGCCGATTTGCAGGCCGCGCCAGTTGAACCCGGCCTGTCCGCCGTACTCAAGGGAATAACCCGTTTCGGCATCGCCGGCGTCATACCGGCCCCGCACGCTCGGTGAGATGTCCAGCCCGGCAAAGGACAGTTTGCCGGTCAGGCCGGTGCGTAGCCGGATAGTGTCGGATTCGGTATCGACAAAGTGTTCGCTGTTATCGGAGCTCATGCGGGCATAGAGGGCATCGCCGGTCCAGTCCAGCGTCTCGAACAGTTGCCGCTCCAGCGCCAATGCGCCCATCAACCAGTCGGTATCGGCGCCCATCCTGAGCTTGCCCTCATCGTCGTCTTCAGCGACAATCAACGCCATATCGCCCTGACCGTAGCCGGCCATGCCCCAGGCTGACCAGGTAGCGAACGTCACGCCGGCGTAGGGCATGGCCGCCAGCATGCCGGCATCCACGTCACCGCCACCGTACTTGCCATCGGCCTCGCTGTACAGCACGGCCAGGCCCGTTATCCAGTTGTCCCGCCGATAATCCATCCCGCCCTGCCACGTCCAGGTATTGCCCGATACCTCATCACCGCTGAAACCGGCATGGGACATGGTGCCCCAGGTCGACAGCCCGGCAATCCCGCGGCTGCCGTAACTGAAGGCCGCGCCGGTCAGCAGGTCGCGCATACTGTCGCCGGTCTGCTGTCCCGCATTGCCGGACAAGCCGGGGCTGGCGCCGGCGCGTATCCGGCCTTCGATGGCATCAAATGCCTGCTCGCCCAGCGCCCGGCCATAGCGGGACAGAAACGCTTTGGGCATGGCCCCGTCGTTCCTGATAGTCAAGGTGACTGTTGAGCCTGCTACCGTTACGTTGTCTTCACTCGGATTGAGTACCTTGATTTTCAGTGCGATAGTCTCTTTGCCTTCATCATGGAAGTCACCGTGCACTCTCAGGTAGAATCGCTTCTTGATGTCGCGAGTAAAGATGGAATTTTTGGTGCACCCGGTGGCGGCGTCCCAGGCATAGCCGCCTACTGCTGCGTCATGTATATGCTCCATCTCATCGACAATGCGCCAGTCATGGTAGTAACTGGCCGTCGTATCGTCCTTGTCAACACAGAAGTCGAAATTCGTCATTGTCCTTATCGACCCGGTGCCGGAAGGGCCCGGGCTCATGACCACATCCATCGGAATATCAACCCAGTTCTGATCGCGGGCAGAAGTTGCACCCTGTTTCGGATCAGGCTCATCTATATCTGTCTGTCTGACATGGAGTGTAAGCGTTTTGGCATCCGCTTGCGCGCCATGTTGAGTACCTGCGACAGTCTCAAAACCTAACACGTCGAAAAGTGTAGAACCACTTAGTTGTGTATGCTGAACAGCAACATCAGAAAATCCTCCCGATAGATTCGTTTCTCCGTAGTTACTATCAGAGTAATCTATATAGACATCCACCTCCTGAATTGATTCGTCTTCTACATCCATAGTTGTAGATAGACTTAGACAAGCAATATGACTGATATCGTTAGCAGATCCAGACGTGTTACTACTACAGTTGACTGAAGCTGATGGTGCGTATCTCATTTTGACTGCGTATCCTGCCTTCCCTGGTAGCTCCTTGACTGTCACGTTGCTCTGACCTTCAAATACAGTGACTAAAAAATCATCAGTGGTCAGCGTCGTATCAGTCCCAGTCAACCTTGCCTTGATGGGAACTTCTATAATCTCTCCTCCACTAAGACTCCTGGGATTATCAGTTATATGAACACCGTTACTGAATATGCTTTTATACAAGAAAACTGCAAAGCTCAAAGGTCTCTCATCAGAGTGGTCAGTTATATTGTTTTCTGTCTCTAAGACAACTCTTCTACCATAATCAATAAACACACCCGTCGGATCGGTATCTGTTATGGTCAGTGTCTTAGAAGAGCCTCCAATCACGTAGTCGTTGCTTGGTCTTAAAGATACTGTTATGTCGCAATCGAGGTTATCGCCCGCATCAAAGTAGTTTGAGTCCAGATACTGACTGAATCTGCTTGATTGGTGGGTTCCATGTCCTGGTCTCAGGTTTCCTATTATGTTCGTGCTTTTCTCAAACGCAGTCCTGCCGGGAGTTTCTGCTATACAGGGACCTTCCATTTTGTACCGTATCCGTGCACCATCCAGAGTAACAGTCTTAGACGTGTTCCTGAAGTTGACTACGGTTTCTCCCTTATTCAGATGGCCAGGTCTTCCACTATCGTCCTCGTCCATCAAGGTTCTGCTGATTCGACTAATCTCAATAACAGGCTTGTTACAGTCCAGAGTCGCATCGTAGTCAGCATGGTCAGGGTCGCACTTGTTCGCTTTTGCCTCAGCATTCTCCCTGGCGATAACATCCGGCTCACTATTAACGATGGTAACTGTAGTCGTACTGTGTCCGTCAGGATCTACTTGAACACCACTCGGCAGCCTCGACGTATCAATAGCCAACTCAATCGTCTCATCTCCAGAGTCACGCGTGACGCCCGAGCAGTTGGCTGTCTGTTCATCAGACGTATAGAGACCTCTGTTACACTTGTATTCGTTTACATGATCATCATCCTTGCTATTCAGTCTGATATCAAACTTGGCTGCATGAACGTCCTCACCTGGTATTAACAGTACCTTTACACCTTCTGATGGTACGGCAGTATAGTCCCTGGTAGTGTCGGAGTATGCCCCGCCAGTTGCCGTTCCGCCCGTCACCTTGACGTAAATTGCAGCAGTGTCTCTGAGCGTGGTTTTTCGTATGTTTACGCCATTGCTGTCACGCACACATGATCCGCCTAAAGAAGCAGTGACTTTGCCGGAAGCTGTACACAGGTTGATTTTGTTGCCGTTATTATCCTTGTTGTAGTATCTAAGAACAGGTTGCGAAGGACTGTTGTGTTCTGCGGCCTGATATGTATCGTTAGTGAATGATATATACAGCGTTTTATCGTTCAGATTGGAGAAAATGTCGTCCGCAGCGGGGCTGGCCTTCTCGTCATCATAGATTATCCACTGAGCAGGAAATAGATACTCACTGGAGAATACCGCACCGCCACCGGACTGGGACAGTGTGACTTGCAAATCAGATGTCATTATCTCGTCAACAGCGTTGGTGTCCTCCCCTACCATCATTTGCATTACCCAACCGTTACCCGGTCCCGACCTGCCGGTAACACTGAACGTGTCGAGACCTGTCCTAGTGCTGTGATCTAAAGTTACATATACCGGAATTGTCGCCTCGGCAACTCCATCTGAGTCCTGGCTTGGTGACTTGTTGCAAGCTACCTTGTCGCTGGCGTTCAGGCAGTTCTTCGGAGGCGTATTCTTCAAACTTATATCACCACCAAAATTGAAGTCCCACGTCATCACGTCTTTCGCCTGCCAAAAAGTACCTCCATCACGAGTTGCGATAACGGCGTCGGCTTGTCCAGCTTTATTGAGAGCAAACTTGGCTATCCTTTGAAAGCCGCCTTCATCAGGTGTACTTGTTAATGTATTGGGCACCCATTCAAGAACAGTAGGCTCATCGTCTATAATCCTGATGCTTTGTTTTGCATCGTCAGGATGCACTACCCACGTTGCGCCACCCACCATCTGGAAATGGTATTCAAGCTCCCTGTCTCTCTCGTCTCTGTCGTTATTCAGTCTGAGATCATACTTGAGACCAGCAGGCGGCACTGTTATATCCCTGGTCTTCTCTACTCTATTTCCATACTCGTCCGACTTCTCAATTTCAGTAACCCTTACCTTCAAGTCCTCAAGAGCGCCGGAGCTGGGATACAGGTAGGCTGCCGCATCTGTGCTGCTTTCAACGACCTCATCCGGCATCTCTATGATGACTTTATTGCTATGCCCGCCGCAGATCATTCCGGCAGGGATGTTCTTCTCGACGCACTGCCTGGCCGTGTACTCGTGCGCGTTCAGGATGTAGTTGGGGTCATCGGGGTCGGGAGGTGGGTAGATTCTGTAAAGCATATCTCCGTCACCTAAATTGGAACACTTTGATCCTGTACATTCGGGAAAGTCCACAGTAATTTGTACCCACTCCTGGACAAATTCCTTGTCGGTAAAATCCAAAGTATCTGGAACACTTGATGCTAACGGTATCCTTATCAGTCCTGTTGTGGCATTGGGAGCTACCCGTATTTTCTCTGTCAAATACGTTTTGCCATTGTCCTTGTCCACTTCCAGATATTTACTATCTATTATTGATATCCCAGGTAAGGCCTCCTGAATAAATACCCTGAACTCTCTGGATTGATAGTACCCTATACCCAGACTCAGTCGTATTTCCAATATTTCGCCTAATAGTTCATTGATATTACCGACTGTGATATTACTACTACTAGCGGTAAACCCTGGTTTCTCATATAGGCTTAAAGTGATACTTGCGGTTGTATTGGTGTGATCATCCTCGTTCAACGTAATAATCTCTCTACGAGTACGCTCTCCCAACACATAACCCTCACCTGGGAGCAGCTCTATAACTGCTGTGCCGTCTGGTTCATCTACGAAATCGCCTGCTGGCGGAATTACCAGCGTACTAGAAGCGCCATAGTCAGTCCCCCAGTCATGTGCGCCTTTCTCATTACTATCATGGATAATGTCACTCTCTGATCCTTCGAGTATCTGATAATTGACAGATATGTTTCCGGTCGGAATGTTGGAACTCAAGACACAATTTAACTTAGTACCATAGTCCTCCAACAAGGTATTGGGGTCCTGGTCTTGTTGCTGGCATGGCGCGCTGTCAAACTGTATTACCGCGTCCGGCTGTATGCCACTGTCTTTAAGTTTGTAGCCCAGGATATGACTACCTATACTGTATTTGCTTCCACCTGACGATAACAACAAGTTAAAAGTCCCATCGCCTTCCTTACGGTTATCATTAACAGTAGGCACTCTGATTTCAGTAGTCCTCTCTCCAGCTGACATCGTTGCTGACGACACTTCTGACCCTTTACCTTCTATATTCTTTTGTGCTATGTCATTTTCTGCGGATGCGACGACCGTTATGTTGTAATCCAGGTTTATCGACTTATCGGCAGTAACGCTGATAACAATATCGTTACCCTCTACCACTTCGGCGGCTTGTATAGTCACTACAGGTTTTGCCTCACTATCAAGCACGTCAGTAGTTGCGGATGACGGACTGCCCAGTGTACCTGTAGTTGGATTCTGTAAGGTTGCTGTAATCGTATCGCTATGTCGGAAACCTGAAACCGTGCTTGTAGACAACGTTAAGGTTTCGCTTTGACTGTATTCGCTGAAAGTAACCTGTTCCGTCCTGTCAGTTACGTACCCTATGTCATTGACATCATCTATCAGTACCGGAACGGTCACACTGGATTGAGCTTTTCTATCTGCACTGACAGTAACGTCAAAACTGGAACCTTCAGTTACATCGCCTGGTGCGGAGATTGTGTAAACCGGCGCCGGGTCGTCGTCTTTGATGACGGTTGGCGTTGCATCGTTGACGACGTTGACCGTGTAGTTGGAACCTGAACAGCCTGACTTGCAGGTGACAACAAGCCCGATGGTTTCGTCTTCCTCATGGACGTTATCGCCATGAACTCTCAAAAGTCCAACACCTCCTCCGGTACCTCCTGCGGGGAGTGTCGCATCAAATCCGGCATGAAATCCGCCGCCATTAAACGCGTAGTCCCAATTAGGATTAGCAGTGCCGTCATGCCATACCGGATTTCCACCGGAGAAGTTAGTCGGTCTGGCAGTCCCTGCGGATGTTGACCCTTTTATAAGGAGTACAATAGCATGACTGGCCACCGGAGATATACTGATCGTAGGCTGAACGTTCTGCCGGGTTCCGTTGTCACCTTCGGTGACTTGGTTTGGCATAGTCACAGTTATCGTGTGCACCGTCTGAGTGTCCGACTGCGCTTCATATTCAAGCTCATCAGGCTCAACCGTGACCTCGCTGTTGCCTTCGATGTCGTTCAGCGCAACGACAACCTCATCCCATCTCGACCAACCTTTGTCGGCGTAGGTCTGCGCCTCGCTGGCCGTCATGGGGTTGGGGTCGCCGTCAAAGGCCGCCAGTACCCGTTTCCACCGCGTTACGTGGTCGCTGTTCTCATCCTGCTCAGGAATGTAGGTATTCTTTATCTTGTCGTACAGGCTCTTGTACGGGCCGTTATAACCAGTGGGTTGAGGTTGCGGTTCCGGCTGTGGGTCGGGTTGCGGTTCAGGCTCAGGCTCTGGGTCAGGTTCCGGGTCAGGTTCCGGGTCGGGTTCAGGGTCAGGCTGCTGCTCTTCATTCTCCAGGCATTGCAACGCATCGACAACCGGCTGCCAGCGACCGCCCCAGCCCCGGTCAACGTAGCTTTGCGCATCAGCAATGGTCAGGCCGCCATCGCCCTTGAGGGCACTGCGGGCATTCTTCCACCGCGTTACGTGGTCGCTTTCCGGCCCCTGCTCGGCAATGTAGCCGGTTATATCATCCAGTAAGGACTGCGGGACGCACTCGCTGGCCTCGGAAGAGTGGACGAATAAGACGGCCAGCGCAAAAGAGAGATATTTCAGCATCGCCAGTTGCCGATGAATGACACCTAATAGGACTGGCGGACTGGCGGACTGGCGGACTGGCGGACTGGCGGACTGGCGGACTGGCGGACTGGCGGACTGGCGGACTGGCGGACTGGCGGACTGGCGGACTGGCGGACTGGCGGACTGGCGGACTGGCGGACTGGCGGACTGGCGGACTGGCGGACTGGCGGACTGGCGGACTGGCGGACTGGCCTCTTTCCATTATACCAGTTTTTCTCTTATTGGAATCAATGTTTTTGACGACGCTCTTTACTGCGTCAGGGCAACCGCATACTTTTATATGTCTGCTCCGAACAGGATTTCCGCCCGTCTGGTATCACTCCACCCGGCCTGCTTGAGTTTCCCCCGCATGCTGTTCTTCCTGGGGTCCAACCGCGCCAGGTTCAGACAGAAGCGCCGGATAATCGCCACGTTCTCCGCCCCGTCCCCCTTGCGGATGCGACTGTCATCCTCCTTAAAGGCCACATCCAGCACCCAATGCGCCTTGTTCTCCACCTCCCAGTGCCGCCGTATCCCCTGCGCCACCCGCTGGGCATCCACGGGCAAGGAGCTGATATAGTAATGTATCTCCGTCTCCACCGCTTTCCCGGGCAGGCGCCGCTCCCGCTCCATCTCAATGAGGGTTTGCAAGCCCGGCCACCTGGCCGCCCCACTCACCCACTCATCCACCGGCAACTGCCGGCAGGTGCGTTTCTCTATCCGGCCATGCCCGCCGTCCACCTCCTCATGCACCGCTACCTGCTGCGGCGCATCGCGCGTAACCTTATGAAAGTACGCCTGTATTTCCTTGCGCAACGTCTTGTGATTGTCCTTCAGCGACAACGTGTAATCGCCGCCTTTCTTGTGAATCTTCTGCGCTATCTTCTTCTGCGTATTCATCGCATCCGCCGTGATATGCGCCCCCTTCACCTGCAACAACTCCAGCATCTCCATCACCGACGACTGCTCATTCTTCTTCCCCTGTGACTTCATCTGCGCCAATACCAACCCGCACTCATGTCCCCAGGCCGTGATGCTGTGCAGGGCCGTGTGTTTCTCCCCGTCATGAGACCGCCGCAGGGTCTTCCCGTCCAGCGCTATCTGCTCCTGACCGGACGCCGCCCGTACCTCATTCACCCAATCGATAAACGCCCGGTTGAACTGCTCCGGGTCCAGCGCCCGCACCACCCGCGCAATCGTGTCATCCACCGGCATCCCGTTCAAAAACGGCCGGTAGCGACGCAGCCAATCCAGCTTCTCATCACCGAATTCCTTGATGTCTTTCCAGCCTTCTGCCCCCGACAGCACCGCACTCACTGTCAGAAACAGAATGTCCAATAACTCATGCTTCTTGTTAATATCACGCCGCGGGTCGTCAATCGTCGCCAAATGGGTCAGTAAACTCATGGGAATCTCCTCAGTTTGGGGTAATTACTGATCTGATCCCCGCAAAACCCATGAGTTCCCCACTTATCTATATCTTATTGGAATAAAAAACCTCTTACTTATGACAAAAAGTATGATCTTGCCCTGTTTACTGCGTCATCAAACTGTAAATCGATAAGGCCAATAATACCGTTCGCCACGTCATACCCTCCGGACAAGTCGCTTGTGGGACAGTGTTGCCAATACTTTTCCGTACCAGTGTAGCAGGGTCAGGCTTACAGGATACTTTTTTCTCCTGACAAATTTTTCAAGCCGGTTGTAAACATGATTCGGCTTGAGGAGTATAGCTATAATAGCATCAGTAGTATCAAAGTGTACAGTTATAGCACCTCTCTCCCTGCTCCCTGGCCTCTAGCCCCTGTACAACGGCCATAGGTTGACGATATTACAGAACAATTCGGCGGTGCGTTCGGCATCGTACAGGGCCGAATGCGCTTCTTCCTCTTCCCATTCCAGACCGGCGGCCTGCACCGCCCTGGATAATACGGTCTGACCGTAGGCCAGTCCTCCGAGTGTGGCCGTGTCAAACGTGCTGAAAGGATGGAAAGGGTTGCGCTTGAAGCCGGAGCGGTTGGTAGCTGCATTGATGAAACTAAGGTCGAACGCGGGGTTATGCCCCACCAGGATGGCGCGGGAGCAGCCGTGTTCTCTTGTCAGCCTCTTGGTGGCCTGAAAGATTTCGCGTAACGCCTCTTTCTCCGATACGGCAATCTCCTTGCGGAAAGGATGCTCAGGATCGATGCCGGTAAACTCCAGTGCAGCCTTGTCCAGGTTGGCTCCGGGGAACGGCTGGATATGTTTCGACATGGTCTCCAGGGGGTTCCAGGCGCCGTCAGGGTCAACCTGCAGGAATACCACCGCGACTTCCAGCAAGGCATCCTCTGCAGGATTGAAACCTGCCGTTTCCACGTCAACCACCACGGGATAATATCCCCTGAAACGGCCGGCAACCTGACTGGTCCTGTCAGCGTTCATCAACCAGTTTCCACCGGCAGTATTCACCTGCACGGAAGGGAACGAGTGAGGCGCCGGCAAAGTTGATCATGTCGGGGATGCGCCATTCCTCCCGGCGCAGGCTGATCCTCTGCGTATTCAAGGGCAGGCCGTAAAACCGCGCGCCGTTCCTGCTGGCGAATTGCTCCAGGGTATCCAGGCTGTTCATGGCATCGAACACGGATGCGTACAACTCGATGGCGGCACAGGCATTATAGATGCCGGCGCAGCAGGGCGGTTTTTCCTTTGCCTGCGCACTATGGGGCGCGCTGTCGGTCCCGAGGAAAAATTTCGGGTCGCCGCTGGTCGCTGCGGCAAGCAGGGCTTGCCGGTGCCGCTCCCGTTTCAGGATGGGCAGGCAGTAATGGTGCGGATTGATGCCCCCCAACAGCATGGCATTACGGTTCAGCATCAGGTGGTGGGGTGTAATCGTTGCCGCGACCCTGTCCGATGAGCCAATGACGAACTGCACCGCCTCGCGCGTAGTGACATGTTCAAGGACAATCCGCAACGCATTGATGTTGTCAACCAGGGGCGACAAAATACGTTCGATAAACACCTTTTCCCGGTCAAATACGTCAACCTCGGCATCCGTGACCTCACCGTGCAACAGCAACGGTACATCCCTTTGCGCCATGTGTTCCAGTACCGGTATGACTTTTCCGATATCGGTCACCCCGGATGCCGAATTGGTTGTCGCCCCTGCAGGATAATATTTGAACGCATACACCTCATCGGTCTCCGCAACCCGGTCCACTTCATCCCGGGGAGTATCATCGGTGAGGTACAGGGTCATCATGGGGTTAAAGTCCGTGTTGTCCGGGAGGCAGTCAAGAATCCTCTGCCGATACTCAAGGGCCTGCCGCACCGACACGACCGGCGGCGACAGGTTCGGCATGATTATTGCCCGAACGAAACGGCGGGCGCTGTCGCGCGCGACACTTGCCAACTGCAATCCATCGCGCAGGTGCAGGTGGAAGTCATCCGGTTTAATCAGCGTGATCGTATCCATCTCAAGTCCGTCCCCAATATTCAGCAAAAAATCAAAAGTAGTATATCATTCGGTTACATGCAATACCGGAAACTGGGACATACCGAAATCGATGTCAGCGTGATCTGTCTGGGCAGCATGACCTGGGGCGAGCAGAACACGCTGGAGGAAGCCTGTCAGCAGCTTGACTATGCCGTGGATCAGGGCATCAACTTCATCGATACCGCGGAACTCTACCCCAGCCCCATGCGGGCCCAAACCCAGGGCAGGACGGAAGAACACCTTGGCCGTTGGCTGAAACAGCGCAAGGACCGGGACAAGCTGGTCGTCGCCACCAAGATGGCCCCCGCGGCATCCTACACCGGCTACCTGCGTGACGGGAACAACCGGCTGGACAAAAAAAACATGCGCCTTGCGGTTGACGCCAGCCTCAAACGCCTGCAGACGGATTATATCGACCTCTACCAGGTACACTGGCCGGAACGGGATACTAATTTCTTCGGCCGGCAGGATTATTACCACGCGCCGGAAAAGGACGGGACACCCATAGAGGAAACCATGAGCGCGCTGGCCGACCTGGTTCAGCAGGGAAAAATACGGTATCCCGGTGTCTCCAACGAAACCCCCTGGGGGCTCGGTGAATACCTCAGGCTGTCCCGGGAAGCAGGGCTGCCGCGAATTGTTTCCATCCAGAACCCCTACAGCCTGCTCAACCGCAGTTTCGAAATCGGACTCGCCGAGTTCGCCCACCGGGAAAGAGTCGGCCTGCTGGCCTACTCCCCGCTGGGATTCGGCGTATTATCGGGCAAGTACCTGAACGGCAACCGCCCCCCGGGGGCGCGCCTGACCCTGTTCGGCGCAAAATACAAACGCTATAACTCGGAAACCGCCGAGGAATGCACCCGGCAATACGTTGCCGTAGCCAGGGATTGCGGCATCGATCCGGCGCAACTGGCCCTGGCATTCGTTAACCGGCAGCCGTTCCTGACCAGTTCGATAATCGGGGCCACCACGATGGAACAGCTCGCCGCCAACATCGCCAGCGCCGACCTGAAACTGGACCGGAGCGTACTGAAACGGATAGAGGAGATCCATCGCTCTCAACCCAACCCATGCCCATGATAAAGGTAAATTAGCAATGGAATTAAACCAACTCACCGCAATCTCCCCCATAGACGGCCGTTACGGGTCCAGGACTGCGGAGCTGCGCGCCGTTTTCAGCGAATACGGCCTGTGCCGCAGGAGGGTTGAAGTTGAAATACGCTGGTTGCAGGCACTGGCAAAACATCCGCAGATAACCGGCCTGCCCGGGCTCAGCCCGCATTCAGACCGGGAACTCGAAGCGATAATCCGGGATTTCTCAGAGGCGGACGCCGGCAGAATCAAGGAGATCGAAAAAACCACCAACCACGACGTCAAGGCGGTGGAATATTTTATCCGCGAAAGAATCGGCGGCAATAGCGAGTTACATACCTGGTTGCCTTTTGTCCATTTTGCCTGTACCTCGGAAGACATCAATAACCTCAGCCAGGGACTGATGCTCGTCGAGGCCAGGGAGGAATATCTTTGCGCCCTGCTGGTCCGGGTAATAGACGCGTTGTGCGCCCTCGCGGCGCGCTGGGCTGCCCTGCCCATGCTGTCGAGAACCCATGGACAGCCGGCCTCCCCCACCACCCTCGGGAAAGAACTGGCCCTGTTCATCCACCGGCTGCATAGTCAGCTTGCACGCTTCAGGCAGGTTGAGATAATGGGCAAGATGAACGGGGCGACAGGCAATTTCAATGCACACCGGGTCGCCTGTCCAGAGGTGGACTGGATGGAGGTATCCCGTGACTTCGTGGAGTCGCTGGGGCTGATGCACAACCCTCATACCACCCAGGTTGAATCCCGCGATTACATGGCCGAATACTTCCACGCGCTGGTCCGCGCCAACACGGTCCTGGTCGATCTGTGCCGCGACGTATGGGGCTATATCGCCCTGGATTATTTTCGCCTGAAGACGGTCGCCGGCGAGGTCGGTTCATCGGCCATGCCCCACAAGGTGAACCCCATCGATTTCGAAAATGCCGAGGGCAACCTGGGAGTCGCCAACGCCCTGCTCGGCTTCCTGGCGGAAAAACTCCCCGTGTCCCGCTGGCAGCGCGACCTCACCGATTCGACGGTCGCCAGGAACATGGGCGCGGCCATCGCCCACTGCGTCATCGCGTACCGGTCCTGCCTGAAAGGGCTGGAAAAACTGGAGGCCAATACGGCCAGGATCGGCGCCGACCTGGAGGATCACCCGGAAGTGCTGGCGGAAGCGGTCCAGACGGTGTTGCGCCGGCATGGTATTGAAGATTCCTATGAAAAGCTCAAGGAACTTACGCGGGGGCAGAAGGTGACGCTGGCTTCATTGCGGGATTTCCTCACCGGACTTGAACTGCCGGAGCAGGCGACGGCCGCCCTCTCGGACCTGGAACCCGGGGACTACACCGGCAACGCCGCAGGGCAGGCAGCGCAGATCATTGCCGCCTGGAAGGAGAGCTAGCCCGCATTTCTCACCTAGTGAGAAATGCGGGCTAAAACTGAACAAGCCGCAGGAATGGCGGCCATGATGCACAGCGTTCCCGGTCCTGCCGCCTTTTCGCAATTCCGGATCGAAAAGAAGCTGGCCGAGCTGGCCCGGATCTTTCCGGGAGTACAAAAGCTGCAGGCGCGTTATGTGCACTTTCTGGAGCTTGACGCCCCCTTAAGCCCGGTAGAGGAGGCGCGCCTTGCCGATCTACTCAGTTACGGCCCACCGGCTGATATCGGCGACGTGAGCATACCAGCCTGCGTAGTCATCCCGAGACCGGGCATGATTTCTCCCTGGTCCAGCAAGGCAACGGATATCCTCCAGCATTGCGGTCTGGTATCGGTAAAACGCATCGAGCGCGGGACCTGCTGGTTCCTGGAATACGCGCACGGACGCCCACCGGACCCGGAACGCCTGGATCAAATCAGGCATTGCCTGCATGATCGGATGACCCAGTCAGTCATCCGGGACGTCAATGAGGCTGCTACGCTGTTTGCTGTCCGGGACCCCGGCAGGCTGGCGCATATCCCGGTCGGCGCCGGCGGCAGGGCGGCGCTGCTGGAGGCAAATTCAGGACTGGGGCTGGCTTTATCACAGGATGAAATTCATTACCTGCATGAAGCGTTCGGCAGGCTGGAGCGCGATCCCACGGACGTGGAACTGATGACGTTCGCCCAGGTGAACTCGGAGCATTGCCGCCACAAGATATTCAATGCCCGCTGGACCATTGACGGCGATGCCATGCCGAAAAGCCTGTTTGAACTGATCAAGGACACCCACGCGGCGCATCCGGGCCGGGTACTGTCCGCCTATTCGGACAATGCCGCGGTGATGCGCGGCCAGCGCGCCGCACGTTTCTTCGCCGCGCCCGAGGATCGCAGGTACCGCTATATACAGGAAGACGTTCATATCCTGATGAAAGTGGAAACCCATAACCATCCCACGGCGATTTCACCGTTCCCGGGCGCTGCCACCGGTTCCGGCGGCGAAATTCGCGACGAGGCCGCAACCGGCAGCGGGGCCAAGCCCAGGGCCGGCCTCACGGGCTTCACCGTCTCCGACCTGAACATCCCCGGCCTGCCGCAACCCTGGGAACGGGGCGTGGACAAACCGGACCACATTGCTTCGGCCCTGGATATCATGCTGGAAGGGCCCATCGGCGCCGCCTCATACAATAACGAATTCGGCCGCCCTGCCCTGGCCGGTTATTTCCGCACCTTCGAACAGGCGGACGCGGTGTCCGGCATCACCAGGGGATACCATAAACCCATCATGCTCGCCGGCGGTTACGGCGTTATCCGGCCGCGCCACGTCAACAAAAACCCGCTGCCGGGGGGTTGTAAAATCGTCGTGCTGGGAGGCCCGGCCATGCTCATCGGCCTCGGCGGCGGCGCGGCTTCATCCATGGCTGCAGGCTCAAGCAGCATGGAACTGGACTTCGCGTCGGTACAGCGGGATAACGCGGAAATACAGCGCCGTTGCCAGGAAGTCATCGATCAGTGCTGGGCGCTGGGCGATGAAAACCCGATATTGTCCATCCACGACGTGGGCGCCGGCGGTCTGTCCAATGCCCTGCCGGAACTGGTGCACCAGGGCAAAACCGGCGCCGTGTTCGACCTGCGCGCGATCCACAGCGCCGACCGGGGCATGTCTCCCATGGAACTGTGGTGCAACGAAGCACAGGAACGTTACGTGATCGCCATCGCCGCAACGCATGCGCAACGCTTCGGCGCCATCTGTGAACGGGAACGGGCGCCCCATGCGGTCATCGGCGAGACCAATGACAGCGGACGGCTGGTCGTCACCGACAAACTCAACAGTACCAGGCCCGTCGACGTGCCCCTTGACGTAATACTCGGCAAAACGCCTGGACTGTCTTTCAAGGTGCAGGCTTACGCAGGGACCCGCGGTAATGGGCAGGGGACAGATTTTAAGCATGCCCCTGCACGCGGCAAGCAGGGGTCTGTCCCCAAAATCATGTTAGATGAAGCTATAGCCCGGGTGCTGCAACTGCCGGCGGTGGCAGACAAACGCTTCCTGATTACCATCGGCGACCGCAGTGTCTCCGGCCTGGTGATGCAGGATCAGATGGTGGGCCCATGGCAGACCCCGGTGGCGGACTGCGCGGTCACCGCCGCTACCTTCGGCGCCCGCACCGGCGAGGCCATGGCCCTGGGCGAACGCCCGTCCGTTGCCGTGGATAACGCACCGGCGTCCGGACGGCTGGCCGTGGCGGAAGCCCTGACAAATATCTGTGCCGGCCGCATCCTGCGCCTGGAGGACGTGGCCCTGTCCGCGAACTGGATGGCCGCGGCCGGTGACCCGGGCCAGAAAGCGGCTCTTTACGCCACCGTCGAGGCGGTATCGGCGCTGGCGCAGCAGTTGCGCATCCCGATCCCCGTGGGCAAGGATTCCATGTCCATGAGTGTGGCCTGGAAGGACGGCGACAGCGAGAAACGGGTCAGCGCGCCGGTGTCGCTGAACGTGACTGCGTATGCCCCCGTTGCGGATACCGGGAAGAACCTCACTCCCCAATTGCGGCGAGTCGAAGACTCCGTGCTGCTGCTGATCGACCTGGGTCTTGGAAAAAACCGCCTGGGCTGTTCCGCGTTGGCGCAGGTCACGCAACTGACCGGCCTTGCCACTCCCGACCTGGACAACCCGGACTTGCTGACGGCCTGTTTCAACGGCGTGCAGTTGCTGAACGAAACCGGTTATATCCTGGCGTACCATGACCGTTCCGACGGCGGCGCATTTGTTACCCTGTGCGAAATGGCGTTTGCCGGCCGTTGCGGCCTGGATATCGAGGTGGAGGATGACGACCTGACGGCTTTCCTGTTCAATGAAGAACCCGGGGTCGCGCTCCAGGTGCGAGTGGAACACCTGCACGCGGTGCGGGAGACGCTGTTGCGGTCCGGCCTGCCTGAAACCAGGCTGGCAGTGGTCGCTAGACCGAACGGAGATCGCAAAGTGCGCATCAGGCACCGTAACAGGCCGGTCTACGCCGCCGGCCTCGAACAACTGCACCGGCTCTGGTCGCTCACCACTTACCACATGCAGGCGTTGCGGGACAACCCTGATTGCGCCAGGGAGGAATTTGACGCGTTGCAGGACCCGAACGACCCGGGACTGTCGTGCGTTCAGACTTACCGGGTCGAAAAACCTGCTCCGGTCGCCGGTAGCGCCAGGCCGGCGCTCGGGATATTGCGGGAACAGGGCGTCAACGGCCACGTGGAAATGGCCGCGGCATTCGACCGCGCCGGATTCGACTGTATCGACATCAATATGAACGACCTGCTGAGCCGGGCCGTCTCACTTGACAAACTATCCGGCCTGGTCGCCTGCGGCGGTTTTTCCTATGGCGACGTCCTCGGCGCCGGCGGCGGCTGGGCGCAGTCCATCCTCCATAACGAGCGCCTCAGGGACGAGTTCGAGCGCTTCTTCAACCGTCCCGACAGTTTCGGCCTGGGCGTCTGCAACGGCTGCCAGATGCTGTCCCGGCTGCGCAGCATCATACCCGGCGCCGCCGACTGGCCGGATTTTGCCCGCAACCGATCCGAGCAGTTCGAATCCAGGGTGGTGATGGTGGAGATCACTGACTCTCCCTCCCTGTTTTTCCAGGGAATGGCCGGATCGAGACTCCCTGTCGTAGTGGCCCACGGGGAGGGGCAGGCAGCAATGAACGGAAGCGGACAACCGGGTCCCGTAGCGATGCGCTTTGTCGACAACCGTGGGGATGTGACGGAAACCTACCCGTACAACCCTAACGGGTCGGTGCAGGGAATGACCGGGTTCACCAGCGCCGACGGGCGTTTTACCATCATGATGCCGCACCCGGAACGGGTATTCCTGGCCCGGCAGATGTCCTGGATCGCGCACGACCGGCCCGGCGCCGACAGCCCCTGGATGCAGATGTTCTATAATGCAAGAAAATGGGTTGATTGAAAAACCGAACTTTCAACACTATTCTGAGTCCATAATCTGTGGCTGAACATAACGCGAGATAACTGACATGCTCATTAAGACACCGGATTTGATTAAGCCCTCCGAGATCACGGACAAGCAACTGTACCTGGACAGGCGCAGGTTCATCAGGGCCGGCGCAAAGTACGGCATGGCCGGCGCCCTGCTCAATACGGTTTCCCTGACCGGCGCGCTGGCCGGCACGAAACTGTCCACGGTCAGGAACGACGAGTATTCCACGGATGAGGAGTTGACGCCTTATGACGCCGTCACCAGCTACAACAACTTTTACGAGTTCGGCACGCACAAGAGCGACCCGTCGGAAAACTCCGGCAAATTCAAGCCGCAACCCTGGTCCGTGGTCGTTGACGGCGAATGCATGAAACCCGGTACATACGCCTACGAGGACATTATCAAGCCGCACCAACTGGAGGAACGCATCTACCGGTTACGCTGTGTCGAAGCCTGGTCCATGGTCATCCCCTGGGTCGGCATCCCGCTGGCCGACGTACTGAAACGGTTCGAGCCTACCTCGGATGCGAAATACGTGGCCTTCACCACCGTCATGCGGCCCGAGGAGATGCCCGGAATGCGGCGCAAGGTCCTGGACTGGCCCTATCGCGAGGGGTTGCGCATCGACGAAGCCATGCATCCCCTGACCCTGCTGACCGTCGGTCTGTACGGCGAAGTGCTGCCGAACCAGAACGGCGCGCCCATACGCCTGGTAGTGCCCTGGAAATACGGGTTCAAGAGCATCAAGTCCATCGTCAGGATCCAGTTCAAGCGCAAAACGCCCAGGACGGCCTGGAACATGTCGGCGCCCCAGGAATATGGATTTTATTCCAACGTCAATCCCGAGGTGGACCACCCGCGCTGGAGCCAGGGCAAGGAACGCCGCATCGGTGAGTTCTTCAAGCGCGAGACTCTGATGTTCAACGGTTACGCCGACCAGGTCGCCTCCCTCTACAGCGGCATGGACCTGCGCAAAAATTATTAGCCCGATGAACTCACGCTGGTCGAAGCCGGTCCTGTTCCTGCTCTGCACGCTGCCGTTCTGCGTGCTGGTGTATAACGGTTTTACCAATAACCTGACCGCCAACCCCATCAAGGAAATCACCCACTTCACCGGTGAATGGGCGTTGCGCTTCCTGCTCATCACCCTGTCGATCACGCCGTTGCGGAAGCTCACCCGCAAGAACGCGCTGATCCGGTTCCGCAGGATGCTCGGCCTGTTCGCGTTTTTCTACGCCTGCCTGCACTTCTCCACCTACCTGGTGCTGGACCAGTTCTTCGACTGGAACGAGATCGTCCTGGACGTGGCGAAGCGGCCTTATATCACCGTCGGTTTCAGCGCCTTTGTCCTGCTCATCCCGCTGGCAGTGACATCCACCAACAAAATGGCGCAACGGCTGGGAAACAACTGGCGCCGGCTCCAT
The DNA here is from genome assembly GCA_965220815.1 of Gammaproteobacteria bacterium. Lineage (GTDB taxonomy): Bacteria > Pseudomonadota > Gammaproteobacteria > Eutrophobiales > Eutrophobiaceae > JAAXHV01. The sequence goes on from OZ244846.1 coordinate 3,666,309, forward strand.
TCCCTGATCTATCCCATTGCGATCCTGGTCATCTTCCACTACCTGTGGCTGGTCAAGGCGGATATCCTGCCGCCGGTCATCTACGGCCTCATCCTGTGCCTGCTGCTTGCCTTGCGCTGGCCGGGACTGAAACTGGGAAAAAGACCGGTGCTGCGACACACGTAACCGGAACGGGGGCAATGAGGGGGAAACTTCCTAAATCCGAACAGGATGAGACCGAGCTGTTCCGGCGCTCGGTCGGCGACGTTACGCCGGTAAAGCAGGACAGGGTTCATCCACGCTCAGGCAAGCCGGAGCCCATAGCGGCGCAAAGACTCGCCGATGAAGCCGCGGTCATCAAGGAGATGGCTGAAGGCTTTTTCGACACCGAAGCGGCGGAAACCGGAGATGAACTCCTGTACAAGACGCCGGGCATTCAGGACAAGGTGTTCAGAAAACTGCGCCGCGGCCAGTTCGCCGTCAGCGCGGAACTGGACCTGCACGGATATACCGTAGAGCATGCCAAGGACTGCCTGTCCGACTTTCTCAAACAATGCGTAAAACACAACCAGCGCTGCGTGCGCGTCATCCACGGCAAGGGGTTGCGCTCAAGACAGGGCAGACCGACCATCAAGAGCCGCATCGGGAAGTGGCTGCAACAGCGGCAGGAAGTGCTGGCATACTGCTCCGCGCGGCAGGTGGACGGCGGCACCGGGGCGATCTACGTGTTGCTGAAGAATTACCGGGGGTAAGAACTGCCGGGGACGGATTTTAATCCGTCCCCTTGAATCCACAATCAATCGGCGGTTAACAGTATCTTGCCGATATGCGCGCTGCTCTCCATAATGGCATGCGCTTCGGCTGCCTGCTCCAACGGCAGTTTTTTGTAAATGACCGGCTTGATTTGTCCTTTTTCGATGAAAGGCCAGATATGTTTTTCCAGGTTGCGGGCAATGGCCGCCTTGTAAGGCACAGGCATGGGTCTCAGGGTGGACCCCGTGAGCATCAGCCGCTTGACCATCAAGGATCGGCAATCGATTTCCGTCTTCCAGCCTTTTAATCCCGAGATGATCGCGATACGGCCGTCCGGCGCGGCAAGTTGTATATCTTTGCCGATATAATCGCCCGCGACCATGTCGAGTATCACGTCAACTCCTGCCCCGCCCTGTGCTTCGGTAATCTTCTCTACAAAATCCTCTTCGTTATAGTTAACGGCCAGCCTGGCCCCGAGTTGTTCGCAGAACCGGCATTTTTCCGGGCTGCCGGCCGTGACATAGACCGTTACGCCCGTGGCAGTCGCCATTTGTATGCCGATGGTGCCTATGCCGCTTGACCCGCCGTGAATAAGCAGGGACTCGCCTTTTTTCAAACCGCAACGATCAAACACGTTGTTCCAGACGGTAAAAGTGGTTTCCGGCAGGGCGGCCGCGTCTTCCACGGCAAGGTTGTCCGCCGCCGGCAGGCACAGGGATGCGTCGGCGACCGCATATTCCGCATAACCCCCGCTATGCACCAGCGCGCAAACCCTGTCGCCCGGCACCGGGAACTCAAAATCACCATTGGTTTCGATGACCTCGCCGGAAAGCTCAAGGCCGGGGATTTCCGATGCGCCGGGTGGCGGCGGATACCTGCCCAGGCGCTGCATTACGTCAGGACGATTGACCCCTGCGGCGCTGACCTTTACCAGCACCTGCCCCGGTCCGGGGGTTGGTATCTCAGCTTCGGCAACGGTCAGTACTTCGGGTCCGCCCGGTTCCTTTATGATTATATTTTTCATCGTAAACAGATAAGTTTTGTGATTTTACCACTTGAAACGCATTGGGGCAGATTATCAGCCGATGTCATTCCATGACGTCAAAAGCAATGTAACGATGACCGCTCCTGATGTCGAACAGCGCCACCAACGGCCCGGCATCGGCTCGCGCTGCGGCAACTTCAGATCGACACCGCCAAGAGGTTTGAAGAGTTGGTGCAGCGTTGTCCCTAATCCTCTCTCTGGCGTTAGATCCTGCTCGACCGCTCCGGCCAGGATCAGGCGGGCTTCCTCTTCCATGGAGCGTCCGTGTCCGGCTGCAAGAATCCTGAGACGGGTCTTGACCTTATCATCCAGGTTGCGAATTGTGATGCTTGCCATGATCTTGCCCCTGTCACTTAAATGTCCAAGATAATAAATTATGATTGCATTGCAACCAACTAATTCCTGAACGGCTGGTGGTTCAGGTTACGGGGAGGGGGTCACTATCGCAATGCTCGATGATATCCGCCATAAATCCAGCCATAACCGGCCATAAAAAACTGTTAAAACCAGGAAATGGTGCCGATGGCCGGATTCGAACCGGCACGCCTTTTGGGCACTGCCCCCTCAAGACAGCGTGTCTACCAATTCCACCACATCGGCACGGGTTGGAGATTTAACTCAAGTATAGTACAGGCCTGATCCCTGGCTTCTCAGCGTAAATCCATATCCCGTTCACTCGGGAATTACGGGGATATCCGAGTCAATCATGTCCGCCGGTATCTCATCCGGGACTGCTACGGTCTCCTCGATCGGCTGCTCGATCACCGGCGGTTCTACTACATTCAACTGCCGTGATTCCACGCTGCGTTCCTTGGCCATCCAGGCCAGGGCCAGGCTGTTGAGCAGAAACACGAATGCGAGGGCCGTGGTCGTTTTGGTCAGGAAGTTGCCGGAGCCCGCCGCGCCGAACACGGTGGCAGATGCACCGCTGCCGAATGCCGCGCCGGCATCCGCGCCTTTCCCGTGCTGTATCAGGATGAAGCCGATCAATGCGATGGCGCAAATCACCTGCACCACCAGTAAAAGAGCCTGTAATGTCTCCATGTTTACCCCGCTGAGTTAGCCTGCTGCCCGGCAAATCGCCAGGAAATCATCAACTTTCAAGGATGCGCCGCCGATCAGGCCGCCGTCCACGTCCGCCATAGCGAACAGTCCCGCGGCATTGTCCGCTTTCACGCTGCCGCCGTAAAGGACACGCAATTCGTCTGCAATCCGGTCATCGTGCCTGGCTACCTGCAGCCTGATGAAGCTGTGCGCGGCCTGGGCCTGTTCCGGCGTTGCCGTATGTCCCGTGCCGATGGCCCATACCGGCTCGTAGGCGATGACCGCGCCGGTGAAGGATTCTACTCCCGCTCCGGCAATGACCGTGTCCAGTTGTTCCGACAGCACCTGCTCGGTCATGCCCGCTTCCCTTTCCTCCAGCCGCTCTCCCAGGCACAGTATGACCTGTAATCCGTTCTCCCTGGCGTGGCGGAATTTCCTTGCCACCGTCTCGTTGGTCTCGCCCAGGATATGGCGCCGCTCCGAATGTCCGATGATAACATACCTGCAACCATAATCTTTCAGCATATCCGTCGAAATCTCGCCGGTGTAGGCGCCGTTCCCGTATTCCGATACCGTCTGCGCGCCCAGCCCGATGGCGCTGCCGGCAAGCAGTTCCGCCGCCAGCGGTATATGGATAAAAGGAGCGCATACCAGGACTTCCACACCGTCTGCCGGTAAACCCGGCCTGAGCCCGTCCAGCAACGCCTCGACGGATGCGCGGTTGCCGTTCATCTTCCAGTTGGCGGCTACCAGGGGTTGTCTGTCGGTCATGGCAATTTATCCACAAAAGCCTTTTGAAAAAAAGATGCCAAGATTAACGGAAATTATCGAAAAGTCAAAGGGAGGAGTGCGCGTTCAGCAGTTCGCGCTGACTTCGGTCGGATAGATGGGGTCAGAGTAAAATTTCTGACGAAATTCTTACTCTGACCCCGATGTTTCGTTGGCGCCGGCACCAGGGGTTAGAGGTTCAACAGGGCGTCAATCTCTTCCCGGGTCAAATCCCAGAACTGGCCGGGACGCCTGCTGCGCGGCAGGTTGCAGGAACCGTAGCGTATGCGGATAAGACGGTTGACGGCCAGGCCCTGAGACTCCCACAGGCGCCGCACCTCCCGGTTGCGCCCTTCGGTGACGATCACCTTGTACCAGCGATTCCTGCCCTGGCCGGCGCCGCGGGAGATTGCGATAAAGCGGGCTGGACCGTCCTTCAGTTCAACGCCTTTTCTCAATGTCTTAAGCTGTTCATCCGTGGCCCGCCCCGATACGCGCACGGCATATTCGCGCTCCACCTGGCTGCGCGGATGCATGAGACGGTCTGCCAGCACGCCGTCGTCGGTGAACAGCAGCAGTCCGCTGGTATTGATATCCAGGCGGCCGATGCTGATCCAGCGCCCCCGCTTCAACTTAGGCAGCCCGGCAAAGACCGTGCGGCGCCCCTGCGGGTCCGCCGACGTGCATATTTCACCCTGGGGCTTGTAGTAGGCCAGCACCTTCGGCCTTGCCCCGGTTGCGCCTACCGGCATGGAGCCCAGCTTGACCCGGCGCCGGTCGATACTCACCCGGTCATGGGGATTGAGCCTGTCCCCCGGTTGCGCAACCTTGTCGTTGACGCGCACGCGGCCGGCCTTGATCAACCGGTCGATATGCCGGCGCGATCCCAGCCCTGAATCCGCAAGGATTTTCTGGATTCTATCAGCCACTTATACTCTTTCCAGGTGATATTGCTGTGTTCAGAGCCACACAGCGGCGTCAAGACAAGGCGCAGCCCGCCGGGAATGGCGAGTCCTTGCCAAGGGCTGCAACGCCGTATTGGCGCTGCTGTGTGGCTCTGAACACAGCAATATCACCTGGAAAGAGTATCAGGCTGATTGGAAAATGGAATAACGTTATTGTCCTCGAAGACGTCCTCAGCCGCATCTCCGTCCGCAGCCTGCCCCGCGCTGTCGAACAGGTCGGGTTCAATCTGGCCGAAATCCCTGATATCGCCCAGGGTCGGCAGTTCGGCCAGTTCCTTCAGGTTGAAATAATCCAGGAACTGGTAGGTGGTCGCCAGCAATTCAGGGTGCCCCGGCACGTCCCGGTGGCCCACCACTTTTATCCATTCACGCTCAAACAGCGTGCGAATAATACCGGTACTGAGGCTTACGCCGCGGATATCCTCGATCTCGCCCCGGGTGACCGGTTGCCGGTAGGCGATAATTGCCAGGGTTTCCAGGAGCGCCTGGGAATAGCGCTGGGGCCTCTCCCGGAACAGCCGGTTAATCCACTCGGCCAGTTCCGGACGGACCTGGAAGCGGAATCCGCTGGCAACCTCTTTCAGTTCCACGCCGCGGTCGGCGTAGTCCTGCTGCAATTCATCCAGCGCCTTCCTGACGGCCCTGCGGTCGGGCTTGTCCGGCTCTTCCCCGAACATGGACATCATGTCCGTGACACTCAGCGGACTGTTCAGCGCCATTAGCGCAGCCTCGATAATTTTCTTGAGTTCAACAGAGTTCATGTGACTGCCTTGATATGGATCGGACCATTGGTTTCATTCTGCACGATTTCAACAAGGGTTTCCCTGGCAAGTTCCAGCAATGCCAGAAAAACCACGATAACGCCTGCCCTGCCTTCTTCCACGACGAACAGGTCACTGAAGCGGGTAAACTCGTCGGCGTTGACCCGGTCCAGTATGGATACCATGCGTTCCCTGACTGACAGGGGTTCGCGCTGGATGTGGTGATGGGAATATACCTCGGCGCGCCGCAATACCTCGCCGAACGACTGCAGGATTGTATCCAGCGACACTTCGGGCGGCGTTGAGTGAACATGTTTATCGGGGAAATCTATGATCGCCGCAAAACAGTCGCGGCCGAGCCGCGGCAGGTCATCGATGTCCTGCGCCGCCTGTTTGAATATTTCGTATTCCTGCAGCCGCCGCACCAGTTCTGCACGCGGGTCTTCCTCATCCTCGTCCTGCTCAGGGCGCGGCAGCAGCATTCTGGATTTTATCTCCGCCAGCATGGCTGCCATGACCAGGTACTCCCCGGCCAGCTCCAGCTGCAATACCTCCATCAATTCAATGTAAGTCATGTATTGTTCGGTGACCCTGGCGATGGGTATGTTGAGGATGTCCAGGTTCTGGCGCTTGATGAGGTACAACAACAGGTCGAGGGGACCGGAAAAGGCCTCCAGGAACACCTCCAGCGCGTCAGGCGGGATATAAAGGTCCTTGGGGACCTCGCTCAGGGGAACGCCCTGCACTATGGCAAACGGCATTTCCTCCTGCAGGACACTGCCCTGTGGCTCGGTACCCTTTCCAGTTAATATTGACATGTTCAGCGGGCCGGGAAGCGGTTGAGCGCAAGGCGCGCCGCGCAGGGAATGGCGCGCCCTTGCCAAGCGGCGCAACGCCGCGGGCGACCGCTTCCCGACCCGCCCGCAGGGAGCCACACAGCGACGCCAATACGGCGTTGCAGCCCTTGGCAAGGACTCGCCATTCCCGGCGGGCTGCGCCTTGTCTTGACGTCGCTGTGTGGCTCTGAACATGTCAATATTAACTGGAAAGGGTACTCAGCCATAATCCAGCCCCATGGCTTCGCGCACCTCGTTCAGGGTTTCCCGGGCAATATCCCGCGCCGTTTCGCAACCTTCGTTGATAATCGCGCGCACTGTTTCCGGATCATTGATATATTCGTCGGCCCGCTCCCTGATCTCCGTCTGCTCCTTGAGAATGGAGTCTATCAGGGGTTTTTTACAATCCAGGCATCCTATGCCGGCACTGCGGCAGCCTTCCTCTACCCAGCTCCTGACATCCTTGTCCGAGTAAACCTTGTGCAAGTCCCACACAGGGCATTTTTCCGGGTCGCCCGGGTCATTGCGCCTGATCCGGGCCGGGTCGGTAGGCATGGTCCTCACCTTGCCTTCAACAGTGCCGGGTTTTTCCCGCAGTGAGATGGTGTTGTTGTAGGACTTGGACATTTTCTGCCCGTCCGTACCGGGCATTTTCGGAGATTCGGTCAGCAGCGCCCGGGGCTCCGGGAAAATCATCCGGCCGCCGCCTTCAAGGTATCCGACCAGGCGCTCGCGGTCGCTGATGCTGATATTCTGCTGTGCTTCCACCAGCGCCCTGGCTTTTTCCAATGCCTGCACGTTGCCTTGCTCCTGGTATTTTTTCAGCAGGTCGAAATAGAGCTTATTATTCTTTTTACCCATCTTTCTGGCTGCCTTCTCGGCCTTTTTTTCAAACCCGGGATCGCGCCCGTACAGGTAATTGAAACGACGCGCCACCTCGCGCGCCATCTCAACGTGGGCAACCTGGTCTTCGCCGACAGGTACGTAGCTTGCCTTGAATATGATGATATCGGCAGTCTGCAACAGCGGATAACCCAGGAAACCGTAAGTGGTCAGGTCCTTGTCATGCAGCCGTTCCTGTTGTTCCTTATAGGAAGGGACTCGCTCCAGCCAGCTTTGCGGGGTAATCATGGACAACAACAGGTGCAGTTCCGCGTGTTCGGGGATGCGTGATTGTATATACAGTTTCGCCGCACCGGGATTGATGCCCACGGCCAGCCAGTCGATGATCATCTCCCAGACGTTATTCTCGACCATGTCAGGCGTTTCGTACTCCGTGGTCAGGGCATGCCAGTCGACCACGCTGAAAAAGCATTCGTATTCGTTCTGCAGTCTGACCCAGTTTTTCAATACGCCGTGGTAATGACCCAGGTGCAGGGCGCCGGTCGGCCTCATACCGGACATCACCCGCTGGTTCGCTGAAGTCGCCAATAGTATCCCCTTTATATGTTATTTATCCGCAGATTATCGCAGATAATTATTTTTAATACGACCAAGGCCCTGCCGAACGACTTCTACGGCATCCGAAGTCAGGTCGATGACCGTGGTCAACTCCGTTCCGCAGGGACCGGCGTCGATCACCAGGTCGACCTCACGGCCCAGCACGGCGCAGATCTGTTCAGGATCGGTTTCGGGAGCGGTACCCTGCGGCAGTATCAGGCTGGTACTCAACAGCGGTTCCCTGACTATTTCCAGCAATGCCAGCAATGTATCATGCGCCGGGATCCTCAACCCTATCGTCTTTTTTTTCGGGTGCTGGATATAACGGGGCACATGGTGCGACGCCCGTAACAAAAACGTGTACGGCCCGGGCGTCAGGCGTTTCATCAACCGGAACGCGGTATTGTCCGTCCTTGCCAGGGAGCCCACGACAGTCATTGATGAGCACAATAATGTAAAATTGTGTTTCTGGTTCAACCGGCGTATGGAGAGTATTCTTTCGAAAGCACTTTTTTTATCCGGCAAACAGCCCAGGGCATAACACGAGTCGGTGGGGTAGGCTATCACGCCGCCCTGCTGCAGGATCAGCGCAGCCTGGTTCAACAAACGCACTTGTGGATTGTCCGGGTGGATTTTAAAATACTGCGCCATACATCGGCTATGATATCGATAATATGAAATTTTTCCTGGACTTTTTGCCCGGACTGGCCTTCCTGGTTGCCCTTTTCATTCCCGAAAACAGGCAGGAAGGAATCTACCTTGCGACTAAAGTCCTGATTGCAACATCGTTTTTGCAGATTTTTCTGGGCTGGTTGATTACCAGGAAAATAGAAAAACAATACGTCGTCATTTTCCTGGTGGTACTCGTGCTGGGCAGCGCAACCCTGATGCTGAGGGATGAGCGATTTATCAAGTGGAAACCTACCGCGGTATTCTGGATTTTCTCCCTTGCGTTCCTGGTAAGCGATTACATCGGCAGACGCAACCTGACGGAGCGGCTGATGGGACAGGTGTTCAATGCGCCGCAGACCGTCTGGCGCCAGGCCAATTTATCCTTTGTGGCCTTCTTCCTGCTTTGCGGTTTTATCAATTTATTTGTCGCCTGGAATTTCAGCACCGAGGCATGGGCCACGTTCAAGCTGCTTGGTTTCCTGGTGTTGAATATCGTTTACCTGGCCGGCCTGGTCATGTTCCTGTCCCGTTACGCCATCGAGCAACCCCGGTCCGGCGAGGATTGACGTGAACAGAATCGAGACCATCAGGTCGAAACTGCAGCAGGCCCTGGCGCCTGAACACCTGGAAATCATCGATGACTCCCACCTGCATGCCGGGCATGCCGGCGCCGCGGGCGGGGCCGGCCACTATACCGTCCGCATCGTCAGTTCCCGCTTTCAGGGTCACTCGACCATTGAACGTCACCGCCTGGTGTACCAGGCGGTGAGCGACATGATGCCGGAAGAAATCCACGCATTAAGCATCAGGGCGCGCGCACCGGAAGAAGAAAAATCAGAGAACAACCAGACATAAGACCGTTTTTGAAGTGGCCGGGAGGGAAATACCGGCTTCTTGGCAGGATACGCGGAGTCCTGCGGCCGGCGAACCGGCTGATAGAACCGTTTGTCGGGTCGGGCGCGGTGTTTCTCAATGCCGACTACGATGCATACCTGCTCGCGGACGCCAACCCGGACCTGATTGGTCTGTACAGCCGGCTACTTGAAGAAGGAACCAGTTTCATCAGCTATTGCAGCAGGTTCTTTATCGACAGGACTAATAGCCGTGAGTACTATTATGCCTATCGTAAGGAATTTAACAAAACCCGTAACGCCCGAAGGAAATCGGCGCTGTTCCTGTACCTCAACAGGCATGGTTACAACGGTTTATGCCGCTACAACTCCAAGGGCGGGTTCAATACACCGTTCGGACGCTATGTCAGACCCTACTTCCCGGAAAAAGAAATGCTGGCATTCGTCCGGCGCGCCGGCAAGGTCACCCTGCTGCAGCAGGACCCTTTCGACGCGACCATGGCAGTCGCTCAACCCGGCGATGCAGTGTATTGCGACCCGCCGTATGTCCCCTTGTCGGATACCGCGCATTTCACCGATTACCACACGGGCGGTTTCACCTGGGATGACCATGTGCGGCTGGCGAACATCGCCTGCGAACTGGCGGATAACCGGGTACAGGTTGTCATTTCAAACCACGATACCGTAGAGATACAGGATTTATACATGGCCCGGGGCGCGCGGATTTCCCGGTTCAAGGTCAGGAGAAACATCAGCAGAGACGGAAACAACCGCAGGGAAGTCGGCGAACTGCTTGCTGTTTTTAACCCCCGGTAAACGTTGTGTCGTTCCTGCGGAAGCAGGAATGACGAAGGGGATACACCGGACAAGCCTGTGTTACATTCCGCGCCTGCATTCCACTGCTCTTGAACATCCCTGCGTAACTTGATAAATTGTCTGCCGTTTTTCCGAAAATGCATCAAATCACCATAACCGCGCCATTCAATCTCCTGATCTCTTCATGACAACCGAAAACACTGCTTTCTGGGTCGGAAAGACTTTCGACGACTTCCTGTTCCGCCCGCAAAAAGGGATAACGGGTTCGCGCCGGGACATCAGCCTGGCTTCTGTCCTGACCGATGGCATCTCCCTGGAACTGCCCATCGTCTCGTCCAATATGGACAGCGTAACCGGCGCGGATATGGCCAGGGCCATGGCGATGGAAGGCGGCATAGGCGTGATCCACCGCGCCATGACCATCGAGAGGCAGGCGCGCAAGGTGGCGCAGATAAAACGCAGCCAGAGCGCAGTCATCAACCAGCCCTTGTGCCTGCCGCTGGGCGTCACCATTCAGCAGGCCAGGAATTTCGCCCATAACCATTCGATTACCGGCATCCTGATCGAGACGGAACCGGGCAGCAACATCCTGGCCGGCCTGCTGTCGCAACGGGATATGCCCTGGAACAGTGATCACGATGACCAGCCGGTAGAGCGATTCATGACTCCTTTCGACCGGCTGGTTGTCGACAAACCCGGGATTTCCATCGAGCAGGCCTCGAGCATCCTGTTCGAACATCGCATCGAGCGCCTGCCGCTGGTCGATAACGAGAGGCACATACACGGGTTGATCACCCGGCGCGACATCTTTTCCCTGCGGGAACGCCCCTACTCCAGCAAGGATGACAACGGCCACCTGCTGGTGGCCGCAGCCATCGGCGCGCGGGGCGACTACCTGGACCGTTCGGCAGCGTTGCTGGAAGCCGGGGTTGATTGCCTGTTCATCGACATCGCCCACGGTCATTCCATGGTGATGGAAGAGGCCGTCAGTAAATTCCGCGGGCGCTTCGGCGACGTGCCCCTGGTATGCGGCAACGTAGCCACCGCTGAAGGCGCGCGCTTCATGCGGGACATCGGCGCGGACGCGGTCAAGGTGGGTGTAGGACCGGGACGCGGTTGCCGTACCCGGCTGGAAACCGCGGCCGGCGTGCCGCAGTTGCAGGCGATCCGTGAAACCTGGGAGGCGCTGGACGACTCAATCCCCATCATGGCCGACGGCGGCATCAAAACGGACAAGGATATCTTCCTGGCGCTGGTATGCGGCGCTACGACGGTCATGCTGGGCAGCGCCCTGTCCGGCACCGACGAAGCCCCCGGCAGGGTCATCGAAGACCCTGTCACCCATACCAAAAAGAAGATTTACCGCGGCATGACCTCACCGGAAGCGGTGCTGGAATCACTCTACGACCCGGAGAACGTCGAGGCCGCCGACAGCGCCCTGGACACTCCACCCGAAGGCCAGGAAATACAGGTACCCTACAAAGGCAGCGTCAATGACATCCTGCACCGCATCCGCGGCCACCTGCGTTCATCCGTCAGCTATGCCGGCGAAGCCACACTGCAGGCAGCCCGCGCGAAGATACTCAACAACCCGGAGAAATACCTGATCCCCCTGTCCGAATCCTCCCGCCGGGAGTCATACGAACGCTGATTCAATAATCGTCATTTTTTACAGGACACCCTTACAATTTACTTGGCTGTCCTGTATTTTCTCTTCCGCAAACAGGATTGCATCTACCTTATTCCTTTCCAGATAGTCAGCCAGTTTCTTTATCTTATCCATGCGTCAATCTGCGATTCCATGTTTTGGGAAGAATTACAGGAACCAGCCGTGATGCTCAAGAAATAGCACGATTCCGCTCCATGTCTTATCTATGACGCATCTCAGATTTATTACTGTTTGAACCTTGAGACAGGTCACAGTCAATACTAAGCGGAGAAAGTCCGACCCTTGCGGCCATATTCACCAACTTGTCGATGGTGAATTTACTAATCTTATCGTTAACCAGTTCACTGACCCGGGAGCGCGGTACGCCAAACCTTCGGGCGGCTTCTTTTTGCGTGATTTCCTCGCTACGTATATAAGACGCCAGAATATCCATCAATCGGGAACGAATGTTAAGATTGGCAGCTTCTTCGGGACCGTCGGCGATTGCATCCCAAACGCTCTGACAGGTATCAATCTTCATCAGCCATCTGCCCTTCCGGGGCCTGGCGGCCGGTATTCCAACAGCGCCGATTTTCCAATAAATTCAATAAACCGCACGTTCCACTCAAATCCGTTTATATCGGTGAGACGCAAGGGCTGTTTCAGTTTGAAGTGCACCGGTTGCTGTTCTCCTTCATTTATCGCAATGTTGGTAGCGTAGAGATACATGCGGTCGAGGTTGTCGAGAATTGGGTTAAGCCTGCCGGTTAAATTGGGCAAATGACCGGTCTCCTCCGGGAATATCTCGGAACCACCCTGCGGAAGTGGTCCGAGTTCTACAGTGAGAGGATCTGGTGGATGCCAATCATGTACAACACCGGCGCCATGTCCTGTAGCCGCACAGAAGACAGTGATGGGTAGCTGTGAATGAAATCCTAAGGAAACCCGTCCGAACGTATCGGTTTCTCCTTCCATCCAGGTCTTGTTGGGATAGAGAGTTACGACTTTTGCGCCCGCAACAGGTTTTCCCGAACTGGTTATCGATACTTCTCCTTCGATGCCCTCTACCGGTGGATTAGCAGAGGGTATAGTCAAACATAGTTCCGCAACACCGTTCAGTTTGTATTCCGGATCACGACCGGTCAATTCCCGAGTCTGTTCGAAAATAATCGGAACGCCTTCACCACGTTGCTCAAGGAAATACTGCCTGTCGCCGGCGCCGGCGATATCCCCCACTGCAAGCATACGCAGGCTTGAAGCAAGGGTTTCGTTACGAGTCGCTTGCCGGTTGCGCATAGCTTCTATAGGCAACGTATTGGGCAAGGCGCCCGGCGAGTACATCTCGATCCGATCATCGAAGATGAAAAGGCGTATCTTTTCGTTATGTATCGAGTAGTCACGATGCACAACTGCATTGACTACCGCCTCAAATACCGCCCGAGGACTGAATTGAGGTGTCTCTATACGTCCGGGATCTTTGCGCGCCGCAACCCGCGTGTTAAGCCTGACGAAGTTCACAGCATTACGTATCTGCTGGTCCAACGGGCCGGTGATAGTCGCTGCATCATGCTGGCTTGCTCTGCCCAGTACAGTACCGCGATAACAAACAGCTTCGATTACGGCGCCTCGTATGTATTTTTCCGGGTGCTCACAACAAAGTAAAACTCCGGCGACCGTTGCACGCAGGATTCCATTATCGTCCTCCCGCATTAATCCCAACTTTATGAGCTGTACTATATCGGTCTCGATGGCTCGCGAACTCAAAAAGCGGTCAACCAGGCTCACATCAAACGTTTTCTGCCCGGTTTCCGCGACGATTGTCTCGTCAGGACCAAGCAAACCGGAACGGCCCCTCTGTTGGAACAGACGTTGCAGCGCCTGGGACGAAAATTCACGTTTGGAACTGCCTTGCCTGGAAAAATACCCCCCCGGACTCTTGTGAACCAAGGCACTCTGTTCGACTTCTATGACCAGCACAGTCGATTCATCAGGTAAATGCAGCCGTTGGGTGACAAATGCCAGCGAAGGCCGGATACTGTCCGCACAAATCTCGGTAACAAAAGCTTCTAACGCATCCATCTGTTGCCGGTTCATCGAACGTACCTCACCAGAGTCGGATACACTGAAAATCAATGTACCGCCGATCGTGTTGCCGAATGCGGCCAACTCATCAGCAACAGCATTGCGATGAGGCGCCTGCACGCGGTTTTCGATGAATCGGGCTTCCTTGAACTCTACCCGGCTGTCTTCACCAAGTTCAAGTTGCCGTAAAATGCTATTGCTGTCCCACGACATTGCAACTTACCTTATGTAAAGAGGGTATTTTACCCTACTATTTCAACTACCTGTTTCCTGGATATTCTCCCACGATACCAGAGTTCCCCTCCAGTTCCATGAATGTCTCCCCTGGCGCACATCCCGCGGGCTTTCTACTCTATTTCGGCGCCCGCCATATACCACCGGTCAACCAATCGCCGCTCTTCATCCGTCATCTGCGTCAGGTTCGCCAGGGGCATGGTCCTGTTTGCGACGGTCCTGTCATGAATGCGTTGCGCCCATTGCCGGATTTGTTCAGGGGTATCGAACATCACGCCGTTGGGGGCTACCGGAGCGGTGGGGTGGTCCGGTTCTGCGGAATGACAAATATTGCAGCGCTGTACGATCACGTGTTGCAGTTGTGAGAACGAAACAGGTTCGACGGGTTGCACAGAGGAGGTTGCCGCTTCCCTGTCAGGGACGGCCCTGGATTTCGGGGCGGCAACGAACGCAGCCAGGATGAGGATAAGCACGGCGATAACAATCAGGACGGGTGTGGGCTTTCCGCGGTTACGCAGGTTGAAGAAATGCCGGATCAGCACGCCTGCGCTGAAGATGGCGATAAGCAGCAGCCAGCCGTATTCATGGCCGTAGGTCATGGGATAGTGGGGACTGAGCATGACGAACAGCACCGGCAGCGTGAGATAATTGTTATGCACCGAACGCTGGTTGGCCCTGATCCCCGGCAACGGATCCGGCTCTTCACCGCGCTGCTTTGCCTGCACCAGTTCACGCTGGCCCGGGATGATGACCATCAATACATTGGCGACCATGATGGTGCCCAGCATGGAACCGATCTGGATATAAGCGCCGCGTCCGCTGAACAGGTGCGAAATGAAATAAATCGCGGCAACCAGGAACAGGAACCCGGCCAGCCCAATCCAGACGTTATTCCACCCGGTCCTGCATAAAAGGTCGTAGATAATCCAGGATGCCAGTATGAAACCCAGACTGATCCAGACAGCCATGGCTCCCGTTATGTCGGCAACAGCTTTATCGACCAGGTAGATGTCGGCATTGACGTAATACATCAGCACCAGCAGGGCAAACCCGGTCAACCAGGTGGTGTATGCTTCCCACTTGAACCAGTGCAGGGGTTCGGGCAACTCGCCGGGAGCGACCTTGTACTTTTGCGCATGATAGAAGCCGCCGCCGTGCACCGCCCAGAGGTCGCCGGCCACGCCCTCGTCTTCCGGGTCCCGGGGCGGGACGTTGAGATTCAAATCCAGCCAGACGAAATAAAACGAGGAGCCGATCCAGGCGATACCGACGATCAGGTGCGCCCAGCGCAGCAACAGGTTCAGCCATTCGAGGATGTACGCTTCCATTATTAATCTATCCGCAGATGACGCAGATGAACGCAGATATGATAGATGATTCGTAGAGGCATGAAATATCTGATTTCACGTGATGAAACAAAACATCTGCGCTAATCTGCGTCATCTGCGGATTAATATAAGGGAACCTCTATAAATAGACCATTTCAGGTCTGATCAGGTTCTTTTTCAATATATTTATATGTGGTAAGGTGATCAGGGCCTTCAATCATCTCGCCAGCGCCCTCATCGCGCCGTTTTATGACCCTCAGGGGTCGTTCTGACACCGTTTTCTGCCCGTTCTCCGTCAAGCAGGCGCACTGACCCCTTGCAGGTAACACAATCGTCGCATGTTATACACCAGGTTCATCATGCCGATGGCCAGGGCACTGCGCTTGAGCCCGATGCAGCGTATCAGCTTGGTCCGGGTCGCGCACTGCGCCCCGAACACGTGCTCCACCCGCACCCGTATTTTTGCCCTGCTGCGGTTGCCCTGCTTCTCCCGGTCCGTCAACGGCTGGTTGCGGCTGCCCTTGCGCTGAATGTGACTGCGGTAGTTCTTCTCCCGCAAACGTGCCTCCTGCTCCCTGGAACGGTACGCGCTGTCCGCCCAGATGGCTTTGCTGGTATTGTCCTCATCCAACAGCTTATCGAGCAGTTGCGAGTCATGCACGTTGGCCGGCGTCACCGCAAAGCTGCGTATCAGCTTGTGCTCATGGTCCGCGTTCACGTGGTTCTTGTACCCGTAATGATTCTTGCCGTGTTTCTTCGTCCAGCGCGCCTCCACGTCCTTCTGGCGCCGTTTGGGCTTGGCTTGCTCCTCGTCCCACTCGGCCGGTACCTCCCCGGCCTTGAGCTTTGCATTCTCCTCGCGCGTGTTGCGCTGCACCGGCGCCGGCACCAGCGAGGCATCCACCAACTGCCCCTTGCGCGCCCGGTACCCCAGGCCCTGCAACTGCCCGGTAAAGTGGGTAAACAACTTATCCATCAACCCCCGCTGCACCAACTGCTCCCGAAACGCCCAGAACGTCTTCGCATCCGGCGCCCTGTGCACATTGTCCAACCCCATGAAACGCTGGAAACTGCGCCGGTCCTCAACCTGGTATTCCAACTGCTCATCGCTCAAGCCGTATAAATGCTGTATCACCAGCCCCTTGAACATCAGCACCTCGTCCCGGCGCGGGGCGCCCGCATTGCTCTTGCGTTCGGTGGGCCGGATGCGTGCCAATAACGGACGGAATGATTCCCAGTCCACCACCTGGCCCAACTGCGCCAGCGGGTCTTTCAGCTTCGTCAAACGGGCGTCCTGCAAGTCAAAAAAGGAACCGAACAGGTCTTGGGTCTTCTTCATGGCAGCACCTTCAAACAGGAAAATGTGAGTTGAAATCAGTGACCCGTATTATATCATTGTGCTGAATTAATAGAGGTTCCTATAAATCTGTGGATTTTATTTCAAGCAACTGTGCGGCAACGGAAACGGCGATAACGCCGGGTTCCTTTGATTCGATGCCGGGGATGCCGATGGGACAGGTCAGCCGCTCCAGTTGCCGTTCGCTTATGCCTTTCTCCCGCAGTCTTTGCGAAAAGCGGCGCTGTTTGGTTGCCGAACCGATCAGCCCGAGGAAAGCAAAGTCATTACGGCGCAACAGGGCTTCACACAAATCCTGGTCAAGCTGGTGGTCGTGGGTCATGACAAGGCAATATGCCTGCCCTGAAAGGTCCTCCACCTCTGCGACCGGGTTATCGGTGAGCCGGACCTCCACGTTAGACGGCAACTCCGAAGGAAACTGCCCGGCGCGGCTGTCAACCCAGGTAATGCAGCAGTCTGATGTGCCGGCCAGGATGTTCACCAGGGCGCTGCCGACGTGACCCGCGCCGAACAGCGCGACCTGGAATCTGCTGGGCGATATCATTTCAAAAAACAATGCGTCCGATGTGTCCGGCAGGGTCGATTGCGTTTCGACCAGGGGATGCAACAGGGACCCCGGTTCTCCGTCAGCGGACAGGAGCCCTTCCGCCTTGCGCGCGGCAAGTTCATCGAGGCGTTTATCGCCCAGGCTGCCGGTGGCGCCGATTTGGGTAAAGAGCATTTTACCGGGATAATGTCCGTTTTCAGCGGAAAGTGTTTTACTGGATTCCCGCCTGCGCGGGAATGACGAGGATGAGGCGTGGCTCACCGGCCGCGGGCGGGGGTTGCTTTGTTCAACCCCGGAGAATGGCAAGGATGAGCTGCGGCATACCAGCAACGCGCGGGTATTGTTTTGCTCAATCCTGGCGGCTGAGTCCAACCAGTCGGACCGGCCGTTCGTCAATACCTCAAAATGCAGGAACACCGCGCCGCCGCAGCACTGCTGCAACATGGGGCCGAGGGGAAACAGTTCGATATGGCGTTGCGCGCCCGTATCCGATCCGTCAGCCAGGCGTTCCCGGGCGATACGCATGGCTTCAAACTCGAGGTTACCGCCGCCGATAGTGCCCATCACTTCCGTCGCGGTCACAATCATCCGGGCGCCCGGTTCCCGCGGGGCAGACCCGGCAATATGCGCGACCGTCACCAGCACGCACGGATTACCCCGGGTGACAACATCCTGCAACACCGAAAAACAGCGGTTCATAGCGGCTGTTGGGTTAAGCCACTCTGTGATCTCTGTGCCCTCTGTGACGACACACATGAGTCCTGCTGCAACAGGTCTTCAATACTGTTCAATACCTGCTCGGGAGTGGCCGGCGCGTGCAACACCGGACTGAAGCCTGCGCCGCGCACGGAGGCGATGGCGTCTTTCAGCGCGTGAAATACCGATATGGCCAGCATCAGGGGCGGTTCGCCCACCGCCTTGGAGCGATAGATCGTCTCTTCCCGGTTCCTGCCCCAATCGACCAGTTCCACGTTATATTCCTGCGGCCAGTCGGCGCCGGTCGGGATTTTGTAGGTGGACGGAGCATGGGTCATGAGCCTGCCGGCAGGGTCCCACCACAACTCCTCACCGGTCAGCCAGCCTGCCCCTTGCAGGAAACCGCCTTCCACCTGTCCCATATCGATAGCCGGGTTCAACGACTCTCCTGCATCGTGCAGGATATCCACCCGCACTATCCTGTGCTCGCCGGTCAGGGTATCCAGCAGCACCTCGGTCACCGCCGCGCCGTAGGCGAAATAGAAAAACGGGCGGCCGGTCAATGTCTGCGCGTCATAATTTATCTTCGGGGTGCGGTAAAAGCCGGTCGCGGACAGGGAAATACGCGCCAGGTAAGCCCGGTCGGTCAACTCGGCAAAATCGACCAGGTCTTCGCCCACCTGCACGCCTGCCGGGGTAAAACGCACCTGCTCCTCCGGCACGCCATAGTGTTGCGCGGCAAACCCGGTCAGACGCTGCCTGATTACCATGGCAGCCGCCCTGGCCGCCATACCGTTCAGATCACTGCCGGACGAGGCGGCGGTTGCGGAGGTGTTCGGCACCTTCCCGGTGTTGGCCGCGGTGCATTTTATCCGGTCCCGGCCGACCTGGAACTCCTCGGCAATGACCTGGGCGACCTTGGTGTACAACCCCTGCCCCATCTCGGTGCCGCCGTGGTTCAGCATGATACTGCCGTCGCGGTACACGTGCAGCAGGGCGCCGGCCTGGTTGTAGTGCGTCGCGGTAAATGAAATCCCGAACTTGACCGGAGTCAGGGCAATCCCTCGCCTGAGGATGCCGCCGCCGTCATTGTACGCCTGCACTTCCCGGCGCCGTTCCCGGTAACCGGACTTCATTTCAAGCTCATCCACCAGTTCATGGATGATGTTGTCCTCCACGGTCATGCGGTACGGCGTCACGTTCCTGTCGTTCTTTCCGTAGAAGTTGATTCTGCGCACGTCCAGGGGGTCTTTATCCAGGAAACGGGCAATTTCATCGATGACGGTCTCGATCCCCATCATCCCCTGGGGTCCGCCGAAACCCCGGAAGGCCACGTTGGACGCCTTGTGGGTCTTGCAGCGGTGGGACGTTATCCGCACGTGTTCCAGGAAATAGCAGTTGTCGCTGTGGAACATGGCGCGCACGTTGATGGGACCGGACAGGTCAGCCGAACGCCCGCAATCGGAGGCCAGTTCCAGGCCGATGCCCTCAATCATGCCGCGCGCATCAAAACCGACACTGTAGTCGATGCGAAAACCATGGCGCTTGCCCGTGATGGTCATATCGTCGTCCCGGTCGACACGTAATTTTACCGGCCTGCCGGTCCTGTACGCGGCCACTGCGGCAATCACCGCGAACAGGGCCGGAGTAGTTTCCTTGCCGCCGAAACCGCCACCCATGCGCCGGCACTCGACCACCACGTCCTTGGAGGACTTACCCAGGGCGTGGGCCACGAGGTGCTGTACCTCGGTCGGGTGCTGGGTGGAGGCGTGGACCAGCATGGCGCCGTCCTCCCGCGGGAACGCAACGGCGATCTGCCCTTCCAGGTAGAAGTGATCCTGGCCGCCCGTCCGCAAACGGCCCTGTAACCGGTGAGCCGAGCCGGCGATCGCCTGCTCCGGGCGGCCGCGCTCAATGGTCTGCGACGGGATCACGAAGGATTGCTGCGCCATGGCGTTGTCTATATCCAGGATGGCCGGCAGTTCCTCGTAGTCAATCCTGGCCCGGCGCGCAGCCTTACGGGCGTTGTTCACCGTATCGGCCAGGACGGCAAACACGGACTGCCCCACGTATTCAACCAGGCCGTCGGCAAATACAGGATCATCCGCCAGTATGGGGCCGTGGTTGTTGTCGCCGGGGATATCCTCCGCAGTGATGATCTCCACCACTCCCGGCGAGGACCGGACGTCCGAGAAATCGATATGCCTGATGCGGGCATGGGCTTTTTCGCTGCAGCCTATGGCGGCGAACAGCATCCCCCTGGGTTCCGGCTGATCATCCACGTATTCGGCTTCGCCGCTCACGTGCAGGTGGGCGCTTTCATGGGGCAGCGCCGCGCCGGCGCCGGGGAGTTTCCTTGTTTCCGTCATCGTGCCCATATCCCGGCCTCGACTCCCGTCGTTTCCAGGTAGAACCGTTTCAGCAGGTTACCTGCCACGCGCCGGCGGTATGCGGCCGAGGCGCGCATGTCGGTCAACGGTTGATAATCCTCAGACAGGGCCTCGATCGCCGTTTCGATCGTTGTTTCGTTCCAGGGGCGGCCGCGCAATGCGGCTTCGCAACGGATTGCCCTTTGCGGGACCGCGGCCATGCCGCCGTAGCAGACGCGCGCTTCGGCAACCGCTTCCGCCTCGACCTGCACCCAGTATGCGCCGCAAACCGATGAGATATCCTGGTCGTAGCGTTTGGCGATCTTGTAGGAGCGGAAATGCCTGCCGCTTCCCTGCGGCAATGGAATCCGCACGGCTTGTACGAACTCTGACGGCTGCAGGACTGTTTTACGGTAGTCCAGGTAAAATTCGTCCAGGGGTAACCGGCGCGTGGCGCTTCCGCATCGCAATACCAGGCCGGCGCCCAGGCTGATGAGCGCCGGCATGGTATCGCCGATAGGCGAACCATTGGCGATATTGCCGCACAGGGTTGCGGCATTGCGGATGGGTGGTGAGCCAAACCTGCGCACGATTTCATACAGTTCCGGATAGTGCTTTTCCATGGCCGCAAACGCATCGGTAAGACTTGTTGCGGCGCCGATCTCCAGGCAATCTCCGGTTTCATCGACATAGTCCAGTTCAGCGACCCGGCCCAGGTAGATGATGACGGGAAGCTCCCGGTATGCCTTGGTAACCCACAAACCCACGTCGGTGCCGCCTGCCAGGATGGTGGCGTCCGGATACCGTATCAACAGTCCGGCCAGTTCGGAGAGACTCCCGGGGGCATGAAACCTGCCGCCTGCCGTGCTATCGGGGCATCCTGCAGCCTGCAAACCGGAGTTGTCCCGATCAGATAACTCAAGTGAACCACCGGGACGGATATCTTCGAGACGCCGCGTCAACTCATGTTCATCGAGCAGGTCCCGTTCATAGTCGTACATCCTGCCCGCGGCGCTGATGATGGGCCGGTAACCGGTGCAGCGGCAGAGGTTCCCCGACAGCGCATCATCGATCTCCGCCCGGGTCGGTTCGGCGTTGTTCCTGTACAGGGCAAACAGCGACATGACAAACCCCGGAGTACAGAAGCCGCACTGGGAACCGTGACAGTCCACCATGGCCTGTTGCACGGGATGCAGTCCGTTCCTGCCGAGTTTCTTCAGACTCTCCACGGTGTACAGGGCCTTGCCGTTCAGGGTCGGCAGGAACTGGATACAGGAATTCACGGAGCGGAACCGCACCTGTTGTCCGTCCAGCTCGGCAACGACAACGGTGCAGGCCCCGCAATCCCCCTCGGCGCAGCCTTCCTTGGAACCTGTGCGTTGCAGGACGTCCCTCAGGTGGTTCAATACGGTGGTCGTCGGCGCGACATTTGCGACTTCATGTACAGTATCGTCCAGCAGGAAACGAATTGTCCCGTTTTCCGCGCCGTTGGCGTTTGTATCGGGCATGGCGTCAACTACCGCGGTAAGTGCTGTAGCTCCAGGGCGACACCAGCAAGGGCACGTGATAGTGCTCGGTGGAGGCGGCAATGCCGAAACGCAATGTCACCCGGTCAAGAAAGGGCGGATTGGGCAACTCAACCCCCTGGCCCGTAAAATACCCGGCTGTGTGAAACACCAGCTCCCAGACGCCGACCCTGAAATCCTCGCCTTCGAGCAGGGGACTGTCGCAACGGCCATTCCGGTTTGTGACGGTGGATTTAACCAGGGTACGATTGTCGCCATCAATCGAAAACAACTCGATGGTCATACCCGATGCCGGCACGCCGTGCGCCGTATCCAGAACATGTGTGGTGAGAAAACCCATATTATTCAGACAATTCTAGCAGATTCTTAGCAAGCCTTATCGTTCTCTTTGCATGACAGCATCCACTTCCGCCATCAGCGCTGATTTGACCTCTGCATCGAGCAGGGAGGCTTCGAAGGAATTCCGGGCCAGTTGCCCCAACTCTTCGCGGGTAAGTCCAAGAGCTTCGGCTGCCGCGATGTAGTTCTCATTGACGTAGCCGCCGAAATAGGCAGGGTCGTCGGAGTTGACGGTGACGAACAAGCCCAGGTTCAACATACGTTTCAAGGGATGATCCCTGATGTCGTCCACTACCCGGAGTTTCACGTTGCTGAGCGGGCATACGGTCAGCGGAATGCGCCTGCGCACCAGTTCCGCAACCAGGCCCGCATCATCCAGCGCGTTGTTGCCGTGGTCGATGCGCACCACCTCGAGTACGTCCAGGGCTTCCCGGACATACTCCGCAGGACCTTCCTCTCCGGCATGCGCCACTGCCACAAAACCCGCAGCCCGGGCGCGCCGGAATACCTCGCGAAACTTGCCTGGCGGATTACCGCGCTCGGATGAATCAAGTCCGACCCCGGCGATACGGTCCCGGTACGTCATGGCCGCGTCCAGGGTTTCCAGGGCGTCTGCCTCGTCCAGGTGGCGCAGGAAACACAGGATCAGGCGCGAACTGATGCCCAGCCTGGCCTCGGCATCAACCAGGGCCCGGTTGATGCCATCGATAACGGTGGCAAATTCAACCCCGCGCCCGGTGTGGGTCTGCGGATCGAAGAAGATCTCGACGTGACGCACATTCTGCGTAAAAGCCCGTTGCAGGTACGCCCAGGTCAGGTCATAGAAGTCCTGCATCTCAAGCAGCGCGCCGGCGCCGGCATAATATATATCGAGAAAATCCTGCAGGTTGGAAAACCGGTAAGCCGCGCGTAACTCCTCAACCGAGGAATAAGGCAACCGTATCTCGTTGCGCTCGGCCAGGGCAAACATCAACTCGGGTTCCAGCGTACCCTCGATATGCAGGTGCAACTCCGCCTTCGGCAAGGCGGCTATGAAAGCAGCCAAATGACCGCTTTCACGGGCGCCTGCCGGAACAGACAAAACATCGCTCATCTCATTCGACTCCGGGTGATAAAGAAGCCCTGATCTAATCAGAGTTTCTTTAACTATCCTGCATATTGTATACTTTACTCATGTCGAAGACTCAGGTTAAATGCAAAGGCACCCTGTTTATCATCTGCGCGCCGTCCGGCGCCGGCAAGAGTTCCCTTGTGCGGGCGCTGGTGGATGCCGTTCCCGACCTGGCGGTTTCCATTTCCCATACGACCCGGCCCCCGCGGACCGGTGAGAAGCACGGGGTGGATTATTTCTTTGTCGGTGAAGAAGAATTTCAAACCTTGCTTGAGCAAAACCGGTTCCTGGAACATGCCACCGTTTTTGATCATCTTTACGGCACATCACACGCCTGGGTACAGGAGCAACTGGTTGACGGGAAGGACATCATCCTGGAGATCGATTGGCAGGGGGCGCAGCAGGTGCGTTCCATCATCAAGGATACCGTCAATATCTTTATCCTGCCCCCTTCCCTTGCGGCCCTGGAAGAGCGACTGAAGGGGCGGGGCGATGATGAGCGGAATATCCGGCGCCGCATGCAGGATGCCGTGAGCGAGATCGAACATTATGGAGAATTCGACTACCTGGTAGTCAATCATTTTTTTGACAGAACGCTGAAACAACTGTCTGCCATCATTCTCAGCGCCCGGCATGACTACCACAGGCACCGGGATTATTATGAATCATCGCTCAGGCAACTGTTGCAATGAGGCGGAACTGCCGGTAAACTTATATGTTATTCAAATAGATAATGCAGGAATCCCAATGGCAAGACTGACTGTAGAAGACTGTCTGGAAAATCTCGAAAACCGCTACGACCTGGTTTTGCTGGCAAGCAAACGCACCCGCCAGTTGCTGATGGGCGTTGATTCCCTTATTGAGGATCAATCGAACAAGCCCACGGTGATAGCTTTGAGGGAAATCGCGGCGGGAGTTGTAACGTATGAAAACATCGAAAGCCTCGGCAAACCCCGGTTTGAGCCTGATATAGAAGATATCGAATTCCAGACGGTAGACTCGGCAGAGCTGCCGAATGAGGATTCGTTCTGACCGGTAACCGCAGACCCTTCCCCCCCATACCCTGAACCGTTGCCGCCCCCTGCATGGGCTCGGGCGGGTTTTCCCCTTTTTCCGGCAACTCGGGTTATACTTTCCGTTATGACGACTATTTCGGAACTCGAGAAAAGGATAGGTGGCTACCTCACCTCCGATGAGGTTGAAAAGGTACGCCGCGCCTATGAGTTCAGCGCCTCGGCACACGAAGGGCAGCACCGGAAAAGTGGTGAACCCTACATCAGCCACCCCCTGGAAGTGGCCGGTATTCTTGGTGATATGCATATGGATCACCAGACTCTTGCGGCGGCTATCCTGCACGACGTCATCGAAGATACCGCTATCGACAAAAAAGAAATCGTGCGCCGCTTCGGCAAAGGTGTTGCGGAACTGGTTGACGGCGTCAGTAAACTGACCCAGGTTGAATTTGATTCACACGCGGAAGCCCAGGCTCACAACTTTCGCAAGATGCTGATGGCCATGAGCAACGATATCCGCGTGATCATGGTGAAACTGGCCGACCGCCTGCACAACATGCGTACCCTGGGCTCCCTGGAACCGTCCAAGCGGCGGCGCATCGCCAGGGAGACCCTGGAGATTTACGCCCCGATTGCCCAGCGCCTGGGGATAAACAGTATTCGCCTGGAACTGGAGGACCTGGGCTTTGCAACGCTCTACCCCATGCGTTACCGCATCCTGAACGAGCAGATCATCAAGGCCAGGGGGCATCGCAAGGAGATAATCGACAAGATAAGAAACTCCATCAAACGCCGGCTGAGACAGGAGAAGATTCCGGCCAAGGTAATCGGCAGGGAAAAACACCTGTACGGCATTTACCGGAAGATGCTGGAAAAGGACCTGTCCTTCAGCGAAGTCCACGATGTTTACGCGTTCCGGATCATAGTCGATGAAGTGGACACCTGCTACCGGGTGGTCGGCACCGTACATAACCTGTACCGCCCGGTCCCGGGGAAATTCAAGGACTATGTGGCGATTCCCAAGTCAAACGGATACCAGTCCCTGCACACCGTCCTGTTCGGCCCGTACGGCGTGCCCCTGGAAGTGCAGATCAGGACACAAGACATGAACGACGTTGCCGAGGTGGGCATTGCAGCTCACTGGTTGTACAAGTCGGCTCCGCCATCTGACCGCACCGGCGCGCACAAACGCGCCCGTGAATGGTTACAACACGTCATGGAAATGCAGACTACGGCAGGCAACCCCCAGGACTTCCTGGACCATGTCAAAATCGATCTGTTCCCTGAATCCGTTTATGCGTTCACGCCCAAGGGAGATATCTTCGAACTGCAAAAGGGCGCAACGGCAGTGGACTTTGCCTACGCAATTCACACCGACGTAGGCAACAGTTGCGTGGGAGTCAGAATTGACCGGCGCCTGGCGCCGTTAAGCACTCACCTTGTCACGGGGCAGACTATCGAAGTCATTACCGCGCCCGGGGCAAAACCGGATCCCGCCTGGTTGAATTTTGCCGTCACCGCGAAAGCCAGGGCAAATATCAGGCACTACCTGAAAAATCTTCGCAAGAGTGAGGCGCGCTCCCTGGGCAAGCGCCTGCTTGTCAGGGAACTTAAAACATTCTCCTCCGGGTATGATGAAATCAAGCCAGCCCAATGGACCAAACTGCTGAAGGAATTTAACCTGGACGACCAGAATGAATTACTGCAGGAAATAGGGTTGGGCAACCGGATTGCCGCCCTGGTTGCAAGGCAACTGACGGAGAAACCGGTACCGGCCCGAAAGAGAGCAAGAAAAAACAATGCGCCGCTGAGTATAAGCGGGACCGAGGGTATGGTGGTCAACTTTCCCAAGTGCTGCCTGCCCATCCCCGGCGACCCGATTCTGGGGTTTGTCACGACGGGCCGCGGCATTGTCGTGCATCACCAGACCTGTCCGAACGTTACGGAATTCAGAAATCATCCGGATAAATGGCTCGATGTTGCCTGGGAAGAGCAGATTGACGGCAGCTTTCCTACCAACATCAGGGTGGAAGTCACCAACCAGCGCGGTGTTCTGGCCAAGATTGCCACGGAAATCGCCGCGCGTAACGCCAATATCGTCAGTGTGGAAATGCACGACAAGGATGACCGCTATACGACTCTGAAATTCGTCGTGGAAGTTACCGACCGGTTGCACCTGGCCAACATCATCAGACGGATCAGGAACATCCGTCACGTATCCAGGATCAGCAGAAGATAAATCCGCAGATGACGCAGAGCCCAACGCTTGGCGCACCTGTCAGCGCCTTGAAAGGCGTCGGCCCGCGCACCGGTGAACGTCTGCAGCACCTGGGAATCCGCAAGGTCCAGGACCTGTTGTTTCACCTCCCCCACCGGTATATCGACCGGACCCGGCTTGTTCCCATCGGCAGTCTGAGGTCCGGCGACAGCGCCCTGTGCCAGGGGACGATTGAATTGATCCAGGCGCCGGCGGGACGGCGCCGGAGCTTGCTGTGCCGCATCAGCGACGGTACCGGGGCCATAACTCTCAGGTTCTTTCATTTCACCCGGGCGCAGCAGGCCGGCCTGAAGCAGGGCATGTGCCTGCGCTGCTGGGGCCAGATAAGGCGCGTCAACCATGCGCTGGAAATGGTTCATCCCGAATACCGGCGGGTGGACGCAGACGGAGACGCCCACCTGGAGCAGACGCTGACACCCGTATACCCGTTAACCCAGGGTGTTTCCCAGTTCAAGCTGCGCAACCTGACCAGGCAGGCGCTGGAAACGATGTCCGGGGACAACGCCGGTGTGGCCGAATTGCTGCCGGACCGGATCCTGCAACAGTTTTCCGCTTTCAACCTGGACCAGGCATTACGGTTCGTGCACAGGCCGCCGCGGGATGCGGACCTGGACAGCCTGACGGACGGCAACCACCCGGCCCAGCAACGCCTGGTTTTCGAAGAACTGCTGGCGCACCACTTGAGCCTGCGCCTGATCAGGAAAACAGTCCGGGCGCGGGCCTCGTTCATTATCGGCAGCGATGCTGATGGCAGGATCAGGACCTTCCTGGATAACCTGCCGTTCCAACTGACGGGCGCGCAAAAGCGGGTCCTGGCAGAAATCCGCAAGGACATGCTGAAACCTGCGCCGATGCTGCGCCTGGTCCAGGGCGATGTCGGTTCCGGCAAGACCGTGGTGGCCGCTATCGCCGCCCTGCTGGTTATCCGTTCCGGCTACCAGGTTGCCCTGATGGCCCCTACGGAAATCCTTGCGGACCAGCATTATTTCAATATCAGGCAATGGTTCTCGCCTATCGGTATCCCGGTGTCCCTGCTGACCGGGAAACAATCGCGCAATGAGAAGGAAGAGGTGCTGGCGCGCCTGAGTTCTGCCCGGCCAATGGTTGCGGTCGGAACCCACGCGTTGTTCCAGGACCAGGTTGCATTCGGCAATGTCGGCTTGATCATTATCGACGAGCAGCACCGTTTCGGTGTCGACCAGCGGCTCGCGCTGCTGGAAAAAGGCATGGAAAAAACCCGGCAACCCCACCAGTTGATTATGACCGCGACACCTATTCCCAGGACACTCGCCATGACCTTGTTCGCAGACCTGGATATTTCCGTTATCGACCAGCTGCCCCCCGGACGCCGTCCCATCAAGACAACGGTGATCTCAAATGAAAAACGGGAAGAAGTCATCGAACGTATCCATGAAGTCTGCAAACAGGGCCGGCAGGCTTACTGGGTATGTACATTGATAGAAAACTCGGACACGCTGCAGTTACAGGCGGCTGAAGAGATTCAGAAACACCTGGCCCGGCAATTGACCGGCTTAACCATCGGCCTGATCCATGGCAGGATGAAAAGCTCCGACAAGGAGATGGTGATGGATGATTTCAAAGCCGGCAAGACAGATCTGCTGGTAGCGACCACGGTGATAGAGGTAGGTGTTGACGTTGCCAACGCCAGCCTGATGATCATCGAGAATGCCGAGCGTCTGGGATTGTCCCAGTTGCACCAGTTACGCGGCAGGGTCGGCCGGGGTTCCCAGGCGAGCGATTGTGTCTTGCTCTACCAGACACCGCTGTCGGATAATGCACGGATAAGATTGAACAGGATGCGGGAAACCAACGACGGGTTTGCGATTGCACAGAGCGACCTGGAACTGCGTGGTCCCGGGGAGATTCTGGGGACAAGGCAAACGGGTTTGCCGGAGTTGCACATCGCCGATTTCGTGCGGGATGCACACCTTATCCCGAGAGTCCGGCAAGCCGCCGACATTGTCCTGTCTGAAAGCCCGGAACGGGTGAATAAACTGGTATCGAGATGGCTGAGCACCAAGATCGACTTCGGCAAAGTCTGACACGGCTCTGTCAGACAGTAAAGGTAAAATCCGCCGACTATGCGGAGCTGATCCGCCTGG
Organism: Gammaproteobacteria bacterium; assembly: GCA_965220815.1. Lineage (GTDB taxonomy): Bacteria > Pseudomonadota > Gammaproteobacteria > Eutrophobiales > Eutrophobiaceae > JAAXHV01. The sequence goes on from OZ244846.1 coordinate 3,694,890, forward strand.
ACAGGCCCATCGGCTGGTTACTGCTGTTATGGCCCACACTCTGGGCCTTGTGGATTGCCAACGCGGGCATGCCGACGTTGCACCTGCTGGCGGTGTTCGTCCCGGGTGTATTCCTTACCCGGTCCGCCGGGGTGGTCGTCAACGACCTGGTCGACAGGGATTTCGACCTCCACGTCGACCGCACCAGGAACCGCCCTGTCGCGACCGGCAGGGTTTCGGAAAAAGAGGCCCGCGGCATCATCGCGGTTCTGACGCTGTGCGCTTTCCTGCTGGTCCTTACCACCAACCTTCTGACCGTATTGTTATCGATCTTCGCTGTCTGTATTACAGTCTTGTATCCCTTTATGAAACGCTATACCTACCTGCCGCAGGTGTTTCTCGGATTTGCATTCAGCTGGGGTATTCCCATGGCATTCGCCGCCTCCACCGGCGGCGTTCCGGCAATGGCCTGGCTAATCTTCGCTGCGAACATGCTCTGGGTATTAGTCTATGACACCATGTATGCCATGGCGGACCGGGAAGACGATTTACGCATCGGTCTGAAATCAACTGCCATATTGCTGGACGACGCGGACCGCGTCATTATCGGCATCATACAGGTCATGTTTATCGCGGCCCTGTACAGTATCGGCAGCCAGACGGGGCTCGGCGTGGCCTATCATGCGGCGTTGCTGTTGACCACAACTCTTTTCATATACCAGCAATACCTGATTTATGACCGGAAGCCGGGCAGGTGTTTCAAGGCATTTCTCAACAACAACTGGGTGGGCCTGGTTATTTTTTCCGGGATCGCATTGAGCTATTCGGCACCATAACCCTGACAGGTTTCTGCCATCCGTAGACAGGCTTCAACTCCTGCAGTCCGGCAGCTTCATCGATGATTTTCAGAGTCTCCGTCCCTGCAGGAATCTTCAGGGGCGGCGGACTGTTCGCTACGAGCGACCTGGTCTCACGGTTCAGTTCCCAACCCAGGTATCCCAGGTTGCCTGCCAGCAGTATTAAAGCTGCCCATCTCATTGTTGCTGATTCATATTTGGGGTCACAAATTACTCCCAGTTTATCAAGTGTTTCCGGTTCATTGTTGAATATTTTTACCCTGACTCCAAATATGCAGGCCCTGCAGCACAAGATGGGGTTCATGTATATGCCGGCCGGGCACCAGGGGCAGTGTCTGTTCCGCTGCTCCACCGGTAATTAGGGAAAGCAGATCGACGCCCTGCTCTTCCCTGGTTTTACTGAAGCAACGGTCCAGCAGGCCCGCCAGTGCGAAGGCAAAACCGTTGCTGATGCAGGCTGCGGTGGAACGGCCGTACTCCAGTTCCAGGGCCTGTTCCCGGTGGCTGCGAATCCCATGGGTTTCCCGTGCCAGCGCCGCCGCCATGAGAGACAGGCCGGGCAGTATGAACCCGCCGGCATGTTGTCCGTTTCCCAGGATGATATCGACCGTAAGTGCGGTGCCGCTGTCAATGACGCAAAGCGGTTTTTTGTACCTGCTCCAGGCTGCCAGCATCGCCAGCCAGCGGTCCACACCCATTGCCGCCACGTCGTCATAGGCGTTACGCAACCCCCCGCGTTCCTTTTCGGTCGCTGCCTGCCGCGCTTCCAGGTTCCAGGCAGACCGGACGAACCCGTGCACTTGCGCAGTGACGCCGACGCCGGCCACGCTGGCGAAACATACCTGCTCCGGGCGTTCCAGTTCCCGCCAGTTACGCCGGAGCAGTCCGGAAAACGTATCCTGTGTATAGGTAAACGCGCCGTGGCCGAACAGGGTTTTATCGTCGGAGCAAGCCCACTTGACCCGGGTATTGCCGATGTCTGCAAGTAACTTCAATTCATTGCCCTCAACCCGGATGTCCCATCACCTGGTGGGAAACCCGGGTTACACGAACTTCACCGCTACTGAATTTTTCGATATTGCCGCAGGTCTCCAGCAGTAACAGGCCGTTATCATCCACCCCCCTGACGTGACCGCGCACAACCTGTCCCGGCATGTGCAGTTCCGCCTGCCTGCCTGAAAGATAGTCAAGACTTTTCCATTCTGCCACGTATTCCCCCATCCTGCCGGAGGCGACGCGCTCCAGCATGGAAAACTGCCCTGCTATGATCCTGCCCGCCAGCCTGCTCCTGGACGGCAGGCTGTGATAATGGCCGGCAAGGTCGGTGGCGGGTTGATCCAGGCCGGTTCTCGTTGCTTTATCCAGACGGGTGTTGATTCCGATGCCGATCACCACGTCACAGGAAGCCGCGGTCTCACTGCGCGCCTCCAGCAGGATACCGCCCACTTTTTTATCGGCCAGGATCAGGTCATTGGGCCACTTCAGGGAAAGCCCGGACAGGTCCAGCTCACCCAATGTCCGCGCCACAGCAACGCCCGAGGCCAGGGACAAGGCGTTCAACGAGGCCGGGGCCATATCGAAATGCCATCCCAGTGACAGGTACAACCCCCGTGCGAAAGGGGATATCCAGCTCCTGCCGCGCCGCCCCTTGCCCCCATGCTGATATTCGGCCAGCACAATACGCTTGTGCAGTTCAGGTTGCCCGAACAGGTCGGTGAGACATTTGTTCGTTGATTCGGCGCCCGACAGGAGCTCGATACGGCATCCGCCTGCAGGTTGCCCCAGTTCACCGAGGATTTCATTCCGGTCCAGCAGGTCAATCTCATCATGCAGGCGATAGCCTTTTCCATGCCTGGATTCAATCTCCAGCCCATAACCGCGGAGTTGCTTGATCCCCTTCCAGATAACCGTCCGGCTCACACCCAGGCGGGCCGACAACCTGTTGCCCGAATGGTATTCGTTATCCAGCAGGCAACTTAACAGCTTTATCCTATCCACCGGATTCGTATCCGACCGCTACGGGCCGAGCGGGATCGGAACACCACTCACTCCATGAACCGGCGTACAACCTGGGCAAGGGGTAACCCGCATGAACAGCCGCCAACAGGTTATGACATGCGGTAACACCCGAACCGCAGTAAAACGTGACGTCTTCCGGCTGCACGTCCCCATACATGCTGCCCAGGGCCGGGCGAAGACGATCGGAGGGTAAAAACTTTCCCTGTTCGTCCAGGTTGTCTTTCCAGTAACGGTTGAGCGCTCCGGGAATGTGGCCGCCCACCCGGTCCAACGGTTCCGTTTCTCCGCTGTATCTTTTCGGTGCGCGTGAGTCAATCAGCCGGGCTATGGTCTCCATTTCGTGCAGACGGACCAGGCGCCCGGTGTTGATCACGGCCTTGAAATTTCCGGCAACGGCTTGCGGCTGTTTCGCGTCCAGTCCGTAACCGGCCTGCGTCCAGGCGTCCAGGCCCCCGTCCAGGACCGCTGCCCGCTCATGACCCGCATAGTGCAACAACCACCACAGGCGCGCCGCGTATGCGCCGCCCGACCGGTCATAAACCACCACCTGGCTGCGGTTCTCTATCCCCAATGCAGAGAATTTTTCTTCAAGTTCCTCCGTGGACGGTACGGGATGCCTGCCGCAATCGGTGACGGGTTGACTGCCGCTGAGGTCCTTGTGCAGTCCGGCATAAACGGCGCCGGGAATATGCCCCGCCAGGTAGGATTGATAACCTGCATCCTTGTCCGCCAGGTCATACTGGCAGTCCACGATTACCCAGTCCGGATCGGACAGGCGCCCGTTCAGCGTATGTGCTTGAATTAATGTGTTGTACATGGCTTTTTGTTACTTATAATGGGTTGAATTGTTATCGGTACGGCAAAATGTATCATAAATTCGCTTCCAGGAAGCTGCCGGGTGGCTATTACCTGTACATGGCGGTGATTTTATCGGTCCTCGCCATGTTGCCGGACGCGGGTATTGCCGGCGGCAATCTCAAACAGTATGCCGCACCGGCAGGCGCGCATCCCGCGGCCCTGCGCGCCCAACAAGAGGAGCAACAGGTACGACTCGCGCGCGGCGTGTTCCTTATCGCCAAAAAGTCCATGCCCGACCCCAATTTTGCCGGGACCGTGCTACTAATCACGGAATACGAGGAAACCGGTACCGTGGGCCTGGTACTCAACCGTCCGCTGGACAAGCCCGCGCACGACATCCTTCCTGAATTAAAGGACCTGGACCCGGGCCCGTTCAACCTGTTCCAGGGCGGCCCGGTCAGGTTGAACAGCCTGCGCCTTCTGGTGCAGACGGATGCCGATCTGGGCGCTTTCCATGCCGTTGTCGGGAACGTCTTTCAAATCAGCGACCGCCAAGGCGTGCGGAGTCTTCTCGACCGGGAACTCGGGCAGTTTCGCATTCGCCTATATGCAGGTTATGCCGGCTGGTATCCCGGGCAACTGGAACGGGAGATGCTGCGCGGCGACTGGCTCCTGGCCAGGGCGGACACTTCCCTCATATTCACCGATGATCCGGGTTCCTTATGGGACAAACTGATCAGGGAGGAGGACATGCAGTGGGTGAAACGGGACCGGATTCCTGACTTGTCCTTTATATTAAAATAATCTATAAATAGCATTACTTATTATAGATTGGAATAAGTAATACTGTTAGAATGCCGCCTTTTCATCGAACGGAGCAAAATCCTGCTTCGTTCCCTACTATTTGAAAACAGACCATGACAACAGAAACTTTTGATGTTGAAACCCATGCAAAAACCTACCGGGACAAGGGACCGGCCGATATCCTGCGCCTCGCCTACGGTAATTTCGACAATATAGCCATATCCTTCAGCGGCGCCGAAGATGTAGTGCTCATCGATATCGCCAGCCGGATAACTTCCAGCCTCAAGGTCTTCTCGCTGGATACGGGCCGTCTGCACAGTGAAACCTACCGTTTCCTCGAGCAGGTCAGGGAGCATTACAATATCGAACTTGAAGTGTTGTCTCCGGATGCCGCGCAACTGGAAGCATTCGTACGGGATAAAGGGTTATACAGTTTCTACAAGGACGGCCATAAGGAATGCTGCGGAGTCCGTAAAATCGCTCCCCTGCGGCGTAAACTGCAAACGCTGGATGCCTGGGTCACCGGCCAGAGAAAGGACCAGAGTCCCACCAGGGCCAATGTAAGCGTGATGGAGACCGATTCGGCATTTTCCACCCCGGGGCATGCCTTGTACAAGTTCAATCCCTTGTCGAACTGGACGTCAAAACAGGTCTGGGGTTATATCCGCGCCAACGACGTGCCCTTCAATGAGCTGCACGGCAAAGGTTACACCAGTATCGGCTGTGAGCCCTGCACCCGACCGGTATTGCCCAACCAGCATGAACGCGAAGGCCGCTGGTGGTGGGAAGAGGAAACCTTGAAGGAATGCGGCCTGCACGCGGGGAATCTGGCCCCTGGCTCCTAATCAGAGTACGGGCAGTTCCAGGCAGCCGAACAAACTTTCCAACTCCTTCCTGTCATCAGTGCGGGCCGCTTGTTGCACCACTTCGCGCTTCAGGTGCGGCGCAAATAATTCAATGAAGTCATACATGTAGTTACGCATGAAAATGCCGCGCCGGAACCCGATACGTGTGGTGGCCTGCTCAAACAGGTGGCCGGCGTCAATACACTTCAGGTCAGCGTCCAGTTCCTCATCATAAGCCATGCTCGCGATGATGCCTGTACCCATGCCTGTTCTTACGTAAGTCTTGATCACGTCGGCATCGGTAGCGGTAAACACGACCTGCGGCCGCAGGCCGGCATCGTTAAAAGCGCGGTCCAGTTGGGAACGGCCGGTAAATCCGAATACATAGGTCACTATGGGATAAGCGGCTACGGCCTCCAGGGTCAGTTCGTCGAGCCGCGCCAGCGGGTGGTCATGGGGAACGATAACACTGCGATTCCAGTGATAACAGGGCATCATGACCAGGTTATCGAATAACTCGAGCGCCTCAGTGGCAATGGCAAACTCAACAGTCCCCTTCGCTGCCAGTTCCGATATCTGCATCGGCGTGCCCTGGTGCATGTGCAGGACAACATCCGGATATTTCCTGCGGAAGCTCCGGATTACGGAAGGCAGAACATAGCGCGCCTGGGTATGTGTCGTCGCTATAGAAAGCGTTCCCTTGTTTTCATCCGTATATTCCAGCGCCACCTGCTTTAATTTATCTGCCTGATCCAGGATTTCACCGGCCAGCGCTATAATCACTTTGCCTGCCTGCGTAATGTCTGTGAGGTGTTTGCCGCCCCGTTGGAAGATCTTCAGACCCAGTTCGTCCTCGAGCATGCGGATCTGCTTGCTGATGCCTGACTGGGACGTATACAGGCTCTCGGCAGTTGCCGATACGTTGAGTCCATGCCGGGCGACCTCCCGGATATAGTGCAGTTGCTGTAATTTCATCCTGTTTGCCTCTTTGCTTCGGGTCTTTATAACTTTCAGTTCTAAAAATATCGAAAATTATCACTTTTAAGTATAAAGAATTCGCCTTACAGTATCACTCTTTTTTTAACCGGACGTAATGTACTCATGGACTTTGGTTTTACCTTTGCCGGCTTTGTGGTCGGTTTTATTATCGGGCTTACCGGCGTGGGGGGCGGTTCCCTCATGACGCCGATCCTGGTGCTTGTTTTCAGCATCAAGCCGGCGGTGGCGGTGGGAACCGACCTGTTATACGCCGCCATAACCAAGGGAGGGGGAATTCTGTCCCACCACAGGCAACAGACGATTGACTGGAGAGTCGTCAGGCTGTTGTGCGCGGGCAGCATACCGGCTACCCTGCTCTCCGTCCTGGTAATGAAACGACTGGCCGGCATGGGCATCAACTATGAGCCCGTGATTACTTCCATGCTCAGTATTGCCCTGATCCTGACCTCGCTGGTTATCCTGTTCAAGAGCCAGTTACAGTCGCTCGGCAGGACTGAGCCGTTCCAGTTCATTCGTATTATCCACAGGAGGTTGCGCGCGCCGATGACCGTTGTTGCCGGCTTCATTATCGGCATCCTGGTGACTTTCTCGTCGGTGGGCGCCGGCGCCCTCGGCGCGGCGTTCCTGTTTTTTCTCTATCCCCGGTTTAATACCATAAGAATTGTCGGCACGGACCTCGCCCACGCAGTACCCATTACCGCGATAGCAGGCCTGGGCCACTGGCACCTGGGCTCGGTAGACTTTCAATTGCTGCTCAGCCTGATAATCGGTTCACTCCCCGGCATCTACCTGGGGAGCCACGCCGGTGTCCAGTTACCGGAAAGATTCATGCGCATGCTGCTCGCGCTGATGCTGATGCTGATTGGCGGGCGCCTGGCAGTGTTGTAGGAGTCCCTGAAAAAAACCCCGTCAATAACGGGGTTTTTTTACAGGTTATTTATGCCATTGGCGTTTCAGTTCGCCTGGGCCTGGCGGTATCGGTTGATCATTGCCGCCATCTGGTCCTTGACGTGCAGTTTTTCTTTTTTCAGGGTATCCAGCGCGTAGCCGTCGAGGGGAGTTACTCCGGAATTGGCATCCTTGACTTTCTCCTTCAATTCGCCATGTCTTGAATACAGCCGTTTAAAATTTTCGTTCTCATTCAGTAATGCATCAACTATCTCCTGCTCATATTCAAACATAGAGTCCTCCTTCGGATCAGGTTTTCATTATGGGGGTTTCATAGTCTAAAGTTAGTCCATATTTTCCCGGATCACAAGCAAAAAATTGCTTATCATTAGCGTATAGAACAATCATCATTGATTAACAGGATACCATTCCCGATGGCCGTCAACCACTCCACCCTGAAGTTCAGTATGATCTTTTCCGTGATATGCCTGTTTCCCGCATTGACCGGCAACTCCCATGCTTCCGAAGAACAGGATGAGGTTTTCAACCTGACCGGCATCAGCGAGGGAATTTACGTCCACCAGGGCAAGCACGTGGACCTGGATCACCCGGACCACGACGATATAGCCAATATAGGCTTCATAATCGGAGACGAATGCATCGCCGTGATAGACACGGGAGGCTCCGCGGCCATCGGCCTTGCCCTGAAAAACGCCATCAAAAGCAAATCCTCCCTGCCTGTATGCTACGTTATCAATACCCATATTCACTTTGACCACGTGCTGGGCAATATTGCGTTCACAGAGTATGGGCCGGAGTTTGTGGGGCATGAAAACCTGGTCCTGGAGATGGAGCAGAACCGTTCCTTCTTCCTGTCTGAATTTTCCGGCAACCTGGGTGAAAACCCGTCGGAATCTTCGATTATCGGTCCAGACATCACTGTTTCCGATACGCTGGACCTTGACCTCGGCAACCGGGTAATTACGCTCAGCGCGCACCCCCCGGGCCACACTTATACCGACCTGTCGATTTATGATCATAAAACCGGGACACTCTGGCTGTCCGACCTGCTTTTTATAGAAAGGATACCGGTCTTCGACGCCAGCCTGAAGGGCTGGCTGAAGATCATGGAAACACTGAAAACACAACAGGCGAACCACGTCGTACCCGGGCACGGCACAGTCACCCTGTCCTGGCCGGAAGCGGCAAGCGCGCAGGACGATTACCTGAATATGCTGTTACGCGAAACCAGGAAGGAGATAAGCAAAGGAACATTCATGGAGGAGGTGATAGAAATCGTCGGTAAAACAAAAAAAGCCGAATGGTTGCTGCACGAACAGAACCATGGACGCAACGTCTCCAGGGCTTTCCTGGAACTGGAATGGGAGTAGTTAGGGGCTACATATTGGGATAGTTCGGCCCTCCGCCACCTTCCGGGGCTATCCAGACGATATTCTGGGTGGGGTCCTTGATATCGCAGGTTTTACAATGCACGCAGTTCTGGGCATTGATCTGCAGTCTCGCCTGGTCGTTTTCGGTGACTATTTCGTATACGCCGGCGGGGCAGTAGCGTTGTTCGGGGGCCGCATACAGGCTCAGGTTAGTATCAATCGGAACGTCTTCATCCTTGAGTGTCAGGTGGCAGGGCTGATCTTCTTCATGGTTGGTATTTGAGATGAATACCGAGGACAGTTTGTCAAAACTCAGGGCCCCGTCCGGTTTCGGATAACTGATTTCCCTGCACTCCGCAGCCGGCTTCAGACATTCATTATCAGCCTGTCTGTCATGCAGGGTAACCGGCAGTCTGCCGGAAAATATGGACTGATCGACAAAATTAAACGCTGCCCCAAGGTACATTCCGAATTTGTGCAGGGCCGCGCCGAAATTCCGGGAGCGGTTAATATCGTCCCAGGCCCAGGAAGCGCGAAAGTTCTTGCCATAAGCAAGCAGGTCCTGACCTGCGGCGCCTTCCGTTTCGAGTTCCTGCATCAGCGTTTCCGCGGCGACCATGCCGGACTTCATGGCGGTATGCGTCCCCTTGATCTTTGCAAAGTTCAGCGTGCCCGCGTCACACCCGACCAACAGGGCGCCCGGCATGGACATTTTCGGCAATGAATTCAATCCTCCCTTGGTGATGGACCGGGCGCCGTACGCCAGGCGCCGGCCACCGCCCAGGGTAGCGGCAATCACGGGATGGTGCTTGAATCTTTGAAATTCATCAAACGGACTGATGTGTGGATTGGAATAATTCAGGTCGATTATCAAGCCCACCACTACCTGGTTCCGGTCCAGGTGATACAGGAAAAAACCGCCGGAGGCTTCATTGCTCAACGGCCAGCCTGAACCATGCACGACCAGCCCGGGCTGGAATTTCTCCGGTTCAACCTCCCACAGTTCCTTGATTCCGAGGCCGTAATGCTGGGGGTCACAACCCTCATCAAGTTTATACCTGTCAATGAGTTGCCGGCCCAGGTGACCCCGGCTGCCCTCGGCAAAAACCGTGTAGCGTGCGTGGAGTTCCATGCCGGGCTCAAAGGAATCCTTCCGTTCTCCGGTAGCGGATATGCCCATGTCGCCGGTCGCCACGCCCGTGACACATCCCTCGGCATCGACCAGGACCTCCGTCGCCGCAAAACCGGGATATATCTCGACCTCCAGCGCCTCAGCCTGCTCCGCCAGCCAGCGGCAAACGTTGCCCAGGCTGACTATGTAGTTGCCCCGGTTGTGCATGCTTGAAGGGACAAAAGGGGCGGGAACCCTGACCGCGGATTTATCGCTTGTCAGGAAGTACATGAGGTCCCTGTCGACCGGGGTATTCAACGGCGCTCCCCGTTGTCGCCAGTCCGGGACCAGTTCATCCAAGGCGCGCGTTTCCAGCACAGCCCCTGAAAGGATATGGGCGCCTATTTCCGAACCTTTCTCCAGCAGGCAGACACTGATGTCCCTGTCCTGCTGTTGCGCCAGTGTCTTGAGGTGAATGGCTGTCGCGAGCCCTGCCGGCCCTCCGCCGACAATGACGACATCGTATTCCATAGCCTCGCGCTGCATGGTCTCACTCATGATCGATTATCCGCAGATAACGCAGATTAACGCAGATGAAATTAAGCAAAAAATAATCTGCGAAAATCTGCGTAATCTGCGGATTATATCAACTGCGGCGTTGTTTGAGGCTCTCTTCCAGTTGTTTCTTTCTGCTTTTCTCGCTGTTGACGTAGCCCAGCCAGGTGTCGGCGGCCTTACGGCTGCGCTTGTCCTTGCGGGCTTCGGTAAAAGCGGCGATGGAGGCATCAAACCTCTGGATTTCGAACAGGGCCAGGCCCAGCATGATATTGGCCTGGTCGGCGCGCTTCAGCCCGCCTTTCTTGAAGGCCGTCCTGAGCGCCTCCACAGCTTCCTCGTACCGGTAAAGATTGATGTAGGCCTGGGCAATGCGCATATCCAGTTCACCGTCCTTGGACAACCGGGCAGCCTCTATCAGGGGCGGAAGTGATTTCTCATTCTCCTGGGCCTGCAACCAGGCCTGGGACAGCAGCCTCAGGTTCCTGATATTTTCCTCAATCTTCCCTTCTCCCATGCCCTTCTCCAGTAACACCGCCGCTTTGTAGGGCGCTTCATGCAGCATGTACAGGTTGGCCAGGTTCAGTTGCTGGTTGCCCCGCTGCAGCATGCCTGCCTCATACAGCATCTCCAGGATGGACATCTGCTTGTCCAGACGTTTCAATTCCGAATAGGTGCCGGCCATGGTCAGCCAGTATTCCGGCTTGGGGTAGTACACGACCAGTTCCTTAAGCAGCTTGAGCATGTTCTCATAATCATTGAGGTTGAAATGGTTCACCCGCAACAACAGCAGCAGGTTTTCCTTCGGGATATCGCCGCGGCCCTTGACCATGGCATAAGCCTTCTCCAGCGGCACCAGCGAGTTCTTGTACTCTTCCAACTGGTAGTAGCCCTGGCCCAGCAGCATGTAGGCATTCTCGGTGGGTTTCTCCGTCAGGGTAAACCACCTGTTGATCACATCGACCGCCTTCCGGTAATTCTCGATGATGAAATATAGCTGGGCGAGGGTATATAAAGAATTGGTTTCCAGCGCCTCGGGCAGGTCCGGCTGCTGCAGCACTATTTCATAGGAGTCGATGGCGTCATCGTACCGCTCCAGGGTGAAATAGGTGTAGGCAAAATAATTGTACAACTGCGCCTTTTCGTAGTCCGACAGTTTCGGTTCCGTCGCCAGGTCGCTCAATGCCGCCAGGCCTGCATCGTAATTCTTTGCCTCGATAAGTTCCTGGGCTTCGGTCAGTTTATTGTAAACCTTCTCACTCATGGAAGGCGTTTTCCGGGTCTTGCGCTTTTCTCCCGAACCCGATTCCTGCGCGACTGCGCCCGGCGCAGTCACTGCAAAGAATACGGGGGTAGCCACGAACGCGCAGGCCAGCAATGCGCCGCAGAGAAACAGGGACTTAAACGTTGTATAACGAATACTCATTAGTGCCAATCTCCAAACTTTCATGCTCAGGGCTCTATGCACCCCGGCGAAACGTAACTCCGGCCGGGGACAGACTTAAGTCTGTCCCCGGAATTTTTACTAGTCTTCCAGCTCAAATGTGATCTTGTTCTGCACGCCCGGCACCTCGATGGGCTGGCCGTCAACGACGCGGGGCTTGTATTTGAACTTCGCCGCCGCAGCCAGTGAGGCCTTGTCAAAAATACCGGGGGGCACGGCCTCGACAATGTGGAGATCCTTGGTTGTGCCCGATTTGGTAACGGTGAATTCGACGATCACGTACCCTTCGATACCGCGCGACTGCGCCCTTCTCGGATAGATGGGCTGCACCTTGACGATGGGCAGGTACTCGCCATCGCTGGGCGCCAGGCCGAAACCGCTCGCATCCAGGTTGATGTTCGTATTCACAGGGGCCGCCGAAACCTGCACGGCCTGCGCCTCCGGCGTTATGTTATCCATTGCGGGCGGTGGCGGTTCAGGAGGCGGCTGATCCGGGGGCGGGGGCTTTCTCGGCGGCGGTTTGCGCCGGTTTACCACCTCTTCAGGGTTGATCCGCACGAATTCAAGCATACGGCCCGCGTTATCCTCGTCCAGTCTCCGGTCGGCGATGCTGATCAGGTATTGCATCAGCCAGAACAGGCCGAACACGACTATCAGCGCAGAACCCCCGGCAATCAGGTAACGGCCAACGAGTAAGCTTCGAGACAGCATCCGGACAGAACCCCGGGTTATTTCTCGGCCGCCAGCGCGATGTTCACAACGCCTGCCTGGCGCGCCGCATCCATGACCTCCACCAGCATCTTGTTCTTGGATTCCTCATCCGCCTGTATCACTACCGAACCCTGGGGGTTCTCGGAGCGCAGGCGTTTGATGTTGGGAATGACGGAGCGGATATCGATTTTCCGGCGGTCCAGCCAGATGTTGTTGTTGGCGTCGATTGCAATCAGGATGTTCGCTTTTTTCTTCACCTCAGCAGTCGGCGCGTCAGGTTTGTTTACGTCAATGCCGGCCTCCTTGACGAAGGTCGCCGTCACGATGAAGAAAATCAGCATGATGAAGACGATATCGATCAGGGGCGTGATATTGACCTCTGATTCATCGTCGGCGGATACACTGGTGATTCTACGCATGTTTTATCTTCCCCACAGAATACTGTGATTAATGATCCATGGTCAAGTGCTCGCTCAGCTTTTCAACTTCCGAGTCAGCCTTGCTCTGTAACCAGACACTGATGAAATACCCGGACAGCGCCGCAACCATGCCGGACATGGTCGGCACCGTCGCCTGTGACACCCCGGCTGCCATGGCCCTGGCGTTGCCGGTGCCGAGAAGCGCCATTACCTCGAATACGGTGACCATGCCCGTCACCGTCCCCAGCAGGCCCACCAGCGGACACAGGGCGACGCAGACCTTGACGGTTCCCAGGAATTGATTCGCCTGTATCCTGACATTCGAAATCATGGCTTCGCGCACCTTGTGGGCATTCCAGGATATTCTTTCGGGCCGGGCATCCCAGCGCTTGATGGCATCCTCGGACAGGCGCGGTTGTTGAATGGAAAAGTAAATAAATCTTTCCACGATACACAGCCACATGATGGCCAGCACTATAGCGACAAGATACAACACCGGCCCGCCCAGTTCCATGAAGTCCCGGATGGCCTCCCACATGTTGATGAAGCCCTGTTCGAGCCCGATAATGGAGGTGATGCCGCGCAGGATTGTATAGAGAATGTCCATTATGTGCCGTCAGTTATGGCCTTCACTCTGCCTTGTGCTGCTGTTCTGATGCCTCTGCGACAAAACCGGTTGCCTGGCCTTCCAGTACCTCGATGATCCTCCTGCTTTGTCCGGCCATCATACTGTGCAGGAACACCGTCGGTATGGCGACGCACAGACCAAGCATCGTGGTGATCAGGGCCTGGGAAATGCCGCCGGCCATGAGTTTGGGATCGCCGGTGCCGAACAGGGTGATCGACTGGAACGTGACGATCATGCCGATAACCGTACCCAGCAGGCCGAGCAACGGCGCAACCACGGAGATCACCTTGATGAGCGTATTCAACCTGCTCAGCTTGGGCACTTCCCGTAATACCGCTTCTCCCATCTTCAACTCCAGGGATTCCACGTCGATGTTCCTGTTCTCATGGTATGCAAGCAATACCCGACCCAGGGGGTTGCTCCCGGAAGGACTGGCAAGGTTACGCATCTGGCTGTTTACCGACGCGCCGACGTACATCATGTACAGGATCCTGAGCAGCGCAACGGTAATGCCGAAGATGCCCAGGCCGATGATGATCCAGCCTACCGTGCCGCCCTGTGTGGTGGACCGTTCATACCAGCTCGGCACGTCAACCAGCTGGCTCAGCAACTGGCCCTTGGTCGGGTCCAGGCCGACCGGTATGAAACCGTCCTCAGCCTCGGACAGATCCTCGGCCCCGCTGACAAAGCGGTCTTCCGGCTGGCGCAGCAGTTCGGAAATCGTCTGCGTTTCCTGGTCGTATTTCAGGTATTTGCCGTCCGCAACCAGGTTGAATACGCCTATCCTGATGATGTCTTTTTCCACTTCCGACCCATCGGGAAGAACGACGCCGGCATTGAACCGCTTGACCTTGCCGGTCTCGGTCATTTCCCGCTGGATTTCAAACCAGAGTTCCTCGATTTCTTCCAGGGACGCCAGTTCGCTTCCCGAACCCATTTTCTCCGCCAGTTCAGTCATGAAATCACCGCGGTGGGGGTATTCGATGTTGGTCAACGACGCGTCAAACGTTGCCCGGGAATCGCCGGCCGCAGTCTGCAGTACGCCGAACAGTTCCTTCAGCGAGCCCAGGGCCTCCTGCAGGTCCTGCTTCAATATGTCTATGTCGTCCTGGTTGGCTTCAAACTCCTTCTCGAGGCGCTCACTGACCGCTTCCAGCGCGGCCCTTTCATTATTGGCCTTCTGCAGCAATGCGCCCTGGTTCGCCTTGTTGCGATCGAATTCCTCTTCCCTGGCCTGGTTCTCCCCGGATTCATCGATTCTGCCCTGCTGCACCTGATCCAGGAGCGCATCCAGCGACGCTGCTTCATTGGCGGTAACTGCCGGAGACTGTAAACCGGCGGTCAGGATTATGGCGATTAGATATCGGTAAATTTTCATGGCCATGTCTCCTCCGTTATTGCGCCGCGCTGACCGGCAGAATGAAAATGTCGGGCGGAAGCTGCTTCCTGGCAATTTTCAACCCCTGGCGGATATAGTTGCGATACTCGGCAGATTCCAGGGGCACCCATTGCCGCATATCCTGGTCCCAGACACCGTTTTCCTTGCCGTCGTCGGTCTGGTAAACCAGCACCAGGCGGCCGAAACGCAGGACATTCACAGGCCGTTCCTGGCCGTTGATTTCCAGCACTTCGCTGTACTCGTCCAGGTCACCGCCGTAACTCGTCTCGATGCGATAGGCCTCCAGCACCAGGCGCAGCTTTTCCGCGGCGCTGATGCCGGCGTCACCGATATAATTTTTCAGGTCCTCCACCCGCTTGCGGCGTTCCTCCAGGTGAAATGGCCGGTCGAGCTCGACGAACTGTTCCAGGGCATTGGCCATCCGGAGCATGAGCGGGAAAATCTGGCGTTCCACCACCGCTATTTCATCTATGGATTCGGCAATGGTCCGTTTTTCCCGGTTCTGGTCGTCAACCTGTTTCTGCAACAGTGCGTTGTAAACCTTGAGACCATCGATGACTTTCAATTCCCGCCGATACCTGGAGGCGAGCTTTTCCGTATCATCCGCTGTCGCATCGATACGTTTCTGAGACTCCGCCGCATCCTGGTTACGGGCGACCCCCTCATCCACAACCTGGTCGATCTGATCCTGGCCGAATGCGGCCGAACAGAATACGACAATTAGACTGGACATTAATAACTTTCCTGAAGTTACTAATATTTTTATTGTATCCATAAGGAAATAACCTCCCCGCGGTGATAGTCTAGAGCACTCTAAAATCCTTGCATATTAACTGCTTAATCCACTTCTCAAGGTGACTGGCCGTTCGTTAATCCAATTAGCGTCAACTTATTATTCTGTGCGTTCCAACCAGTGTCAAGCAGACAAAGAATTATTATACAACACGATGATATTAAAATATTATGAAATCGCGAAATAACCGGCACGCTATGTTATAACAAGAATTCGACATTCGCAAATGTCTGCGCCGTTCAACCTCTCAAATCGAAATTGCATGAATTCAACCGGTGTGAGATTCTTTCCGGTCATGACCGCGCTTATGCCCCAACAGATCCGGAACGTGCTTGCGGCGTATGCCGTCAACCCCGTATATATTCAACCGGTTAATACCGGGCTGATCAACAGGACTTACCTCGTTACAGGCGAAAATGGACTGGATTACATATTGCAGGAGGTAAACAGGCGGTTTCCCCCTGAAATAAACCTGGATATCGATGTTGTTACCCGCCACCTGGAACAATCCGGACTGTTGACTCCCAGGTTGCTGCCTGACCGCCGCGGGAGGGTTTATTACCGGGAAGACGGGCAGGTCTGGCGCTTGTTCAGCCATATCAGCGGCAACACCCACGAGCGCCTGGAACAGCCGGAAATGGCGGGGGCGGCAGGCGCCATGCTGGGGCGCGTGCATGCGGCGCTGGCGCTACTTGATTACGACTTACAGACAGGCCTGCCGGCTACGCACGACACGCCCCGTCATGCCTTGCACCTTGAAAACACCCTGGAAAAGCAGCGCTCCCACGCAAGATACGCGGCGGTCAAACCACTGGGAGAGGCCATCCTGGCGCGCCTGGAGCAACTTCCCGCATTACCCCCAGTCAGCGCGCGCATGGTTCACGGAGACCCGAAGATATCCAATTTCATCTTTTCCGGCGACAACCGTGAAGTGCTCTGCATGGTTGATTTCGACACCCTGAACAGGATGCCGGTCTACCTGGAGCTGGGCGATGCGCTGCGTTCCTGGTGCAACCCGTGCGGGGAAGATTCCACCGATGCATACTTCTCAATGGCCCATTGCCGGGCAGCGCTTGAGGCTTATGCCTGCCATGCCGGGACGCTGCTCACGCCGGAGGAATGGTCCGCCATCCCGGCAGCGACATTGACGATATATATTGAGCTGGCCGCCCGTTTCTGTGCCGACGCCTTGAACGAAGATTATTTTTCATGGGATCCGAACCGTTTCACGAGCCACAGCGAGCACAGTGAAACCAGGGCCAGGGGGCAATTCAACGCCGCAAACAACCTTATCGAACAATATGACACCTTGGCTGAGGCGGTGAAACGAACCTTGCCCTAGCACACTTGTGCACGGATTATTGAAGCTGTGGTAAACTCTGGCACGAGCAGCAGTGATCTGTCAGCACTGCTGTCCGGGGATTACAGGAAAAAAATCTAAAGAGATATTTGAAACATATATTTATAGTGCTCAGACTGCAAGGACTGAACACTTTATTATCGGATTACCAATGGAAGTGATGGAAACAAGTTTGCAGATGGAGACGACTGAATTGGACCTTGAGAGGCTGGGACGGGGATGGAGCGTGTTGTTTTATTCTTGATTGTATTTCTGTTTTATTCAGCATCAATTCTTTTTTCATCTCGTGTCAGTTCCGGCATTAGCGCCAGGAATGACCGGATGGCCTACCAGAACACGTCAAGACGTGTCCGGCAAAATCCGTACAGGCGGATTACAAAAGCCCGAGGGCAATATTTTCCCGTACGGAATATTCATGATACAGGAGATAATAATGACAAAAAAAAATATAGAGGTATCTGCAGGAGTGTTATCGGCGGTTGAGATATTTTATGACCTGTCCTTCAACGACAGGAAAATGATTGCCGATAAATGCCGGGGCTTGCAGTTTGCTGAAAGAGATGTCATCACGACCCATACCGATAACGGCAGTGATGTTTATTTCATCATCAGCGGCAAGGTCAGGGTCGCCATTTATACGGCTTCCGGAAAGGAAATATCTTTCGGTGAGCTGTTTGCAGGGGAAATGTTCGGTGAAATCTCCGCCATTGACAAGAAATCCCGGTCAGCATACGTCATCAGCCTTGACAATACCACGCTCGCCGCCATGTCAGTTGAGAACTTTCTCTGGATTTTGCAGTTGTATCCTTCAGTCATGTCCCGGACATTCATGCGGCTTGCCCAACTGGTCAGGCTGTTATCACGGCGGATTGTGGAATTCAGTTCCCTTGACGTCAGAGACAGGCTCCATGCCGAATTATTGCGTCTGGCCTGGAAAAACATGGACAATCCCAACACTGCGACCATATCACCGGCGCCCAGACATGTTGAACTTGCCAACCGCATCAGCACCCACCGCGAAGCGATATCGCGGGAGATGACGGAACTTGCATCATCCGGCCTGATCCGGAAAAGAAAAAACTGCCTGTATATCAACGACGTGATAAAGCTTGAAGATATGGTCCGTGATACGACAGGAAACTATGATAATAACGAGCATCCCGACGAATTGTAGCGCCATCCCGTAATATCCGGGGACAGAATGTGTCTGTCCCCAACGACATGGGTTACATGCCGCCGGGGTGAACAGAATCCTGAATCATTAGGTTTTTTTTGTAAAAAATGTGAGTTTTCCCACATTTTTCATCCTGTGATAGCGTTAGACTGTCCATGCCTGTCCACAAGATGAGGTTTGTTACGTGACCATTTCATTTTGCTGGGCTTGACCGGTACAGGAGGTACAGGCTGTGGCGGAGGAACCGGTAATCACCGAAACCGCCACGCGGTTCACCCGTTCGGGAATCCGGCAGGATGCCGTTTTCCCGGACAACTCAGGGACTAGTCCCTGACCCCCAAAAACACGGGTAGCGGCTTTTCCCCCGAATAGTATGGGCGCCAGAACCTGATGGTGACGGGAACTGCTACATTCAGCCAGAAAATGGTAAGCATGAGAGTGTAGAAGACTTCTTCCGTAAAGATACCGTGTTGCGTGTAGGCGATATTCATGACGACAAACGCCAGTTCCGCCCGTCCCAGCATGCCGAAACCGATCATCATGGAATCCTGCCAGTTGAAATTGCCGGTGTAGCGCGCCGCGGCGGAGGCCGAGATCACCTGGGCAAAAAACACGCTGCACAACAGGATAAGGGTTTCATCAAGAATGGAAGCAAATATTACCGGGTCAAACACGAGTTCCGTTCCCAGGTTGACGAAAAATATCGGGCCAATCCAGGAAAAGGCGACGTCATCGATAATCTTGCGCGTGTCCCGGTACAGGACGTCCCTGTTTTCACTGCTGCCGAAACGAAAATACTCCTCCCTGATGATCAGTCCCGCCATGTAGGCGCCTATGGCCGGGTGCAGCCCCAGTTGATGGGCGAGCAGGCTGATCGCTATGGCAACCAGTAAAATGCCCAGGGTTGCCTTGCTGCCATTATCTATGGCGAGCAGGTTGATCATCCCGAAGCGCGCCAGGATGGGATAGCGTTTGAGCAGGCCCCTGTCGGCGCTGTGCGGCATGATCCAGATTGCAATGATAATAATGAGAATGAAAAAAAGCAGCGCCTTGAATATGATCAACCCTATTCCGGTCACTGATAACTCACCCGACCCGGTAGCAATGGGGATCAGGATGGCAACCAGGGCAAGAGAGGCTATATCGTCTATGATTGCCGAAGTCATGATCCCGTTTGCCGCGGCTGACAGGTGCAGTCCCTCACTCTTCAATGAGACCATGGTCAGTGATACGGCTGTCGCGGTCATGGTCAGCCCGCATAACAGGGCGATTTTGTCATCACCCCAGAAATACTGGGCACAGGACCAGGCGGCGATGAACGGCGCCAGTGCGCCGAACAGGGCAATGCCCCAGCTGCGTTTCATACTGGTGACGAAATGTCCCGGATTGGCTTCAAACCCGAGCGCGAACATGATCAGGATGATGCCCACTTCGGATATTCCGGCGATGAACGGCGTACTGTGGGCGGGCAACCAGCCCAGGTTGACCATGACGCAACCGGCGGCAAGAAAATACAGCACCGGCGTAAGTTTGGTCTTTGCCGCCAGCCAGGAGGCGATGAAAACACTGGCCCAGATCAGGGCCAATTGCTGCAGGTCGTGCATGGTCGGGTTTTATCCGTTATTGTTCAGTCTGTCGTCATTAATGGAATCATCATCGGCCAGTATCCGGTGGCGCGGCCCCTCCAAGTCGTCGTACTGCCCGCTTTTCACCGCCCAGAAAAACACACAGGCAATGACCAGGACCAGAACCAGGGATATGAAAACCAGCAAATAAATGACTTCCACCGGCCCGCTCCGTATATCATGCCGTGCGCGGCGGCATTTCCGTTGCGGTCAGGCGCAACGCATTGAAGACCACCACGAGGGAACTCAGGGACATGCCGATTGCGGCCATCCAGGGAGCCAGGTATCCCAGGCAGGCAGCAGGCAGCGCCACCAGGTTGTACCCGACCGCCCACGCTATGTTCTGTCTGATTATCTTCATGGTCCTGTTTGCCAGCAGCACGATAAAAGCGGCATTTTCCACGTTGTCGTTCAAAATGACAATATCCGAATGAACCTTGGCCAGGTCCGCAGCGTCATTCATGGAAACGGATACTGCGGCTGCCGCCAGCACCGGAACGTCGTTGATGCCGTCGCCCAGCATTACCGCGGCATGGCCGGCCCGGGTCCTGCGCTCCATGAATGCCAGCTTGTCGCCGGGCCCCAGTTCGCAATGAAATTCGTCAAATTCCAGGCGTGCGGCGATGTCCGCGACGGCATTGCGCCGGTCTCCGCTCAGCAGTATGAGCCGTTTGCCGCTGCCCCTGACATGCCGGATCAACTCTGCGGTTCCGGGACGGAGTTCGTCGGTAAAGGTGAATGCCGCGAAGATGTTATCTTCGTCTGCCAGGAACGCCCGGGTTGCCGCGCCGGACCCGGGCGTATCGGGAACTTGCGTATTTCCCGTCTGCGCCTCTATAAAACGCCGGCTGCCGATAAAATACCTGCGTTGGTCCACACTGCCGGCCATGCCGCCGCCGGGATGATTCAACAGTCCGTCCACGGCAATATCTTCTCCGTCACCGGCCCGGACCAGCGCCCTGCCGACCGGGTGCTCGGAATCCCTTTCCAGGGCTGCGGCAACGGCCAGACAGCGCCGGGCATGCAGGCCGGCGCAAGGCGTCACGCCGGCCAGTTGCAGGTTGCCGGTTGTCAGGGTCCCTGTCTTGTCGAAAATGACTTCGTCAGCCCCGGCAACCTGTTCCAGCGCATCGGAAGACTTGCAGGCAATCCCCCGCTTCATCAGGGCCGCAGAGGCGGAAGTGACCGCGCTGGGCATTGCCAGCGCCAACGCGCAGGGACAGGTCACGACCAGCACCGAAATGGTAACGGGGAGGACTGACGCCGGGTCGGCATACCACCAGTACAGACCCACCAGCCCGGCAAGCGCCAGGACACAGAGGATGAACCAGGATGCGACCCGGTCGGCTATACCCGTCAGTCGCGATTTATGCGCCTGCGCCTGCTCTGCCATGCCGGTAATGTTCATCAGCACGGACCCCTCTCCTGTATTTTCAACCCGCATCTGAAGGGGCGATGTCATATTGGCGCTGCCTCCTGTCAGGCTTGCGCCGGGTCCCTTGCTTACCGGCAGGCTTTCCCCGGTGATGAGTGCCTCGTTCACATCGGACTGCCCCCGGATTACCGTACCGTCTGCCGGGATGATTTCCCCCGGACGCACTGCAACGCAGTCGCCGGGTTGCAGGTCCGCCACGGGGACGGTTTCCCTTCCCTGCCCGGGACCTTTGCCCACCAGCCTGACGGCAGTAGCCGGTATGATTTTTTTCAGGCCCGCAAGTTGCCCGTTCGCCTTGTGTCTCGCCATGAATTCCAGGTAACGGCTGAGCGAGAGGAAAAACACCAGCATCACGACGGAATCAAAATAAATGTGTTCCGACTGCGTCCACGCCGCCCACACGCTGCCGGCAAACGCCATGCCGATACCCAGGCTGACCGGCACGTCCATGCCCGGCCGTAACCGGCGCAGGTCATAAAATGCGCCGGTAAAAAACGGACGGGCGCAGTATATAAGGACCGGCAGCGTCAACAAGGCGGCAACCCAGCGCAGGAAGTCCCTGAGGTCCTCGTTGATGCCGTAACGCTGCCCGGCATAGAGGCCGACGGATATCATCATGACCTGCATGGCCAGCACACCCGCCAGGCCGATGCGCAGTAATCCCGAACGGCGCTGTTCGGCAAACCGCGCGTGCTCACGCTGCCCCTCCCAGGGATATGCCCGGTAACCCAGTCCTGCTATGTTGTCCAGTATCTCGCTGATGCGCACGCTGCCCGCATTCCAGCGTACGCTGGCCTGGTGGTTGGAAAAGTTGATCGCGCATTCGGACACACCGGGCAACCCTGCCAGGTTCTGCTCAATTTTCCGGATGCAGGACGGGCAGGTAATGCCCTCCACGAGCAGGGTCGCCTCCCTGGTGACGGCATCCACCTTGCGTACAAAGCGTTCCTGAAGCCGCTCATCGTCATAAGCGCCGTAGCGTGAGGACACCGTGCTGCATTTTCTACGCGGTTCGTTCATAATCATGTAGAATACTCCATATCGGGACGGGACGGCGAATCCGGTCCCGGGATGAAAGATATGTTTCGTACTGTCATAAACGCGTAACAATGACTGTTATAATTTTTGTCGTTCCGTAATGGCATGAACGATGGCTGCATTGCTTGACACCCTGCACCAGGATCACAAGAACTATGCCGTTCTGCTGGGTCTGCTGGGCGCAGAAGCGGACAAGCTGGAGAAGGGTGAAGAACCTGACTTCGTCCGCATGTACGACATAGCCAACTACATGGTCAGTTACCCCGATACCTACCATCACCCCCACGAGGAACTTGTCTTTGACGTCCTTGGCGCGCTGGACCCGGACTGCTCGGCGGAATTGCGCATACTGAACAGGGAACACAAGCAACTGGCTGCAACGGGACAGGCATTGAAAGACGCGACCAACGGAGTAATCAACGGGGCGATAATCCCCCTGGACAGGATCCTGGAGAATGCCAGGGCGTATACGGATTTGCTGTGGAAACACATGAACATGGAGGAAGGCAGCATTTTCCCGAAGGCAAAATCCACCCTGGAAGATTCCGAATGGCAGATGATCAATGACAAGATATCCCAGGTGGAGGACCCGTTATTCGGCGACGTGGTCCTTAACCAGTATCGAAAGCTGTATGAAGGCATCATCCAGGCCACCGATAACACCGCAGCAGTAAGATGAACGCAGAGAACACACGGACGGTTGCCGAAACATACAACTACAAGGTAGTGCGGCAGTTCGCCGTCATGACCGTGGTCTGGGGCGTGGTGGGTATGGCGGTCGGCGTCCTGATCGCCGCGCAACTGGTCTGGCCCGCGCTCAATTTCGATGTCCCATGGCTGAGTTTCGGCCGGTTGCGCCCGCTCCACACCAACGCGGTGATCTTTGCTTTCGGCGGCAGCGCCCTGTTTGCGACTTCCTACTACATCGTCCAGCGCACCTGTCACGTCAGGCTCTGTAATGACCGCCTGGCCGCGTTCACCTTCTGGGGCTGGCAGGCGGTCATCGTGCTGGCGGCCATTACCCTGCCCCTCGGGATTACCACTTCCAAGGAATACGCCGAACTGGAATGGCCCATCGACATCCTGATCGCCATCGTCTGGATTGCCTACGCCCTGGTATTTTTCGGCACCCTCAGGCGCCGCCGGATCAAGCATATTTACGTCGCCAACTGGTTCTATGCCGCTTTCATCATTACCATTGCCATTCTGCACGTCTTCAACAGCCTGGCCGTTCCGGTCAGCCTGACCAAGTCCTACTCCGTCTATGCCGGCGTACAGGACGCCATGGTGCAGTGGTGGTACGCCCACAACGCCGTGGGCTTTTTCCTTACCGCCGGATTTCTCGGGATGATGTATTACTTCATTCCCAAGCAGGCCAACCGTCCGGTGTATTCCTACCGGCTGTCCATCGTGCATTTCTGGTCGCTGATCTTTACCTATATCTGGGCCGGCCCGCACCACCTGCATTACACCGCCCTGCCGGAATGGACACAGACACTGGGCATGCTGATGTCGGTGATTCTGCTGGCGCCATCCTGGGGCGGGATGATCAACGGCATCATGACCCTGTCGGGCGCCTGGCACAAGTTACGCACCGACCCGATACTGCGTTTCCTGATCATCGCGGTATCCTTTTACGGCATGTCCACGTTCGAAGGGCCGATGATGTCCATCAAGACGGTGAACGCCCTGTCCCATTATACGGACTGGACCATAGGACACGTCCATTCGGGCGCCCTGGGCTGGGTAGCGATGATCTCGTTCGGCGCCATCTATTATCTCATCCCCCGCCTGTTCGGCCGGGAGGTATACAGTGTCAGGCTGATTGAAGTGCATTTCTGGACCTCCACCATCGGTGTCGTGCTGTACATCACCTCCATGTGGGTGGCCGGCATCATGCAGGGGTTGATGTGGCGGGCGGTCAATGACGACGGCACCCTGACTTACAACTTCGTCGAAACGGTGCAGGCCATGCATCCGTTTTACCTGATCCGCTTCCTCGGCGGCGCGCTGTTCCTGCTGGGCGTGCTGGTCATGGTGTACAACCTGTGGAAAACCATCGCCGGCGCAAAACCGGTGGAAGCCGCCATTCCACTACCGGCGGCCCAGGCAGGTGTATCTTGAAAATCTCCCAGGAAAAAGTAGAAACCCATATCGGTTACATGATCATACTGATCCTGGTCGTAATCAGTATCGGCGGCCTGGTGCAGATCGTCCCGCTGTTCTTCATGCACTCCACTACGGAACCGGTAACCGGTCTGAAACCCTATACCGCCCTGCAGCTTGCCGGACGGGACGTTTATGTCAAGGAGGGGTGTTACACATGCCATTCGCAGATGATCCGCCCGTTTCGCGCGGAAACGGAACGCTACGGCCATTACTCACTGGCCGGCGAGTTTGTTTACGACCGTCCCTTCCAGTGGGGGTCAAAACGGACCGGCCCCGACCTGCATCGAGTCGGCGGACGTTATAATGACGAATGGCACCGGATACACATGATCAACCCCAGGGACGTGGTCCCCGAATCCATCATGCCGGGCTACCCGTGGCTGGAGGACAATCCACTGGACCCGGCTGCCATCAGGACGAGGATGAAAGCGATGCGACTGATGGGCGCTCCTTATACCGACGAGGAACTGGAGAATGCCCCTGAGGAACTGCGCGGCAAAACCGAGATGGACGCCCTCATCGCCTACCTGCAGGTGCTGGGAACGGCGGTAAAAACCCGGCGCTGACAATGAGCATCGCAGCCATTCAGACAGTCTGGACCCTGGTGATTGCGGCGCTATTCGTGGCGATTGTCATCTGGGCCTTCAGCGGCAAGCGCAAGCAGTTCTTCGAGGACGCCGCCAACATCCCGCTGGAGGAAGAACCGGAAGAGACCGATGGCTGATTTCACCAGTCCTTTCTGGGGTATCTTCATCATGGCCGTGACCTGCGCGTCCATTGTCGCATTGATCATACTGTTCGCCTGGTACACCCGGGGGAAGACAACCGGTACCGATGGCGAACCGGACACCACGGGTCACGTCTGGGACGGGGACC
The DNA here is from genome assembly GCA_965220815.1 of Gammaproteobacteria bacterium. GTDB lineage: Bacteria > Pseudomonadota > Gammaproteobacteria > Eutrophobiales > Eutrophobiaceae > JAAXHV01. Next base: position 3,720,207 of record OZ244846.1, read on the forward strand.
TGCGGGAATACAACAACCCGATGCCGCGCTGGTGGCTGAACCTGTTTTACATCACTCTCATCTTCAGCATCATCTACCTGGCGCTGTATCCCGGCCTGGGCGCGTACGGGGGCATCCTCGGATGGAGTCAAATCAGGCAGTACGAGGAAGAAATACAGGCTGCGGAGAGCAGCTATGGCCCTTTGTTCAATCGTTACCTGAATGAAGACCTGGAAACCCTGGCCGGCAATCCCGACGCTGTGGAGGTCGGCCGGCGGCTGTTTTCCAACTATTGCAGCACCTGCCACGGTTCCGACGCCCGGGGCGCCAGGGGGTTTCCCAACCTGCGCGATAACGACTGGCTCTACGGCGGCGGTCCCGAAACCATCAAGACGACCATCCTCAAAGGCAGGAGCGGTCTCATGCCCGGCTGGAAAGACATTATCAGCGACCAGGACATAGAGGATATAACCCATCACGTGTTGTCCATGAGCGACCGTTTGTTCGACCCGGCAGCGGCATCCCGAGGCAAGCCGATTTATGATTCCTACTGCGCAGTCTGCCATGGTGAGGACGGCACGGGCAAATTCGACTTCGGCGCACCGAACCTGGCGGATGATATCTGGCTGCACGGCGCTTCGAAACATCGAATCATTGAGGGCATCAGCGCCGGCTTCGAAAACGTCATGCCGCCCCACGAGGAGTTCCTCGGCGAAGCCAAATCCCACCTGCTGGCCGCTTATGTCTACAGCCTGTCCCGGAATTAGGCCGGTCCTGAACGGGTTATGTCTACGCAATCCGTAGAATTATCACTCTACGAAAAACGGGAAAAAGTTTATCCGCGGCAAGTGCACGGCACGTTTGCCCTGCTCAGGGTCAGCGCCGTACTCGGATTGCTGGGACTATACTACGCACTGCCCTGGGTAGAATGGTCGGGCAGGCAGGCGCTGCTGCTGGACTTGCCGGCGCGGAAATTTTACATATTTGGTCTCACCCTGTGGCCCCAGGACTTTCCCTTGCTGACGCTGCTGCTGATCATCGCAGCCATGTCACTGTTCTTTTTCACCGCACTGGCAGGGCGGTTGTGGTGCGGCTATGCCTGCCCCCAGACCGTATGGACGGAAGTTTTTTTATGGATTGAACGCACAATCGAAGGAAACCGGATGCAGCAGATGCGGCTGGACCGGTCTCCTTTCAATTTCAGGAAACTCAGGATAAAAGCCGCCAAACATGCGGCCTGGATCCTGTTTTCACTGTGGACCGGATTTACCTTCGTGGCCTATTTCACCCCGGCGCGTGAACTTGCGGCAAAAACCCTGACGCTGCAACTTGGCCCATGGGAGAGTTTCTGGCTGCTGTTTTACAGTTTTGCCACCTACGGCAATGCCGGATGGATGCGCGAACAGGTCTGTAAATACATGTGTCCTTATGCGCGTTTTCAGAGCGCCATGTTCGATGCCGACACCTTGATCATCTCCTATGATGAAAAACGCGGGGAGCCGCGCGGCGCGCGGCGGCGTGAAGTCAACCCGGCGCAGCATGGCCTCGGAGATTGCATCAATTGCACGCTCTGCGTTCAGGTCTGCCCGACGGGCATAGATATCCGCGACGGTCTGCAGTACGAATGCATAGGGTGCTCCGCCTGCATTGACGTGTGTGACGATGTAATGGACAAAATGGGATATGAAAAAGGCCTCATTCGTTACACGACACCGAATGCCCTGGAAGGCAAAAAAACGCGGGTAATACGGCCCAGGATAATGATATACGGCGCCATCCTGCTGGTCTTGCTTGTCATGTTGCTGGGCACCCTGGCAAACAGGACGCCGCTTGCCCTTGACGTCATCAGGGACCGCAATCAACTCTACCGGGAGACCCGGGAGGGCCTGATAGAAAACGTGTATACATTGAAGATTATGAACATGGATAACAAATCCCGGCATTATTCCCTGGACGTAACAGGGATCAGCGGCATCTCCCTGGATACCGATCAAACACCGCTCCATGCGGCAACGGGCGAGGTGCTCAGCGTGCCGGTCAGGGTTCGGGCCGACGAGATGAACCTCGGCGCGCGCTCCAGTGAAATCGAATTTATACTGGCCACGGAAGACGGCGTTTTCAGTGTCACCGAGACTGCACGGTTTCTCGGGCCCGTTCATTGATGTGAATCCCTCAAATCAACAAAACAAACGGCAATGGATAAGCGAGCCTTACGTCTGGCTGATCCTGCTGTTCCCGCTGCTGGCCGTTATCGGCGGTATCATCACCACCTGGCTGGCAGTTAAATCGGACGACGGACTGGTCGTGGATGATTATTACAAGCGCGGCCTGGAAATAAACCGCACCCTGGACAGGGACCGCGCTGCACGGGGATATGACCTGAGAGCAATCATTCATACCACCGATCACGACAAACGAATCAGGGTGATTTTGCAGGGCAACCGGCAGTTTTCCCCGCCTGCGCAAATCACGCTGCACCTGCTGCACCCCACGCGCGGCGGCCATGACAGAAAACTGCTGCTGGAAGGAAATGGACAAGGACTGTACCATGGAGACCTGCCGCCGCTAATCAGGGGCAACTGGCATGTGCTGATCGAGGCGAAGGACTGGCGTGTACTCGATTACCTGTTCATTCTTTGATTATGCCGGGCGAAAATCCGGGGACAGAATTGAATTCTGTCCCCTTTGCTGTTTCGTCATACCGGGCCTGACCCGGTATCCAGTATAATACATTGTCCTGAAAGGACACCTTATATCCTGAATCATGACACTCGCACTGACCAGAGAACTCATAGCCAGGCCATCGGTAACCCCCGACGACGCCGGCTGCCAGCAGTTGATTGGCGACCGGTTGAAAAAAGCCGGCTTCAACGTTACCCACCTGCCCTGCGCGGACGTCGCCAACCTGTGGGCCACCCACGGGACGGGCGCACCCGTGTTCACTTTCCTGGGCCATACGGACGTGGTGCCGCCGGGACCGGAGGCAGACTGGGAATCACCGCCGTTCGAACCCCGGGAACGGGACGGCTACCTGTACGGCCGCGGCGCGGCCGACATGAAAGGCAGCGTGGCCGCGATGGTCATCGCGCTGGAACGCTTCATCGAAGCCAACCGGGAGCATGTGGGGACCGTCAGCCTGCTGTTGACCAGTGATGAGGAAGGCGTTGCAGTCAACGGTACGAAAAAAGTGGTGGAATACCTGGAACAGGAACACGTCGGGATAGACTGGTGCCTGGTGGGCGAGCCCTGCAGTAGCCAGAGGCTGGGCGACGTAATAAAGAACGGGCGACGAGGTTCCTTGTCAGGCGTTCTGACAGTCACCGGTATTCAGGGCCATACGGCCTACCCCGCGCTGGCAAGGAATCCCGTACACCTGGCCGGCCCGGCGCTGGTGGAGCTGAGCCGGCGAGTCTGGGATGAGGGTAACGCCCACTATCCCCCCACCAGCTTCCAGATCTCCAATATCCATGCCGGGACCGGCGCCGAGAACGTGATACCGGCGTCCGTGGAGGTCAGCTTCAACCTGCGTTTCTCCACCGAATGGACCGAACAGGGACTAAAGGACTCCGTCATGGACCTGCTGGACAGCCATGGATTGGACTACGACCTGCTCTGGCGCCCCTGCAGCCAACCCTTCCTGACGCAGTCAGGGGAACTGCTTGAGGCGGTTCAGGACGCGGTTGCGGACATGTGCGGCATCAGGCCGGATGTCTCCACGGACGGCGGCACTTCCGACGGGCGCTTCATAGCGCCCACCGGCGCCGAGGTGGTGGAACTGGGCCCGGTGAACGCCACCATCCACAAGGTCAACGAATGCGTGCGGAGTGACGATCTGGATACGCTGGCGGACCTCTACGGGAACATATTAACGCGGTTATTGGTTAACTCCCGGGCAGAGGTTAACCGCGCCTGACCTGCATCCCGGCCAGGTCATCCAGCTTCTGTAGGCGCCGTTCAAAGCGGTCACAGGGTTCGTCATCCAACCAGTTGAGAAATTCCCGCAGCATATCGGCGGTCAGGCCCCAGACATACCCGCCGTCCCAGTCGAAAGCATGGGTTGTGCGCGGGCTGCCGTTAAATTCCATGGTGTGCGTGGTATTTACTTCGGGGCGTAACAATACCCGTACGTCGGCTAAAATCACCTCAGCCACTTCATCGGCATTCACGGTAATACCGGGCGCCCGATCCGTCCAGGCCACGTAAGGGATCACGTGGTGGCCGGCAATGCTCCAGGCGTCATCCAGGCGGCCTGTTATGGTGATGACGCCAGGGTCGATGCCGAGTTCCTCCCAGGTCTCCCGCAGCGCTGTAGCCGCCATATCTTCATCACCGGCATGAAACACGCCGCCGGGGAAGGATACCTGGCCGCGATGGCTGGAAACGGTTTCCGTGCGTTTGGTGAAAACTATCTCAACGGCATCATCCGGCCCCGGCCAGAACAGCATTAATACGGCTGCCCGGGAGTACTTATCGGGGAGCAGGTTCTCAGGAAAGGTCCGCGGCCTGCGTTCGCTGAGCGATGGCAGGCGCTCCCGGAACCACGCGCTGAAACCCATCAGACCTTATGGGGCAACACCGGGGCGCATTTGCGCGCCCCTGTGCTGCCGGTAAGATGATTCGACTTCTCAGTTACTCGCAGCCTTGTCAAACTGTTCCTCTTCCGTGGAACCCGCCAGCGCCGTTACCGAGGAACTGCCGCCCTGTATCACGGTGGTCACATCGTCGAAATATCCGGCGCCCACTTCCTGCTGGTGCGAGGCAAAGGTGTAACCCTTTTTCGCCGCGGCAAATTCCGGTTCCTGTATCATCTCGACGTAGGCGGTCATGCCCCTGTTCACGTAGTTGTGGGCGAGGTCGAACATGTGGTACCACATGTTATGGATGCCTGCCAGCGTGATGAACTGGTACTTGTAGCCCATGGCCCCCAGTTCGCGCTGGAACTTGGCGATGGTGATATCGTCCAGGTTCTTCTTCCAGTTGAACGAAGGCGAGCAGTTGTACGCCAGCAACTGGCCCGGGTATTCGGCGTGGATTGCCTCGGCGAAACGCCTGGCCTCATCCAGGTCCGGCACCGCGGTCTCGCACCAGAGCAGGTCTGCGTAGGGCGCATAGGCCAGCCCGCGTGCGATGGCCTGGTCCAGCCCCGGGTTGGTGACGTAAAATCCTTCCGCAGTCCGTTTGCCGGTGATGAACGGGTGGTCCCTGTCGTCCACGTCGGAGGTGATCAATGCCGCGGCATTGGCGTCCGTCCTGGCCAGGACGACGGTGGGCACACCCATGATATCCGCCGCCAGGCGCGCCGCTACCAGTTTCTGCACCGCTTCCTGGGTCGGCACCAGCACTTTTCCGCCCATGTGCCCGCATTTCTTCACGGAGGCAAGCTGGTCCTCGAAATGCACGCCCGCGGCGCCGGCTTCAACCATGGCCTTCATCAGTTCAAACGCATTCAGCACGCCACCGAACCCGGCCTCGGCATCGGCGACTATCGGAGCGAAGTAGTCCACGTTGCCCTCACCCCTGGCGCACTGGATTTCGTCGGCGCGTTTGAATGCGTTGTTGATGCGCCGCACTACGGTGGGAACCGAATCGACTGCATAAAGCGATTGATCAGGATACATGGTCTCCGAGGTATTGCCGTCGGCCGCCACCTGCCAACCGGACAGGTAGATGGCCTTCACGCCGGCTTTTACCTGCTGCACTGCCTGGCCGCCGGTCACTGCGCCCAGGCTGTTGATATAATCTTCCTCGTTGACCAGGCGCCACAACTTCTCTGCGCCTCTGCGCGCCAGGGTATGTTCGACCAGGACAGAGCCGCGCAACCTGAGTACGTCCGCGGCGCAATAATCCCGCCTGATGTTTTCCCAGCGCGGGTTCTCCGCCCAGTCCTGTTCTATCCGCCTTATTTCATTATTCATCTGGTGCTCCTTAACAAAAACAAAACATTTAATATACACCGTCACCGGCTTGCCTGCAAACCTGTCAGCGGCTGTATCGGGGACGGACCCCCGCTTACAACATGCGGGGGCATGCTTAAATCCGTCCCCATTGCCTCCGTGGGATTAGAGGGGTCAGAGCAATTGCTCTGACCCCATCTGTCATACATACGTTATTGGCACGCATAAGCTGTTAGGTTATTATTAAAAAAACGTACGAAATGCCATCACAATGTCTGAGAAACCACACGAACGTTATAACGAGGATCTGGCGTTACTGGAGGCCAAGCCCAAGTTAAAACGGCCGCCCCTGTACAAGGTTCTTCTGATCAATGATGATTACACGCCCATGGAGTTCGTAGTGCACATCCTGGAAATTTTCTTTTCCATGGACCGGGAGACCGCCACGCGGATTATGCTCGAGGTACACACGCGGGGTATGGGGGTGTGTGGTATCTTTACTCATGATATTGCCCAGACCAAGGTCGTCCAGGTGAATCATTACTCGCAGGAACATGAACATCCGTTAAAATGTACAATGGAGAAAGCCTACTGAGACCGGCCCGGAAACCGCTATGCTCGATAAAGACCTGGAACAGACACTGAATGACGCGTTTCGCAACGCCCGCGACAAACGCTACGAATTCGTGACGGTTGAGCATTTATTACTGGCCTTGCTTGACAACCCTGCCGCAATCAAGGTGTTGCGCGCCTGTGGCGCGGACATGGATGAATTGCAAAATGAACTTACGCGCTTCATAGAGGATAATTCCCCGCGCCTGACTGACGACGATGAGCGCGAAACCCAACCCACGCTGGGCTTTCAGCGGGTATTCCAGCGCGCCGTTCAGCACGTACAGTCCTCCGGGAAGAAAGAAGTCAGCGGCGCCAATATCCTGGTTGCCATCTTCGGCGAACGCGAATCCCATGCCGCCTTTTTCCTGAACAGGCAGAACGTCGCGCGTCTTGACGTGGTGAACTACATCGCCCACGGAGTCACAAAAAACCCGGAAAATGAACCGGGCGCTCCGGACGCTTCGGCCGAGGATGACGAAACATCCCGGGATGAAAGCAGCAGGAACCCGCTGGAAAATTACACAATCAACCTTAATCAACAGGCGGAACTCGGCAAGATAGACCCGCTCATCGGACGCGAGCATGAGGTGCAACGGACCATACAGATTCTGTGCCGGCGGCGCAAGAACAATCCGATTTTCGTCGGCGAGGCCGGTGTCGGCAAAACCGCCATCACAGAGGGTATCGCCAAGCAGATTGTCGACGGTCAGGTGCCGGAAGTATTGCAGGACTGCACAATTTATTCCCTGGACATGGGCGCACTCCTGGCGGGAACGAAATATCGCGGTGATTTCGAAAAGCGGCTCAAAGGAGTCATTGCGGAACTTATGAATCGTCCGGGCGCAATTCTGTTCATCGACGAGATACACACCATCATCGGCGCCGGCGCCGCCTCGGGCGGAGTCATGGACGCTTCCAACATCATCAAACCGGTCCTGGCGTCCGGCGACATAAAGTGTATCGGCTCCACTACCTTCCAGGAATTTCGGGGCATCTTCGAGAAAGACCGCGCCCTGGCCCGGCGTTTCCAGAAAATCGATGTGGCCGAGCCTTCCATTGAGGAAACCATCAAAATATTACAGGGGCTGAAGTCCCGTTTTGAGGAACATCACCAGGTGCGTTACACCCACCAGTCGTTGCGCTCCGCAGCGGAGCTGTCGGAACGTTACATCACCGACCGCCACCTGCCCGACAAGGCTATCGACATCATCGATGAGGCAGGCGCGTCACAACGCCTGGTGCCGCCCTCCCGGCGCAAAAAGACCATCGGGGTCCAGGATATGGAAAGCATTGTAGCCAAGGTCGCCCGCATCCCGCCGAAAACGGTTACCACGTCACACCGCGATATTATGAAAAACCTCGAGCGCAACCTGAAAATGGTCGTGTTCGGCCAGGACAAGGCTATTGAAAGTCTTGCCACAGCCATCAAGATGGCGCGCTCCGGTCTCGGCAACCCGGAACAGCCTATCGGCGCATTCCTGCTGGCAGGACCTACCGGTGTCGGAAAAACCGAAATCAGCAAGCAACTGGCCAATGCCATGGGTATCCAGTTGATCCGCTTCGATATGTCGGAATACATGGAACGCCATACGGTGTCCCGGCTGATCGGCGCACCGCCGGGCTATGTCGGTTTCGACCAGGGCGGCCTGCTGACCGATGAGGTCACCAAACACCCCCATTGCGTGCTGCTGCTGGACGAGATGGAAAAGGCGCATCCCGACGTCTTCAACCTCATGCTGCAGGTGATGGACCACGGAACTCTCACCGACACCAACGGCCGCCACGTCGATTTTCGCAATGTCATCGTCATTATGACCACTAACGCCGGAGCAGACCGTATAAGCCGCGCTTCAGTCGGTTTCACTCAACAGGACCACAGTTCCGACGCCATGGAAGTCATCAACAAGATCTTCAGTCCCGAATTCCGCAACCGCCTGAACGCCATCATTGAATTCAATGCACTGGACCATAAGACCATCCTTAACGTGGTGGATAAATTCCTGGTCGAACTGCAGGCGCAACTCGATGACAAGAAGGTCGTCCTTGACGTGGATGATGCCGCCCGCCTGTGGCTGGGCAAACATGGCTACGACAAGGTGATGGGCGCCCGGCCCATGGCGCGCCTGATCCAGGAACAGATCAAGAAAAAACTGGCGGAAGAACTGCTGTTCGGAAAACTGCTGCACGGCGGCCATGTCATAGTCTCGGCGGAGGACGATGAACTCACCATCGAGATAGAGGAAAAAGAGACGGCCGAACTGGCCCTGCCCGGGGAGTAGTTCAGATGGTCGGTCCCGCTTCCGGTTGCAGCGCGGCTAACAAGGCACTGGTGGAAAAGTTGTTTTACCAGGGGTTCAGCGGCGGCAATATGGAAGTGCTCGATGAGGTGTTTGCGGAAGACATCCACTTTGAATATCCCGGTGTCCCGGCGGGACTTGCAGGGATCAAGGCCATCGTGCAGAAAAACAATGCCAGTTTCGCAGGCTGGCATTTCACCATGCACGACACCTTGTGTGATGGAGACAAGGTCACGGTGCGCTGGTCCGCGTCCGGCAAACACGTAAAATCATTTATGGGAGAGGAGCCCACGAACAAGGAGGTCGAACTGTCGGGCATATCCATATACCTGATTGAAAACAACAGGATAACCGCAGACTGGGTGATGCCGGACAACCTTGGACTGTTAACGCAGATAGGCGCCATGGCTCCGGCGGATTTGACGTCGAAACAAATATCTCCTGAATTCTTAACGGAATAGTCACTAAACTTACCGCAAGCTGTCACACAACGGAAGGATAATATCCTCCCGAAATGGATGCAGCTACCAGCAATCTCGGACTTATTCGTCCAATTCATTACCGGAGCATTTTCATTTCGGATGTGCATCTCGGGTTTTCCGGATGCAGCGCCGAATACCTGTTGGATTTCCTCCGTTCCACCACCTGCGATTACCTTTACCTGGTCGGCGATATCATCGATATCTGGCAGATGAAGAAAAAGATTCACTGGCCGCAGTCCCATAACGACGTGATAAGGACAATCCTGGGCAAGGCGAAACACGGGACCAGGATAATTTATGTGCCCGGCAACCATGACGAACTGCTGCGGGATTTCGACACAACCATCCTGGGCAACCTGGAGATCCGCAATGAATACGTGCATGTCACCAGGACCGGCCGGCGTTTCCTGGTAATACACGGAGACCAGTTCGACGGCTTCATCAAACACTCCAGGATATTGTCCCTGGTAGGCAGTTCGCTTTATGAACTCCTGCTGAGCATGAACCAGATGGTCAACTTTTTCAGAAGGAAGCTGGGATTTTCCTACTGGTCACTTGCCAACGTATTGAAGCAAAAAGTCAAACACGCGGTCAAATACATCAGCAACTTTGAAACCGCGCTGGCCTATGCCGCCAAACAGCACAATGTTGACGGGCTGGTGTCAGGACACATACACCGCGCTGAAATTTCCGAAATAAACGATGTGATTTACTGTAATTGCGGTGACTGGGTGGAAAGCTGCACGGCCCTGGTCGAAAAGAACGACGGCAACCTGGAGTTGCTGTTCTGGGCCGAGGCGACAACGACCCTGAAGACGCACGCTGCCGAAGTCGCCTGACCTGTGTCCCCGCCCGGCAGACCTGCCCATGAGAATAGCTATCGTCACTGACGCCTGGAAACCCCAGGTCAACGGCGTTGCGGTCACTTACGAAAACCTGGGGCGGCAACTGGAGTTGATGGGGGACGAGGTCCGGTACATTGCACCGGACGAGTTCAGAACCATGCCGTGTCCGAGTTATCCCGGCATAAGGCTGGCCATGTTCCCGCGCCCGGGGGTCGCAAAAAAACTTCGGGGATTCCAGCCCCAGGCCATTCATATCGCAACTGAAGGTCCCCTGGGGCATGCGGCCCGCACCTGGTGCCTTAAAAACGGCCTGCCGTTCACCACTTCTTTCCATACGCAGTTCCCCGAATATATCCGGATGCGCGCGCCCATACCCGTATGCCTGTCCTACGCCTACCTGAGACGGTTTCACAGCCATGCAACACACACGTTCGTGCCCACGGAATCGCAAAAAAACAAGTTGCTGGAGAAAGGGTTTAGAAATATCGCGGTCGTCTCCCGCGGCGTTAACACCCATTTGTTCAAGCCGGGCCCCAAGTCTTTCCTTACTTGCCCGCGTCCGGTTTTCTTATACATGGGCCGCGTCGCGGTGGAAAAAAATATCGAGGTGTTCCTGCAACTGGACCTGCCGGGGAGCAAGGTGGTCGTGGGTGACGGTCCGGACCTGGAAAGACTGAAACGGCAATATCCCGGCGTCCTGTTTACCGGATTCAAGTTCGGCGCCGAGTTAAGCCGTCACCTCGCCGCCGCCGACGTCTTTGTATTTCCCAGCCTGACGGATACTTTCGGCATTGTGCTGCTGGAAGCGATGGCCTGCGGGCTCCCGGTTGCGGCCTACCCGGTAACAGGACCCATAGACGTGGTCAGGAACGGCGTAACCGGCATACTGGACAACGATCTCGGCAAAGCTGCCCTGGCCGCGCTGGAACTGGACCCACGAGCCTGCATGGATTACGTAAAACAATATTCATGGTCAGCCTGTGCGGAAACATTCCGGAATCTCCTGGCCCGTATTCCCGAGGATGTGTGTCAAGCCGCCTGAAGAAAACCCGGATAAAGTACCTTGTGTGCATTTTTGGATATAATTCGAAAAATGCGCCAAAAACACCATAACAGTGAGACCGGGCCCATAATGCCGGTCGTCTTCTTCGGACACGGCAGCCCTGCCAATGCCATTGAGGACAATGAGGCTACCCGGGCCTGGTACCGTATCGCCAACTCGATGGAACGTCCGGAGGCCATATTATGCATCTCGGCCCACTGGTACACACATGGCAGCGCCATTACCGCCATGGAAAAGCCGGAAACCATTCATGATTTCGGCGGCCCCTTTCCGGCGCCGTTATTCGATGTACAGTATCCTGCGCCGGGTGACCCGGGACTGGCGCGGCGGGTATCTGAACTGCTGGCGCCGGTTCCGGTACGGATGGATCAATCAAGGGGGCTGGATCACGGCGCCTGGTCGGTACTGGTAAAGGCATATCCGGAAGCCGAAATCCCGGTAGTTCAACTCAGTCTTGATCTGGACAGACCGCTCGATTGGCATTACGCGCTGGGGCAGCGCCTGCGACCGTTAAGGCGCGAAGGGATACTCATCATGGGCAGCGGCAATATCGTTCACAACCTGGCTTTGATGGACTGGTCAAATCCCGGAGCTACTCCTTTCGACTGGGCCGCACGCTTCAATGACATGATCAAGGGACATATCCTGGACAATAACCCGCAAGGCATTTGGGAATTTCAACGCCTTGGACAGGACGCCAAGCTCGCGGTTCCCTCGGCTGAACATCTGTGCCCGCTGCTGTATACTCTGGGCGCACGTGAAGATTCGGACACAATCAGGGTTGAAACGGACTTTATCTTCAATAAATCACTGAGCATGACCAGTGTGGTTTTCGATTCATCGGCTTAACCTGCAGGCATCCTGCAGTCATTCGTCAAAATGATGGCGCTACACGTATCCAGACGCTGGTGGATGTTCACCATCGCCAGCCTGTATTTCTTCTTCATCACCGCAGCCACTTTCAGTTCCCTGGGTGTAGTGCTGCCCTATATGATCGAGGAGTTTTCCTGGAGCTGGTCCGAAGCGGGTACGGGGTTTTCCCTGCTGGCGCTGATGGTGGGCCTTGCCGGCACCCTGCCCGCCTGGACCATACGGCGTTTCGGCATCAAGGCGACCTATGTTGCCGGCTCGATCACCATGGCCTGTGGATTTATCCTTATTGCCGCAGGGACCGGGCTGTACCGGTTCTGGGCCGGCGCGAGCCTGTTGGGAGTGGGGTTTGCCCTGTGCGCAACGGTACCGGGAATACACCTGATCAATGACTGGCTGCCTGACCGGCGCTCATTCGCTATCGGCCTGTACATGACGCTGGGAGGCCTGGGCGCAGTGGCAGGCCCGCCCATCGTCACCTCAATCGTCGGCAACACGGATTCCTGGCGCATACACTGGTGGTCCATGACTGCGGCCATCCTGGTTCTGATGCTGTTTGCCGGGGCGTTCATCTCAAGGCGAACTACGGAGGATAACGACGCAGACGCGGCAAACGCGCCGGACGAGGAGACAACCTCCGACAGGGTATTCAAGACAAGGGCTGACTGGCGCTACCGGGACGCCCTGCGTACACCCCAGTATTACGTGATCGTCGCGGCGTTGACACTGACACTTTTCTGTACCCTGACGATGAACAGCTGGGCTTTCACCCACCTGGGAATGCTCGGCATATCAACCGCGCTGGCGACGCTGGCGCTGAGCGCAGACGGCGCGGTAAACGCCCTGTCCCGCGCCGTCGGCGGTATGCTCGCCACCCGCATTGATCCCAAATGGTTGCTGGTGGCCGCGCTGGTCGGGGAGATGGTGGGTATGCTGGCCCTCTCGGTGGCTGACAACCCGGCCGCGCTGGTCCTGTTTGCCCTCGGCGAAGGTTTCGGCTTCGGCATGTGCTTCCTGGCCACTGCCCTGTTGCTGTTGAATTATTTCGGCGAAAAGGACAACCCTGAACTGCTGGGCACCATGAACTTCCTCACCACGGCGGCCATGGCCGGCCCCGTCCTGGCCGGCTATATCGCCGGCAAGGCCGGTGGTTTCTCCATGCCGTTCCAGCTTAATGCGGCGCTGCTACTGATCATGATCGTATTCGTCATCGGGATGAAACCCCCGAAACACAGTCAGTCGTGACTTTCGTCTTCCACCAGCGGCAATCTTATGTTCCTGGCAGGTACGATAGTTGAAATCGCATGTTTGTACACCAGTTGACTCACCGAGTTTTTCAGCAGAATAACGAACTGATCGAATGATTCAACATGCCCCTGCAGCTTGATGCCGTTTGCGAGATAAATCGATACGGGAATTCGTTCCTTGCGCAAAGTGTTGAGAAATGGATCCTGGAGTGTGTGCCCCTTACTCATAATGCCACCTCATTTCTAATTTTCTGATTGTTATTATAGTAACCTCTGAAAATGCCATCCTGGGCATTTTCAGAGACGGAAACGAAAAATGCGATTTTCCGTTTCCTTTCATTTTCAATCACTGACGTGATTGAAAATGGCAGCATATCCCTATGCTGCACGGGCGCCTCTAATTTTTAGAGGCGCCCTTATCCGCATTGTTATAGTCCTTGCCCCTTTGCCCAGTCTGTTCCTGCGACCGGTTCTGGTAAGACCCCAGCACGGGCTTAAACAGATATTATATTACATGGCGTGTGAAAACGCAGGATTGTTGTGCAAAAAGTCCATAACCTCCCCTGTAAGCCCCGTTTTGACACTATCGAACCAGGTCGTATTCTCCTCCTTCCTCAACCAGGTGATCTGGCGTTTGGCCAATTGGCGCGTTGCGATGACGGCCCGTTCACGCATTTCGGAATAACTTGATCTACCCGCCAGGTACGACCAGACCTGCCGGTATCCGACCATGCGCATGGAAGCCAGGTCTTCATGCATATCCTCGCGCTGAAAGAAGCCGCGCACTTCATCCACCAGCCCCTGTTGCAACATCCCGTCAAAACGCTGTCTGGTCCGTTCACGTATAACCTGCCTGTCGGACGGGACCAGCGCCAGTTTGATAACCGTATGGGGTAATGCTCCCAGCCGCCCTTCCCCGGTAAGGACGGATAAGGGGGTTTTCGTCATTTCATACACCTCCAGGGCCCGCTGAATACGCTGCGAGTCATTGGGATGAAGGCGCCCGGCGGTATCGGGGTCCACCAGGTTCAGTTCCGCGTGCAGCGCCCGGGACCCGTGCTCCCGCAACATCCGGGTCAGGCGCTCCCGCAGTACCGGATCCGTGGCGGGCAAGTTTGAAAACCCCTGTTCCAAGGTGCGGAAGTACAGGCCCGTGCCGCCCACCAGCAGGGGGACCCGGTTATTTCCGCGGATATCATTAATAGCCGCCAGGGCGTCTTCCCGGAACCTGCCGGCCGAATAAGCCTCAGTCGGGTCACAGATATCGATCAGGCGATGCGGGGCGCTCTGCAATACTTCCCGGGCCGGTTTGGCCGTGCCGATATCCATCCCACGGTATACCATGGCCGAATCGACACTGATTATTTCCAACGGCAGTTGCCTTACCAGGTCGACTGCCAGGGACGTCTTGCCGCCGGTCGTCGGTCCCATGAGGAAAATAACCGCGTCATTCATCGATCAACCTGCTCAACTCACCCGGGGACAGGGTCTTCCACAGCCCCTTGTGATGTTTCTGCGCGGTATCGAGGTCTGTCCGGTCCAGGTCGTTCAACAGGTCGCGGACCATGGAGTGGGACGGTATTTCCATGAGCGTCCCCATACTGCCGGCCATTATCGCCAATAACCTCTGTTCCGGAGCCATGTCTCCCCCTGGTTCCCGCAACGCTTCCAGTACGGCGGATACCATGGTCCTGATATCCGCTTCTTCGAGCAGAACGGGAATTTCCCTGATGGAAATTGCATTGGTTGAAACAACCCGCAATGACAGACCGATCGTATCCAGCAACTCAGCGTGCTGCCCGGCCAGGTCGACCTGAAGATTACCGGCTTCCATGTGCACCGGAACGAGCAACGGACGGCGGCGCACGCTCTCGTTCAGGTACTCCTGTCTTAATCGAAAATCCAGGACGTATGCCCTGATTGCCCGGTAGTTCAGCACTATCAAGTCCTCATTGCGCTGCGCCAGTACAACCTCCGGCGACAACGCCAACCGGGGGACGCCAAGTCCCGCTGCCTTGTCGAGCAGGTCATCCTGCTGTTCTGCCGGGACGAGGTTCTGGTAGAACAGGCCGGCTTCCCTGACCTGTCGCCCGTGGCTGTATCCCTGCCGCTGCGGATACTCATGCCGGCCGGTTCCGGGCATGACTCCGGCGTCGCTCAAATCCAGCGAATGTGCGGTTTTCAGCGCATCCCGCAAACTCATATTGACAAAGTCATGGACTCCCCGGTTATCCCTGAAACGTATTTCACTCTTGGTCGGGTGAACATTGATATCGGTGATCGAGGGATCCATGTCAAGGTGCAGCAGGCAGGTCGGATAACGACCCGTGGGGAGGGATTCATCAAACGCGGTGCGAACAGCATGGAGAATTTTCTTGTCCCTGATCACCCTCCCGTTGACAAAGCAGAACTGCCTGTCGGACTGACTGCGGCTGAGGTTGCTTCCTCCAAGCCACCCCCATAACCGCATTCCTACGGATTCATAATTCACCGGAACGGATTCAGCGGCAAACCGGCGACCGAAGACGTCTTCCACCCTTTCAATCATATTGTCCCCGCAGGCGCGGTAGCGCAACTGTATCTTGTTGTTATGCGCCAGTATAAAAGTGACATTGAAACGGCTGCAGGCCACGCGTTTGAAGATCTCGGTGATATGGAGAAACTCCGTTGTCCGGCTGCGCATGAATTTACGGCGCGCCGGTGTAGCCTGAAAAATGTCGGCGGCTTCCACGGTGGTGCCGCGGGCGCGCGCCGCCGGCCTGATATTCGAGTTGCCGCTCACCGGGTCGAAGGATAAGGACCAGGCGCTATCGGACTGTTCGGTTCTTGAGACAAGTGAAAATCCTGATACCGCCGCAATGCTGGCAAGGGCTTCGCCGCGAAATCCCAGGCTGGTGATGCAATCCAGGTCGGATTGGGCATTGATCTTGCTGGTGCTGTGGCGTCTCAATGCCAGACCGATATCATCGGGATGAATGCCGTGGCCGTTATCACTGACGGATATCAGTTTATGCCCCCCGTCAACCACGGCCACCGTCACCTTATCGGCGCCGGCGTCAATACTGTTGTCCAGCAGTTCCTTGACGACGGCCGCGGGCCGTTCAATGACTTCCCCGGCCGCGATCTGGCTTGCCAGGGTTGCGGGCAGTTCGCTAATCCTGGGTATAGCCATTGAGAATTAGGAATTAATTCCTGCTCGCTACAACCTGCTTTCGGCTCGCCAGTAATGTGCCGTCAGGCGCATTGTCCTCAAAATAACGCTTGACGCCGGCAGCCACTGCCGAGGCAAGTTTTCGCTGGTAGGCTGAACTGTTCAGCTTCTTTTCTTCCTGTGGGTTGGAAATAAATGCGGCCTCGACCAGCAATGAAGGGATATCAGGCGATTTCAACACGGCAAAACCTGCGGACTCCACTCTCGGCTTATGTACCCTGCCCACCTTCTTCAGGCCTGTCAGGACCTCTTCCGCCACGTCGATACTGGCCTCCAGGCTTGCCGTCTGGGACAGGTCCAGCAGCACCGAAGCCAGCAGGCTGTCCTTGTCGTCAAGGCTGACACCGCCGATCAGGTCGGAAGCATTTTCCTGCTCAGCCAGCCAGCGGGCGTGCTCGCTGCTGGCGCCGCGGTTTGACAGGACGTACACGGACGAACCGCTTACCCTGCGGTTGGTGAACGCGTCTGCGTGTATGGAAATAAACAGGTCTGCCTTGTGCCGGCGCGCCAGTTCGATGCGCTTGCGCAACGGCAGGTAGTAATCACCTGACCGGGTCAATACCGCCCGCATCCCGCGTTCGCGGTTTATCACTTGAGCCAGCTTTTTTGCGATCTGCAATACTACCGTTTTTTCATGTGTGCCGCGCTGCCCTATTGCGCCCGGGTCTTCACCACCATGTCCGGCATCAATAGCTATTACAACGTCACGATGCCCAGGGGCCGGCGCTGCCTCCTTTATCACCACCTGCTGTTTTTCCGTATCGTATATATCCACGACCAACCTGTGGCCGTAATGTTTGTTCGGCGCCAGCAGGAAACTCTTTGCCCGGGCTTGCTTCTTCAAATCCAGGACGACCCTGAGAAAACCGCGATGCTGTCCGTGCCTGATATTCCGTACGTAACCATCCTGCAGGACTGGCTGCGGCAACTCGGCGAATGGTTCTGTGTTTTGCAGGTCGATAACGACCCGGTCAGGTCCGGATAACAGCTCGATGTCGTGTATGACCGGACTGGTTACATCAAAGACAACACGGGTATTGTCAGGGGCGGCCCAGACCCGGATATTTTTCAGCCGGACGCTTTCCTCTGCGCCGGACGGCAGGGAAAAAATCAGGAGTAAACAATAAGTTGAGATTAATCGCACCATCTGCCGAGCCGTTGTGTTTAAGCGCTTCGGCGACAATTATCTCAATTTTATTTTAACAAGTCAAGCTATGTAACTGTTTTTGAGAGAATTATATATAGATGGGGTCGGAGTAAAAATTCTTTCAGAATTTCTTACTCCGACCCCTGGTGCCGCGGTATTGACAGGAGTTTCGGGGGCAGAGTAAGAATTTCGTCAGAAATTTTACTCTGACCCCTGGATTGAGGCTGTTTCCATTATGGTGTAAGAGGCACCGAGTCGTTGCAGGTATTTCTCACCTGCCGCGGTTTGCGGGCGGCAGTTCAGGTCACGCCGCTTCCGGTTGACGGCGATATCAATGAGTAAATCCGGCGTTGGCAGCCGGTCGCGGCCCCGCTCAGGCCACTCCACCAGGCAGATGGCAAGGCCATCGAAATAGTCCCGGCAACCGATATCGTCCAGTTCCGTCGCCGTTGCCAGGCGGTACAGGTCGAGGTGATAAATATCACGGCCGGCGATACGGTAATATTCGACCAGGGTGTAAGTCGGGCTCTTGACGGTCCCCCGGTAACCAAGCCCCCGCAGCACCCCCCTGACGAACGTGGTCTTGCCCGCGCCCAGTTCTCCCTGCAGGTACAGGTTGAATCCGGCGGGCAGGGATTGCGCGCAGCCGCCCGCAAACATTTCCATTTCTTCGGGGCTGTTGACGGCCAGGCGCATCAGTTCGGATTGACAAGCGAACGTATCACGGGGAGGAGATCACCGGCGAGCATCCCTCTTTCTCCTTCCCCGGCACAGTGGTCCGCCGCAAGACCGTGCAGGTAAACCCCTGCCGTCGCCGCCGCGCCCGGTTCAATGCCCTGGGCAACCAGGCCGGCAATGGCGCCGGTCAAGACGTCGCCCATTCCGCCTCCGGCCATTCCCGGGTTGCCGGTACGATTAACGCGGATGGGCCCCGTGGCGCCTGCAACCAGGCTTCCTGCTCCCTTGAGCGCCACTGTGCCGCCGAACCTGTCACGTAATGACGTCACCGCCGCAAACCTGTCTGTCTGAACCTCTGTTGAGGTGATGCCCAGCAGGCGGGCAGCCTCACCGGGATGGGGCGTAAGCACCCAGTTTTCCCGACGTAGGGGTTCAAGGGCCAGCAGGTTGAGGGCATCGGCATCCACTACCAGGGGAAGCCGGGTCTGTAATACCTTAGCAAGCAATGATATTGCCCAATCCGACTGTCCCAGTCCCGGCCCGATGGCGCCGACACTGACCCTGTCCAGCAATGCGTCCAGGTCCCGCGGCGCGGCGACGGCCGCGGTCATCAACTCAGGCCGGAACAGGGGAATGTTTCGGGCATGCTCCGGTCGCGTCGCCACCGTTACCAGGCCGGCCCCGGTCCTCGCAGCCGCGCACCCGGCCAGGATTGCAGCGCCCTGGTAACCGTAGTCACCGCCGATGACCAGTACGTGGCCATAGCGGCCCTTATGGGCGTCGCGCGCTCGGGCCCGCAGGTTGAGCATCATTTCTTCATGCCCTGTCAGACGGGCTTCGGCATCTATGCCGGCATGCATGCCGGCAGGCGTCCCCAGGTCGCTGAACAGTATCTTGCCGCAGAATTCAGGTCCCTCGGCAGTGAACATGCCGCGTTTCAGGCCGATAAACGTGATCGTGGCATCGGCCCTGACCGCGCGCCCCAGGCACACGCCTGTGTCCGCACTCAGGCCGGAAGGAATATCCAGGGCAAATACCGTGGCGGATGCTGCGTTTACCAGTTCGATGGCTTCGGCAAAGCTGCCTTCCACGGGACGATTCAGGCCGCTGCCCAGCAAGGCATCGACGATGATATCCGCGCCTTCAGGCGCCAGGGCAGTCTCGACATTTCCGGTTTGCAGGTACTTCTGCGCACTGGCGGCGGCATCGCCCTTGAGCCGGCCCGGCTCAACCAGTGCAATCACCCTCACCTCAAGTCCTGCCTGCCGGGCAAGGCGCGCCAGTACGTAACCGTCACCGGCATTGTTGCCGCCGCCGCAGACAACAACCAGGTTCCCGGCGCCGGGATAACGCCCGGTCAGGGCGTCAAGAGCGTCAGCCCCTGCCCGCTCCATCAGGGTCAGCGAAGGGATGCCCCGCTCTTCAATCGCCAGCCGGTCAAGTTCCCGTACCTGGGCAGCCGTATATAATTCAACGGGCAAGTCAGACACTGCAGGATATCACCAGTTCCACATGGTGCCGTCTTCCAGCCTGTTTACGGGAAGATAAGCGCGTTGATAGGGAAATTTTGCAGCCAGTTTTTCATCTATATCGACTCCATGCCCCGGCGTCTCGCCCGGGTAAAGAAACCCGCCCTTGAAGGTATAGGCATGGGGAAAAACCTCGTCGGCTTCCCTGCTGTGGCGCATGTATTCCTGGATGCCGAAATTAGGGACCCAGGTGTCGAAGTGAAGGGCAGCCCCCATGCACACCGGCGACAGGTCCGTTGCCCCGTGACACCCGGTACGAACGTGGTACAACGCAGCCAGGTCGGCAACCCGGCGCAGGTGGGTAATGCCTCCGGCATGCACTACGGTCATGCGTATATAATCGATCAGTTGTTCCTGTATCAGTTCCCTGCAATCCCAGATGGTGTTGAATACTTCTCCGACGGCCAACGGCGTCACGGTATGCCGGCGAATCAACCGGAACCCATCCTGGTTTTCAGCGGGTACTGCATCTTCCAGCCAGAACAGGCGATAGTCCTCCAGGGATTTACCCAGCCGCGCCGCTTCGATGGGGGTCAGGCGATGGTGCACATCATGCAACAGGTGCGTCTCAAAACCGTATTGCTGCCTGATCCTGTCGAACAGGACCGGCACATGATCCAGGTATCTTTCCGTTGACCAGGTGTTCTCCGCAGGCAGGCTCGAATCTGCCGGTTCATAGAACAACCGGTCTTTCCCCACGCCATAGGTGGATGCCAGTCCGGGGATGCCCGATTGCGCTCGCACGGCCTTGTAACCCATGTCGATATACCTGCCCACCTCATCCACGGTCCGGTCGATATCTTCTCCATTGGCATGGCCGTAAACCATGACCCCGTCGCGGCTCCTGCCGCCGAGCAACTGGTACAGCGGCATCTCCGCCAGCTTGGCCTTGATATCCCATAATGCCGTATCCACGGCCCCGATGGCCGTCATGGTGACCGGTCCCCGGCGCCAGTAGCAGCCGCGGTACAGAAACTGCCAGATGTCCTCCGTCTGGCGCGGGTCGCGCCCGATCAGGCAGGGAATTACGTGGTCCTCCAGGTAGGAAACCACCGCCAGTTCCCGCCCGTTCAGGGTGGCGTCACCCAGTCCGTAGACTTCCTCATCCGTTTCTACCTTAAGGGTGACAAAATTACGGCCGGGGCAGGTTACGATAACTTTGGCGCTGGTGATTTTCATGGGGATCAGGATATCAATCCGAATACCAGTACGCTGCCGACTCCGATCGGCGCAAAATAACGGGTAAGCAGTCTCCATATCCGGAAAGCCCGGTCGTTCCTGATGCCCATCTCGTTACGTATCAGGTCGGAGGAAATGACCCAGCCGGCGAACAGCGCTATCAGGAAGGCGGTCAACGGCAGCATCACGTTTGAAACGGTGAACTCTATGATGTGGAACATGTTCTTGTCCCGGTACAGGGGGATGAATGACAGGGGCTTGAACTCTTTTATGAGGTTGAACGAGAATACCGCGCTCAGGCCGACCAGCCAGATGACGGAACCGGTAAGCGCGGACATGGTAAAGCGTTTATAACCCTTGTCCTCCATGTACGACACGAACGGCTCCACCATGACCAGGGAGGAGGTGAATGCTGCAAAAAATACCAGGATAAAAAAGACCACGCTGAACAAATGACCGGCAGGCATGCTGCCCAGGGCGATCGGCAGGGTCACGAACATCAGCCCCGGTCCTCCCGTCGGGTCCAGGCCGGAGGCGAACACAATGGTGAAAACGGCCAGGCCGCATAACAAGGCAGCCAGGGTGTCGCTGATTGCAATTATCCATGTAGGACCGGGCAGGGATATGTCCCTGGACAAATAGGCGCCGTAAGTCAGCAGTGCTCCGGTGCCGACGGTGATGGAAAACAGGGCCTGACCCAGGGCGATCAGCAGGCTTTGCCACGTGAGCCTGGAAAAGTCCGGGTTGAACATGAATTGCCAGGCACGCGCCGGAGCGCCTTCGATGTGCCCGTAAACCACCAGTATGATGATCATGACGAACAATGTCGGCAGCATGAAAGTGGTTACGGCTTCAATCCCGCGCCTGACGCCCAGACCAATGACCCACACGGTGGCTGCAATGAACAGGGTATACCACAGGGTCAAGCGTCCGGGGGAGGCAAGCAGGTCGGTAAACTGCCGTTCCGCGTTATCACGCGTGATGGAGACAAATTCCCCGCGCAGGGCAAGAAAAACGTAATCCAGCGACCAACCGGCGACAACCGCATAAAAACACAGGCCGACAACCGGCGAGATGACGCTCAACCAGCCGATGACCTTCCAGAAACCGGAATGCCCGCCTTCCCGGCACAGGTTGATCATCGTCACAACCGGGCTTTTGCCGCCGCGCCGGCCCATCGCCAGTTCCGCCATAATCAGGGGTACACACAGCAACAGGATGATGACCAGGTAAACGATGATGAAAGCGCCGCCGCCGTTTTCGCCGGCAACATAGGGGAAACGCCAGAGGTTTCCCAGCCCGATGGACGCTCCGACCACCGCGCACAGGAAGGCAAATCTCGACGACCAGGTCTTGGTTGGTGATGCCATAATTACCCGATTATACGGTACAGGGGCGGTGTGTCATCATGGGGAATAATAGCGCCGGGATGTTGAATGACCCTGCCGGCCAGGGTTTGCCCCGCCCGGACTGAAGCGGCAATATCATGGCCGCTCAATCTTGACGAGATATAACCGGCATTAAAGGAATCCCCCGCTGCCGTAGTGTCGACTACCCGTTCCTGAACCGTCACGGGAATATGGACAATATCCTGTCGGGCCGCGACAACACAGGGTGACGAACCGTTTTTCATTATGACCTCCGCAATCCCCAGGTCTGCCAGGCGGTTACAGGCATGCTCCGGCGTGGCATCACCAAACAGCGCTTTTTCATCGTCAAAACCGGGCATGGCCACGTGGGTTTCACGGTATACGCGCCCGGCCCAGTCCCTTGCTTCACCGGGAGATCCCCACAACGCCGCCCGGTAATTCGGATCATACACGATAATGACGCCGGCCCTGCGCAATGTCTGCAACAGGTTCAACAGCTTCTCCCTGTCATGGGGAGGCAGTATCGCCACCGTTATGCCGGACAGGTAGAAAAGCGCAAGACCCTTCAGGGAAGTCGATAAACTTGCGGCATAATCATCCCTGAACAGGTCGCGGGCCGCGGACTCGTCCCGGTCGTAGCTGAAACGCCGTTCCCCATCCTGTCCGGTCGCTATGGTGTAGCTGCCCGGCAACTTGTCCCGGAAACGCCTGACGAACGCGGTATTGATGCCTTCCGCCTCCCAGGCCGCCAGCATGGCCGCGCTGCCGGCATCCATGCCCACTGCCGTGATATAGAACAGCTCTGCCTTGCCCCCGTCCAGCAGTCTTGCGATGTAGGTCAACGTATTCAGCGTGTCACCGGAGAATGCCGGAGTTGCATCCCGTGCAGCATTGGACCTGCGCTCGACCATGCATTCACCCATGGCGGCTATGCCGGCCGCGCCATCGCAGCGCCAGTCAATCACCGGGGTTCCCCTGTTCATTCACCGTGTAAACTCCTTGCGGATACCGTTACAATTACCGGGACAGTATAATTCAGCAGTTAACGGCATGAAATCCATCGAAGACATCATCCCCCCCGGCAGTATCATTCCGGTCTGCACCATCGACAACCCGGACCGTGCGGTACCGCTGGCCCGTACCCTGCAGGATTGCGGCATTCATGTCATCGAGATAACCCTGCGCACACAGGGCGCCGCGGCGGCGGCGGAAAACGTGATCAATGAATGTCCGGATATGTGTGTAGGCATAGGCACGGTAACCTCTGTCGAACAGTTGCGCCGATCAAAAGAGATAGGTGCACAGTTCTGCGTAAGCCCCGGCATGACGGAACGCCTTGTCCATGCCGCGCAACAACTGAAAATGTCATACCTGCCGGGAGTCAGCACCGTATCGGAGGTAATGGCGGCGCGGGAACTGGGATTAAATCACCTCAAATTCTTCCCAGCAGAAGCGGCAGGCGGCGTAAAGACGCTGGGCATGTTCGGGGAACTGTTCCCTGGTACCCTGTTTTGCCCGACCGGTGGTATCAATGAAGACAATCTTGCAGATTACCTGCGCCGGGAAAACGTGTTCTGCATCGGCGGGAGCTGGCTGGCGCCGCGGGATCGTATCGATGCCGCCGACTGGGCGGGAATAACAAGGAAAACAGGACAGTTGCAATAACCGGCCGGGTTCCCGGCAGGTGTTTGATCGTCAGTTGTTGTTATCGATCAGTTCTTCAATGACGGCGTCGGGATAGCTGAGCAGCCTGCCGAACTGTCGGGCTATGTCCCGGCGCGCATCGCCCATATAGGAACCGGAAGCCACCAGCTCGGACTTCCTTTGTTTCAGGGCCAGGTAGTCGTCCAGGGTCGCGCCTTTGTAGATCAACAGCACGTGCTTGCCCACGGCCACGTCAGCCGGGAACAGGTCGGTGACAATCAGGTCCGTTTCCCGGTACAGCTTCACTTCCTCTTCCCCGGCAATGCGCTCCGCGTCTGCCACCAGGTCGTCCATCTCTTCCGGGGTAACGGCCGCGCTCAGCGCCAGTGTCTTGACGCCGACCCTGACCATTTCCGCGAAGGTGGACAGCCCGCCCAATGTGTATGAGCGTTGATCAATGTGTCTGTTCATGTCTGCCGACTGTTCTGCCGAACACAGGATTGGAATGACCAGGAACAGAAAAAACCCTGCTGCCCGAAAGCAGGAGGGTTTTTTTCTGAACGTTGCAATGTGACTAATCAAAAATAAGCGTAAAAGTACGTTTTTCCCGGATTACTTGCTGTATATACGCAGGTTAACGCCGGCTATCCTGAAGTGGGGCCGTAAGCGGAAACCACCAAGACCGAAGTTTTCCTGGGTGCCTGTGTAATAGTTCTTGTCGAACAGATTTTCAATGTAGCCGGTAATACTCCAGCGTTCACCGGAAATCCCGGCTCGCAGATTCACGATGTCATAACTGGGGACCCGGAACGGAAAGGCGGGCCGGGGCCACGGGAAAGGAACACCGTTGCCCAAACCATTACCGTTGAACTGGGTGTCATAACCACGCTCCCGGGTTACTTCATTATCCAGTATCGGCAGCCCCGCTACCGTGGCTTCGACATCAGACGTGATACTGCTGCGATAACTCCATTCCGCCCGCAGAAAGCCGTTGAAACCACCAAAATTCACATCGTATTGGCCGAACAGGTTGGCGGTCCACTTCGGCGCCCGCGGCACGGTTACACCATCGAGGTCAAAAGCCATGTTGTTGACGACAAACGGGTCGTCCGCGCCGAAATCCTTGAACTCGGCATCGAGGTGTCCTACACCGCCGCCAATCACGAAATTATCCATAACCAGCGCCTGGGCTTCCAGTTCAAACCCGATTGATTCTGCCTGGGAGTTAATTATCTGGAAGTTATTCAGTATCTCATCCTCGTTGATGATGATCTCCACGGAGGGTATCTGTAAATCCTCCCAATCCATAAAGAAGAAGGCGGCGTTTACCTGCACGCGGCCATCTGCGCCACGCCACTTTGCGCCCACCTCATAATTCCACAATGATTCCTTGCTGAAAGGAATGGTTGAGCCATCAGCTTCAAAAATAGTCAGACCGCCCGGCTTGTAACCTCTCGATACCGACGCATAGGCATTCAGGTCGTCATTAGGCGACCAGTTCAATACGAAGCGCGGTGTAATGGAATCAGTGCTGACACTCCCGGTGAAATACCCCCTGGTCAAGCGTGGGTCACTGGGGTCCGGCGCCTTGAAATCGCGGTATTCGTCCAGGGGCTGCTGTGAGAAATGAACACGCGCAAAGCGGAAGCTTTGTGACTTGAGGTCATGCTCGGTGTACCGTATGCCGACCGTGGCTTTCAGTTGCTCGGTGAATTGCCAGTTGGCCTCGGAAAATACCGCCCAGCTTTCCGAATCGAACGTCTCAATGTTTGAACCGGCAATAATGTCTCCTTCATTCAGGCAGAAGAAACAGGTAACAGTAGCAATCGTGCCGTCGGGCGCAAAAGAAGCCGGGATTCCGACGTAGAAGTTATCGCTGCCGATTGGACTGACACCGTAGGTATCCGCATCGTCATTGGAGTAGAAAGCGCCGATGGTCCAGTCCCAGGTATCGGACTCAAGGTTAAAACGCACCTCCTGGCTGATGGTGTCGCCGGTGCGTCCGCCGTAAGTCTGGTACAGCGAATACTGGACCAGGTCCTGGTCGAACTGGCGGTGGCTGGTGGTCTTCATCACGCCGGTGATGGAACGCAGGGACCAGTTATCGCCCTGGTAGTTCAGCCGCGCATTGAAGATGTTCTGCCGGTTCTTGTTGAACTCGTCAAAATCCTTGTTGATTACCCGGCGCTCATCCGGGTAAAAACCCGAGCCGGCGTCGACCGGAAACAACTGGTTAAATGGTAAAAAGGTGTCGGCGCCCGGTTCAACCGGCAGCAGCCACGGGGTTGAATTAGGTGTATCGAAGTCCATTATGCCGGTGTTGACATTGGTGTCGGTGCCATCATTTTCCACCGCGCGCATGAATGACACGTCAGCCGTAAAGGCTTCGGTCGCTTCCCAGCGGGCCGCTACGCGAAAACTGATGTGATCATAGCTGTCATCATTGCCGGTAGGGCTCAGGTTGATAAGAAAACCATCGCTCTCCTCGTAGTACACATTGCCGCGCACGAACAGGTTATCGCTGATTGGCGCATTGATGATGGCGCCTACTTCCCAGGTATTGAAGCGCGAATACCCGCCGTTGATTTCGTATTCCATCTCATCATGGGGCAGCTTCGTCGTCAGGTTCAAGGCGCCGCCGGTTGCGTTACTGCCGAAGTATGTGCCTTGAGGTCCGCGCAACACCTCCAGGCGCTCAAGGTCCTGGAGTTGCGGATTCGCGGTCTTGGTAGCATTGTTGGCAATGTTGAATTCATCAAGATAAATCCCGAAGCTGTTGGACAATCCACCGACACCGGTAAAGGAATTCGCGAAATCGCTCACGCCTCTCATGCTGATGCCAACGGAGCGATGGCCCGTCTCACCGTCTTCGGTAAAATTGACGTTCGGGGTAATCTTGAAATAGTCCTTCGCTTCCTTGAGATGCTGCTGTTCGAGCGTCTCACCGGAGAATGCCGTAATCGAGACAGGCACTTCCTGCAGGCTTTCCTCGCGCCGTTGCGCGGACACAACGATTTCTTCGAGTTCCTGCGCTGCAATGGACGGTGAAAGAGCGATAGTCGCCAATATAAAACACCAGCTACTTTGCTTCATGATATTTCTCCGGAATAACAAATATATAGTCCACACTGGGTTATTGTACCGGCACTGATGCCCACCAGGCCGGAATACCGGATAGTTTAGACATAAATTAAATCAAATACAACTTATTTTGTACGTGCGGCATTTATGATACAGGACGGCGCCGGCCGGGGTGAGGCGTGCGCAACCGTTTACCTTGATTCTGTTCAGTTCCCCGGTTTCAATGTCTTCAGGGTATCGACTATTCGCCCAAGACCCTGTTCAACCCTGTCCGGCCTCGACCTGCCGTAGCAAACGCGTATGTACTTGTCCCCGCTCGGTCCGTAATAATTACCCGGCGTTACCAGCACACGCGCGCTATCCATCAACAATTTCGCGATGCGCTCTCCGCTCCCCAGGCGGGAAACATCGGCCAGGCAATAAGTGCCGGCTTCCGGCAGGTTACAGGTAACCCCCGGAATACCGTCAAGCGCCGCAGTTGTTTTTTGTCTCATCTCATCCCACTGCCCAATCCACTGATTGAGAAAATCCTGCGGACCGCGCAGTATATCGATACCGGCGCGCAACGCAGCCGTATTAGGGGTAAAACTGCTCAACATATAATAATGCCGGAGTGCCCGGATAATTTCAGCAGGCCCTGCAATATACCCGACCTTCATCCCGGCGCAGAGGTAGCTCTTGGCAAAGCTCGATACGCAGACAACGTGGTCACGCATACCGGGCACGGTGATCATCGAGACAAACCGGTGCGGTTGATAAACGACTTTTTCGTATACCTGATCTTCGACCACCAGAACGCCTTGCCGGCGCAATCGCCCGGCCAGGCGCGTGAGCATATCGCGCCTGAATACGTGCCCGGTGGGATTATCGGGATTGATGAGGATGAATACCCGGGAACGCGGACCCAGGAGTTTATCCAGGTGCGCTTCCACGGCATCGGCGTCGGCCGACCAGCACTTGTCATTGATCAGCGGGATGGTCTTGACGGTTGCGCCCAGGTAGGCGGGAAGCAGGTAAGACAGGGTATACCCGGGATCGAATGTAATCACTTCGTCTCCGGGGTTCAACAGCACGCTGAGGACGGCAAGAAGTCCGTCGCCCGCGCCGTTACATGAAATCACTTCACTTTTCGGATCAACATCAACATTGAAATCATTGCGAAATTTGTCCGCAACCGCCCGGTTGAATTCCGGCACCGGCTGAATTTTCAGGTAACCCTCTTCCACCGCATTCAGACCTGCCTTCCGAATCTCATCGGGAACCTGCTGCCAGCCGCCTGAAAGGTTCAGAAAAATGGTCTCGGGATCGTTCAGGACCTCTACGGGTATCTCATCAAAACCATGCCAGGCCGGATGGGACACGGCATGCGCCAACCTCTCACTGGTCGATATCTGTGCTCCGGCGTTTCCTGGTTCGGACATTTTGACGATTTTACGTGATATTACCCGGATTTGCAGGCGGACGCATGCCGGCTTCGGTCCGGCATGCCCTGTACATCAGCGCCAGGAACAAGGTCACCGCGAATGCAAAAGAGACACTGTAAACAACAAACACCGGCTGTCCCGCAATGAAAGGCTCAATGCGATTAAAAACCGTTACCACCGGCCAGAGTGACGCGATTATGAGAATTGCAGCGCCGGGCAGGTAAACCTTTTCCCAGTTGAATCGGGCAGACGTCATGCTTGATTCTTTTGCGGCAGCTTCGAATTCGGCAATGATATGGTCATCATTGGGTCTCGTCAGCAGACTGACAATCCAGAGGGAAAAAGTATTCACCAGCAGTCCAATCAGGCCGGCATGGATTCCAAAAGGATTTTTGACCGGACCGAAAGTAAACCATGCCAGCGTCGCGATACCGGTCGTCAGGCCTGCAATTGCTCCCCACCTGGTACATCGCCTGAAATACAGGGAGCCTAATACCAGGGGTAAAAACTGGACGCCTATACCCAGCGCAACCAGGGAAATATGGGTGATCGTGGCCGGCCTGGTTATGGAGAGCGCGTAAGTCAGCACGATGATAAGGATGATCAGGTACTGGATGATCCGTTTCAATGTATGTTCTTCAATATCCAGGTACGGGCGCACCAGGTCGTTACCCACGGTAGACGCTGCCGCCAGGCTCATCGCCGAACCTGAGACCATTGCTGCGGACAACCCCCCCGCGCAGAGCAGACCTGTGAGCCAGGGCGGCGCGATATCAAGAATCATGACGATCATTATGGTGTCGGCTTGCGCCAGGTCGGGTTTCACCAGCGCGCCGGCAAAACCGATGATCAGCACGGCGTACACGGCAAGCGCATAGACGGGCGCGATGATTGCCTGTTTACGGATGAGAGACGGTTGCCGCGCGCTGTAGAAGTTGATGAACAGGTACGGCCCCATGTGTATGCCCAGGAAGCTCACCAGGATGGATGAACTCCAGAAAGCGTACCCGAACGCAGTATCCGTTTCGGAGAGCACCAGGTGACCCGGCATTGTCCGGGCAAGGGTGCGATACATGTCCTCCAGGCCGTTGAAGTATTGCGTTACCACCACAACGGCGATGGCGACAATTACGCTGAGCATGAATATGCCCTTGAAAATGGCAACCTTGCTGATTGACCTCAGTCCGCCAAGAACTACGAAAACAGTGACAACCAGGAATGCGGCCAGGCTTCCCAGCCAGTAGGGTACCAGGCCCCGGGTCGATACCTCGAAGATGTAACCGGCGCCTATCATTTGCATGGTCAGGTTAGCAACAAGTGAACAAATCGCGACTATGGCAGCAATCGCTCCCAGTGACCGGCTCTGAAAACGGGCAGATAAAAACTGGGCCTGTGTCATCAGGCCCAGTTGTTTACCGGCGCGCCAGATTTTCGGACCGAGCCAGAATGACATCATGGAACTGAGCGCGATGGCCACCAGGGAAAACAGCACCACTGCGCCATAACCATATGCCCAGCCGGGAAAACCGAGAAAGGTGCCGGCGCTGTAAAATTCGGCCACCCCGATAAAGAAAATCGGCCAGAGCCCCAGGCTGCGCCCGGCAATCACATGGTCGCTTACGGTCCTGGTTTCAGCGGAACGCCGGGGAATGCCCAGGTACAGGACAATTCCCAGAAATACGATAATGATCAGGAGGACCATGGGAGCGGCTGATTCCCGGCGGCTATATACTGCCGTTGACGCGGTAGCGGCAACAGTACGAAGTCATTTGATTACTTTTTCAACCAGTCTTCGCGGGGGGGAGAAAAGACATCGAGGACGACCGTATCCTCCAACACCTGATCACTGTGTTGGACGCCTGCGGGAATATGCAGAATATCGCCTTCACGGGCCTCTATCCTGTTTTGTCCGGATTGGTAAACCGCCCCACCCTTGACATAAATCGTAATCTGTTCGCTGGATATCCTGTGGGCAGGAAACGACACGCCTTTCGGGACAAATATCTGCGCCAGCATCATGTTGCCTGCAGTTATCATTTGCCGGGTGATGCCATTATCGAGTTGCTGGACGGCCACCTCATTCCAGTTGTAAAGTTTCATTGATTCAGCTCCGGATTGTATTATAAATTAGAGTAGCTCTGGACAAGTCAATATCCATCCTTTCATAAATCACACTTTATGATAAACGAATTTGCACCCGACCTGATTCTCTACAATGGCAGGATCGTCACCGTAGACAGCAGTTTCAGGGTTGTGGAGGCGGTCGCCGTCTACGATGGAAAATTTGCGGCTGTAGGCAACAGTACGGAAATCCGGGCGCTGGCGGGTAATAAGACACAACAAGTGAATTTGCAGGGTCGCTGCGTCGTTCCGGGCCAGATGGACAACCACGTGCATTTCCTGCTGGCCGGCCTCGACGGTTTACAGTCAGGCGCCAAAGTCAACATCGCCACACTGCAGTCGATTGAAGACATACTCGATGCCATTCACACGCGCGCGCAGAGCACACCGAAAGGTGAATGGATTGGCACCTCCTGCATGTACCGGGGAGCATTAAATGAGGGCCGCTTCCCGACCCGGGCAGACCTGGATAAAGTCGCTCCCGATCACCCGGTATACATCTTCCAGTCGGGCAAGAACATCATCGCCAACACGTATGCCATGAACATGGCGGGCATCGGCAGGGAAACGCAGAACCCGGTTGAACCCGAAGGCTGGATTGTCAGGGATGAGGATGGATTGCCGACGGGACATCTTATTGCCGGCGCCGGCGACCTTGCGCGCAAGGTCTGGTGGGAAAAAGCAGACCAGCCGATCAAGAAATGGGACTTTCTGTATTTCGACCGGGAAACCCAGCTGGCGGCCATCGAGGCCCAGCAATCCATATATCACGCATGCGGCGTTGTAGGTGTACGTGATATGGGAGTATCGATAGACGAACTGGATACCTATATCGAAGCAAACCGAAGCGGTTTACTCAAAATCAGGACGGACCTGATCCTCGGGTTGCCTGCCAGGTATATGACAGAGGAAGAGATTATCACTTCGTTGAACTGTTATTTCGGTCCGAAACAGCACCTTGGTGACGACATGCTGAAGATCGGGGGAATAAAACTGGTCGTAGTCAATGACGGCTGGTGGGCCTACAGCCCTGAAAAAGCGCGTTTCCTGATCAAGGAATATAACAGGCGGGGCTGGAATATGAGCATCCACATCAACAGTGGAGGAGCAGACGATTCGAGCGAACTGGTGATAGCGGCGCTGGAGGAAGCGGACAGGGAAAACCCGGTGGCCGGCCGCAGGATAAGTTTTGAACACGGTTTCGGCCTGGGCAGGCCGGACCACATCCGCAGGTCCAGGGACCTTGAAATAATTTTCGGCGCCAATCCGGTACTGTCTTACTACGCCTCTGTCCGTTCCATGCGCATGCACGAGATCATGGAACAGGTTCGCATTGCGAAAATGACGGAGACCGATCCCTGGAAGCGCACGGTACGCGACTGGGGATTGCCGCTGAGAGACTGGCTGGACGCGGGCCTGACGGTCACGGGCGGCTCGGACAACCCTGCCGTCGTTTACGACCCGGAACAACCTTTTCTGGGTCAGTATTCAGCGCTGACCGGCAACACCCTGGCCGGCGTCCTGTTGCCGGGGCAAACCGTTACCCGCGAAGAGATGCTGCGCATGTACACCATCAATGTAGCCTACTCATGCTGGCAGGAAGATATCCGCGGTTCAATTGAAACAGGCAAACTCGCCGACATGGTTGTCCTGGACAGGGACATTCTCAACTGCACGGATGAGGAAGTTAAGGACTTACAGGTATTGCAGACATACATAGGCGGTGAACTGGTGTTCGAGAAGAGTCATTGAATGACCATGCGTTCGACAGAGGCAGACCTGTCGCTTCAACATGATGGCGAACAGCGCGCATCCATCCCGGTCACAATCCTGACCGGATTCCTGGGGAGTGGTAAAACTACACTGCTCAATCATATCCTGAGGTCCGGCCATGGCTTGAAGGTCGCGGTCATAGTCAATGATTTCGGTGACATCAGTATTGATGACAAACTGATCAACCGTCAGGCAGAGAATATTGTTGAACTGGCAAACGGTTGTATCTGCTGCAGCATGCAGGGTGACTTGTTGCGAGCGATACGCGAGGTAACGGACGGTTCGCGCACTATCGATTATATCCTGCTCGAAACATCGGGATTGTCCGATCCCCTGCCTGTCGCCGGCTCCATTTTGAATAACGGATTGGGCAATGCCGTTCGGCTTGACGGCATCGTTACCCTGGTTGACGCCTGGAATTTTGATGCCAACCTCGACAATGCCGAAGTTGCATTCAGTCAACTGGTTAACACCGATCTGATTCTGATAAACAAAATCGACCTGGTGGAGGAACATGTTCCCGGACTGATTCAGCAAGGAATCAAAAAAATCAATCGCTCGGCAAGAATGCTCACCTGCGTTAACGGCAAGGTCGACCCACTTTTACTGATTGACGTAAAAATGACCGGGTTGAAACAGCGTTTGGACAGAAATCCTGCACCAGGGGACAACCCGCGTGACCATAGACACCCCCGCGAACATGGCCTGACGGAATTCGACAGTATCTCTTACGAATCCGACAAGCCGTTTGAAGTGGAACCGTTCAGGGCATTCATTGCTGAAATTCCACCCGAGGTATACCGGGGGAAAGGTATATTAAGCATCGTCGGCGACGATTATCGCCGTATATTTCAGCTTGTCGGAGACCGTTGTGACATTACTGAAGGCAGTCCGTGGCAGCCCGGTGAGAAACGCAGAACACAAGTGGTCCTGATTGGACGCAGGTTGGGCGACACCGACCTGCTGGAAAGACTGGAGCACCTGTAATATTCAGGGAGTTACCAGGCTGACCACCAAGGTTATTCCTTGAGGATGGACACGAGGATATTGATGTCGGCGCTTTGATTCAGCGCCGGATCGAATTCCGGACATATTCTTCATAATGAGGCATGGACGTGTCATTCAGGTATCTTTCCAGGTGCATTTCATTCAATTCGTCCGAATCGCCGTACTTCTCCCTGATGGCCGCCAGATGTTCATGCATGTCCGCCCTCACGGATGAATATTGTTCATCTGCATATACGTTGTTCATTTCCGCAGGGTCCTTTTCAAGGTCATACATTTCCCATTCGTCGACGTCATAGTAGAAATGGATCAGCTTGTAACGGCCGGTTCTTATTCCGTAATGCCGCTTGACCATGTGTACCGAGGGGTATTCATAATAAGTGTAATAGACGGCATCACGCCATTCAGATGACTCGCCGCTTACTATTTTTCTGAACGATTCGCCCTGCATGTCGCCCGGTATTTCCAGCCCGGCATAATCCAGCAATACAGGGGCAAAATCCAGGTTCTGGACCAGTTCATCGATGTGCGTGCCTGGCTTGATCTCCTTCGGGTAACGCATAAGTATCGGTGTCCGGAAGGACTCTTCATACATGAACCTCTTGTCGAACCATCCGTGTTCGCCCAGGTAGAATCCCTGGTCAGACGTATATATCACAATCGTATTTTCGTAAAGGCCGTTTTCATCCAGGTAATCCAGGACTTCACCTACGCCGTCATCTATGGACTGTATTGTCCTGAGGTAGTCCTTGATGTAGCGGTTGAATTTCCATGCCGATAATTCCTTGCCTGTCAGGTTCAATCTTTTCATGGCTTCATTTTTTGGCGTGTACGCGGCCAGCCAGGCATTTCTCTGACCATCATCAAACCTCTCGAGTTCTTCATTGAGGTCTGTGTATTCCCCGTCCGGATCGACGAGCATTTTAAAGTCATGCCCCCACCTGGCATATCTGTCTATTCGCATTTCCTGCTCTTTGGCCGCGGACCCGCGATTTTGATAACCATCGAAATAGTTTGCCGGGGGTTCAAACGATTTATCATCAAACAAATCCAGATATTTTTCTTCCGGTTTCCAGTTCCTATGCGGCGCCTTTTGCTGGTACAGCAACAGGAACGGCTTGCTCCTGTCTCTTTTATTCTCCAGCCAGTCCAGGGCCAACCGGGTGGTAATCGACGTGACATAACCCTTGATGCGCCTGGTTACACCGTTTTCAATAAAGTCCGGATTGTAATAATGTCCCTGCCCGGGCAGCACGGCTGAATAGTCAAAGCCCTGTGGTTGCCCGTCAAGATGTATCTTGCCTACCAGCGCCGTCTGATATCCCGCTTCCTGCAGCAATTTTGCGAAGTTAGGCTGATCCCAGTCGAATGCCTGGATATTGTCGACTTTGCCGTTGACAAAACTGTGCTTTCCCGTGAGCACGACAGCCCGGCTCGGTGCGCAAATGGAATTGGTTACAAATCCCCTGTTGAAAATTGCGCCCTCTTTTGCAATCCGATCGATGTTGGGAGTATGATTCAAACCATGGCCATATGCGCTTATCGCCTGGTACGCGTGGTCGTCAGACATGATGAATATGATGTTGGGCGGCGCTTGCCGCTCACTACAGGAAATCAGGAATAAAATAATTAATGATGACCCGAAGGTTCTCGTGAACGGACCGGTAAATATATGACACTGCCTGGATTTCATTGCTGAATTATCCTCGTGCAATCGAAGATTCCCGGCAAACATAATGTATCAACATGATTGCTTAAGCAAACCCGGACCGCCTGGATAAATCATGCCGAGACCCTGCAATTAGTGAACTCCGACATCATACAAATCGATGGTTTGAACAAGTGGTACGGCGAGTTCCATGTTCTGAAAGATATCAGCCTCCAGGTCAGGAGCGGTGAGAAGATCGTCATCTGCGGCCCTTCCGGTTCCGGCAAATCCACGCTCATCCGCTGTATCAACGCCCTGGAAAACTACCAGTCAGGCTCGCTGGCGGTACTGGGAACAACGTTGGCCGACAACAGGGACGTGCGCGCCGTGCGTGAAGATGTCGGCATGGTATTCCAGCAATTCAACCTGTTCCCGCACCTGACCGTACTGGAAAACCTGGTCCTGGCCCCGGTCAGGGTAAGGAAAACAGCCGAAACAGAAGCGCAGGAACTGGCCATGTATTACCTGGACAAGGTAAAAATGCAGGAATACGTGCATAAATTCCCGGCACAGTTGTCCGGCGGCCAGCAGCAGAGGGTAGCCATCGCCCGGGCGCTGTGCATGAAACCGAAAATCATGCTGTTCGATGAGCCCACCTCTGCCCTGGACCCGGAAATGATCGGCGAGGTGCTGGAAACCATGACCGGACTGGCCGCATCCGGCATGACCATGTTATGCGTCACCCACGAGATGGGCTTCGCCCGCCAGGTGGCCAACCGGATAATCTTCATGGATGAGGGCCGCATCATCGAAGAAAACAACCCGGAAAATTTCTTTAACAACCCCTCGTCAGACCGTCTCAGGACGTTCCTGGGCCAGATACTGCGGCACTGAATATACCGAATATACGGGGGTCAGAGTAAGAAATCCTGAAAGCGCTTAATACAGGACACCCATGTCTTTTACAGGACACCCATGTCTTTTACAGGACACCCATGTCTTTTACAGGACACCCATGTCTTTTACAGGACACCCATATAATTTTGTTGGGTGTCCTGTGAAAGGTGTCCTGTGAAAGGCACTGTAGAACTTCGTTGAAGTGAACTACAGAACGATACTTGAGGAGATACGCAATGAGCAAGATGACCGGCGCCGAAGCCATCATCAAATCAGTACGCCGATATGGCATTGATACCATCTTCGGCCTGCCGGGGGGACAGACCTACCACCTGTTCGATGCCGTTTACAACGAAGGCGACTCCCTCAGGGTCATCAACTCCCGCCATGAACAGGGTGTTGCCTACATGGCTTACGGCTATGCCCGTTCCACGGGCAGGGTGGGCGTTTACACGGTGGTTCCCGGACCGGGCATACTGAACACAACCTCGGCCCTGTGTACCGCTTATGCAGGGAATGAGCGGGTATTGTGCCTGGCCGGGCAGATACCATCGCAATGGATAGGCAAGGGAATCGGCTTCCTGCATGAAATACCGGATCAACTGGGCATCCTGCAACGCCTGACGAAATGGGCGGAACGAATAGAAACACCGGCTGAGGCTCCGCGCCTGGTCAACCAGGCCTTCCTGGAGATGAACACCGGCCGGCCGCGCCCGGTTGCCCTGGAGATGGCGCCCGACATCATGGGTCTGGCGAAAGACGTGGAACTGCTCCCTCCATCACCCGACCCGGAACCCGTGCAGGCCGACCCTGACCTGATAGAAGCGGCAGCGCGCCTGCTCGGCAAAGCCGGGAGTCCGCTGATAGTATTCGGACACGGCTGCGTGGATGCCGGCGCAGAACTGTTACAGGTGGCGAAAATACTGCAGGCGCCCTGTACAACGCAGTGGGGCGGCAAGGGTATCATCGACGAGCGCCATTATCTCAGCCAGCCCTACAGCGCCGGACACCGGCTCTGGGCCAGGGCGGACGCCGTGCTGGCCGTAGGAACGCGGCTGGACATCCCGCAACTGCAATGGGGACTCGATGATGAATTGAAGGTTATCCGCATCGATATCGATGCCGCGCAGGTCGCGAACATAGCCGAACCGGAAATCGGTATTGTCGCAGATGCAAAATCAGCCCTGGCGGACCTCGCTGCGGCCCTGGAGCGCCACACTACAGCCAGACAATCACGCAAGCAGGAGTTGACCGGCCTGAAAACCGCCATGTTCGAAGAATACGAGCGGAACGTGGGGCCGCAAATGCAAATATTAAAGGTGATCCGGGAGGAGTTGCCGGAGGACGGATTCCTGGTGGACGAAGTTACCCAGGTCGGTTATGCCTCATGGTTCGGGTTCCCGGTGTACCGGCCCCGGCATTTCATCAGCAGCGGCTACCAGGGGAACCTGGGATACGGTTATACGACGGCCCTGGGAGTGCAGGTAGCCAATCCTGACAAAAAAGTGGTGGCGCTGGGCGGGGACGGCGGCTTCATGTACCAGGCAACGGAAATGGCGACCGCAGTGAAATACCGTTTGAACCTGGTCAATATCGTGTTCAACAACCATTCCTACGGCAACGTGCAAAGAGCCCAGCAGGAAGAATTCGGCGGAAAGGTTATCGGTTCGGATTTAAGCAACCCGGATTTCGTGCGCTTTGCGGAAAGCTTCGGCGCGCCGGGCTTGCGCGTGGAAACAACCGGACAACTGCGTAAAGCCCTGCGACAGGCATTCAGGGAAACCGGCCCCGTGCTGATTGAAATGCCCAGCGCCGGCATGCCCAGTCCCTGGCCTTATATACTGATGCCCCGGAACAGGGGGCAGGCTTAACGGCCGGCGTGTGTCTTATAGACGGATGCCTTCCTTTCCAGCCAGGCGCTGTAGCGCGACAGGCTGAAGCAGAACAGCCAGAAAAACAGGGCCGCGAACAGGTAACCCGTGGCGCTGACCCCGGGGCTCAACCAGGCCGGGTCGGAAGCGGCGCTCTGCACCATCCCGAGCAGGTCAAACAACCCGATGATCAGGAGCACGGTCGTTTCCTTGAACAGGCCGATGAAATTGCTGGTAATCTGCGGCAGCGCCACGGGGAAGGCCTGGGGCAGGATGACCAGGAACATGCGCCGCCAGTAACCCAGGCCCAGCGCTTCGGCGGCTTCGGACTGCCCTTTCGGAATGGACTGCAGCGCGCCGCGGATAGCTTCGGCCATGTAACAGGACATCAGGATGGTAAGCGCGCCCAGCGCGCGCAACAGCTTGTCTATCTCCAGCCCTTCCGGCATGAACAGCGGGAACATGATGATCGCTACGAACAGGACCACCAGGGCCGGCACGCTGCGCCACAATTCGATCCAGGTAGCGCAGCAGACCCGTACCAGGGGTATGGATGAGCACCTGCCCAGGGCAAGCAGGACGGCTATCGGCAGGGACGTGGACAGCACGAACAGGGCGGTGACCACGGTGAGGA
Organism: Gammaproteobacteria bacterium; assembly: GCA_965220815.1. Classification (GTDB taxonomy): domain Bacteria; phylum Pseudomonadota; class Gammaproteobacteria; order Eutrophobiales; family Eutrophobiaceae; genus JAAXHV01. The sequence goes on from OZ244846.1 coordinate 3,758,711, forward strand.
AAAAGCCGCCCCACCTCCCGGTCTCGACGTACACCAACCCGCCATGTCCACCCAGGAACAGGAGCGCCCCGATCAGGGGCCAGGCTATAACCGCCAGCATGACCACCCGGCGTTTACCGGGGAACCGGGGAATAAACAGCGGCAGTGCCGACAGGATGATCAGGCCCAGGCCCAGGTTGACGCGCCAGCGTTCGGCCTCCGGGTACAGGCCGTACATGAACTGGTCGAAGCGCGCCCGGACAAAGGGCCAGCAGGCGGCAGTCTTGTCGGGACAGTCCGCGGGGGTCGACCCGGTCCAGTAGGCGTCGATAACCAGCCAGTTCACCAGGGGGACGCCGGCAATGACGATCAGGCAGACGCAGGCCAGGGTCAGCACGGCATTCAGCGGCGTTGAAAACAGGTTGTTGCGCAGCCAGTTCATGTCACCACCATCAGGGCGATCTTCCTGTTGTACCAGTTCAGGAACAGGGCGATACACAGGGAGATGAACACATATACCGCCATGGTAATCGCCATGATGAAGACCGGTTGTCCCACCAGGTTGTTGACCGTGCCGACAAACACCGACACCACCTCGGGATAGGCAATGGCCGCAGCCAGGGACGTGCTCTTGAACAGGTTCAGGTAAACGGTCGTCAGCGGTGGGATGATGACGCGCAAGGCCTGGGGGAACAGCACCAGCCGGACGGTGAGGCGGCGCGGCAGTCCCAGGGAATCCGCGGCCTCGGTCTGCCCGCGGGGAATGGACGTGAAGCCCGAACGTACGATTTCGCCGATATAGGTAGCGTTGTACATGGACAGGCCGACTACCAGGGAAAGGAATTCCGGCATCATGACAATGCCGCCGCGGTAGCCGAAACGGGTTTCCCGGGGGATCTCCAGTTGCGCGCCCGCAAGCAACACGATGGCGCCGGCAATGACCGCCAGCGCCAGGAGGCTCCAGGATCCAATCGGATTGACCCCGGTGGCCGCCGGCCGTGCCCGGACAAGCGCGGCAACCAGTCGCCGTTCCTGTCTGCGCAGAAAATACACCATGCCCCAGGCGGCCAGTAATGCCGCCACTACCCACGGCCAACCCTGTCCGAAGCTGACCGACGGTATGAACAAACCGCGGTTGTTCAGGAAGATGCAATTGAAGAACTCAATGCTCTCACTGCTGCGCGGCAGGGTGCGCAGGACCACGAAATACCAGAAAAATATCTGCAACAGTGAGGGGATGTTGCGAAAGATTTCAATATAGCCGGCTGCAAGACGGGATACCAGCCAGTTGTCTGAGAGGCGGGCGATACCGATAGCCAGTCCCAGGATACTGGCGCAGATGATGGAGACCGCCGCCAGCAACAAGGTATTGAGCAGGGCGACGACGAATGCGCGGGCAATGGTGGAATTGGCGTCAAAGGGTATCAGTGTCTGCCCGATCTCGAAACCGGCCCGCTTCCACAGGAAGTCAATACTGGAATCAACCCCGAGAAGCGCCAGATTCTGCTGCGTGGTCACCGCGATCAGGTACACCGCCACCCCGATAATGGCCAGCAACGCCACCTGGTACAAAATGTCCTGTTTTACCATGCTACCCGCACTCTCGAAATTCTCCGGGGACGGATTTGAAATCCGTCCCCTTTCTCCCCAAATCCGTCCCCTGCCCTCCTGTCACCGGAACGGCAGCGCCGAATGCAGGCCGCCATCCTTCCAGCTCGCGTTCAACCCTCTCTTCACGCCCAGCGGGGCAAAGTTTCTTTCCCACATGTCGTTGTAGTTCCCCACCAGCCTGATTATGTGATACGCCCAGTCATTGGAAAGGCCCAGTTTTTCCCCGAACCCGCCATGTACTCCCAGCAGGCGCTGGATTTCAGCGTTCGGAGAATTTTCCCGTACTGTATCCACATTGTCCTGGCTGATACCCAGTTCCTCGGCGGCAAAACGGACGTTGAACGACCAGAGCGCGATATCGCGCCAGCGCGGGTCGTCCTGGCGCACCAGCGCGGCGAAGGGTTCCTTCGAGATGACCTCGTCCAGGATCAGGTGCTCGTCACGGTCCGGCCAGTTGGCGATGCGCCCGGCCGTGGAGAGGCGCTCGTTGGTGAACGCGTCGCAACGGTCGGCGTAATACGCCTGCAATCCCTTATCTATGTCGGCGAAGGTGACGGGTGTATACGCCATCCCGTTGGCGGAAAAATAATCGGCTATGTTCTGCTCCAGGGTGGTGCCCTGGGCAATGCAGATGGTCGCCCCGTCCAGGTCCCTGAGCGACCTTACCCCGGTATCCCTGCGTACCACGAACCCCTGCCCGGCGTACAGGTAGACCCCGGTGTAATCAAGGCCCAGGGATACGTCGCGGATGAAGGACCAGGTGGCGCCGTCCGGGAAAATATCTATCTCGCCGGACTGCAACAGGGTGAAAACAGTGTGCGGGGTTACCGGGACGTATTCGATCCTGATCTCACCGAATACGGCAGCCGATACGGTCTTGCAATGGTCGATATCAAACCCGACCCTTTGCCCTGAATCATTGACGCTGCTGAAACCGGGACTGCTTTCGACAATGCCGCAACGCAGTTTCCCCCGTTCCCTTACCTGCTCCAGCGTGCCCGCGCCTGCCGCCTGCCCGGCGGCGAAAACCAGGAGTACCATCCCGGACAAACATGTTGATTTGATACTGGTCATGTCCATGGTTTTGGTTTCAAGTCAGGATGTAAGATAATATTATCGAAAACAAGCGGGAATTGAACATGGCAAATCACTTACATGTAGTCGAACAGAGACTCGAACACATCCCTCATGAAAAAGAGGGGTTGAGGTTATGGTTGCGCATAGTGTCGTGCACGCAGATGGTCGAACAGGAAATTCGCGCCATGTTGCGGGAAAAATTCGATATGACCCTGCCCCGCTTTGAAGTCCTGTCGGCCCTGGACCGGGTCGCGGACGGGCTGACCATGAGCGAACTGTCACACTGGCTGATGGTGTCCAAGGGGAACGTTACCGGGATAGCCGAAAGATTATCGGAAGACGGCTTCATCCGGCGCGAGCCGACGCCTACGGACCGGCGTTCCTTCGTTGTGACCCTGACCGAGAAAGGGCGAAAGACATACAAGGAAATGGAGCTGGAATACGAGAGCCTGCTGGACAAGTTATTCAACGACATGACACCCGATGACAGTGACATGTTCACCGGCTTGCTGGCAAAGGTCAAGGAATCCGTCGAGGAACTCAGGGGACAGGTCTAGCCCTGCCCCTGCTCCTGCCGGGCGGCGTAGGCCTCTGCCTGTTCCCGGGTCGCTTCCTGCTGGTGCCTGTCTTTCCATTCCCCGTAGGGCATGCCGTAGATGATTTCACGGGCCTGCTCATAGTCCAGTTCCTCACCCCGCTCCTCGGCGGCCGCCCGGTACCATTTCGACAGGCAATTCCGGCAGAAGCCGGCCAGGTTCATCAGGTCTATGTTCTGCACCTCCGTGTGTTCCCGCAGGTACTCGACCAGGCGCCGGAACGTGGCCGCCTCGACTGCCTGTTTCGTATCGTCGTTCATATTTCTCTCCGGTTATTCCAGGTTATGTTTTTTTATCCGGTAGCGCAGGGCCATCCGGGTGATGCCCAGTTCCCGGGCCGCTTTTGAAACATTGCCGTTGCATTTTTCCAGGGCGTTTTTTATCAGCAAAAGTTCTGCGTTATCCAGTGTCATATCAGCTTCGGTAAGGGGTGACAGTTGTGTGCCTGTCCCCGGTTCCGGCTGCGCATGGGCGGTCAGGGACAGGCTCTCGGGCGATAATTCACCACCGCCTGACAATAATACCGCTCTTTCTATCATGTGTTTCAGCTCGCGCACGTTGCCGGGCCAGTGATACGAACCCAGGGCCTGCACGGCTTGCGCAGAGAGGCCGATGGAATTGATTCCGTAGCGCTTGGCGTTCTGCCTCATGAAATGCCCGGCCAGCAATATGATGTCGTCGCCCCGTTCACGCAACGGGGGCATCGATATTGACAGCACATTCAGGCGGTAATACAGATCGGAACGGAATTCCCCACTGTTCACCAGCTCGGCAATATCCCGGTTGGTGGCCGCTATGATCCAGGCCGCCACAGGCCGTTCCTTTGTCGTACCGACTTTCCTCAGTGTCCTGCGCTCCAGCACGGCCAGTAATTTTGCCTGTAAATCCATAGGCAACTCCCCGATTTCGTCCATGAACAACACCCCGTCCTCGGCCGCCTCGATCAGACCCGTCCTGGCAGCATGGGCGCTGGTGAATGCGCCTTTCTCATGGCCGAACAGTTCGGCTTCAATCAGGTCCTTGGGCAGACTGGCGCAATCAACGTGTACGAAGGGTCGTTCCCTGCGGGCGCTGCCGGCGTGCAGCAGACGGGCTACCACGTCCTTGCCTGTGCCGGTCTCGCCAAGTATCAGAATGGTCGGGGGGATACCGGCGCCGGTCACGTGTTTCAAACGGCCGATCTGTTGCCTGACAGCCGTGATCGCAGGACTCTCACCGAGAAATTCCACACCTTCATGGGCATGTTGTTCACGCTTGCTGGAATAAGTCAGTTTCCTGGACAGCTCATCCTTTTCCAGGACCTGCTCAACGGTAATCATCAGTTCATCAAGGTCGATCGGCTTTTTCAGGTAATCGGACGCCCCTGATTTCATTGCCGAGACCGCATCTTCTATCTCCCCGTAGGCGGACATCACCAGCACCGGAAATGCGTTGCCCTCGTTATCCTGCAGGCCGGACAGAAAATCCAGGCCGGAACCATCAGGCAGACGCATATCCAGCAACAGCAGGTCAGGCGTTGATTCACTGATTTTTGCTGCGCCTTCCGTCAGGTTCCCGGCAACTTCTGCGTTATACCCTGCCCGCGCCAGTCTCTTGCGCACTGCGCCGGCAAATACCCTCTCATCCTCAATGATCAATACGCGCTTCTCCAGCAGCGGCACCTCGGTTTCCGTTATCAATGGATTGCTGTGCATAATCATGTCAGAGTTATCATGGGGTCAGAGTAAAATTATCCGGGATATTTGTACATGGCAGACACACGGGGTCAGAGTAAGAATTTCATCAGAAATTTTACTCTGACCCCATATTTCCACTTTTCGGAGCGGTAATTCTTACCAGGGTCCCTGCATCCTCCCGCACTTCAAAATCCAGGTGCCAGCCGTGGCTCTGGCAAATTTTGTATGCAATGGGTATTCCCAGTCCGGTGCCGAAGCGCTTGGTGGAAGGCCCGGGTTCAAGGTTGCCCGGCTCCGGTTTGAACGGCAGGCCCGAGCCGTAATCCCGGATGCCGATAGTAACGGTCTGTCCTTCTTCCGTTACCGTTATCAACAGTTCGGCGCGGTCCGGAGAGGCATCGACCGCATTGGCCATCAACCCGTATATCGCCTGCTCCATCAGGTCAGGGTCAACCCTGAGAGTAATTGACACGTCCTGGTATTCCCGTTTGACGGTCATTGCCTTTTCGGAAATTCTGGCCTGCAGCAATTCCAGGGCGGCATCCAGCAGCGTAACGACGCTGACATCTCTCAACGTGGGCTGCAACGGATGCAGGTAGGAGACCAGTGCGTTCACCCAGCGCCCCAGCCGATCTATGGTATCGACGATGGCCTGCTTGCCTTCCTTCAATTCAGCCTTGTCGTCAACGTCGTCCAGCACCTGTGCGGCGGCCCTGATACTGGCCAGGGGGTTGCGGATATTATGGGCGACTACGGGAATGAGACTCCCCAGGGCAGCCTGCCTTTCATGCTCCACCAGGGCATCGCGGCTGGTTTTCAACTCACCGGCCATCCGGTTTATGGAGCCTGCCAGCTCCGCGACCTCATTCACGCCCTGCTCGGGAATCCTGTGATCCAGTTCACCGCGGCTGATTTCCGTGGCGCCCGCCATGATCGAAGCCATGGGCCGCACGAAGCTGTTGCGGATAATCCGGCTGGTGAAAGCCACAATAATGACGGCCAGCAGGAACAGCACGGGGATCAATATCGGCGCATAGCGGGTCCAGAATTCGATGGTCTGTTCCAGCTCCTGAAGTTGTTGTGTATATAACGCTTTCAGGTTCAGGTATTTCTCTTCGAACTCATCAAACATCGCTTCGGCATTGCGAAAATCCAGGATCTCCACCCTCTCACCCCTGCTCGTCGTGGTGGGATTGTCAAAAATCCTGTAAATGTCTATCTGTATCTTCCGGTAAGCAAGTTGCAGCGCCTGTACCACCTCATCTTCCTCCCGGGTCAGGGAAGAGCGGCGCAACTGGTTGAAATGGCGGCCTATTCGCCTTGAATACTCATAATATACTTCAAGTGCATTCTCATCGCCGGACCAGCGCGCCCTGGAGACTTCCTGTAATTGCCGGTACAGTTCGCCGCGCAACTGCTCGCTTAAATAAATGGAGTTATTGATACGGACGGATGCCGCGGACGTTTTCTGCCAGAGATAAGCGGACAACCCGGTGAGCAGGCCGGTTACGGCTACCAGGAACAGGAAGGCGACTTCATGCACCAGCAGCAGGTGGCTGAGAGAGCGTTTATGAGCATAAGCCATGGAAGCGGCAGTATACCCCAACTGGTTGAAATGAACCAGCTGTGTCCGGGGACGGATTTGAAATCCGTCCCCTGTTATAATATCCGGAAAATATCCAGGGTCAGACCCGTTGTATCCCGACATATTGATGAAATACCTGTTTGCCATCATCCTGCTCGTATATTGCCAGACGGCCCTGGCAACGCCGTATATTGTCGAGATCAGCAAATCGGATCGCACCCTGGTGGTCAAACAGGATGAGGAAGTCATCAGGTATTACAGCATCGCCCACGGGAGGGGCGGCAAAGGCACCAAGATACGCGCCGGCGACAATAAAACCCCTATCGGCACATACCGGGCAATTGATTTCAAATCCAACAGCAAATTTCATTTTTTCATCCAATTAAATTATCCTAACCCGCTCGACGCCTGGCGCGGCTACCGGAATGAAATTATTTCCGCCGCCGAATTCAAGCGGATCGTCCTGGCATACAAGAGAAACAGCCTGCCGCCCCAGAATACCGAGTTGGGAGGCTATATCGGCATCCACGGCATCGGTCTGATGAATGACGAGAAAAACCGGATACACGAGGCGCACAACTGGACTGAAGGCTGTATCGCCGTTACCAATGAAGAAATAAACGAACTCAGGAAATATATCTCCCTGGGGACCAAGGTGGTGATACGGGAGTAACAACAATGAAAAAAGGCGAACATCATTTATTGCTGGTGTGGCTGATGCTGATCAGCCTGATCGGATTCGCGCTGTTTCTGGCCCTGAAAGAAAAGCTGCTCCTGTTGCTGTACCTGGGTGACAGCAGCAAACTGTCCTGGGTGATCACCCTGATGTTCATCATCATCACCGTTTATTGCGCGCGGCGTGTTTGGTTTATCTCGGTGGAAATAAATAACTCGGAGAAGGTATATGCCCTGGCCCGCGGGCACGAGCTTTCTGTGAAGGAGCATGAGGTTTACCTCGATGACAAGGAAAAATTACCCGACTGCCTGTTGACGCGCTACCTGCTGGACCTGTTCTACCGGGCACAGTCGGTACCTGCCGAAGATGAGCAGGCCGAAAACAACGTAATAAATGCAAACAACAAGGAGTTGATCGAGGTTTTTGAAGCAAAACTCAAGAACCCCCATAACCTGGGCTGGTTCTTTACCGACATCATGATAAAACTGGGACTGCTGGGCACGATCATCGGTTTCGTGCTCATGCTCGGTTCCGTGGTGAACGTGACGGACTTTGACGTCACCACCATGCAGAACATATTGAAAGAGATGAGTTCAGGCATGGGCACCGCCCTGTACACCACGTTCGCCGGACTGACGTGCAGTATCCTGACCGCAGCCCAGTTCCACCTGCTGGACCAGGCTGCCGATGAACTGATCGACACCACCAAACACCTGACCCAGGTGCACATCCTGCCCAGGCTGACGTGAAAAACCACAAGCGCTACCAGTCGGACCCGTTTACCGACCTGCTGTTCAATGCCCTGCTGGGGTTTACCTTCCTGTTCCTGGTGGCGATCATGTTCATGAATCCCGAGGCCAAGTCGGGGATCATCGACCCCAAGGCGGAATATATCCTCACCATCACCTGGGAAGACAACAGTCCCGATGACATCGACGTCTGGGTGGAAGATCCCGACGGCAGGGTGGTCTGGTTCCGCAACCCGGAAGCAGGGCTGTTGCACCTGGACCGTGACGACCGGGGGCTGGTCAATGACACTATCCTGGTCAATGGTGAAGAACTGCAGAACCCGCTCAACCAGGAAGTCGTTACCATCAGGGGAGTGGTAAAAGGCGAATACATCGTCAACCTGCATTATTACGCCACTGAAACCAAAAACCCCGTGGACGTGCAGGTGCGCCTGGTCAAGGTCAATCCTGCCCTGGAGATCGTCTATTACGATACGGTCACCCTGGAAAAAACCGGGGCGGAAAAAACCGCGTTCAGGTTCCGCATCAACATCGACGGAAAAGTATCGAATATCAATTTCCTGCCGAAACAACTGGTATCCATCGGATAAAGCAAAACCGCAAAGGAGAAACTATCGTGTATATACTGGGAATTACCGGATTGATCGCCGCCTACGTGCTGGTTGCGCTGTTGCTGTTGAGCATCAACCTGTATTCCAACTGGTCATGGAAAGTCAAGGCCGGTTCCATAGTCATAACAACGGTCCTCTATGTCGTCACGTACCTGTCCTTTCCTCCCCTGCTGGGCTGGCCGACCGGAGAACAACCCCCGCTGCGCTTCCGCCTGGTCTCCGCGGATGTCGTCCAGCCGGACAAGGTCACAGGCGCCGAGGGAATGATCTATCTCTGGCTCAAGGACCTGGATGACCTCTCCGGCAGGTCCCGTCCGAGGTCTTACCAATTCCCTTATTCCACGGAGCTTCATGAAAACGTGATTGCCGCCAAATCAAAAATGGAGAAGGGCATGCAGCAACTCGGGGAGTTCAAGATGCCCCATGATCCCAATATCCGGGAAGTGGACAGGCTCACCCGTATCGGCCAGGAAAGCGCCGAGATTGAATTTTTCGATATTCCCAACCCGCTCATACCGGATAAATAAACCGGCAAGTCCAGGATGGACTAGTTCAGAGCTTCTTTAGGAAGCCGTCAGGTGATCGAAGTGGTGGTTCTCGGTGCACCCCTCCAGTGATTTTTCCACCTGCAGGGTAATGTGCCCGATGCCGAAATCGTGGTAGACGATATCCCGCAGGCGCAGGCGCAGGGCTTCCACGTCGCCCGGGTAGTCCGGGTCGATAAGGACATGGGCAGTCAGGGCTTCGTTGCCTTCGGAAAGGGTCCAGACATGAATATCATGAACCAGGGTAACGCCCTCCACCGCTTCCAGTTTGCCGCAAAGATGATATACGTCAACATGTTCGGGCGTGCCCTCGAGCAAAACGTGAACGACTTCCTTCATCAGCTTCCAACTGCTGACAAGTATAAGAACGGCGATTACGACACTGGCAACGGGGTCCGCGAGGGTCCAGCCGAAGAGCCAGATCAGGGTGCCGGAGATGATGACGCCGACCGACCCCAGCAGGTCCGCGAGCACGTGCAGAAATGCTCCCCTGACATTCAGGTTGTGACCGGATGACCTGTGCAGGACCCAGGCCGCGCCGATGTTGACGCATAGTCCGATGATGCCTATTGAAAACATGATTTGTGCATCTACCTCGGGCGTGGAATTGAAGCGTTGATATGCTTCCACGATAATCCAGGCCACGATCACCCAGAGAGCCAGCGCGTTCACCAGGGCCGCCAGAATTTCAAGCCGGTGGTAGCCGAAGGTGCGTTGCACCGAGTGAGATCTCCCGGCAAAATGCATGGCCACCAGGGCAAGGGCAATGGATGCCGCATCCGTCAGCATGTGTCCCGCATCGGCAAGCAGGGCAAGACTGCCGGACAGGATACCGCCGATAACCTCAACGAACATGAAACCGGCGATCAGCGCAAAGGCAATAACCAGGCTGCGTTTGCCGGCGCTGCGCAAATCATGGGAATGTTCGTGGCTGTGTTCTAAACCCATAGTGCCAGCACTCCCATGCTCGCGAGTCCGACGAATATCAGGATAAATTTGTAGATGCGGTCGGTGTCCTGTTCCGGCATGGGCACGTCGTCGTCGCCCAGCAGGGAACTGCGTACATAATGCGCGATGTGATCATCTGACCTGTACATTTCCGCATCAATGACGTCCAGGATGGCTACGTAGACGAAGGTCCCTGCCGCCAGCGCATTGAAAGTCCCTTCGATCAATAGCGCGGTATCCCCTTCATATATGCCGGAAGCCACCGTCCCTAGCAGAATCCCCAGCGGCGACATCACGACGAATATGGTCAGCACCCGCAGAAGACGCCGGCGGTCCGCACCGGCAGCCTGTACACTCACGATGAGCGCGAAGGCGGCAGAGCCTTTGTGGGACAGGATGGCGATCATGACCAGCACGGACGCGGCCACCTCGGACTCGATACCGAGGGCAACGCCGGCAATAACGGAATGAATCGACAGGACCACCAGCAGCACCAGGGGATAAATCGGCTGACGCGCCTCAGCGTTCTCATCCGCCCCCCTGGCGTGGCTGGTTTCAAACAGTACCCGGTCAATCAGCAGCAACGCGACAACGCCGACTGCCGCCAGCAGTGGCGCAAGGGGATAATCGATCACTCCCTCCAACGCTTCGCCTGCTTCGGGAAGCAGGTGAATGAACCCTGCGCCGAGAAAGATCCCCCCCGCCAGGGCGTTGCCCAGTGAGAGAAAGCGGCGGCTGGCGTCATGGCGGGCCGCCAGCAGCGGGATAATCCCGCCGACGATTCCGACAGCGAGGATCGCCAGGGCGGCTACAAGTTTGATTTCCAGCAATAACATGATGATAACTGTTTCCCATGTCGGGACAGGTCAGGATAACACCGGCTTTTCACAAAAGACAACGCAAAATATCCGGCTAAAACGCAACACGCATGCCGAATATGCCCGAACGTCCCGGCAGCGGCGCCTGATCTTTCACAAATGAAATATGCCGGCGTATCTCTTCGTCAAGCAGGTTGGAAGCACGGGCGAACAGCGATACCGTGTTACCGCCCAGCCTGAACGTGTAATTGGCATGGATATCCAGCAGGTGATAGCCGCCTGTCTCCGTCTCCAACGGCGCTGTACTGTCCTGTTCATTCACACGCGTATAGTTCACAGTCGAATAAAAATCGCCGCGTGAATACGTGAGCCCCGAACCGAAGCGCCAGGGTGTAATGCGCGGCAGGTTGATATCGTTGCTGCGTTCGCCTTCCACGTAGTCCGCCCATAAACGCAACACCATCTTGCCGTTGTCATCATCCATGAGACGCGCCCGGGTTTCCGCTTCAAAACCCATGAATTCCGCATCGTCCTGGCTCATGTAAACCAGAAACAATTCCTCATCGACTCCGGGGTCCAGGATATTGGCCGGGTTGCCATCAAAATTTTCCGTTACCCGGTCGGCAAAACCGTCGCCGTTCAGGTCCTGCTCCTGCATGTAGATGTAATCGTCAATCCGGTTATAGAAGAAATTGGCCGAAACAGTGAATTTCCCTGCCGTCTTGCGCCAGTAGATATCGATGTTATTGGACTTTTCCTTGTCAAGACCGGTATCACCGATCTCATACGTCGTGGTCGCCAGGTGGGGACCCAGCGCATACAACTCCCCAAGCGCGGGCGCCCGCTCCGAATGGCTGAAGGAAAGGCCGGCCTGGTAGCCCGGGGCGTAATCCCAGTTCAGTCCGCCAGAGGCGCTGAACAGGTCGTAATCGTTTTTATCACCGGTCTCTGCGCTGGAATCCTGGTGTTCAAACCGTGCGCCCAGTTCAATATGCACCCGTCCGATATCCGTTTTTTCCAGGACGAAGACCCCGAACGACTCCAGTTCCGACGGGGGGACAAAACTCTCCGCACCTATGGCGGCGAAGTCCTGGTGCCGATAGTGGATGCCAGCAACACCGAACCAGCCGCCGATGGGGTTATGCAGGAGCTCGACGCGGCCTTCCACCTCCTCGTTATCGAACACTGTGCCCGCCATTTCCTCGCCCTCTATGTGTTGGTAGTCGTTATACCCCCAGCGTAACTTGACGCGGCTCAGGCCGGGCAACGGATCATCCAGGGCTGCGACAAAATCGTAGCGAGTCTGTTCCATTTCAACGCGTGCACCTCCTCCCTCCTCATCGGTATGCCCCTCTTCCTCGTCATGGTCATGCCCCTCTTCCTCGTCATGGTCATGCCCGTCTTCGCCGTCATGGCCGTGGTCACCGCCCTCATCATGATGCTCGTCCTCGTCATGATGCTCGCCTTCCTCATCATGGCCGTGATCGTCGTGATCATCTTCATGATGCTCGTCTTCATCATGGCCGTGATCGTCATGATCATCTTCATGGTGCTCGTCTTCATCATGGTCGTGATCGTCGTGATCATCGTCGTCATGGTGCTCATCGTCATGGTCATGATCGTCGTGATCGTCATGGCCGTGCTCATGCTCGTGACCATGATGGTGATGATGCCCCGGTATCCCGTACTCGTTCTGGTAGTGGCTCACGGAAAATCCGGCATACCCGCGCGCGCCGACCCAGGATAAACCGCCCGATATATTCTCCGTCTTGCGGCTGCTGTTGGCCAGGGTGCCGCGCATGGATTCACCCGGTTCCAACTCGGCAAATCCCGGGATATTGTAATCATCGGTATTACGCGCCATCCCGTCGATATGAAAGGCAAAATTACCTGCCCCGAAATTCAACCTGCCGGCGCCGGTCATGCCGTCCGAAACGGTTTCATATTGCAAGGCCACCTCGCCTTCCACGTCGTCGGGCACATAATCAAGGATCCTGCCGCTCACAACATTGATAATGCCGCCGCTTGCGCCGCTGCCGAACAGCAGCGTCGCGGGGCCGCTGAATATCTCAATCTGCTCAGACAACACCGTCTCTGTTGTCACCGAGTGGTCAGCGCTGAAACTGCCGACATCCATGGTGCTGAGACCATTTTCCAGCATTTGTACCCGGTTACCGCTCTGCCCGCGGATGACAGGACGGCCTACTCCCGTGCCGTAATCGCTGGAGGTGACGCCCGGTTCATTGGCTACCGTTTCACCGAGATTGCTGATACTGCGGGTTCTCAGCTCTTCTTTCGACAGGACCTGCACAGGCCGGACGATATGCTCATCGGTCTCGGAAAACGGATAGGCAGTGACCCTTATCTCCTCGATGGATTCACCAGCGGCAGGTGTGTGTTCGTGACCGGACGGCTCGTCGGCTAGCGCGAGCGGCCCATGAATGCCCGTAACCACGAGCAGCAGGAAAACAATTCTTAACATTTGGATACCTCCACATAAACAGATCTGGAATAACGCCGGGCGTTATTCGGACAAACAGCTGTATTAAGTCATGCGGGAGATATCGGGGGGGAGCGTGCGCGTAAAGTGGATGTATGGTGTGATTGATACGTACTTGCAGTCGCGACCAGGGGAGCTGTGTCAGCAAGCAGGATCGGGTAAGTGTGATCCTTGACAACCAGCTTGCCGTCGAATACTGACTGCGTCAGGCATTGCGTGCAATAGTCATGGCATTCCAGGAGATCATGCTCGGACTGGTGAATGAGCGCCGCGGTCTGCCCAAACAGGATCAGGACTGTGAGCAGCCAGGCAGAGAGTCGTTTGTTGTCCAGGCGCATATGCGGAGTCACTAAAGAACCCGGCTTCGGGGTATCAGGAAATAATGTTCGCACATAATGCTGGAACGGTCCGGCTGTTTATTCATCGAGATGATCCGGGCAAGCACAGAACTCATGGTGCCGGCACAAGCGGTAATTCCAATAATGGCCAAGAGTAATAATGGCAGCGCCGGTAACGGTCAGCGCCTGTTCCCAGAAGTTACCAACACCTGAAACTACCGCTGCCAGTAAAAACAACAAGCCAAATAAACCCAGGCCAAGCAATCGATAGCGTTTGTGCTGTTTGCAACCCATAGTCAATGCGTAGACACTTACGGGTATCACAGCCAGTACCATCCACACATGAAAAGCTTCACCATCGAACTGCAATGCCACCAGGCTGGGCAGCATCACGATGAGCACAGGAGAAGCCAGGCAGTGGAGCGCGCAAAGCAGAGACAAGCTCATGGCCATTTTGTCCGTGAACGTTTGTACATCCGTCATATTCATTCTCATGTGAAACCAAACTCCCATGCTCAAGGCGCTGCACGCCCCGATAAAATGTAGCTCCGGCGGGGGACGGAATGTGCCCGCCCCCATAATTTACATGGCAAACAAGAGGTTAATACCCAATGCGCACACCGAATATGCCGGAACGCCCCGGCAGCGGCGCCTGATCTTTCACAAAGGAAACATGCCGGCGTATCTCTTCATCAAGCAGGTTGGAAGCACGAGCAAACAACGTCACCGTGTTACCGCCCATCCTGAACGTGTAATCGGTATGGATGTCCAGCAGGTGATAGCCGCCTGTCTCCGTCTCCAACGGCGCAGTACTGTCCTGTTCATTCACACGCGTGTATTTCACAGTTGAATAAAAATCGCCGCGTGAATACGTGAGACCCGAACCGAAGCGCCAAGGCGTAATGCGCGGCAGGTTGATATCGTTGCTGCGTTCGCCTTCCACGTAGTCCGCCCATAAACGCAACACCATCCTGCCCTGGTCGGTATCCATCAGTCGCGCCCGAGTCTCCGCTTCAAACCCCATGAATTCCACATCGTCCTGGCTCAGGTAAACCAGTAACGGCTCGTCTTCGTCTTCCGGGTCCAGGATATTTGCCGGGTTGCCGTCAAAGTTTTCCGGCACCCGGTCGGCAAAACCGTCCCCGTTCAGGTCCTGCTCCTGCTTATAAACAAAATCGTCAATCCGGTTATAGAAGAAATTAGCTGTAACAGTGAATTTCCCTGCCGTTTTGCGCCAGTAGATATCAATATTATTGGATTTCTCCTTATCGAGGTTGGTATCGCCGATCTCAAATGTCGCGGTCGCCAGGTGCGGGCCCATCGCATATAACTCCTCAATCGACGGCGCTCTCTCTGAATGGCTGACTGAAAGTCCGAGCTGGTAGCCAGGGGCATAATCCCAGTTCAGGCCGCCGGAGGCACTGAACAGGTCGTAATTATTTTTATCACCGGTCTCTGCGCTCGAATCCTGGTGCCCAAACCTGGCTCCCAGGTCGATATGCAACGGTCCTATATCAGTTCTTTCAAGGATAAAGAACCCGACCGACTCCAGTTTGGACGGTAGGACAAAACTCTCTTCGCCTACGGCCGCGAAGTCCTTGTGCCGGTAATGTAAACCGAAAACGCCGCTCCAGTTGCCGATGGGGTTGTGAATGAACTCGACGCGGCCTTCCACCTCTTCATTGTCAAAGGCTGTGCCTACATTCCCATTTGGTTCGATTTCATCGTGTTCATAGTCATTGAAACCCCAGCGCACCTTGATGCGGCTCAGGCCGGGCAACGGATCATCCAGGGCTGCGACAAAATCGTAACGGGTCTGTCTCATATCGGTGCGTACACCACCTTCTTCCTCATCATCATGGCCGTCTTCTTCATCATCATGGCCGTGTTCATCGTCCTCGTCATGATGCCCGTCTTCTTCATCATGGTCGTGTGCGTCCTCGTCGTCATGATGCTCGTCCTCATCGTCATGGTGATCCATGTCTTCATCTTCATGATGCTCGTCATCGTCATGGTGATCCATGTCTTCATCTTCATGATGCTCGTCATCGTCATGGTGATCCATGTCTTCATCTTCATGATGCTCGTCCTCATCGTCATGGTGATCCATGTCTTCATCTTCATGATGCTCGTCCTCATCGTCATGGTGATCCATGTCTTCTTCATCATGATGGTCTTCATCCTCGTCATGATGTTCGCCTTCTTCATCATGGCCGTGTTCATCGTCCTCGTCATGATGCTCGTCTTCATCATCATGGTCGTGTTCATCTTCGTGCAGGTCCATGTCATCCAGGCCGTGGCCATGGCCGTGGTCATCACCATGGTGATGGTGTCCCGGGATGCCATGGTTGTTTTCATATCTACTGACGGAAAACCCGAAATACCCGCGCTGGCCGATCCAGGACAGACCTCCTGATATATTCTCCGTATCTATACTACTGTTATCCAGGACACCCCGCCGGGATTCACCCGGTTCGATCTCGGCAAATCCCGGGATATTGTAATCGTCGGTATTACGCGCCATGCCGTCTATATGGAAGGCAAAATTACCTGCTCCGAAATTCATGCTGCCTGCGCCGGTCATTCCGTCGGAGACGGTTTCATATTGCAGGGATACCTCAGCTTCGAGGTCGTCAGGCACATAATCCAGTATCCGGCCGTTCACGAAATTGACAATCCCGCCGGTTGCGCCACTGCCGAAAAGCAGTGTCGCCGGACCGCGAAATATCTCAACCTGCTGGGCCAGTACAGATTCCGTCGCAACCGGGTGATCAGCGCCGATAATAGCGGCATCCATTGTGCTGAGTCCATTTTCCAGCACCTGCACGCGGCTGCCGCCCAGTCCGCGGATGATGGGACGGCCCACGCCCGTGCCGTAATCACTGGACGCAACGCCCAGTTCATTGGCAACCGTTTCACCAATGTTACGGATACTGCGGGATTTCAGTTCCTCTTTTGACAGGACCTGGACAGGTCTGACTATATGAGCATCGACCTCGGACAGCGGGTCGGCCGTGACCTTGATCTCCTCAATGGACCCAGAGTCGGCAGGCGTGTGATCGTGGCCAGCCGTTTCATCGGCAAACGCGAACGGCACATGAATGCCCGCAGCAACGAGCAGCAGGACAATGGTTCTTAACATTCGGATACCTCCCCATAAATAATTCGGTAATAACGCCGGGCGTTATTCAGACAAACAGTCTTAAAGCGCTATGCGGGAGATACCGGGGGGAGAGCGTGCGTGTAAAGCAAGTGCATGAAGTGGATGGTGTCTGCTTTCAGCCCAGGCAGCGGGCGCTTCGGCGGACAGCAGGTTTACATAAGTATGAACCGCAGCAACCGCCTTGCCGTCAAAGATCGACTGCGTCAGGCATTGCGCGCAATATTCATGGGACGCCAGCACATCATGGCCGGATTGATGCGCAAGCGCCGACGTCTGCCCGAACAGGATCAGGGCAGAGAGCAACCAGGCCGACAGTCGTTTGTTGTCCGGGTACATATCCTGAATCATTATAGAACCCGGCTATGGGGTGTCAAGAAAAAGTATTCCGCGTCAGAGCAGCTTCAGGGACCAGGGCAACCGCGCACTTTGAACATA
Organism: Gammaproteobacteria bacterium; assembly: GCA_965220815.1. Classification (GTDB taxonomy): domain Bacteria; phylum Pseudomonadota; class Gammaproteobacteria; order Eutrophobiales; family Eutrophobiaceae; genus JAAXHV01. The sequence goes on from OZ244846.1 coordinate 3,776,018, forward strand.
CACCATGGGCATGCCTGCTCCGAACAGGACCCCGGCGCGTCTCGCGGTATGAATGGGGGGTCAGGTCAGTTTGAGAACCGCTGCCAGCGCCGTCATCATCGCTGCCATGACCGCCAGGCCACTGAGAAAATACCAGGTCATCCACTTGATCATCTCAAACTTGAGGGTTGCCGCACTGGTTTTATTTTCCTGACGAAGGAGTTCAATATCCTGCTTGGTGGCCATGTTCCGTTTAACCTCTTCAAGCTCAGCCTTTGTAGACATGTTCAGTTTGACCTCCTCAAGTTCATTCCTGACCTCACCAAGCTCTGCCTTTGTGGCCATGTTCTGTTTGACATCTTCAAGCTCATTTCTGACGCCGCCAAGTTCCTCCCTGACGCCCTCAATATCCTGCCGGGTTGCCAGGTTGTTCAGCAGGTCGGCCTGTTCCGCCGCCAGCGCCTCTGCCTGTTGTTCGTTGAATCCGCCGTCGGTCATGCGTTTTACATACCCGTGACTGTCAAAGATAAGCCTGTCTTTCGCCAGCGCCTGGTAATGGCCCGGCGTGGTTTCTGCTGATTTTGTTACACTCATTGTTACCTCCGTTGTTTGTCCGTGTGGACTGATGGTTAATCAGGCAATCCGATTGGCGGGCGCAGCCGCCAACCAACGGCCTCCATGCTACCGGCAACGGGGAAGCATGTCAAATTCGAGTCTTGACAGAACTCCGCCGTCCGGCCGCTACCTCAGCGGGTTTTCAATGCGCAAGTTTTACGCTTACGATTCGCTGTGGCGCTCCAACAATACAACGGCATGGACGGCAATGCCTTCCCGGTTGCCGATAAAACCCATTTTCTCGTTGGTGGTTGCCTTGACATTGACGGCGTCCCTGCTCACGGCAAGGTCGGAGGCCAGGTTGTCCCGCATGGCGCCGATATGGGGCGCCATTTTCGGTTCCTCCGCGATGACGGTGATGTCCGCGTTGATCACCTCATGGGATTTTTGCGCCAGCAACCCATGCACGCGCCGCAACAGGACCCTGCTGTCGATATTCCTGAAATCCGCGCTGGTGTCCGGGAAATGCGCGCCGATGTCGCCCAGCGCGGCGGCGCCCAGCAGCGCATCACACAGCGCGTGAATCACGACGTCGCCGTCGGAGTGCGCCAGTAAACCCTTGTCGTGGGGGATGTTGACACCGCCCAGTACCAGCGGCCGCCCTTCCACGAACCTGTGGGTATCGTAACCGTGACCGATTCTCATACTATTCTCACCTAATTTAATCCGTCATTTCGTCATTCATTAATCCGTCATTCCGGCGAAGGCCGGAATCCAGTGGGCAAAGAGTCGCCTCCGGCGACACAATATTTCACTGGATTCCGGGTCAAGCCCGGAATGACGAAATATATATTTATATCGTAATGCGTAAGTAGTGCTCCGCCAGCGCCAGGTCCTCCGGCAGAGACACCTTGATGTTGTGCACTCCGCCCGGCACGATCAGTGGTCGGTGGCCCCTGTGCTCCAGGGCCTGGGCTTCATCCGTAACCAGGAGATTGTCGGCCATGGCCGCGGTCAGCGCCTCCCGTAACATGCCCAACCGGAACATCTGTGGCGTTAAAGCGCGCCAGAGCCGTTCGCGCGCCAGCGTCAGTTCAATTTCCTGGCCCTGCCCCACCTGTTTGACCGTATCCCTGACCGGCAGCGCCAGAATACCGCCTGTAGAATGATCGCCAATCCCATCAATAAGACAATCTATGTCGGCCAGGGTAACACAGGGCCGGGCCGCATCGTGGACCAGTACCCAGTCGCTGTCAGCGGCGGACCCGGCCAGGCGATCGAGACCGTTCAGTACCGAATGGCAACGTTCGCGGCCGCCTGGCGCAGTAACCACCCGGGGATGGCGGGCCGGCGCCAGGGCCGGCCAGAACTCGTCGCCTTCCGCCACAACCACGACGATACCCTTGATCAACGGATGCTCGCAGAACGGCAGCACACTGTGTTCCAGAACGGTGCGGTCCAGCAATTTGAGGTATTGCTTGGGCCGGTCCGCGCCCATGCGCCGGCCGATACCGCCCGCAGGAATGACAGCCCAGAAATCCGGCTGGTCCGTCACGGCGCGGCAACCGGTTCTTCCAGCGGAATCCGCGGCATTGCCTCCCGGGTTGACTGATCCGGGTTGTCGATAATCTGGTAGAACACCTCATCGGATTTAACCATGCCCATTTCACTTCTGGCCCGTTCTTCAACGGCCTCAAGGCCATGTTGCAAATCAATCACCTCTGCAGCGAGGGAAGCATTCCTTTCCCTGAGTTGTTCGTTCTCACCGATCAAGTCCTGTTTTGTCCGCTCAAGCTTGTTGACGTCGGCCAGCCCGCCGGGACTGAACCACAAACGGTATTGCAGCAGCGCCAGTATTACCAGCAGGGTGATGACCAGGTAGCGCATCTCATCCCGTCAGGTTGGAAAATGCATCTGCCCCCGGGTAATTGGCATCGCCACCCAGTTCCTTCTCTATCCGGATCAGGCGGTTGTACTTGGCCACCCGGTCCGAACGGGACAGGGAACCGGTTTTAATCTGCCGGGATGACGTCGCCACCGCAAGGTCTGCAATGGTCGTGTCCTCGGTCTCGCCGGAACGGTGGGATATGACCGTGGTATAACCGGCTTTCCGGGCCATATCAATCGCCGCCAGGGTTTCCGTCAGGGTGCCTATCTGGTTGACCTTGATCAGAATCGAGTTTGCCGCGCCGGTGTCAATACCCTGCTGCAGGATGGCCGTATTGGTCACGAACAAATCGTCTCCCACGAGTTGCACCCGGTCGCCGAACCGCGCCGTCAGCGCCTGCCAGCCGTCCCAATCGTCCTCGGCCATACCGTCCTCCACGGTGATGATCGGATAATTCTCCATCCAGGGCGCCAGGTAATCCAGGAATTCCTTCGCACTCAATGACTTGCCCTCGGATGCGAGCACGTACCTGCCGTCCCGGTAAAATTCCGAACTGGCGATATCCAGACCCAGCAGGATATCCTCGCCCGGGACATAGCCGGCTTTGCCGATGGCGCTGAGAATGACTTCCAGGGCCGCCTCGTTGGAATCCAGGTCCGGCGCAAAGCCGCCTTCGTCCCCCACGGCGGTATTCAGCCCCCTGGCCGACAGCACCGACTTCAGGGCATGGAATATTTCGGCGCCGTAACGCACGGCCTCCGCCAGGCTGGCTGCGCCCACGGGCAGGATCATGAACTCCTGCATATCGACGCTGTTATCCGCATGGGCGCCGCCGTTGATGATGTTCATCATCGGCACCGGCATGTCGAGAGGACCGCCAGTGCCCAGGTAACGGTACAGCGGCAAGCCCCGGTCTGCCGCCGCGGCATGGGCAACGGCCATGGAAACTGCGAGTATCGCGTTGGCCCCCAGCCTGCTCTTGTTGTCCGTGCCGTCGAGTTCCAGCATGGCCCGGTCGATGCCGGCCTGGTCGCACGCTTCCATGCCCAGCAGCGCCGGGCGCAGGATATTCTCTATATTGCTTATCGCCTGCAAAACGCCCTTGCCGCGGTAGCGGCCGGCGTCGTTGTCCCTTAATTCCAGGGCCTCTCTTGAACCGGTCGAAGCGCCCGACGGCGTCATGGCGCCGCCGGCATTGCCGGCAGCCGTTGCAACTTCGGCCAGAATGGTCGGATTTCCCCTGGAATCCAGTATTTCGGTTGCTCTTATTTGAGTTATTTCAGACATCAGGTGATCCCTGTTTTCACGCGCCGGTCCAGGTCGGCCAGGGTTTCCAGCAATTGTTTCACTTCATGCAGCGGCAGGGAGTTGGCGCCGTCACTCAGGGCCTTGTCCGGTTGCGGATGGGTTTCCATGAAGACCCCCGAAACGCCCACGGCCACCGCAGCCCGGGCCAGGGCCGGGACGAATTCCCGCTGGCCGCCTGATTGTCTGCCCTGTGCGCCCGGCAATTGTACCGAGTGGGTCGCATCGAACACCACGGGGCAACCGGTATCCCGCAGGATGACCAGCGCGCGCATATCGGAGACCAGGTAATTATAACCGAAACTGGCGCCGCGCTCGCATACCAGCAGTTGTTCGTTTCCCGTCGCGCGGGCCTTTTCCACCACCTGCCGCATGTCCCAGGGCGCGAGGAACTGGCCTTTCTTTATGTTCACCGGCAGGCCGCAAGCAGCTACGTTGCGAATGAAATTGGTCTGCCGGCACAGGAACGCGGGAGTCTGCAACACGTCCACGACTGCCGCCACCTCACCGAGCGGCGTGTCCTCGTGCACGTCGGTCAATACCGGCACGCCAATTTCCTGCTTGACCTTTTCCAGGATACGCAGCCCCTGCTCCAGTCCGGGGCCGCGATAACTCTCGCCGGAACTGCGATTGGCCTTGTCGAAAGAGGACTTGTAGATGAACGGGACGGCCAGTTCAGCGGCGGTTTCCTTCAGGGCGCCGGCGCTGTCCAGGGCCAGTTGTTCGCTTTCGATGACGCAAGGGCCGGCGATCAGGAACAGCGGGTGTTCGGGTCCGGCATCAAAACCGCACAAATTCATGTTCAGGCACCGTTCCGGTGAGTCAGCGCAGCCTTGATGAACCCGGTGAACAACGGGTGCCCGTCCCGGGGAGTGGAATTGAACTCGGGGTGGAACTGGCAGCCGACAAACCAGGGATGATCGGACAGTTCGACAATCTCCACCAGCTTTTCGTCCGCCGATATGCCCGCCACCCTCAACCCGTGATGTTCCAACCGGCCGCGGTAGTTGTTATTGAACTCGTAACGGTGCCGGTGCCGTTCCATGATGCTGTCCCTGCCGTACAGGCCCCTGACCAGCGTATCGTCGAGCAGCCGGCATTCCTGCCCGCCCAGCCTCATGGTGCCCCCCAGGTCGGAATTCTCGTCTCGCGATTCCATCCCGCCGTCGGCATTCAGCCATTCGGTAATCAACCCGATCACGGGAAACGGGGTCTGCGCCGCAAATTCTGTACTGTCTGCCCCTTTCATGCCGGCTACGTGCCGGGCAAACTCGATGACCGCCACCTGCATCCCCAGGCAGATACCCAGGTACGGCACCTGGTTTTCCCTGGCGTAATGCGCGGTTGCGATCTTGCCTTCGATACCACGGTCGCCGAAACCACCCGGCACGATGATCGCGTCCATGCTGCGCAACCGGTCTGTGCCGCCCTGCTCCACGTCTTCGGAATCAATATAGTGGATATCTATGGTCGTGCGGGTATGTATGCCGGCGTGAATCAGGGCTTCGGCCAGGGACTTGTAGGAATCCGTCAGGCCGGTGTACTTGCCGACCATCGCAATATTGACCTCCCCGGAGGGATGCTCTATGGCGTCGATGACGGCGTCCCATTCCGACAGGTCCGCATCCCGGACCGTCACGCTGAGCTTGTCCAGCACTATTTCATCCAGACCCTGTTCGTGAAACAGGCGCGGTACCCGGAACAGGTTGTCCACGTCAACGGCGGAGATGATGGCGCGTTCATCCACGTTGGTAAACAGGGCTATCTTGCGGCGCTCGTTCTCCGGCAGGGGACGGTCGGAACGGCACACCAACACGTCGGGCTGAATGCCTATCGAGCGCAGTTCCTTGACCGAATGCTGGGTCGGTTTGGTCTTTATCTCACCCACGGTCTCGATATACGGCACCAGGGTCAGGTGCATGAACAGGGAACTGCGCGCGCCCAGTTCCATGCGCATCTGCCGGATCGCCTCCAGGAAGGGCTGTGATTCGATGTCGCCCACGGTGCCGCCGATTTCCACGATGGCAAGGTCCGCATCCCCCGCTCCTTCCAGGATGCAGCGCTTGATCTCGTCGGTAACATGGGGAATGACCTGCACCGTGCCCCCCAGGTAATCGCCGCGGCGTTCCTTCTGGATGACGTTCTGGTAGATCCTGCCGGTAGTGAAATTATTATGCCTGGTCATGCGGGTGCGAACGAACCGCTCATAATGTCCCAGGTCGAGATCGGTCTCTGCACCGTCCTCCGTTACATACACCTCGCCGTGCTGGAACGGGCTCATGGTGCCGGGGTCTACGTTGATGTACGGATCCAGTTTCAACAGGGTCACGTTCAGCCCGCGGGATTCGAGGATCGCTCCCAGGGACGCCGAGGCGAGCCCTTTTCCAAGGGAAGACACCACGCCGCCGGTGACAAATACAAAACGGGTCAACGCGCCGGGCCCGGGAGGAAAAGTGAGAGGGAGGCTGCCGGCTCCAGCAAGCCGCGATAAACCAGACTGAAGTTCTGTAACTCGTGCATAGGCTGGAACGGCATACTAACATACAACTGCGCCTGTTTAAATGTCTGCCCACAAAAATCAATGAAAGATATAATAGAACCTGTGACCGGAATAAAGGTCTTCTGAAGCAACTACAAAATACCGGAGCAATCATGATGCGCAGTATCATTTCACTTATCGGCTGGGCCCAATCCATACTTGATGCCGTCCGGAACCGTCTCGATATCATCGGTCCCCTGCTGCTCAGGCTGTACCTGGTTCCCGTTTTCTGGGTAGCCGGCAACAACAAGTGGAACCCGTTTGACGAAGGCAGCTCACTGGATTCCGTGATCGAATGGTTCGGCAATCCAGATTGGGGCCTGGGCCTGCCGTTCCCCGCGCTGAACGCCTACATGGCATGGGGCGCGGAATACATCGGCGCCATCCTGCTGACCCTGGGCCTGGCAACCCGCTGGGTCTGCATCCCGCTGATGATTACCATGGTGGTTGCCATGACGACAGTGCATATCAGCCACGGCTGGCAGGCGATACACGACCTGAACAGCCCGTTCCCGGCAGCCGATGCCGGCGAAGCCGTAGAGCGCCTGGCCCGCGCCAAGAGCATCCTCAGGGAACACGGCAACTACAACTGGCTGACGGAGCACGGCAACTTCGTCGTGTCGAACAACGGTATTGAATGGGCCGCCACCTACCTCGTCATGCTGTGCGCCATGTTCTTCCTGGGCGGCGGCAGGTACGTCAGCCTGGATTACTGGATCCGGCGGCGGTACGGCTCAGTTTGATAATTCTTCGTTATGTACCGGGCAAGCACAGTAATCCTCATGCCTGCACAAGCGGTAATTCCGATAATGGCCAAGGGCTATAATGGCGGCGCCGGTAACGGTCAACGCCTTTTCCCAGAATTCACCAATAATTCCTTCACCTGGAAGCAAGGCTGACAGTAAAACCAACAAGCCAACCAAACCCATGATTAGCAATCGATAGCGCTTGTGCTGTTTGCAGCCCATAGTTAATGCGTAGACGCTTGTGGGTATCACAGCCAGTACCATCCACACATGAAACGCTTCGCCATCGAACTGCAATGCCGCCAGGCTGGGAAGCATCACGATGATCAAAGGGGAAACCAGGCAATGGAGCGCGCAAAGCAAAGACAGGCTTATGGCCATTTTGTCCGTGAATGCTTGTGTGCTGATCATATTCATTCTCATGTGAACTGGTTCGTCACTGCGCTGATGCGCCATTTTATCTTATTAATGCCTTTATTTCACCATACCGGAAACAATCCGTCGTATGGTCGTTAACCATGCCGGTGGCCTGCATGTGGGCATACATGATGGTGGGGCCGACGAAGTTGAAGCCGCGCTGTTTGAGGTCCCTGGAGATTTTGTTGGACAGAGGGGTTTCCGCCGGTATCTGTGAACCGTGTTTCCAGGCGTTCTGTATCGGTTTGCCGTCGACGAAGTCCCAGATGTAGTTGTCGAAGCTGCCGAATTCCTCCCTGACACGGATGAAGGCGCGGGCGTTTCTGATTGCCGAGCGGATCTTGAGTTCGTTCCTGATAATGCCGGGGTTCGCCAGCAGGCTGCTTACCTTCTCCTCGTCGTACTGCGCAACCCGGGTAACGTCAAAACCATCGAACGCCTCGCGGTAAGCCGGACGTTTCTTCAGCACCGTGATCCAGCTCAGTCCGGCCTGGGCGCCTTCAAGTACCAGGAACTCGAACAGTTTCCCGTCATCGTGCAGCGGCGCGCCCCACTCCTTGTCATGGTAGCCCAGGTACAGTTCATCCCCCAGGCACCAGGTACAGCGGACCGGACCGGATATCAGGACTTTATCTCCCGCACGTATTTGCTGCCCAGTTGCTGCACGGACGGACAGCCCAGCAGCGCCATGTTGCGCCTGATTTCGGCGCTCAGCAATTCCAGGGCGCGGTCCACGCCGGCCTCTCCCCCGGCCCCCAGGCCAAACAGGTAGGCCCGCCCTACCATCACCGCGGTTGCACCCAGGCACAGCGCCTTGATCACATCGGTGCCGCGTCGGACGCCGCCGTCCAGGATGATCTCCACCCGGTCGCCCAGCGCATCGGCCACTTCGGGCAACACGCTGATGGGCGAAGGTGCATGGTCGAGTTGGCGCCCGCCGTGGTTGGACAGGATTACGGCAGAGACGCCCGTTTCGACCGCGCGCCGGGCATCATCAACGGTGAGGATGCCCTTGATCGCGAACGGTCCACCCCACTCATCAATCATCCAGGCCATGTCGTCCCAGGTCAGCGTCGGGTCGAACTGCCTGGTGGTATAGTCAATCACGGAGAACAGGTTCTGCGCGGCATCGGTATGAGTCAGCACATTTTCCAGCTTCATGCGCGGGCTGGTCAGGAAATCCAGCAGCCAGTCGGGTCGCATCATGGTATCGAGGATATTGGAGAGCCTGATCTGCGGCGGTACGGTAAACCCGTTCTTAAGGTCCCGTTCCCGCTGGCCAGCCTGGGGAAGGTCCACCGTCAGGCACAGGGCCGTGTAGCCGCTTGCCTTGGCGCGCTGGATAAAATCCTTCAATATGCTGCGGTCGCGCCAGACATAGAGCTGCAACATTTTCGGCGCCGCGCCGGTCCGGGCGATGTCTTCAATGGAGGTGGTCGCAACCGAAGACAGGGAATATAGGGTTCCGGCCTTGTGCGCTGCCCTGGCTACCGACTTCTCCCCGGTATGATGAAACAGCCTGGACATGCCCGTCGGCGCCAGGATAAAAGGCACGCCGAGGTCGGCTCCCAGCACTTTGACGGATAAATCGATATTCCCGACATCCACCAGGAAATGCGGCAGCAACTCGTAACGGCCGAAGTCCGCCTGGTTACGATACAGGGTCACCTCATCTTCCGCTGCGCCGTCCATGTAATCGAATACGGCCCTGGGCAGGCGCCGCTTTGCCGCCCGGCGCAGGTCAGCTATTGAGTGACAGCGTGAAAGGATTTTGCTATTGATGTAATCAAACATTTGCCGCTATCGGCAGCCCCTGGCGCAACAGCATTTTCCTGAGTTGCAGAATGACCGGAAAAATCTCCTGGTTCCAGTCGCCCCCCTGTTGATCGAATGCGGCCTGTTCCAGTTCCACAATCCACCTGTCCTGGGTAAAAATGCCCTCGGTGAACCAGACCACAAACGGCCACAGCAATTCCATCAGGCCCGGTATGGAAGGTTTGCGGATGTTCATCAGGCCGAAGGTATGGTTATTGCGCTGTTCCCGGTCCAGCGGCACGTACGTGATCCACAGGTCCAGGGCCGGATGTTCGCTGCCGGCGGTCCAGAATTTCAGGCGCTGGTGGGGATACCGGGTGCTGACGGTCATCAGGTCGCGGGGGCGTTCGGCGGTGGGCGCGTTCAGCTTACCGAGCATAACTTTCTCGCCGATGGGTTGCCTGCCGACGCGGGAGAAAGTGTAATCGACCTCCACCCAGTCGTCGCCATGGCGCAGGTCCAGGAAACCCGTGCGTATGCTGGACATGATGCGGCGGTGCAGGAACTGGTGGTTCATGTCCATCAGGTTCTCATGCAGGAAGGAATAATGGCAGCCTACCTGGCGATCAAGGTAGCGGGTCTTGTATTTCGGGTCATGCCAACTGGGCACGTCCGGAAACGCGGCGTCTGCCGCCTTGGCGGCATCGCCCGGAAAAACGAATATGAGACCGTATTCCTCCCGGCACGGGTAGGCGCGCACCCCCCTGGGCATGAGTTCGTTCTTGCCGACGTACGGAATGTTCACGCAACGGCCCGCGGCGTCATACTCCCACCCGTGATAACAGCAATGCACCAGTTCGCCGCGCACGCTGCCTTTCGACAACGGCACCTGGCGGTGTGCGCAGCGGTCTTCCAGCGCAAACAGCCTGCCGGACTCCGTCCTGATGAGGACGATCGGTTCGCCGGCAAAGGTCCTGGCCACCGTCTTGCCGGGCTTGACGTCCCGGCTGCGCGCCAGGGGATACCAGTAATCGGGATGGGCGCCGGTGCGGCGCAGGTCGGCGCCGCCGGACTGCGCGCCGGCGGGTGCAAGGTTGAGGTTAGCTACAGACATGCCTGGTTTCGGGGAGTCGGCGGCTACGTCACTGCGCCAGGTCGCTGTGCAGGTTTCGTAAAAACTGTTCCGGGTTGATAAACCCCTTACCCAGGGCATCGTCATAATCCGCATTGGGCTTCAGTTCGATTATCTCCTCCAGTGATTTCCCTTCGGCGATAAGCCTGCTCATCCTGTCCCGGACCGTTTCCAGCATTTCCAGGTAACCCCGCATACCTTGTTTATCGCTGAGCGGCCCATGTCCGGGGATAATCCGGGTATTATCATCAGCCATATCAATCAGCGTCGTAATGCTGTTGATTACTCCGTCGATGGAGCCTCCGCTCGATACGTCGATAAACGGGTAGAACCCGTTGAACCAGATATCACCGGTATGAATTACGTTGGCGTTAACGAAATGAATAACACTGTCACCGTCGGTATGGGAGTGCTGGTAATGCACGGCGCGTATTTCTTCGCCGTTCAGGCGAAATGTCACATTATCGTTAAAGGTAATGACCGGTAACGCGGCCTTCGGAGCCGCCGGCACCACCTGGTTGAACGCGCCGATTTCCGTATCCCTGGACATGCGCGCATAGACGTTGTCATGCGCCACGATCAGCGCTCCCCGTTTGCCCAGGTTCTCGTTGCCGCCGGTGTGATCTCCATGCCAGTGAGTATTGATCACAAACCTGATGGGCCGGTCAGACAAGGCTGCGACGGCGGCGGTAATCTTATTGGTGAGGGGGGCAAACTGATCGTCTATCATGAACACCCCGTCCTCGCCCACCGACACGCCGATGTTGCCGCCCATGCCCACCAGCATGTAGATGCCCGGCGCGACATCGTGGGTCGTTATTTCGACCCCGGCAAACCTGTCTTCCTGGGAATACGCCCCGGCGCTGATCAGAATGGCAAGAGTTGCCGGCAACCAACTGATCAGTCTGTAATTCATTTCAGGCCCCATGATTCAAAAGGTCAGTATAACGTAACAACAGGGCAACCGCATACTTTTATATGTCTGCTCCGAACAGGATTTCCGCCCGTCTGGTATCACTCCACCCGGCCTGCTTGAGTTTCCCCCGCATGCTGTTCTTCCTGGGGTCCAACCGCGCCAGGTTCAGACAGAAGCGCCGGATAATCGCCACGTTCTCCGCCCCGTCCCCCTTGCGGATGCGACTGTCATCCTCCTTAAAGGCCACATCCAGCACCCAATGCGCCTTGTTCTCCACCTCCCAGTGCCGCCGTATCCCCTGCGCCACCCGCTGGGCATCCACGGGCAAGGAGCTGATATAGTAATGTATCTCCGTCTCCACCGCTTTCCCGGGCAGGCGCCGCTCCCGCTCCATCTCAATGAGGGTTTGCAAGCCCGGCCACCTGGCCGCCCCACTCACCCACTCATCCACCGGCAACTGCCGGCAGGTGCGTTTCTCTATCCGGCCATGCCCGCCGTCCACCTCCTCATGCACCGCTACCTGCTGCGGCGCATCGCGCGTAACCTTATGAAAGTACGCCTGTATTTCCTTGCGCAACGTCTTGTGATTGTCCTTCAGCGACAACGTGTAATCGCCGCCTTTCTTGTGAATCTTCTGCGCTATCTTCTTCTGCGTATTCATCGCATCCGCCGTGATATGCGCCCCCTTCACCTGCAACAACTCCAGCATCTCCATCACCGACGACTGCTCATTCTTCTTCCCCTGTGACTTCATCTGCGCCAATACCAACCCGCACTCATGTCCCCAGGCCGTGATGCTGTGCAGGGCCGTGTGTTTCTCCCCGTCATGAGACCGCCGCAGGGTCTTCCCGTCCAGCGCTATCTGCTCCTGACCGGACGCCGCCCGTACCTCATTCACCCAATCGATAAACGCCCGGTTGAACTGCTCCGGGTCCAGCGCCCGCACCACCCGCGCAATCGTGTCATCCACCGGCATCCCGTTCAAAAACGGCCGGTAGCGACGCAGCCAATCCAGCTTCTCATCACCGAATTCCTTGATGTCTTTCCAGCCTTCTGCCCCCGACAGCACCGCACTCACTGTCAGAAACAGAATGTCCAATAACTCATGCTTCTTGTTAATATCACGCCGCGGGTCGTCAATCGTCGCCAAATGGGTCAGTAAACTCATGGGAATCTCCTCAGTTTGGGGTAATTACTGATCTGATCCCCGCAAAACCCATGAGTTCCCCACTTATCTATATCTTATTGGAATAAAAAACCTCTTACTTATGACAAAAAGTATGATCTTGCCCTGAACGTAACAAGGGGTCAGGGGCTAATCCCTGACCCCTGACCCCCCAATATGTTATAGTTATCAACCACCTGACCTGACAGTTGTGCGAAACTCATGAGCGAAGAGATCCTCATAAACGTCACTCCCCACGAGTCCCGCGTCGCCGTGGTGGAGAACGGCGTGTTGCAGGACGTCCATATCGAAAGGACCCGCAAACGCGGCCTGGTCGGAAATATCATCAAGGGGCGCGTGTACCGGGTGTTGCCGGGGATGCAGTCCGCTTTTGTTGACATCGGCCTGGAACGCACCGGGTTCCTGCACGTCTCGGACCTGGTCGAAACCGAGGAAGACCTGGAGGTGGAGTCCGTTGCCGGCGCGCTCGCGGAGAATTCAATCGATACCCTGCTGACCGAAGGCCAGGAGCTCCTGGTGCAGGTGGTCAAGGACCCGATAGGCGCCAAGGGCGCACGGCTCACCACCCGTATCTCCATTCCGTCCCGCTACCTCGTGTTCATTCCCAACCACTCCGTTATCGGGGTCTCCCAGAGGATAGAGGATGAAGCGGAGCGGGAACGCCTGCGCCGGGTCATTGCCCACTACCAGGCCGAGGAACAGCAAGTCGCCCTGGGCGCAGGCGGCGGCGCGGTATTGCATACCATCAAACCGGAAGCGGCCAGGGGCGGTTTCATCATCAGGACCGCCGCGGAGGGCGCCGAGGAAGATGAATTGCACCGGGACATGGACTTCCTGCTCAAGCTCTGGGGTTCCATATCCATTCGCGCAAAAAACACCTACGCGCCGGCGCTGATCCACGAGGACCTGCCCCTGGTGGTTCGGACCATGCGGGACCTGACCCACGGCGAGGTTGAAAAAATACGCATCGACTCCAAGGAAACCTACAAGCGGGTCATGGAATTCAGCAAACATTTCATTCCCGATTTCCTGGGCCGGATCGAATACTACTCCGGTGAGCGGCCGATCATGGACCTGTATTCCATCGAGGATGAATTGCAGAAATCCCTGGAACGCAAGGTACAGTTGAAGTCCGGCGGGCATCTTGTCATAGACCAGACCGAGGCCATGACAACCATAGACGTTAATACGGGCGCGTTCGTAGGCCACAGGAACCTGGAGGAAACCATATACAAGACCAACCTGGAAGCGGCCCAGGCCATAGCCAAGCAATTGCGCCTGCGCAACCTCGGCGGCATCATCATCATAGATTTCATCGACATGCAGGAGCCGGAACACGCGCGCCAGGTGCTCCGGACGCTGGAAAAACGCGTGGAAAAAGATCATTCCAGGGTCACCATCAGTGAGTTCACCTCACTCGGTCTGGTACAGCTCACGCGCAAGAGAACCCGGGAAAGCATGGAACAAATCCTGTGCGAGCCATGTCCCACCTGTAATGGAAGGGGATCCATGAAGACTCCGGAAACCGTGTGCTATGAAATATTCCGTGAAATCCTGCGTGAAGTGCGCCAGTTTGACGGCAACAAGCTGCTCGTCATTGCCGCACAGTCCATTGTCGACATGCTGATGGACGAAGAGTCCGCCAGCGTGGCGGAACTCGAGGAGTTTATCGGCAGGCCGATTACCTTCCAGGTCGAACCGCTTTACATCCGGGAACAATATGACATCGTGTTGTTGTAGGCGTCATTTACATGTCGGGTAGCTTAAAAGAGAGGCTTTATCACGCCTCTCTCTATCTCATCGCAGCGGTTATCCTGCTGGCTGCGATAGCGGTAACCGTTGTGCGCCTGACGCTGCCGAACATCAGCCAGTACAAGGGCCAGGTGGAAGCCTGGGCCGAAAGCTACATGGAATATCCCGTCGCAGTTGATTCCATCAGCGCGGAATGGCAGGGGTGGATCCCCAGCCTGCTGTTGACGGGAGTCCACCTGCGCAGCCGGGACGGCGCCGGGGACATCATCGGTTTCGATGCGGCTACCGTGGAAATGTCTCCGCTGATGTCATTGTGGAAACTCTCGCCGGTGCCCAGGCGCATCGTGATTTCAGGGCTGGACGTGTCGGTATCGCGCCTGGCTGACGGAACGCTGCTGGTGCAGGGCATCAACATCAACCCGGCGGACGGCGAACGCGACAACGAGTTCGTCCGGTGGCTGTTCGGCCAGGACAGCATAGAGGTGCAGGGGACCACCATCACCTGGACCGACCACAAACACCGGCAGGACGCCATCCGGTTCACTGACGTCAACCTGCTGATCCGGACGGACCGCGCCCGGTCCCAGGTGACGGGGGATATGAATCTTCCCGGCAAATTCGGTGAGAAGATGAATTTCGCCGTGGACGTAACGGGCAAACTCTGGTCGCCGGACTGGTCCGGTGAGATTTACGCGGCAACCACGCGCTTCAACCCGGACAGCTGGTACCGGGAATACCGGCCGGAACGGATTACACCTGCCGGCGGCAGCGCCGACCTGGAACTGTGGAGCGCCTGGGAGCAGGCAAAACCCGTGCGGGTGCAGGGACGCCTGGCGTACCGGGATTTTGTTGTGCTGACCTCGTCACAGACACTCAATGTCAGCGCATTTTCGGCGCGTTTCTCAGGCTGGAGACAGCCGGACAAGGACTGGCATATCTCCCTGAAACTTGACCGGGTGGAAACGGAAAACGGCGCCTGGCCGGCCGCGAACATTGAATTTGTCGCGCCGAATGGACCAGATCGGCGTTACGCGATGAGTTTCGATTATCTGAACCTGGCGGACCTGATGCCAGTTGCCCCCGACCTGGAGTTTATTCCCGAAACGGCCCGGCGCATGCTCAAAACGGCGTCGATACGCAGTGAATTGCGCGACGGACTGGTTGTCCATGACCGGCGCCCCGACGCGGAACAGGCGCTTGTTTACGACCTGGCTTTCAGGAACCTGGATGCCGACCTGGGACATGGCCGTCCGGGAGCCAAAATCACGTCAGGGAGGTTGCGCGGCACCGACAACCGGGCCAGTGTCAGCATTAACGGGGCCGGCGCAGAATTCAGCGTACCGGACCTGTACAGCAATAAATTACCCTTCAGCAGCCTGGACGGTTCGCTTTCCTGGTCGCGCACGGCAGACGGCTGGAAACTGCAAACGGATGATCTTTTCCTGGAAAACCGTGACATGTCCCTGGCAGTCAGGGGAACAGCGGCAAAAGACGGAGAACGCCCGTCACCGTACCTGAACCTGGTTGCCGAAATTCGCAGCGAGCGACTGGAAAACATGCACAAATACATGCCGTATACGGATAAATTCCGCATCAGGGAATGGATGGAAAGGTCCCTGCACGCGGGGTATGCCGATTCAGCCATCGCTGTCATACGCGGTTACCCGGACGAGTTCCCGTTCCGGAACAACAACGGCAGTATGCGCGGGGTGGTGAACCTGTCCCGGAGCATTGTCGAGTACTCCCGGAATTGGCCCGCCGTGGACAATGTTGACGCCGAAATTTTCTTTCACAACGAAGTGATGACGGCGCGTATCAACCGCGGCAGCGTTTTCGACGCGCAGGTCACCGGGACAACGGGCGTCATCGAGGACCTGACCAGGCGCCCCAAGGTGGTCCTGCTCAAGGGCAAGGTCAAGGGTCCGGAAAAAGACCTGGAAGCATACATTGAACAAAGTCCGCTGGCGGAGGACAGGATGATCCGCTACGCCAACCAGCCCCTTGTGGCAGGCAATTTCCACATGGAACTGGACATGAGCATCCCGATAAAAGCGCCGCACCTGCAGTCCGTCATCAACGGAACGCTGAGGCTGGAAGACGCCAGACTGGTCTCGGACGCCGGCAACCTGGAACTCGAGCAGGTCAACGGCACGGTCGATTTTACCCGGGATTCCGTGGACGGGCGAGGACTGACTGCCGTGCTTGCCGGACAACCGGTAACGCTGGGCGTAACCGGCTCCAAAAACACTCCCGAAACGCCGCCTGCTTTCGTGATATCCGGGCGTTCGACCGACGAGGTCATCTTGCAACAGGTCAGCGAACGCTTCCCGGGCGCGGCGCATTTCGCGTCCCGGCTGGGAGAGCGCAGCTCCGGGTCGGCAGACTGGCAGGCCCGGTTTATCTTCGAACAGGACGCGCAGGGCCTGAGCCGGCGCCTGGAGCTGGAATCCGACCTGTACGGGCTGGCGCTGGACCTGCCCAGACCGCTGTGGAAACCGACTTATGCCAGGAAGCAACTGGTTATCAGAAAGACCCTGGGGGAACCCACGCCGATGGAACTGGTTTATGATTCCGATGTCCACACAAGACTGCACACCCGACCCGACGGGAGTCTCGCAAGACTGGATATAACCTTCGGAGACGGCTTCCGCACCGGCCCTGCCGGCGCCGGGCTGAACCTGACGGGCCGTACGGACATACTACTGTTTGACGAATGGCGTGACGCCATAGCCTTTTTCACCCCGGAACAGGGTGGCGGAGCCGGGTTTTTCAGTACGGCAAACATCAACGTAGAACTGGAAACAGGCCTGGTGAATGTCCTGAACCAGTCATTCAAGGACAGCAGCATGCAGGCGAGCCGGCGCAACGGAGACTGGCGGGTTGCCGTCCAGGGGGAGAGCCTGGAGGGCGAAATGTTCCTGCCCGGGCGCCCTTCACCGGAAAACAGGATAGAGGTCAACCTGGATAAACTGATCATCAAAAAAACCGAAGAAAACAAGACCGCGGGACAGGCAGACCCGAAGAACCTGCCGCCGGTCCGGGCGGAAATAGCCGACTTCACTTACGGAGACTACCACCTCGGCAGCATGAAACTGACCAGCACGCCAACCGCCAGCGGACTGTCCTTCGAGGAAATCGGGTTTGAGACTCCGGAGATGACCATCAACGGAACCGGGCTTTGGGAAAAACCGTTCAACAGGAACAAGTCATACTTCACCATAGATTTGGAAGCCCGCAAACTCCATAAGATGCTGGCCGCCTTCGGCTATGATGATACGGCCATCAAGGCAGACAAAACGGAAATAGCCATTGATGCCGGCTGGGACGGTTCGCCGGACGAGTTTTCACTGGACAAGCTGGCCGGCACGTTCGATATCCGGGTGAAAAAAGGCCAACTTCTCGAGGTGTCTCCTGCGGCGGGAAGACTTTTTGGATTACTGAGTATCCAGACCCTGCCCAGGAGGCTGA
Source organism: Gammaproteobacteria bacterium (assembly GCA_965220815.1). Lineage (GTDB taxonomy): Bacteria > Pseudomonadota > Gammaproteobacteria > Eutrophobiales > Eutrophobiaceae > JAAXHV01. The sequence continues at coordinate 3,793,656 of OZ244846.1, forward strand.
CGCTGGATTTCACCGACCTGTTCGGCAAGGGCCTGGCTTTCGACAAAATAACCGGGAGTTTCAATATCGCCAACGGCAACGCCTACACCAATGACCTGCACCTGACCGGACCCAGCGCCGACGTATTGATCAGCGGCAGGACCGGTCTGGCCGACCAGGACTACGACCAGCTCGTTACCGTTACCCCCCAGTTTGCCAACAACCTGCCTCTGGCCAGCGCCCTGTTAGGCCCGGTCGGGATTGGCGTCGGCGCGGCGCTGTACCTGGCCGACAACATGTTCGGGTTAATCGATAACAACATCAACAAAATGCTGAGCTACCAGTACACGATCACCGGCAACTGGCATGACCCGAAAATAGAAAGAGTGAAAGACCCCGCTGAGGACAAGCAGGTAAAAGCCCGACCCGGCCCGCAACCTGCACACCCTTAAAGCCACAGAGGACGCAGTAATCTACGTCCTCTGCGGATGAAAACATGACTACAGAAAAAATCATTGTCGGCGTATCGGGTGGCGTTGACTCTTCGGTGGCTGCGTTATTGCTACTTGAACAGGGTTATGAGGTGGAAGCCCTGTTCATGAAGAACTGGGATGAAAACGATGAAACAGGGAGATGCCTCTGGGAAGCCGACGTGGAAGATGCCCTGGCAGTATGCGAAAAACTCGGGATCAGGTTGAATACCGTGGACCTGTCCCAGGCGTACTGGCACAAGGTGTTCCGGGAGTTCCTGGATGAATACAGCCGCGGGCGCACCCCCAACCCCGACATACTGTGCAACCAGGAGATCAAGTTCCGCGCCTTCCTGGACCATGCCACGTCCCTGGACGCCGCGGCTATCGCAACCGGACATTACGCGTCCATCCAACGACACAACGGCGCCTGCCGCCTGCACAAGGGCGCCGACCGCAACAAGGACCAGAGTTACTTCCTGTGCCGTCTCAACCAGGCGCAACTGGCAAAAAGCCTGTTCCCGCTGGGGGCGCTGAAAAAACCCGAGGTGCGCGCCCTGGCGCAACGCCACGGCCTCATCACCCATGACAAGAAAGACAGCACCGGCATCTGTTTTATCGGCGAACGCCCGTTCCGCGACTTTCTCAGCCATTACCTGCCGGTCCAGGCGGGACCGATCCGCACCATCGACGGCAAGGACGTGGGCGAGCACGCAGGAATCCACTTCTATACCCTGGGCCAGCGCCAGGGGCTGGGTATCGGCGGGGTCAGCGGTCATCCCGAACAGCCCTGGTACGTGGTAGACAAGGACGTGGAGAACAACGTGCTGACAGTAGCCCAGGGACACGATCACCCGGCCCTGATCAGCCGCGGCCTGGTTGCCGCAAACCTGAACTGGATCACGGAGCCGCCGGCGTTCCCTTTCGAATGCGCCGCCAAAACGCGCTACCGCCAGGCCGACCAACCCTGTACAATCGGGCCTTTCGACAGCGACAGGGTCAGGGTGCTGTTCACCCGCCCGCAACGAGCCGTCACCCCCGGCCAGTACGCCGTCTTCTACGACGGCAACCAGTGCCTGGGCGGCGGCGTTATTGAAGAGGTTATATGATGTCCGTAGACAAATCCAACCCGCTCTGGAAACAGCAGCTCAGCAGGCCTGATATGAAGACCTTTACCCCCGGTATGAAATACTACTGGGACATGGAAACCAATATGGGAAAGATGAGCTTCCTGCTGTTTCATGACAGGACCCCCATGCACGTGAGCAGCACCATATATCTCACTGAACTGGGTTTTTACGACCAGGTGCTGTTTCACCGGGTCATTCCCGGGTTCATGGCCCAGGGCGGCGACCCGACGGGCACGGGGCGGGGCGGCCCCGGCTACCGCTATGAGGGCGAGTTCCCCGCGGACCTCTCCCATGACCGTCCCGGACTGTTAAGCATGGCCAATGCCGGTCCGGGAACGGACGGCAGCCAGTTCTTTATTACCTTCGTTCCCACCCAGTACCTTGACGGCAAGCACACGATTTTCGGCGAACTCGTCGACGGCATGGAAACACTGAAAGCACTGGAAAAACGCGGCAGCAACAGCGGCAGAACCGTGGAGGAACTGAAAATTGTCAAGGCGACCATCCGGGGCGAGCCCGCAGCTTGAATACATAAAAACAGGGTAAAACCTCAATAAGGAGTTGATCATTGAACGATACAAAAACAACACTTGAGATAAACGGCAGAAGTTACCGCATTTATTCGTTGCAGGCGCTGGCGAACCGGCATGACATCAGCCGCCTGCCCTATTCCCTGAAAATCCTGCTGGAGAACCTGCTGCGCCATGAAGACGGGGTCAACATCACCCGGAAGGACATTGCCGCGCTGGCGGACCGGGACCCCCAGGCAAAGTCCGACCGGGAAATCGCCTTCACCCCCGCCCGGGTATTGATGCAGGACTTTACCGGCGTGCCGGCGGTTGTGGACCTCGCCGCGATGCGCGATGCGATGCAGGCGCTGGGCGGCGACCCGGAAAAGATCAATCCCCTCTCCCCTGCCGAACTGGTCATCGACCATTCGGTGATGGTGGACGTGTTCGGCACGCCGGACGCGGCGCAACGCAACGCGGCCATCGAGTTCAAGCGTAACCGGGAGCGGTATGAATTCCTGCGCTGGGGGCAGCAGGCATTCTCCAATTTCAAGGTCGTGCCTCCGGACACCGGCATCGTGCACCAGGTCAACCTGGAATACCTGGCCAGGACGGTGTTTACCAGGGAGGTCAACGGCGTAGTGGAGGCCTATCCGGATACCGTGGTGGGCACCGATTCCCATACCACGATGATCAACGGCCTGGGCGTGCTCGGCTGGGGCGTGGGCGGCATCGAGGCGGAAGCGGCGATGCTGGGGCAACCCATCACCATGCTGATCCCCGAAGTGGTCGGTTTCAAACTCAACGGCGCGTTGCCGCAAGGCGCCACGGCCACGGACCTGGTCCTGACCGTGGTGGAAATGCTGCGCAAACACGGTGTAGTCGGCAAGTTCGTCGAATTCTACGGCGACGGCCTGGACAACCTGTCCCTGGCGGACCGGGCGACCATCGCCAATATGGCCCCGGAATACGGCGCCACCTGCGGCATTTTCCCCATCGACCGGGAAACCATCAACTACCTGCGCCTGTCCGGCCGGGATGACGACCAGGTGGAACTGGTTGAAGCTTACGCGAAAACACAGGGGATGTGGCGTGAGGCAGGAATGCCCGAGGCGCACTATTCCGCCACCCTGGAACTGGACATGGGCAGGGTAACGCCCAGCCTCGCCGGACCGAAACGGCCCCAGGACCGCATCCCTCTCGACGAAGTCGGGAGCAGCTTCCGCCGCCACCTGGCGGACATGACCGGGCGCGGCGAGGTTGCGCAAACGGCGGTTTCCGATTATGAGTTGAAAGACGGGGCGGTGGTCATCGCGGCCATTACCTCCTGCACCAACACTTCCAACCCGGCGGTGATGGTCGGCGCCGGACTGGTGGCCAGAAAAGCGGGAGAGAGAGGCCTGTCCGTGAAACCCTGGGTAAAGACCAGCCTGGCGCCGGGCTCCCTGGTGGTGCGGGACTACCTGGACCGGGCGGGACTCAGCGCCCACCTGGACCAACTGGGCTTTAATATCGTCGGCTATGGCTGCACCACCTGTATCGGCAACTCCGGCCCCCTGCCGGAGGACGTCAGCCGGGGCATCAGCGAGGGCGGCCTGGTGGCAACCTCGGTGCTGTCCGGCAACCGCAACTTCGAAGGCCGGGTACATGCCGAAGTTAAAATGAACTTCCTGGCTTCTCCCCCGCTGGTGGTGGCCTACGCCATCGCCGGCACGGTGGATATCGACCTGCAGAACGACCCCCTGGGTCGGGATACGGACGGCAACCCGGTATACCTGAAGGACATCTGGCCCGAACAGGACGAGATCAACGCCGTCATCGCCGCGTCAATCGATTCGGACATGTTCCGCAATTCTTACCGGCAGGCCTTTGCCGGTGACGCCAACTGGACCGGCATCGACGCGCCGGAGACCAGCAGGTATCAATGGAGCAGCGAGTCCACCTACGTGCAGAACCCGCCCTATTTCGAGGACATGAGCACAGCCCCGGGCCGGATTGAGCCGATCCGGGGCGCCAGGGCGCTGGTCAAGCTGGGCGACAGCATCACTACCGACCACATATCCCCTGCAGGCGCCATTAAGGCCGACACACCGGCGGGCAGGTACCTGATCGACAACGGCGTCAAGCCGCGGGATTTCAACTCCTACGGCTCCCGCCGCGGCAACCACGAGGTGATGATGCGCGGCACCTTTGCCAATATCCGCCTCAGAAACCAGCTTGCGCCGGGAACCGAAGGGGGCTGGACCGTGCACCGGCCGTCCGGGGAACAGATGACGATCTATGAAGCAGCGATGCGCTACCGGGAAGAAGGAGTTCCCCTGATAGTGCTGGCCGGCAGCGAATACGGCACCGGATCTTCCCGGGACTGGGCGGCCAAAGGCACCAGGCTGCTCGGTGTACGGGCAGTCATCGCCGTCAGTTTTGAACGCATCCACCGCTCCAACCTGGTCGGAATGGGGGTATTGCCACTGGTGTTCAGGCCCGGAGAAAATGCCGACAGCCTCGGTCTGACAGGCCGCGAAACCTATTCCATCCTCGGCCTTGAAACCGGCGCCGAAGAAGTCGCTATCAGCGCCGTCGCGGAAGACGGCGCCACCACGGAATTCATCGCTACAGTCCGGGTGGATACCCCGAAAGAATGGGAGTATTACAACAACGGCGGCATCCTGCACTACGTATTGCGGCAACTGGCTGCCTGAGCGCCCGGGTACGTGATATTGCCGGCACACGCCGTCGAATTTGAACGCATAGTCAAGTCCTACAACGACAAGCCGGTAATACGCGGCCTGTCCCTGGCGCTGCCGGTCAACCGGACGACGGCGATTGTCGGCGAGAGCGGCAGCGGCAAATCGACGCTGCTGCAACTCATCAACGGATTGATCCGGCCGGATTCCGGCAGCGTCCGGTTACAGGGCAAACCACTTGATTACACCCGGCTGCCCGGCATCCGCCGCGCCATGGGCTACGCCGTGCAGGGCGCGGGACTGTTTCCCCATCTCACGGTCCGGGAAAACATAACCCTTGTCGCCAGGCTGGAGGGATGGCCTGCAGGGAAGATTGCGGAGCGCTATAACGACCTGCTCGGATTTTTCGGGCTTGAAGATGAATTATCCGCACGCTACCCGCACAGCCTGTCGGGAGGACAGGCGCAACGGGTGGGACTGTGCCGGGCGATGATGCTGGACCCGCCGCTGCTGTTGCTGGACGAGCCGTTCTCGGCGCTGGATGCCATCAGCCGCGAGTCCATCTATGAGGAAATGCTGCGACTCAAGGGTACCGGCGACAGGTCCGTCCTGCTGGTCACCCATGACCTGAACGAGGCGGCCAGGCTCGCTGAACACCTGGTGATACTCAAACAGGGCCGGATCATCCAGCAGGGCAGCTTTCAGGACATCCGGACAAGCCCGGCCGATGACTACGTGCGGCGCTTGTCGGCAAGCAGGACTGGAAAGGGTACCAGCACCGATGACTGACCCGCGCCGCATCGCCGCCTTCCTGCTCCTGTGCCTGGCCTGCACTATGCCTGTTCAGGGACAGGACCGCATTACCGTCGGCAGCAAAAATTTCAATGAAGGGTACCTGCTGGGGGAGATCGTCGCGCAGATGCTGGAACTGGAGGGGTTTGCCGTTGAACGGAAGTTCGGCCTGGGCGGCACCCTGGTCTGTTACGAAGCCCTGGTGAACGGCGCCATTGACGTTTACGTGGAATACACCGGCACCCTGGCGGAAGCTATCCTGAAACTGGAAGGTCCGGCGCCGGACCTGGATGGGTTGAATGCGGCAGTTTCTGATAAAGGCTTGCAAGTGCTTGATTCACTGGGGTTCAACAATACATACGCCCTGGCGATGAGGAAAGACACGGCGGAAGCAGAAGGCATTTCTCGCATATCGGACCTGGCGAACCATCCTGACCTGAAACTGGCTTTTTCCCTTGAATTCCTGAACCGGGAGGACGGCTGGCCCGGTCTGGTGGAGACCTACAACCTCGCCGTAAAGCCTGCCGGAATTGAACACGGGCTGGCCTACCAGGCCCTCGTTGAGGGTTCCATCGACATTACCGACGCCTATTCGACCGACGGGGAGCTTGCCAGGTATTCCCTGGCCGTCCTGGACGATGATCGCGGCTATTTCCCGCGTTATCTCGCCGTGCCGTTCGTCCGAGCAGACTTCCCTGCAGGCGCCGGGGAAGCCATTGCCCGGCTGGCCGGGAGGATTGATGACGATCAAATGCAGGAACTGAACAGGATGACGACCATCGACGGCAGGAGTTTTGCAGAAGTCGCAAGCGGGTTCCTGCGCGCAGAAGGCCTTGGAAATACGGAAGTGGAAGACAGGCTTGTCTCTTCCATCCTGGGCAACACCATCACCCATCTCAAGCTGACGGCTATCGCGCTGGCGCTAGGTTGCCTTGCCGGTTTGCCCCTGGGGATTATTGTTTTTCGCAACCGGCCGGTGGCGAATCTCACCGTTTACCTGGCAGGCCTGTTGCAGACGATCCCTTCCATTGCACTGCTGGCGCTCATGATCCCGGTATTCGGGATCGGTGTAAAACCGGCGATAGTCGCCCTCTTCCTGTATTCACTCCTGCCCATACTGCGCAATACCGTTACCGCGCTCATCACCATCGACCCGGTGTTGAAACGGGTGGCCGAAGCCATAGGGCTGACCCGGAGAGAACAACTGCGCCATGTATTATTGCCGATGGCCCTGCCGAATATCCTTGCGGGCATCAGGACTGCAGCCGTCATCAGTATCGGCACCGCAACACTGGCCGCGTTCATCGGCGCCGGCGGGTTGGGTGAGCCTATCGTGACCGGCCTTGCGCTGAACGATACCGGCCTGATCCTGCAGGGCGCGCTCCCTGCCGCCGGCCTGGCCATCCTGGTGGAACTCCTGTTCGAACTGCTTGAGAGACTGCTGGTGAAACCGCACATGCTCAAAGGCCAGATTTGAGAGGATTGATCGGGGACGGACATGATGTCCGCCCCCATCTTGCTAAACCCCCACCGGCAGGCGCGTCAGGCTGCGGGTCAGGATACCAGGTTTCCAGATCAACTCATCTTCAGTCACAGCCTGTCTCAATCCGGGCAGACGCCGTAATACGGTGTTGAAGATGATCTCCATGTTCAGGCGCGCCAGGTGGCTGCCGAGGCAGTGATGCACACCGCCGCCAAAGGCCAAGTGCCGGTTCGGGTCCCGGCAGATGTCGAATGTATCCGGGTTATCGAAACAGGCCTCGTCGCGACTGGCCGAGGCGTACAGAAACCCCAGCCTGGCGCCTCTTTTAAACGAGCAACCTCGATATTCCATATCTTCCAGCGCATAGCGGTGAAAATAGGGCAACGGGGCATCATAACGGAACATTTCCTGAACGGCCGTATGGATCAGACCGGCATCGGCTTTTAACGCGGCCATCTGCTCCGGATGCCGAAGCAGCGCCAGCATGCCGTTTCCCAGCGCGTCGATGGTCGAACCGTGTCCCGCCATGAGAACGGTCATGGCAGTGGAAACCAGTTCGTCCTGATTCAGCCGATCGGCGCCATCGCGCCATGTAATCATTTCCGAGATCAGGTCATCACCCGGTTGTTTCCGGCGCAACGCCGCTAATTCTGTCAGGTAAGCCGCAAACTCGGTTGTAGCCCGTTCCGCCAGCTCCCTGTGCGCAACGGTCCGTTCCGGTTCAAAAAACTGGACGATGTCTTCCGACCAGGCGCGTAGCCGGGGATGGTCCGGTTCCGGCACGCCCAGCATCTCCCCGATGACAAACCCGGGTACCGGAGCTATCAGGTCTTCGATGAAATCGAACTCCTTAACAGTCTCCAGGGCATCGATTTGACGGTCGATCAAGCCCTGGATAAAGCCGCGCAACTGATTGACCCGTACCGGCGTAAACATCCTGAACACAGCCTTTCTCAAACGATCGTGCAGTTCTCCTTCACTGTCCAGAATCGAGACTTTCACGTAACGGCTGTGATTGGGAGCCGCATCCCAGTCCCGGCTTGCACGATCTGCAGCAATCTCATCACGGGACATGACATGTTCCATGGTCCTGCCCAGACGCTCATCCATTACCAGCATTTTTATATCCTCGTACCTGGAGAACAGCCAGGCATCCCAGCTTTCATGGTAGTACACAGGACATGCCCGGCGCATACGCGCATAGACCGGGTACGGGTCCCGGGCGAATTCGGAAGAATAGGGTTCAAACTGCAGGTTCATTCACCACATCTCCCGATTCGGGCGTCCGTCTTCGCAACAGATGCGCACCGAACAGCAGCACAATCATCACGCAGTAACATATGCTCGTGAACCGTAGCGCGGCAATCATGTCGTATTTTTCCACGATAATGGCGCTGAGGGCTGGCGCAATCGCAGTGCCCAGAGCCGAATTGAAGATCAGGAAACTGATCATCCTGGGAGTCGGCGCCGACATTAACATGGTGCCGAACGCGATGATCAGTTTCAGCAAGCCACCGGTTACCAGTCCCAGGACAAACATACAGATAGTCAAGCGGCAAGCTGAATCGACGTTCCATAAGCTGAAACTCAACAGCGTGGCGAGTACAGCAGAGGCAAAGATAATCCGGGACGGCGCAAACTTGAGCGCCAGACAGAACATGAGCAGTTGGCCGATAAACATGCCCAGGAACAAGCGGCTGACCAACCCGCCTGCCATATCGGCATCCAGGCTGAATCGCGCCTGCGTGAAATTTGGTATCCAGGAGTAGATTGTGACAAAACCCGTCAGGTAGATCAGGATGGCAGCTCCCACCAGGAATATCTCCATGGGCCAGTATTTGCCTGCCCCACTGCCAATTTGACGGGATTCTCGCCGGGACGTGGAGGGAAAACTGGAAAACCAGGCAATGAGGATGATCACCAGCGCCACCGAAAACGCCAGCAGGTAAGCGCTGCTCCAATGTAACTGGTTCAGGATAAACTTGCCGGCCAGCCAGGTGCTGAGCACACCCGCCATACTGTAGAACGAATCCGTCAGGAGCATCATGGACGCGCGCAACTTGATGTTATAGATACTGGTTATAACAATAATCGCCGCCGTCAGGTTCACACCACAAGCCAGGCCGGTAAGGAACAGCCAGACAGGGAACAACAGGTAGATATCGACGATATAAATACACGCCAGGGACATACAGGTCAGTCCTGAGCAACATAGCACAATATGTTTGAGCCTGAACAGGTCAAAAATCACCAGCGATAACAGCGTCCCGACCAATATTCCCGCAGTAAGGTAACTGAAACCGGCGGTCGCCGTAGTAATCGGTATATCGTAATGTCCTGAAATGGGACCGGTGACAATACCCAGCGGCGAGATTACCGCGGACATAACGAAATAAGCCAGGAAGCCGGCGAGAGTGATTCTGAGTTTATTCATGACACAGGGGTCAGGGTCAGGAGTTGGGGTTGGGTCTTATGGTCTCAAGCCCCTGATCCCTGGTCCCCGAGTATCCCCTTCATGATAATCCTCTTGATGTTTTTCCGGGTCTGGTTATAAAAGTGTTGCTCATCCAGGCTTTTTCCCAGCACAGAGTCGACCTGGACCGCGAAATCCGCATAATGCTGGGTCACCGCCCAGATCATCATGATCAGGTGATAGGGGTCGATATCAGCCATTTCCCCGCGTTTTATCCATTTCCTTATCACCCTGGCCTTTTTCTTCACTACGTCGCGCAAATAGGTATCAAGTACCGGTTTCAGGATAGGCGCGCCGGCGGCGATCTCGTTGGCGAATACCCGTGAGGCCATGGGGTACAAGCGGGAAAATTCTATCTTCTGGTCGATGTATGCGCTGATTTCGTGTTCGGGCGATTCCTTTTCGTCCAGTTCCTTCAAGGGCTGCAACCAGATTTCCAGGATATTGCGCAATACCGCCAGATAGAGTTCCTCCTTGGAGGAAAAATAATACAGCAAGTTCGGCTTGGACATCCCGGCCCGCTCCGCAATCTGGTCGAGGGTTGCCCCCCGAAAGCCGTAGCGCGAGAAAATCTCCGTTGCCGCAGACAGAATCCTTTCCCTGTTGCGCGCTTGAATCCGGCTCTCTCTCATATTCCGCTCAGGTCCGGACGGAGCCACCTCGGCCAGCAACGACGGATTAGACCCCGGCTTCATTTGCTTGATTGACATAATTTGACCAAATGATAAAATAATGGGAACCTCTATAAATAGACCATTTCAGGTCTGATCAGGTTCTTTTTCAATATATTTATATGTGGTAAGGTGATCAGGGCCTTCAATCATCTCGCCAGCGCCCTCATCGCGCCGTTTTATGACCCTCAGGGGTCGTTCTGACACCGTTTTCTGCCCGTTCTCCGTCAAGCAGGCGCACTGACCCCTTGCAGGTAACACAATCGTCGCATGTTATACACCAGGTTCATCATGCCGATGGCCAGGGCACTGCGCTTGAGCCCGATGCAGCGTATCAGCTTGGTCCGGGTCGCGCACTGCGCCCCGAACACGTGCTCCACCCGCACCCGTATTTTTGCCCTGCTGCGGTTGCCCTGCTTCTCCCGGTCCGTCAACGGCTGGTTGCGGCTGCCCTTGCGCTGAATGTGACTGCGGTAGTTCTTCTCCCGCAAACGTGCCTCCTGCTCCCTGGAACGGTACGCGCTGTCCGCCCAGATGGCTTTGCTGGTATTGTCCTCATCCAACAGCTTATCGAGCAGTTGCGAGTCATGCACGTTGGCCGGCGTCACCGCAAAGCTGCGTATCAGCTTGTGCTCATGGTCCGCGTTCACGTGGTTCTTGTACCCGTAATGATTCTTGCCGTGTTTCTTCGTCCAGCGCGCCTCCACGTCCTTCTGGCGCCGTTTGGGCTTGGCTTGCTCCTCGTCCCACTCGGCCGGTACCTCCCCGGCCTTGAGCTTTGCATTCTCCTCGCGCGTGTTGCGCTGCACCGGCGCCGGCACCAGCGAGGCATCCACCAACTGCCCCTTGCGCGCCCGGTACCCCAGGCCCTGCAACTGCCCGGTAAAGTGGGTAAACAACTTATCCATCAACCCCCGCTGCACCAACTGCTCCCGAAACGCCCAGAACGTCTTCGCATCCGGCGCCCTGTGCACATTGTCCAACCCCATGAAACGCTGGAAACTGCGCCGGTCCTCAACCTGGTATTCCAACTGCTCATCGCTCAAGCCGTATAAATGCTGTATCACCAGCCCCTTGAACATCAGCACCTCGTCCCGGCGCGGGGCGCCCGCATTGCTCTTGCGTTCGGTGGGCCGGATGCGTGCCAATAACGGACGGAATGATTCCCAGTCCACCACCTGGCCCAACTGCGCCAGCGGGTCTTTCAGCTTCGTCAAACGGGCGTCCTGCAAGTCAAAAAAGGAACCGAACAGGTCTTGGGTCTTCTTCATGGCAGCACCTTCAAACAGGAAAATGTGAGTTGAAATCAGTGACCCGTATTATATCATTGTGCTGAATTAATAGAGGTTCCTTAATATTTGTCAGAAGTAAAGTTTATTCCTATAATGTATCCTTGTTGAGGCTTAATGTCACCTGCGGGATACTACGTACACAGTTTATGTCAAAAGTAACGGTAGGATTGATCCAGATGGGACTTAAAGGCGACGCGTCAATGAGTGTCGAGGATATCCGCGACGCTATGCTGGATGCGCACATCCCATACATCAAGCAGGCTGCACGGCAGGACGTGCAGGTTCTGTGTTTCCAGGAAGTCTTTACCCAGCCCTATTTCTGCCCCAGCCAGGATGCCAGGTGGTATGCGGCGGCCGAACCCGTTCCGGACGGACCTACCACGCAACTGATGCGGGAGTATGCCAAAAAGTATCGCATGGCGATCATCGTGCCTCTGTACGAGGAAAGCGCGCCCGGCGTCTACTACAATACCGCTGCGGCTATCGACGCCGATGGCGCTTACCTGGGTAAATATCGTAAAACCCACATCCCACAGGTTGCCGGATTCTGGGAGAAATTCTTTTTCAAACCCGGAGCGTCAGGCTGGCCGGTTTTCCAGACTGCATATTGCAAGGTCGGTGTTTATATCTGTTACGACCGCCATTTTCCTGAAGGATGGCGGGCTCTGGCTTTGAAGGGGGCGGAATATATTGTTAATCCCTCGGCCACCGTTGTCGGACTGTCCGAGTACTTATGGAAGCTGGAGCAACCGGCCTCAGCCGCCGCCAACGGCGTATATATCGGCGCAATAAACCGGGTCGGAACTGAGGAGCCGTGGAACATAGGTGAATTCTATGGTCAGAGTTACGTCGTTAATCCCCGCGGCGACATAGAAACCATGGCCAGCCGTGACAAGGATGAATTACTGGTACACGAAATTGACCTGAACATGGTGCGCGAGGTGCGCAACGGCTGGCAGTTCCTGCGCGATCGCAGGCCTGAAACCTATGAGATACTGACGGAGCCGGAAACGGGATGAATGTCTATATGCCGGATGGGGAGATGGGGACAGAATTAATTCTGTCTCCACGAGAGTTATGATATGTCCATACTGATAAAAGGCGGTACGGTAGTCACGGCAGAGCATACGTATAACGCCGACGTGCTGTGCAATGACGGCATGATCAGCGCTGTCGGCGGCAACCTGGAGAGGAGCGGTGACACTCGTATAATCGATGCAGGCGGCTGCTACGTCATGCCCGGCGGCATTGATCCGCATACACACATGGAACTGCCGTTCATGGGAACCGTTGCCTCCGAGGATTTTTTCACAGGCACCACGGCTGGCCTGGTTGGCGGCACCACCATGATCATAGACTTCGTCATTCCCAACCCGCAACAGGACATCATGGAGGCATACCATCAATGGCGCGGCTGGGCGGAGAAAGCGGCAGCCGACTACAGTTTCCACGTTGCCATTACCTGGTGGGACGAATCAGTGCATAAAGCCATGGAGACACTGACCCGGGATTACGGGGTAAACAGCTTTAAACACTTCATGGCGTATAAGGGCGCGATCATGGCTGATGACGAAATCCTGGTAAACTCGTTCGGGCGCGCCCGCGAACTGGGCGCCCTGTGTACCGTGCACGCTGAAAATGGTGAACTGGTCTTCCACCTGCAACGGAAAATCCTCGAACAGGGCATCACCGGACCGGAAGGCCACCCGCTGTCCAGGCCGCCGGAAGTGGAGGGAGAGGCCGCCAACCGGTCGATACGCATTGCCCAGGTAATGAATGTGCCCCTGTACGTCGTGCATACTTCCTGCATTGATGCCTTGCAGGCGATCACCAGGGCGCGCAACGAAGGACAACGGGTATTCGGCGAAGTGCTGGCGGCGCACCTGCTTATCGATGATTCCGTCTACCGCCACCCGGACTGGGACACGGCCGCGGCTTACGTCATGAGCCCGCCGTTCAGGCCGAAACAACACCAGGAAGCGTTGTGGAGGGGGTTGCAGGCCGGCCTGTTGCAGACCACCGCGACGGATCATTGCTGCTTCTGCGCGCCGCAAAAACAGATGGGCAGGGACGATTTCACCAGGATACCCAACGGCACAGGCGGGATCGAGGATCGCATGCACCTCCTGTGGCACCACGGCGTGAACAGCGGCCGGTTGACCCCGAACGAATTTGTCGCGGTAACATCGACAAATGCCGCGAAAATTTTTAACATTTACCCGCGCAAGGGCAGTATCAGCGTGGGCGCCGATGCCGACCTGATCATCTGGGACCCGGAACGGGACAAGACCATTTCAAAGGATACCCACTACCAGAATGTGGACTTCAATATATTCGAGGGTATGTCGGTGCATGGCGTCAACGTGGTCACCATCAGCCAGGGCAAGGTCGTCTACTATGACGGCGAGGTGCGCAGTGAACGCGGCAGCGGGCGTTATATCAAACGTCCTGTATACGCGCCTTATTACGAGGCGCTTGATAAAATGGCCCGGAATAACGCCCCCGCGGCGGTAGCCAGAGAATGACGGGGACAAGAGTGACGGGGACAGACCCCCGCTTACAATATGCGGGGGCATGCTTAAATCTGTCCCCATAAAATCAGTAGCACCGAGGAACCATGAACGCGATAACAGCAGCAGAAAACCTGAATGAAAGTGAGCGGCTGGTCGGCCATTACATCAACGGCCGGCCGGTGACGGTCTCCGGTGAACGCAGCCAGGCCGTGTATAACCCTGCCACGGGTCAGGTGGTGCGCCAGGTGGCGCTGGCGAGCAAGGGCACAGTGCAACAGGCAGTTGCCGAGGCAGCCGCAGCCTGGCCGGCCTGGCGCCGCACTGCGCCGCTGAAGCGCGCCCGGATCATGTTCCGTTTCAAGGAAATACTGGAACAACACGCCAACGAGATCGTCAGCCTGCTGACCGAAGAACACGGCAAGGTGCTGGATGACGCCAGGGGCGAGTTTATCCGGGGTGTAGAGGTTGTCGAATATGCCTGTGGCGCGCCCGAGCTATTGAAGGGAGAACACAGCAAGGACGTCGGACCCGCCATTGACAGCTGGTCTGAATTTCAACCGTTGGGGGTCGTTGCCGGAATCACCCCTTTTAATTTTCCCGCCATGGTGCCGTTATGGATGTACCCCATGGCGCTCATCTGCGGCAACACCTTTGTGTTGAAGCCATCGGAAAAGGATCCCAGCGCACCGACCCGTATTGCCGAACTCCTGCAGGAAGCAGGGTTGCCGGACGGCGTTTTCAACGTGGTGCATGGAGACAAGGAAGCCGTGGACGCGCTGCTCACTGACCCCACGGTGCAGGCAGTCAGTTTTGTTGGGTCAACGCCGGTGGCCGAATATATTTACCGAACCGGAACGGCACACGGAAAACGGGTGCAGGCCCTGGGAGGAGCGAAGAATCATGCCGTTGTGATGCCGGATGCCGATATGGACAACACGATCAATGCGCTCATGGGCGCCGCTTACGGTTCCTGCGGCGAACGCTGCATGGCCATCTCCGCGGTAGTGTGCGTGGGCGATGCGGTAGCAGATGAGGTGGTAAATAAACTGGCCTTGCGGGTATCCGACCTGAAAATCGGACCGGGTATCGACAGCCAGAACGAGATGGGGCCCTTGATTAGTAAACCGCATCACGAAAAAGTACGCGGCTATGTTGATGCGGGCGTGGCGGAAGGCGCCGAACTTGTCGTGGACGGGCGTGAAGTGACCGTTCGGCACCAGCCGGAAGGCTTCTTCCTGGGCGGCTGCCTGTTTGACCGGGTAACGCCGGACATGCGGATTTATCGCGAGGAAATCTTCGGTCCCGTTTTATGTGTGTTGCGTGTGCAAAGCCTGCAGGAAGCAATGCGACTTATCGATGAACACGAATACGGAAACGGCACGTGCATATTTACCCGTGACGGCGGCAGCGCCCGTTATTTCACCGACAATATCAAGGTCGGCATGGTCGGTGTCAACGTGCCATTGCCGGTGCCGGTGGCCAGTCACAGCTTCGGCGGGTGGAAACGCTCCCTGTTCGGGGATTTAAGCGCCTATGGACCGGACGCCATCCGTTTTTATACGCGGCGCAAAACCATCAGCCAACGCTGGCCTTCGGATTCGGTTGAGCAGGCGCAGTTTGCATTTCCGAGTAATCGCTGAAGCTTCACCTATCTTCTCACGGTTAATAAACCTGCTCATGCTTGCCTACATTGACGAGGATGATCCGTTTATCCCGGATTTCCAGTTCCAGTGTTATCCGGTAACTCATATTTATCGATATTGAAGATAAACCCTTGAAACGACCTTTGAGACTGTGCAACCCCAACGACGGGTGGTAAGGGTTAAGCTCCAATAACTCAAGCGTTTTCCTGTATTGACCGCGTAGTTGCGGATGCTTACGTAAAAACTTTCTGGCGCGTCTAATGTAGCTCTGCGGGTATATGAGCGTGTAAGGCATCAATACTACAGTCGTTTCATGTGCTCAGCGACGCTTTCTGTTTTGTAGTTACCCGACGCAATATCCTTGCGGGATTCCTGAACAGCCATTTCCAATTCGTATTCGCGCAATCTGCTGTAGGTATTAAAATCCAGTACAACATATTTACTTTTACCACGCACGGTAATCACCGCTTCTCCATCCTCCTGGAGGACAGATTCCAGAACGGATACGCCTTTGGTTTTAAGTTCGTTTGCTGTAATGCCGGCCATAAGGTATTGAATGACGTTTATAGAATACTATTAATAATACTCTATTTAGTGCGCTATAACAACACACACACATAACAATAATACCTCAGGGGCTAATCCATAAACTCAGGAATAATTGCATCCGCATAAGTGGCAATGATTTCCTCTTCCTTACCGTTGTCCAGGTAGATATTGAACTGGGTTATCCCCGCCTTTTTCAATTCTCTCAGTTTGGCGATATGCTCTGCAGGTGTGCCCAGTACGCAGAAGCTCCTGACGATCTCGGGGGTAATAAAATCCAGGAACGGGTTATCGCTGCGGCCGTGTTTTTTATAGTCATAACCGCGCCGTTTTTCAATATATGCGGTCAGGCTTTGCGGTACTGCTGTTGTGTCCGCGCCATATTTCTCGACAATATCGGCGACGTGGTTGCCTACCATTGCCGGGAACCAGCGGGTTGCGGCATTACATTCATCCGGGGAACCAAAATACGCCGGCGCCGCGGACATGACCCGGAAGTTTGACATATCCCGGTCGGCAGCTGCACCAGCGCTACGGCACTGCTCCACAAACCAGGCTATCAGCGCCGGCTCTGCGATCTGCAGGATAACGCCGTCACCGTGCCGGCCCGCGGTTGCCAGCGCCTTTGGCCCGTACGCGGCAATCCACACCGGAAGTTCATGTCCTGCGCTCCAACTGAACTGCACGGGCTCAGGGCATTCCGGATAGGTCACGGTCTCACCCCGGGCCAAGGCTTTTACCGCTT
The DNA here is from genome assembly GCA_965220815.1 of Gammaproteobacteria bacterium. Lineage (GTDB taxonomy): Bacteria > Pseudomonadota > Gammaproteobacteria > Eutrophobiales > Eutrophobiaceae > JAAXHV01. The sequence continues at coordinate 3,810,586 of OZ244846.1, forward strand.
CCGTGAATTCGACCACGCGGGCGAGATTGGCGGGCTTCCGGCCCATGACCCGCATGGAACTGTCGCCCCGGCCCAGGCCGATGTCGAACCTGCCGTCACTTTGCAAGGCCAGGCTGGCAAACATGCTGGCTGCAACAGACCAGTCCCTGACGTCCGGGTTGGTCACGCAAGGTCCGAAACGCATGATGCTGGTATGCTCCATGCACATGGCGATGGCGGCATAACAATCGCGCCAGAGGATGTGCGAGTCATAAAACCAGCAATAACCAAACCCGCCGTCTTCCGCCTGGCGCACCAGCTCACGAGCCCGCTCCGGACTGGCATTGCCCTTGAAACAGATACCGAATTCCACTTGACTTGTCTCCTTAATACACAATGTACAGGCGGCAATTAAAGCACGCCCTCGCACACGGCAAACCGGGGACAGGATTAATTCTGTCCCCGCAAATTACACAGCAAATAATAAATGATACCGGCCAGTAACGCACCCACAAACCAGGCATAGTCATACATGCCGATGAAAAAAGATGGTATATCATTCGACAAACCTGTGGCATTCAAAAATCCGGGTAAACTGGGTGCAATTCCCAGACACAGCGCTATCACGGCTTTCAGATTCCAGCCCTTGGTATAGCTGTATGATCCATGTTCCCGGTAGAGTTCAGCAATTTCCAGACGACACTTTCTCACGAAAAAATAATCCGTAATCATGATGCCGGCGATTGGCCCCAGCAGGGACGAATAACCGATGAGCCAGACAAACAAGTAAGCCCCGGCGGATTCCAGCAGTTTCCAGGGCATGATGGCTATACCAAGCCCTGCAGTGATGTACCCTCCCAGCCTGAACGAGATTCTCCCCGGCGCCAGGTTGGAGAAACCGTTGGCGGGGGCCACCACGTTTGCGGCCAGGTTCGTGGTCAAGGTCGCGATCGTCAACGCGATCAGTCCCAGGACAACGCCGGCGCCATCCAGCCGTCCGGCGATTGCAACCGGGTCCCAGATCGCCTCCCCGAATATGAGAACGGTAGCCGAGGTCACAAACACGCTCACCAGCGCCAGCAACGCCATGGGCACGGGCAAACCAAGGGCCTGTCCGAGCAACTGGTCCCGTTGACTGCGTGCATAGCGGGTAAAATCCGGGATATTGAGCGACATGGTCGCCCAAAACCCCACCATCGCAGTCAGGCCGGGCCAGAACACCTGCCAGAATTCTCCTGCTCGCTCCCCACCTTCCACAAATGCCGAGGGTGCGGACAGCATATCGCCAAAACCGCCGGCGCGGGTATACGCCCAGGCTAGCAACGCCAGCGCGGCCAGCAACAAAAACGGCGCAGCCAGGGTCTCCAGCCAGCGAATGGACTCCGTGCCCTTCTCTATAAAGACAAGTTGCAACAGCCAGAACGCCAGAAAACACGACAACTGGGCCAGGTCGATATCGATAAGCGGGATAGTCTCGCCTATAAACGCGTCTCCGGATACGGCGTTGAGGATCTGGTAGATGGCAAAGCCCCCCACCCAGGTCTGGATGCCGAACCAGCCACAGGCCACCAGGCCGCGTAACAGGGCCGGCAATTTCGCCCCGGCCGTACCGAAGGAGGCACGCAACAACACCGGAAACGGCACGCCGTACCTGGCGCCGGCGTGACCGTTGAGCATCATCGGGATCATCACGATGAGATTACCCAGGAATATCGTCAATACCGCCTGCCACCAGGCCATGCCTTCCTGCATCAGACCCGAAGCCAACAAGTAGGCGGGGACAGAAACCACCATGCCCACCCACAGCGCCGAGATATTGATCCAACTCCAGGTGCGCTGCCTCTCTCCTGCGGGGGCAAGATCCTGGTTCCACAGGGAACTTTCCACTGTCAATCCATCGAAACCGTACAACAATGATGATATTGCATATCAGGTCTTGACGGCATTACCCCGCGTGGCGACGGGTGGGGATAACGCCCTGATTATTCACTTGACAGGGGAAAATGAGGCCGGCCTGAGAAACTTTATTTCCTGTGCCTGGATGATTCCCAGGGACCAGACTTCCTCTATGAATTTCTGCCATTCCGGGTCGGTTTCCATTTCTGCGCGTCGCCGCTCCCGGTCCCCCATGTTTTCATATCCCCACATAAAAACGACCTGGTGCAGGTTGCCCACCTCTGTAGTAAATAGCCCCAGAAATTCTCCCAGGTGCTTTTTTTGAATCGGCAGGCCCTCCGTTTCGTACTTCTCCAACCACTGTTTCAACGTGCCGGGACGGAACGTATAGGTGCGATGATCAATAACCATTGACTTTTTTCTCTCCAGGTATCGTATTCCTCAAATATACGGATAAACAGCCGCGCCCTCTGCCAGTCATCATTGTAGCCGGATATTTCCTGTCCGGTCAATCTTTATTTTATCTTTTGGTAAAAATTATCCGGTAATATTATCTTTTCCAAATCAAAAAGTTATGAAAAAAACGGCTATTGAAATGATACACAATACGAAATAGAATGGCAGCGCTGAAGACCACGCAACCACATGAAATTGAATGTCTCCCGATTTCAGCCGCGGACATCAAAAAAAGATGCAACCAAAATCATCCAAACTACGCGAATTCAAGGAAGCCCGAATCCTGCGTGAGACGGCAAAACTCGTGGTAACCCATGGGTTTCAGGGTACCCGTATGGAGGACATCGCCCGGGCCGTCGATATACCCCGGCCAAACCTCTATTACTATTTTCCTTCAAGAAATCACATTTACCGCCGCATCATCAACGACTTGCGCTCCGAATGGATCAACGCGCTGGGGCAGATTACGGCGGATGGAGAACCCAGGGAGGTAATCAGGAACTATATTCGCGCCAAGATAGAGTTTTCCAGGAAGCACCCGGCCGCCTCAAAGATTTTTGCCGATGAGGTAATCAGGGGTTCGGGCATATTGACGGAGGCAGAGAACGAGGAAATCAGAAGGCTGACGGATGACAAATGTGAAGTGCTTGAACGCTGGATGGACGAGGGCAGGATGGACCGTCTGGACCCCCGCCATTTCTTCTTCCTGGTCTGGGGTTCAACGCAGTATTACGCTGACTTTGAGCAACAGGTAAAAAACGTACTCGGGGTAAAGCGCTTGACGCGTGCGCACTTCGACATGGGCGTGGATACCATTACCCACGTCGTCCTCAAGGGCTGCGGCCTGGAATAATTCCATTCTCCACTGTCATCCAGGGCCGGGATAGTCCGTTATCCGGCCACACACAGGCGATAGTATTTTTCAGCAGTTCCCACTATCGCTGGTACTCTTTCCAGGTGATATTGGGGACAGGTTTAAACCTGTCCCCCTGGTTATGCTCCCCAGCGCCGGCGGCCGGGTATTTTTTGACATAGTTGTCAAGTTAAAATATAGTTTCAGCGTAACCGAAAATCCTTTTGTTAATAGAGACAAACGATGGCGATACCTCTCAAGGCGGCTTTACGCGAGTTGTTGCGTGACTGGCGCGCCGACCTTTCACCTGAATGGCAACAGGTACTGGACGGCACTGAACTCGCCTTTGATAAGGTGGATGAACGGTTGGAATTACATTCCTGGGAACCGATTTTTCCGACACGCCGGGGTTTTGTATTGCCTGGGGAACCACCCGGCGCGCATATATTCCGGGCGTTTGACGGGTTGTCGCCGGACCGGGTGCGATGCGTGGTGCTGGGACAGGACCCGTATCCCAGTATCAGCTTCTCCACAGGCAGGGCATTCGAAGCGGGTGACTGTCGATGCTGGAGCGAACTGGAGAAGATGTTTTCATGCAGCGTCAGGAGCCTGCTCCAGTTTGTCTATGCTTTTCGTTCCGGGGAACGGCGCTACGCCCGGGAAACCGATGGCTGGCCTGATGTAATGCACGCTATTTGCGAGCCCGAATCCGACTTTCCGGCGCCCGACCGACTGGTACAGGGCTGGGTGGAGCAAGGCGTCCTCATGCTGAACGCGAGCCTCACGCTGAGCCGTTTTTCGGTAACGGGTGACCCCCACCAGGCGCGCGGCCATCTGCCTCTGTGGCGGCCGTTAATGGCGCGGCTGCTCAACTACTTTTCCGAACGTCCGTCACAGCCGGTCGTGTTCCTCCTGTTCGGCGATGCGGCGTGCGAGGCCGCGCTTACCGGCGGCATTACATCGGCCACTGAACTCGACACGCACCCGGCGATTGTAGCCATGCCGCATCCCGCCGCGGGTGATGAGTTTCTGCGCCACCCGAATCCGTTTGAGCTTTGCAACGAAAAGCTGGAGGCAAAGAATGCGGAACCAATCGACTGGTAGGGACAAAGCAGTTATGTATGATTATATTGTCGTCGGCGCCGGTTCCGCGGGTTGCGTGCTGGCAAACCGGCTTTCGGTAAACCCGGATCATCGGGTGCTGCTGCTTGAAGCAGGCGGGCGTGATACCAACTACCTGTTCCGTTTGCCTATGCTGATGGGCAAGCTGATGCACTCGGGCATCTACAACTGGCGTTACCATACCGAACCGGAACCCCACCTGGACGGGCGCAAGGTATATTGGCCGCGGGGCAAGGTATTAGGCGGCAGTTCGACGATAAATGGCATGATTTATGTGCGCGGCAACCGCGCGGATTACGACGGCTGGGAGCGGCTGGGGCTGCCGGGCTGGTCTTATGACAGTGTGCTGCCCTGCTTCAAGCGCTCAGAAGGACACGTTGACCGGGATGACCGCTACCATGGCCGGGACGGGGAACTGACTGTGTGTCGCGCCCGCGGGGACAATGTCTTGTTCGACGCGTTTATAGAGGCAGGCCAGCAGGCCGGTTATTCCTACACCGACGATTTCAACGGGGAATCCCAGGAGGGATTTGGCCGTTATGATTTCACGATCAGACGCGGCCGGCGCTGTAGCGCGGCGACCGCGTTTCTCCGGCCGGCGGCACGGCGCGGGAATCTGGAGGTAATAACCGGCGCGTTGACGCAACGCATCGTATTCTCCGGGGAGAGCGCCGATGGGGTTGAATACCGGCTGGGTGACAAGGAGGTATTCGCCGGGGCAAAAAAAGAGATCATCCTGTGCGCCGGTGTGGTCAATTCTCCGCAGTTGCTGATGTTGTCGGGCATCGGTGACGCCAGGGAACTGGAGCAGCACGGGATTCCGGTAGTCCACCACCTGCCCGGCGTCGGAAAGAACGTGCAGGACCACGTGGATTGCTGCCTGGTATATGAATTAAACCGGCCGTTGTCGTTGCGAAAAGACTTGCGTATCGACAGAGTAACCCTCGGAATAATTCAGGCCGTCCTGTTCGGGACCGGCTTTGTCACCACGTTTCCCTACGAGGCAGGGTCATTCATGAAGTCTGCCGCCGGTCTGGAAGCGCCGGATATCCAGACCCATTTCATGCCCGCTACCGAAGATACCGCCAACCTGCACTGGTCATTGCCATTTTCCCGCGGGGAGGACGTCGCCGCCAACCACGGTCTGACGATCAGGGTCGGCCCGGTTGCCCCGGGCAGCCGGGGCCGGATCGCGTTACGTTCAAATAACGCCGCGCACGCCCCCCTGATTTACGCCAACTACCTGGAAGCCAGGCGAGATATTGAGACCACGGTCGCGGGAGTGCAGATCATGCGCGAAGTTGTTGCGCGCAAGGCATTCGGCGGAGTCAGGGGACGGGAACTGGCGCCGGGTCCGCGCTACAGGACCGATGAGGAATTGGCGGCCTGGTTGAGGGATGCCGCGATGACTACCCTGCACCCGGTCGGGTCCTGCAAGATGGGCGTCGACGACCTGGCCGTGGTCGACGCGGAATTGCGGGTGCATGGGGTACAGGGCCTGCGGGTCGCGGACGCCTCGATTATGCCTGTGATTACCCGCGGCAACACCAATGCGCCGGCCATCATGATAGCGGAAAAAGCCGGCGGACTTATCCTCAAAGGATAGCCCGCCAAGAGTCAAACCCGCACTTCCCTGCGCCGGGTTCAATCCCGCGAAAAGTCCCGGCAAGCATTTTATTTTTGACAATATAGTTTGACATTTATGTACAATATTCTACAATTTAATCAATAGGCGCTGCGATGATGCACGGGTTGCGGCAATGGTAAATAAACACCTGTCGAGATGCGGGAGAATATAGTATGAATACCCCTGGTAAGTTGATAATCGAGTGCTTGAGATACCGGTCTGCCTTTACACTTATCCTCTTGATACCGGTATTTGCCTCACCGGTATTGCCGGTTGCGGCCCAATCACAAACCGCGCAACTCGAAGAGATCGTAGTGACCGCGCGTAAACGGGAGGAATCCCAGCAGGACACGCCGATTTCCATCACTACTTTTTCCCGGGATGCGATGGAGGACTCGAATATGCTGGACCTCCGGGATATCGGCAGGTATACGCCCGGCATGTCATTTACTTCCTACGGCATGGGCAGCGCTGAAGCGGGCGCAATGTTTATCCGGGGTATCGGGCAATCCGACCACATGATCACCACCGACCCGGGCGTCGGATTGTACGTTGACGGAGTCTACGTGGGCCGGAACATGGGCGCGGCCCTGGATATCCTCGAACTCGAACGGGTGGAGGTGTTGAGGGGCCCCCAGGGCACCTTGTTCGGCAAAAACACCATAGGCGGCGCGGTCAACGTGGTCAGCAGGAAGCCGGCATTTGAAAACGGTGGTCATCTCGCCGTGACAGCCGGCGAGGACGAACGAATCAACGTGCAGGCGTCCGGTGAAGTCGCCGCCAGTGATGACCTGGCGATCAAGGCCAGCATTCTTTACAAGAGCCGGGACGGCGCGGGAGAACAGGTGTTTACAGGAGACGAACTCGGTGATGAAGACAGTCTGAGCGCCCGGGCGCAACTCTACTGGCAGGGCGAGTCAGTCAGGTTTTCCCTCGTTGCCGACGTGTTCGACGCCGACCAGGGCGCGGTGCCGCACACCCTTTACAACTCCGGGATAGGGACGGCGCCCTGCTACGAAGAAACTGCGCCGGGAATGTACGGCGCCTGTCCGGCGGGAACGGAAATCAGCCGCTATAAGAACTATTCGCTGGATGACCTGGGAACCAGGCAGGAATCCTATGGCATCGCAGCTACCTGGGAATGGGATATCAGCGAGAACCTGAGCGTAAAATCGATCAGCGCGTACCGGGACATGGAATACGAGGGCAACCTGGAGTTCGACGGCGCGCCGATAACGCTGGTGTACTACCACGAAACAGGAGACGCCGACCAGTTTTCACAGGAAGTTCAACTCCTGGGTGGAGGAGCAACCTACCGGTGGATAGCCGGGTTGTACTACTTCACGGAAGAGGGCGAGAACCTCCAGGACGACGACGTGTTTTTCAGCCTTGACCAGCGTCGCAGCGCAGTTGAAACGGACAGCTACGCCGTGTTTGGGCAAGGCACCCTGGATTTCAACGAGAAGTTCAGCGTCACCGGGGGCATTCGCTATACGGACGAGGAAAAAGACTACGACCTCTATTACCAGAGATTGCGGGCGGGCGACCCCGCGCAACAGGCCATGCTGGACAGCGGGGAACTGATTTACCGGATCCCACCGACTGAATTGAGCGAATCCTGGGACGCGATATCCGGCACTGCCAGCGTCGATTTTCACGTCAATGAAGACGTGATGCTGTATGCGATGTACTCGCGCGGATTTCGCAGCGGCGGGTTTAATGCGCGCCCCGGCAACCCGAACTCCGTCAACATCTATGACCCGGAATACGTCAATGTCTATGAATTGGGCATGAAGTCGGAGTTGCTGGACAACCGCCTGCGGCTCAACCTCGTGTTCTATACCAGCGATTACGAGGACTACCAGGCGCAGGTGAACCAGATCCAGGACGCGTTTACCACACGTACACTGAATGCCGCCGAAGCCGACATTAACGGCGTGGAAGTGGAACTGGCTGCGTTGCTGTCAACCATGTTTCGGGTGGACGCCAGTTACGCCTATACTGATGCTGAGATCAGCGCGGTTGATATCGACCCGTCCCTGAACGCCAATTTCAGTGATGGGAGCAGGCTGCCTTACGTCAGTAAACACACCTGGAGTGTGTCTCCGCAGATGGATATCCCACTGGGCGGCGGAGACCTGCAATTCCGGGCCGATTATTCTTATCGCAGCGCTTTTTACGGCCAGATATCGAATCACCCGGAGGAACGGCAGGACGGCTATGGCCTGCTCAACGCGCAAATCCAGTACCGCTCCCCGGGCGACCGCTGGCGTCTCGCGGTTTACGGCATCAACCTTGCCGACGAGGAATACGCCAGGGTGAAAAATTACTTCCCGTTCTTTATCGGCTTCGCTCTCTGGAATACCGACCGCCGTGAAATCGGAGTGAAGGCGCGCCTGAATTTCTGAACTGGATACCGCGCCGAAGGACGCGCAGGTCGCGAACCACCGGGGACGGACTTAAGCATGCCCCCGCATGGTGTAAGCGGGGGTCCGTCCCCATGCGCTCGGGTCTGCGGTTTTATGAATGACCGGTTTCAATGCCGGTTTTTTCTCTGACAGCACAAACGCTTTTCGTAGTGACTTCAACGCCACTTCTGCCCCGGCCTCATCCCGGGCATGTAAAAAAGCTATCGGAGTATGAGAGTCGATACGAGCACCGATACCTGCGATATCCGTCAGGCCGACGCTGTGGTCGATACCGTCTTCAACGCGCTGCCTGCCTCCGCCCAGCGCAACGATCGCGTTTCCCACCAGGCGCACATCAATGCCGGCAATATAGCCCTCGCTGTTGAGAAAAACCGGCCTGATAACCGGCGCCAGCGGCAGGTAGTACCCGACTCGTTCGACAAGGTCGGCAGGGCCGCCCAGCGCGCCGACCATGTCGGCGAAAACCCGGGTTGCCTGCCCCTGGTCCAGCGCCGATTGCAATAGCGTCTTTGCCGCCTGGCGGTCTTCCTCTATCCCTGCCAGGGCCAACATCTCGGCGGCCAGGGCGAAAACGACTTCATGCAGTCTAGCATCGCGCCGCGCGCCGGTCAGGAAATCAATCGTCTCGCGCACCTCAAGGGCGTTACCGGCGCTGCGTCCGAGCACTTCGGACATGTCGGTAATCACGGCCCTGGCCGGCAGGCCGGCCGCCGCCGCCGTGTTGATTATGGAGCGGGTGAGATCCAGCGCGGCGGCTTCGGTCTCCATGAACGCGCCCGATCCGGTCTTGATATCCATGACCAGTCCGCAGAGGCCGGCCGAAATCTTTTTGGACAGGATAGACGCGGTGATCAAGGGTACGGACTCGACGCTCGCGGTCACGTCCCGGATGGCATAAAAACGCCGGTCCGCGGGCGCCAGTTCCGGCGTCTGGCCGATGATCGCGCAGCCGACCGAACCGACCACCTGTTTGAAGACATCCAGGCCCGGTGCAGTGTTGTAACCGGGGATACTGTCCAGCTTGTCCAGCGTGCCGCCGGTATGGCTCAGCCCGCGCCCTGAAATCATCGGCACATACGCGCCGCAGGCGGCAACCAGGGGCGCAAGTATCAGACTGACCTTGTCTCCCACACCGCCGGTAGAATGTTTATCGACGACCAGTCCCTCAATGCCCTCCCCGGCCCAGTCTATCACGCTTCCTGAGTGCGCCATTGCCCGGGTCAGTTCAGCGGTTTCCGCGAAATCCATGGATTGAAAATAAACGGCCATCGCCAGGGCGGAGACCTGCTCGGCCGCCACGGAACCGTCGCAGAGGCCGTTGACGAAGAGTCTTATCTCATCGGGAGCGAGCGCTCCTCCGTTTCTTTTTTTCCTGATAATTTCCTGGGGAAGCATTGGAATGCCCGTATCGTCAAGGCTTGCGTTATACTATCACCGGAATACCGCCAGGCAAACGAAGTAATACCATGACCACAATCAAAGCGGATGATCTGATAGCGAGTATCGCGGACTCCCTGCAGTTCATTTCCTACTACCATCCGCTGGATTTTGTTGACGCAGTACACAATGCCTGGCAGCGGGAAGAATCCCCCGCGGCAAAGGATGCCCTGGCCCAGATACTGGTCAATTCCAGGATGTGCGCCGAAGGTCACCGGCCGATCTGCCAGGACACCGGGATCGTCACGGTATTCATCAGCATCGGCATGGACGTGCGCTGGGACGGCACAGGGATGAGTGTCGCCGATATGATCAACGAAGGCGTCAGGCGCGCCTACACCCACCCGGACAACGTGTTGCGCCCCTCCATCATGGCCGACCCGGCCGGTAGCCGGAGAAATACCGGTGACAACACGCCGGCAGTGATCCACATGGAAGTGGTTTCCGGAGACAAGGTCGAGGTGAACCTTGCGGCAAAGGGCGGCGGATCCGAAAACAAGGCGAAAATGGCAATGCTGAACCCCAGCGACAGCATCTCTGACTGGGTCGTGGACGTGGTGCCGACCCTTGGGGCCGGCTGGTGTCCGCCGGGGCTCCTCGGCATCGGGATCGGCGGTACGGCCGAGAAGGCGGTGGTGCTGGCAAAGGAAGCGTTACTCGAACCCATAGACATCCAGGAACTGAAACAACGGGGTCCGAAAACGAGGCTGGAAGAACTGCGCCTGGAAATCTTCGACCGGGTGAACGACCTGGGCATAGGCGCCCAGGGCCTGGGCGGCTTGACTACCGCGCTGGACGTTAAGATCATCGACTATCCCACCCATGCGGCATCCCTGCCCGTGGCCTTGATCCCCAACTGCGCCGCCACCCGCCATGCGCATTTCACCCTGGATGGCAGCGGCCCTGCCCTGCAAGAGCCGCCCAGCCTGGACGACTGGCCCGAGATAAGCTGGGAAGCCGGTCCCGGTTCCCGCCGCGTCAATCTGGACACACTCGCCAGGGCCGGCGTGGCCGATTGGCGCCCCGGCGAAACCCTGTTGCTGAACGGCAGATTGCTTACCGGCAGGGATGCCGCGCACAAGCGCATGGATAACCTGCTGAAACAGGGACAACCGTTGCCCGACGGCGTCGATTTTACCAATCGCTTTATCTATTACGTGGGGCCGGTCGACGCGGTCAGGGATGAGGCTGTCGGTCCCGCAGGACCCACCACGGCCACCAGGATGGACAAGTTCACCGACCTGCTGCTGGAGAAAACCGGGTTGATCGGCATGATTGGCAAGGCGGAGCGCGGCCCTGAGGGACTGGCGGCCATAAAGAAACACGGCGCGGTTTACCTGACGGCCGTCGGCGGCGCCGCGTACCTGGTTTCCCGGGCGATTACCGCTTCCAGGGTGGTGGCCTTCGCGGACCTGGGCATGGAAGCCATCCATGAGTTTGAGGTGAAGGATATGCCGGTTACCGTCGCCGTGGACAGCAACGGCGATTCCGTCCACCAGACCGGCCCGGCGCAATGGCAGGAGATAATCATCAGGAACAAGGTGGCCACACCTGTATAAACTTTGTCTGGATTCCTGCTTGTGCAAATGACGAACCTGGGTCCGGGGACGGATTTCAAACATGCCCCTGCATGTTGTAGGCAGGGGTCCGTCCCCTTTGGGGGCACGACTGGATTCCCGCCTGCGCGGGAATGACGGCCAGGGCCACGCTCATGAACTACGATCTCCAGACATTCCGCGGCGATCTCTTCGGCGGAGTCACATCAGCAATCGTAGCACTCCCGGTGGCGCTCGCGTTCGGCGTCGCCTCAGGCCTGGGGGCGGCTTCCGGCATATACGGCGCTATCGCGGTCGGATTTTTCGCCTCGGTATTCGGCGGCACCCGTTCCCAGATATCCGGCCCTACCCCTTCCATGACCGTTGCCATGGCAGTCATTGTGACTACCCATGCCTCCACCCTGGGCGAAGCCCTGACCGTGGTTGTCATGGGCGGTATCCTGCAGGTGCTGCTGGGCATATCCAGGCTCGGCCGCTTCGTTGCCTACACCCCGTACGTGGTTATTTCCGGGTTCATGTCCGGTATCGGCATTATCATCATCCTGATACAGCTTCTGCCGTTCCTGGGCGCGCCCACCTCTCCGCACGGGCCCATGGGGGCGCTGCGCGTATTGCCGGACGCGTTGGCCGATATCAACGTCAGCGCCGTTATCATCGCCACTGTCAGCCTGGCCATTGGCGCATTCTGGCCGCGCCGGCTGGGCAGGTACCTGCCCTCCCCCCTCGCGTCATTGCTGGCGGGCACGCTGCTGGGCGTGCTGTGGCTGACGGATGCCCCGGTTATCGGGCAGATACCCATGGGACTGCCCGACTTGCAGTTTACCGTGCCGTCAACCGAATTCCTGGCCAGGGCAGTTGAGCCGGCGATCATTCTCGCCCTGCTCGGTTCCGTGGACAGCCTTCTCACCTCGCTGATTGCCGACTCGCTCACCAGCACGCAGCATAAACCGAACCGGGAACTGGTGGGCCAGGGCATAGGCAACATGGTTGCCGGGCTGTTCGGAGGGCTGCCGGGCGCAGGCGCCACCATGGGCACCGTAACCAACATACGCGCCGGCGGTTCGACGCCGATGTCGGGCGTATTGCGTTCCGTGCTCCTGCTGATGCTGTTGCTGGGCCTTGCCCGGTATGTGGCGCCGATTCCCCATGCCGCCCTGGCCGGCATCCTGGTGAAGATAGGCTGGGACGTCATTGACTGGCGTTTCCTGACGCTTGTCCACCGGCTCCGGCGGGAACACCTGCTGGTCATGCTGCTGACGCTGGGGCTGACCGTATTCGTCGACCTGGTCACGGCCGTGGCCATCGGCCTGATCGCCGCGGGCATGACGCACGCACAGCAACTGGAAACCCTGGAACTCGACAGCGTGATCTCGGTGCCGTTGCTGGACCGAACGTTTTTCTCACAATACAAGGACATGACCCTGACCGATCCCTACTCGGCGCGGGTGGGCATGGTTGCGCTGAGGGGTAGCTTCACCGTGGCGTCCTCCAGGAAACTGGTCGAGGTCATAGGCGAAGACATCAAGGACCATGAGGTGGTGATCTTCGATTTCGCCGAAACCACTTACCTTGACGACAGCGCCGCCATAGTGGTGGAACGGCTGATGCACGTCGCTGCCGAAAAACACACCGAGGTCATCGTGGCAGGCATGCCGGACGCCATTGCCGATACTCTCCGTACCCTGAACATCCTGAAGCAGGTGCCGGAGGAGCGCCTCGCGCAAGATATTGATGAGGCCCGGCAGGTTGCGTATAATCTGCTCGAAGCATGAGCGATCTCAAGGCAATCATCTTCGACATGGACGGCACCCTTGCCGATACGGAAGAGTTGCATCGCCGGGCCTTCAATCTCGCCTTCAGGGAACATGCCTGCCCTCTTGACTGGTCCCGCCTTGAGTACAGGCAACTGCTCTCCATTTCCGGCGGCAGGGAAAGAATTTACCACTGCCTGCAACAGGCCGGCGTGGCCGGCGCCGAACTGCAGCGGACCGTGGACGCCGTGCATCAAACAAAATCCACCTTGTACAGGCAGATACTGGTCTCGGACGTCATTGGACTGCGCCCCGGCATCCGCCGGCTGGTGCAGGAATGCCGCGCGGCGGGCCTGAAACTCGCAATCGCAACCAGTTCCTCCACCGACAACGTCAATACCCTGTTGAGCAGGACCTTCGGCAGCGCCGGCAATGACTTTTTCCCGGTGGTGGTTACCTGCGACGTGGTTGCAGAGAAGAAACCTTCGCCGGCCGCCTACATTCGCGCCCTGTCGGAACTGGGACTGAAGGCGGAACACTGCCTCGCCGTCGAAGACACGACAAACGGTAACCTCGCTGCACTGGCGGCCGGCGTACATACGGTCATCACCACCCATCCCCTGACCGTCGACAATGATTTTTCCGGGGCATCGCTGGTATTGAACCACCTGGGAGAACCGGACAAGCCCTTCAAGGTGGCGGCAGGCGCGGCATACCGGCGCCATTTCGTCGATCTCGACCTGTTGAGAACGATTCACGCTGCCGCGTCCGGAGACGGACAATTACCGCTCCGCAGGGCACAGACCGCGGTCTGACAGTCGTAATGACCCTGACCGAGTTACGCTATATTGTCGCCGTATCCCGTGAACTGCATTTCGGCAGAGCCGCCGCGGCGTGCTTCGTCAGCCAGCCTACGCTCAGCGTCGCCATAAAGAAACTGGAAGACGAACTGGACGTGGCCATCTTCGAACGGCGCCCCCATGACGTCACCATCACGCCCGTAGGCCGGCGCATCGTGGAACAGGCGATTACCGTGCTGGAGCAGGTGAACGCCATCAGGACCATTGCCGGTTCGGAGAAAGACCAGTTGCAAGGCTCCCTGAAACTGGGTGTCATCTACACCATCGGGCCTTTTCTGCTGCCGCACCTGATCCCCGTACTCGGGCGTGAGGCCCCCGGGTTGACGCTCATCATCGAAGAGGACTTTACGCTGAACCTTGCCGAGCAGTTGAAGCGCGGGGAACTGGACATGATGATCATCTCAACGCCGTTCGAGCAACCGGGCGCCACCCTGGAAGTGCTTTACCGGGAGCCGTTCACGGTGATGCTGCCGAAAAACCACCGGCTGTCGCGCAGAAAACAGGTCAGGGCAGACGACCTGGTGGAGGACACCCTGCTGCTGCTCAAATCAGGCAATTGTTTCAGGGACCAGGTCATGGACGCCTGCCCCGCCTGTAAAGGCGACATTTTTTCCAAGGACAAGATCCAGAAGACCCTGGAAGGCAGTTCCATCGAAACGATCAAGCAGATGGTGGCGGCCGGCTCCGGCGTCACCGTATTGCCGTCCACCGCGATACGGGAACAGGACGGCCTGGGCAAGCTGGTCGAATACCGGCCGTTCGCAAAACCCGTGCCGGAGCGGGACATCGCCCTGGCCTGGCGCAATACCTATCCGAAAAAACAACTGGTGCAGCTTGTCAGCCGGATCATCCGGCAATGCGATATTATTTAATAACGAGGAACGCCGCAGCATCCCCCCTGATCACCCTCAGCACCAGCGTGCTGTCCATTTCGTCCACCAGTTGCCTGAATGCCTTCAGGTCCGGAACCACCTGCTGGTTGACAGAGGTGATAATATCGCCTTTTCTCAACCCGGCGGACCAGGCCCGGGATCCGCGCTCGACCGCCATGATCACCACACCCTTGACCCGGTTAAAATAGGGGTGGTCCTCCTCGATATCGCCTAACGTTACCCCCTGCAGGCGCCGGTTGTGGGTTCCCTGGGCCAGCTTGAATTCTTTGGAAGCGGTTATCCTGGCTTTCAGGGTCTGCCTGGCGCCGGCGCGCAGGATCTCGAACATGACCTCTTCACCTACGGGCAGCAGGCCGATATGGTTCCTGACGTCGGCAGCCGCTTTTACCTGTTTTGAGTTGATGGAGACAATGATGTCCCCCGGTTGCAGGCCGGCTTCCTGCGCCGGGGAATCAGGCATCACGCTGTTCACTACTGCGCCTTTCTGGTTCCTTATGCCGAAAGCCTCAGCCAGGTCGGGGTTCAGGTCCTGCACCTGCACGCCGATGAAGCCCCGCTCCACCATCCCCGTGTCGAGCAGTTGCTCCATGATCTGCAGCGCCATATTGATGGGTATCGCAAACCCGATGCCGATGTTGCCGCCGCTGCGGGAAAAGATGGCCGTATTGATGCCCACCAGTTCACCCCTGAGGTTGACCAGCGCGCCGCCGGAATTGCCTGGATTGATGGACGCGTCGGTCTGGATAAAGTCCTCGTAACCCTCTATGCCGAGACCGCTGCGGCTGAGCGCGCTGACAATCCCCGAAGTAACCGTCTGTCCCAGGCCAAACGGGTTGCCTATCGCCACCACGAAATCGCCTACCCTTAAGCCGTCCGAGTCGGCGACCCCGATATCGGTCAGGTTTTCCGCCGGCACCTTGATGACAGCCACGTCCGTTGCCGGGTCGGAACCGACTATCTCCGCGTCAAAATGGCGCCCGTCACGCAGGGTGACGGTGATCTGCACGGCATTGGCGATGACGTGGTTGTTGGTCAGCACCAGGCCGCGTTCGGCATCGACAATGACGCCGGAACCGAGGCTCTGGGTCTTGCGCTCCAGCGGCTGGTCCGGCATGTTGAAAAAACGCCGGAAAAAGGGGTCGGAAAACAACGGGTTCTGGCGCACCTGCACCCGCCCCTCGGTGGCGATGTTGACCACGGTCGGCGTCACCTGTTCCAGCATCGGCGCAAGACTGGGAAGTTCCTGCCCCTCCACGGCGCCGGGCAGCGCCGCACGGGCGGACCCGGTAACCACCAGGGCCGCTATCAGCGCAATACCGTAACAGAGGTTCAAAATCCAGGTTCGCAAAGATCTGTCCAAATCAATGTTATACATAGTAATGTTCAAAGAAACAGTGGTTACCTATTAGAAGGCAGCAGGAGCAAAAGTTCACTTTTCCGTCACATTCGCCGTTATATCCAGTAGGCCGTACCGGTCATCACCTTTGCGCAACCGCGCATCAGTATCCGCACCGGCGGCGGCAACTCGGCGCCGCCCGCGTCCCGCGCAGCGGACGCATGCTGCATTTCATCACTGCGCATCTGTTGCAATATGGAGCGGCTCCTGCGGTCCTGTTCCGGCAACAGTTCCAGGTGCTTGTCCAGGTGTTCGACCACCTGGCGCTCCGTTTCCATGACAAAGCCCAGGCTCCATTTATCGCCCGCCGCCGCGGCCACGGCGCCGATGGCGAACGAGCCGAAGTACCATAACGGGGTGAGGTAGCTGACATTGCTGTCCAGTTCCCTGACCCTGGCCTCGCACCAGTCCAGGTGTTCGCCCTCCTCCGCGGCAGCCTGCAACATGGCGTCACGCACCCGCGGGTCCCTTGCCGCAACGGCGTGACCGGCATACAGGGCCTGGGCCGCCACCTCTCCGGCGTGGTTCACCCGCATCAGCGCGGCGCTGCACAAGCTGTCCGCATCCTTCGTCGTTGCCGCGCCCCCGTGGGAACGGGGAGCGGCTCCCTTAACTTTTTCAAACCCCATGATCAAATGATCCAGAGCGCTGTAGTCCCGACTGTTCATAACCATGCCATCTGTAACAGTCGGTAGTGTATCAGTTTGACTCAGCAATTCCCGCTAACGCCTGTTGGGTGCTGGAATCCCGATAAAAACGGGGGTTTTGGAGCGGGGTAAAAAAAGGTTTTCGTAAACTTTCGGCATGGTTTCAGTATAATAAGAGGCACTATTCAAGTCAAAGGTGAGGTGAGGCCATGTCCCGTTCTTCCTTGCGCAAGTCCCTGAGTGCCCCTGGTTTGTTGAGTGAAGTACGCCGTTGTTTTCAAGCCATTAAGGATGACACGGTGGGCCGTGGGTTTGAGTTGGTCGATTACCTGATGTCGGGGCTGGCGGTGTTCGGGTTGAAGTACCCGTCGCTGTTGCAGTTTGATGCGGGCCGTGAGGATGCGGTGGTGGCCTCGAACCTGAAGAGTTTGTACGGCATTGCGCGGGCGCCGTCGGACACGGCGTTGCGGGAACGGCTGGACGAGGTGGACCCCTCGTTGTTGCGGCGCGCGTTCCGTCGGGTGTTGCACCTGTTGCAGCGGGGCAAGGGGCTGGAGGACTTCCTCTGGTGGGCGGGTCATTACCTGTTGTCGGTGGACGGCACCGGGTATTTTTATTCGGACAACGTGCATTGCGCGCAGTGTTGTGAGAAGCATCACCGGGACGGGCGGGTGAGTTATTACCACCAGGTGTTGGGCGCGGCGCTGGTGCATCCTGAGCAACGGGTGGTGCTGCCGTTGGCGCCGGAGCCGATTATGCGGGAAGACGGGAGCAGCAAGAATGACTGTGAGCGCAATGCGGCCAAGCGGTTGCTGGCGGACGTGCGCCGGGAACACCCGCACCTGAAGCTGATTGTGGTGGAGGATGCGCTGGCCGCGAACGGGCCGCACATTGAGTTGCTGCAGTCCTTGAAGATGCGTTATATCCTGGGGGTCAAGCCCGGCGACCATGTCTTCCTGTTTGAGTGGGTAGCGACCACGCCGGGGGTGAAGACGGCAGAGATAACCGGCCAGGACGGCACGGTGCACCGGTTCCGTTACCTGAACGGCGCGCCGTTGAACGAGTCGCACTTTAAGCTGGAAGTGAACTTCCTGGATTATGAAGAACAGCGCCGCAACGGGAAGAGTCAGCGCTTTACCTGGGTGACGGATATCCCCTTGCACAAGCACAACCTGATGCGCATCATGCGCGGGGCGCGGGCGCGCTGGAAGATTGAGAACGAGACGTTCAATACCCTGAAGAACCAAGGCTACCACTTCGAGCATAACTTCGGCCATGGTTACAAGCACCTGTCCACGGTGTTCGCCCACCTGATGATGCTGGCGTTCCTGGTGGACCAGGTGCAGCAGCATTGCTGCGGGCTGTTCCGGGCGGCGCTGGCCAAACAGGGCCGCAAGCGCTACTTCTGGGAGAAGCTGCGAAGCTTCTTCTTCACCTGGCTGCTGCCGGACTGGGAGACGCTCTATAAAGCGCTGGCATTCGGCGCGCCGCCCAGCGTGATTGTGCCCTATGACACCTCCTGAGCACACGCCGTGGTCGGGCAGTTCGGGGCGGGGGACTTCAGGGGAAACCAGGCCAATGAGACCAACGACCGGGCACAGCCGGAGGGCTACGCATCCCCTGAGGGTCGGGTCAGTGTGAAAAAAATGAAACCGACCCGATGAGACCGCCAACTGTCGATGTTAGCGGGAGCATCTGAGTTTGACTTTTCAATGTTGACATAAATTCAATTAGTCCTTAAGATCGCCGATTTGCTTGCAGACTCGATTGAGATCCGATGAAAACCTTTACCGCAACGCCCGCAGACATCAAGCCCGACTGGTACGTCGTCGACGCCAGGGGCAAAGTCCTGGGCAGGCTTGCCACGGAAATCGCCCGCCGGCTGCGCGGCAAACACAAACCGGAATACACGCCGCACATGAACACCGGGGATTACGTCATCGTGATCAACGCAAAAGACGTCCAAGTGACGGGAAACAAGGCAAGCAACAAGACCTATTACCGCCACACGGGTTACCCCGGCGGCATCAGGTCGATCACCTTCGATAAACTGATCCGTTCGAAGCCGGAACGGGTCATTGAAAAAGCGGTCAAGGGCATGCTGCCCAAAGGTCCCCTGGGACGGGACATGTTCCGCAAGCTGCGGGTCTATGCCGACGGCAATCACCGCCACGCCGCGCAGCAGCCGAAACCGCTGGAGTTGTAACGCAACCATCACAACCGGATACACCATCATGGCAGACGAGATTTATTACAGCACCGGCCGCAGGAAAAGCTCCAGCGCGCGGGTGTTCCTGAAGAAGGGCAGCGGCAATATTGTCATCAACAACCGCACCATGGAACAGTATTTCGGCAGGGAAACCGGCAGGATGATCGTTCAGCAACCCCTGGAAAAGCTCGATATGCTGGGAAATTTCGATATCAACGTCACCGTCAGTGGCGGCGGGATATCCGGTCAGGCCGGCGCAATCCGGCACGGCATCACCCGGGCGTTGATGAAGTACGACGAGAGCCTGCGCAAGACGTTGCGCCAGGCCGGGTTTGTCACCCGCGACGCCCGCGAAGTCGAACGCAAGAAAGTCGGACTGCACAAGGCCAGGAAGCGCCCGCAATACAGCAAGCGTTAGGGTTTAATACAAAATCCTACTCCTCCAGTATCTCCCGCGGAAACTTCTGCGCGAATTCGCCGTCGTCCACGCGCAGCGCCGGTTCCACCAGGATCTTTCCGTTTACCGGACACCAGGGGCGGATGTAACGGAATACTGCCTCCGAACTGTCCGCTTCGAATGCGGCAATGCCCCAGTGGGATGCGGCCTGGCCTTCGAAAATCACCTTTACTGCGCCGGTACCTTCGCCTGCGTGTTCCGAATGCCGTATGGTGCCTTTTGTCACTTCCTTTATTTTTTCCGGCATGATCTCAAAATAACAGATAAATAACATGGTTGTGCTCCTCTTATGAATGGGGTCACGGGATAGATGGGGTCAGAGTAAAATCGCTGAGATTGTGGTAGCGGTAAGATCAGTGGTGATTTTACTCTGACCCCTGGTATTCCTGCAATTTATCCGGGTAGGGACCAAGCAGGACAATCAATATGGTCCCCACCAGTACAATACCTGCCACGACCCATAATGCGCCGATATAATCACCGGCCCGGTCGTGATACAACCCCATCAGCGGCGAACCAGCCATGGACCCCAGTTGAAACGCGGCAAACATGAGGCCGTAGATGAGGCCGAATGCACGCGGGCCAAAGTAGCGGCTGCAGATATAGGCGATCTCGCTGATCTCCGACCCGGTCGCCATGCCTACACAGACAGCGGCGACGAACACCAGGCCGCCACTGGCGCCGGTAGCCAGGATGATAATACCGGCCAGAAGGCCCAGCAGGAAACAGGCCGCCACGTAGGGCGCGAAGAAATAGTCCATCAGAAAACCGGCCAGGACACGCCCGGCGATCAGGCCCAGGGCCAGGGAACTCATGCACAAGGCGGCGGTGGCCGGCGCTACGCCACGGTCCATCAGCATCGGCACCAGGTGGGCAATAATGCTGGTGATGCCGATGCCTACCAGCATGAACGAGAACAGGATCAACCAGAAACTGCGGGTCTGCGCCGCCTGCGGGCAGGATAATCCGCTGACCGGAGCCACCGCAGGTTTCGCACCGTCGCCATCATCAGCCACAGAGCCTGCCCCCCTGCTTACAACCGCGGGGCCACCGTCCGGCTGCAATCCCATTTCTTCAGGGGTTTCCTTCATGACGAATACCGCCATCGGCAGGGCCAGGGCAAAAACGGCCGCAGCAAAACCGACATACGCCATGCGCCAGCCGTAATTCTCGATCATCAACTGCGCAACGATGGGCACCAGCATCGCCCCGACACCGAAACCTGCCAGTGAAATTCCCAAAGCAATGCCGCGACGGCGCGAGAACCAGGCGATCAGTACGCGTGAGTAACTCTGCGGCAGCGTGCCCGCGCCGAGAAACGGGATGAGGAAGTACAAGGCGTAGAAATGCCATAAATCAGCGCTGAGCAGGGCCATGGAGGCAACGGTCAGGCCCATCATAATCACCGAGGGGATCAGAACCCTGCGTACGCCGAACCTGTCGATGATCAAACCCAGGCAGGGCGAGGCGATGACTACGGCGAAATTGGTCATGGTAATGGCCAGCGACAATTCACCGCGGGTCCAGCCGAATTCATCTTCCAGGGGTTTAACGAAGACGCCGAAGGCGAAGATGGTGAACATGGCATAACTCAAACCCATGCCGACAAAGCCGGTGGCAACGTTCCACCAGCCGTAGAAGATTCCGGATGGCTTGGCCCGCATTTCCTGGGCCATACGGCTAGAGTTGTACTGCGTCGGCCAGTATATAGCCCGGTTCCGGCGTATCTTCCAGCGACCAGCCGCCCATGAGATAATGGTGCACGATGCGAATGGACGTCAGGCCGACGTGCTCGGCAAAGCCGTCAAGGTCGCCGAACCGGTCCGCCAGCTTGTTCATAACGTAGCCTTGCATGGGCTCGTAGGCCCAGATGGGGACAAACTCCACGAAGGCCTGCTGGCAGGCCTCCTGGACCGCTTCGATGTAATCGCAGCCCTTGATAAAGCCGGCCCGGTCGGTGAGCCCGTAACGTCCGGGAACGAATGTATCCCAGTCCAGGTCCAGGAAGCCGCGCATGTAACGGACGAAATTGGCCAGGTGGATATCCGGCATCAGCCCGTAACGGGCATTGGCCAGGATGGTATCGGATGAGAACAGCAGTTTCTCATCGGCAAACCAGGCAGCCAGGTTGCCGGAACCGTGGGTAGGACCGGGATTCAGCAATACCAGTTCCACACCGTCCACGGTGATCCGGTTTTCCGCGCCGGTAAGCACACGGTCAGGCTGAAGCTGCCCTTCGGCCCCGCGCAGCTTGACGACCTTGGCGCAGATCTCATCGGCGACGATTTCTGCATCAGGCGCCAGGTCGGCGGCAAAGCCGGCGTGGTCAAGGTGGTCATGGGAGTAGATCACCGCAGCGATTTCCCGGTCCGGAACGGCCTCGCCGATGGCGCGGGCATAAGCGCGGGCCCTGCCGGGCGTGCCGAAGGTATCAAAGGCGATGACGCCTTCCGATCCCTTGAGAAAAATGGTCCTGCAGGTACCGTCGCTGACTGTCCAGAGGCGTTCGGACAACTGTTCAACCGCCATTTCCGGCTCGAAGGCCAGGTACGGCTGGGCCTTGTCCGTCGTGAATAATCCCCTGTTCTCGCTCATATTTACCACACTACCCTAAAACGGAGTTGTATCCGGGTGCATGTTGCCTTCTATGCCCCAGCCCCCGGTCAGGTAGGTCTGCATGTACCTGGACAGGTTCATGGCGCAGTACTCATGGAAGCGGAACAGGTTACCGAACGAAGCGGACAGTTTCTCTTCGGTGTAGCGGCATACGTGGTCCCAGTCATGGGGGTCCAGCCCGTCGATAATGGCCTGCTGGGCGAAATCGGCCATCAGGTCGTAATATTCCAGGTTGTCGATGAAGCCCTGCCGGTCGGTGATCCAGAAATGGCCGGGTACGAACACGTCAAAGTCCAGGCTCAGGAAACGCTTCATGCTCGGCACGTAAGGCTTGAAGTGCCAGTCCGGGAAGAAGGTGTAGCCGACGCCGGGGATGATGGTGTCCACCATGAACAGGATTTTGCTCTGTGGGAACCAGGCGGCGATATTGCCGTCGCCGTGGGTCGGCCCGGGATAGAGCAACTCAAAGTAGACGCCGTCGATCTCGTAGGACTTGCGTTCGCCGTCCCAGACCTCCGTCGCCGGGGTCTGGCCGTCGGATTTTCTTGCCGCCACCACGTCGGCACACAGCCGGTGGGCGATGATGTCCGCGTCCGGGGCCATGTCCGCGGCAAAGCCGGTGTGGTCGAGGTGGTCGTGGGAATAGACGATGGTGTGGATCGGCTTCTTCGGGAACACCCTGCCGATGGCGCCGGCGTATGCCCTGGCGGTGCCGGGCGTGGTCAGGGTGTCGAAGGCGATGACGCCCTTGTCGCCTTCCAGGAAGATGGAGCGGTAAATCCCCTCGCTGACGGACCAGATTTTATCGCGCACCGGACTGTAGGAAATGTCCCGCCACGCGCCCATGATGGGATGGGGTGTGGGAATGGTGAAAATACCGCAGTGATCACACTCCGGATGGCCTGCGCCGTTGCCGTTGTCTTTGTCCGCCTCGCTCACGTTCCTCTCCTGCCTCTCCAGGTATTTTCCGGTATGCGGAAGTATATCATTTTATTAAATGGTGAACTAAGTCCTGAAATCAGGGGTCAGAGTAAGAATTTCGCCAGAAATTTTACTCTGACCCCACCATTATATGAACACAAACCGCGCCAGGAAGATCAGCGCCAGGAACCATACACCCGCTGAAATCTCCCGGTGTTTGCCGCTCGCCAGTTTAACGCTGACATAGGTGATGAAGCCCACGGCGATGCCGTCGGCGATGGAGAATGTCAGCGGGATCGCGACAATGGTGAGCAGCGCCGGGAGCAGTTCGGTGGCGTCGTTCCAGGCCAGGTCGCGCATGCCGCCGAGCATCAACAAGGCCACGAACACCAGGGCGCCGCTGGTGGCGAATTCCGGCACCATGCGCGCCAGCGGCGCCAGGAATATGGCGAGCAGGAACAGGATGCCGACCGCCACTGCGGTCAACCCGGTGCGGCCGCCGCCGGCAATGCCCGCCACGCTTTCCACGTAACTGGTCACCGGGGTGCAGCCGAGGCAGGCGCCGACCACGCTGGAGGAACTGTCGGCCTTCAGCGCCCGGTCCAGGTTGCGCACCGTCCCCTGCCCATCCACCAGGCCGGCCCGGTGGGCAACGCCCATCAGGGTACCGGTGGTGTCGAACAGGTTGACGAACAGGAACGCGGCTATCACGCTGATCATGCCTACGTCCAGGGCGCCGGCAATATCCAGTTGCAGGAAGGTCGCGGCCATGTCCGGCGGCGCGGACACCAGCCCCTGCCAGGTCACCAGCCCGGCGAACAGTCCCGCACACGTCACTGCCAGGATGCCCAGCAGGATGGCGCCGGGAACGCCGCGCACGCCCAGGCCGGCAATGAGCAGGAAACCGACGGCTGCGAGCATGGGCTCGGGCCGGGTCAGGTCGCCCAAAGTGAGGATGGTGGCGGGACTGGCGACCACGATACCGCCGTTCTGCAGGCCGATAAACCCGATGAACAGGCCCACCCCGCAACCCATGGCAAGGCGCAGGTTCATGGGGATGCTGTTCAGCATCCAGCGGCGCAGGCGGGTGACGCTGATGATGACGAACAGCACCCCGGAAAGGAACACCGCGCCCAGTCCCACCTGCCAGCTATAGCCCAGGCTGCCGACCACCGTGTAGGTGAAGAACGCATTCATGCCCATGCCCGGCGCCAGACCCACCGGCCAGTTGGCGTACAGGCCCATGATCAGGCAGGCCAGCGCCGAGGCCAGGCAGGTGGCGACGAAACTGGCGCCCTGGTCGATGCCCGCGGCGGCCATCATCTGCGGGTTGACGAAGATGATGTAGGCCATGGTGACAAAGGTGGTGCAACCCGCCAGCAACTCGGTGCGGACTTTGGTACCGTGTTCGGCGAGCCGGAAGCGGCGTTCGAGGAATGTGATAATTTTGTCGGTCATGTCGGATTGATGATTGATCCTGTCGCAATTGTAACCCTGTGGGCAGGTGATAAATATATCGGAGTCAGAGTAAAATTGCCGGATGAACGGTCATGCGCGTATCGTCATCGTCGGCGGCGGCATCATGGGGGTCGGGCTGCTGTACCACCTGGCCGAGGAGGGTTGCACCGACGCGGTCCTGATTGAGAAAGGCGAACTCACCTCCGGTTCGACCTGGCATGCGGCCGGCCAGTGCCCGAATTTTGTCGGCAATTACAACCTCGCCAAGATCCACCAGTACAGTATTTCCCTGTACAAAAAACTGGAGGATCTCACCGGGCAATCGGTAAGCTGGCATACCTCGGGCAGCGTCCGGTTTGCCCTGACGGAACACGATATCGACTGGTTCAAACACGTGAAGGGGATTGCGGACAACGTCGGCTTCCACATGGAGATCATCGGCGTCGACAAGATCCGGCAACTGAACCCATTCATCTCCACCGACGGCGTCCTGGCCGGGGCGTGGACCCGGGATGACGGCCACGCCGACCCGGCGGGGCTGACCAACGCCATGGCGCGCGGCGCGCGCAACATGGGCGCCAGGATTGTCCGGCACAACCGCGTCATCGACATCAACCCCCTGCCCTCCGGCGAATGGGAAGTGGTGACCGAAAACGGCGTCATCGTTGCGGAAAGCGTGGTGAACGCGGCCGGCTGCTATGCCAGGCAGGTGGCGCAGATGGTGGGCGCGGACCTGCCGATCTGCAATATCCAGCACCACTATCTTGTGTCCGGGCCGATACAGGAATTTATCGACCGGGAGGAAGAGATACCGGTGATGCGCGACCCCTACGCTTCGGCCTACCTGCGCCAGGAACAGAAGTCCGGGCTCATCGGCATTTACGAGCACGCCAACCTGGCCGAAGCCTGGCCGCCGCGGGGTCTGCCGGAATGGGAGGCCGACAGCGAACTGTTTGACGATGACCTCGACCGCCTGATGCCCTGGCTTGAGCGGGCGCTGGAGCGCATGCCGATCATCGAAAACGCCGGCATCAAACGCATCGTCAACGGCGCCATTCCCCATCCCGCGGACGGCCCTCCTCTTTTGGGGCCGATCGCCGGACTTAAGAACTTCTGGCTCTGCTGCGGTTCCTCGTTCGGCATCGCCCAGGGCGCGGGGTGCGGCAAGTACCTGGCGCAATGGATGCTGCACGGCGATGCGGAGATCAACATGACCGGCTTCGACCCGCGCCGTTTCGGCACTTTTGCCGACGAGAGCTACATGAAGGACAAGGGGCGCCAGGATTACAGCATGACCTACTTCACTCCCCTCCCCGGCGAAGAACTGCCCGCGGCGCGCCCGCGGCGCACCAGTCCGCTGTACGAAAAACTCAAGGCGCGGGGCTGCGTGTACACCGAGACGTTCGGCTGGGAACGGCCCAAGTGGTTCTCCCCGGACGGCCGTGAAGAGGAATACGGCTACCGGCGCAACAACGTGTTCGACGTGGTGCGGGACGAGTGCCTGGCGGTGCGCAAGCGGGCCGGCATCCTGGATTTATCGGGTTTCGCCAAGTACGACGTGACCGGCGCCGGCGCCCGCGCCTTTCTGGACCGTGTCTGCGCCAACCGGATGCCGGATGCCGGCGGCATCGTGCTGGCGCACCTGTTGTCCGAAGGCGGGCGGATCGGGGCCGAGATGACGGTCACGCACCTGGCCGATGATCATTTCTACGTATTGTCCGCGGCCGGCGCCGAACTGCGCGACCTGGATCACCTGGTCCAGGGCAGGCGTGCCGGGGAACAGGTGCAGATCGCCAACGTCACCGATGAGCGGGGCGTGCTGGTGCTGGCCGGGCCGGCGGCGCGGGATATCCTGGCCCGGCTCACGGACGCGCCCCTGGACAGCAGCTCATTCCGCTGGCTGAGCGGCAGAGAGATCAGCATTGCGGGCAGGCCCGTGCGGGCGCTCAGGGTGAACTACGTGGGCGAACTGGGCTGGGAACTGCACCCGCCGATGGAACACCTGGTGGAGTTGTACGATGCCCTGCAGGAGGCAGGCGCCGCTTTCGGCCTGACCGATTTCGGTCTGTACGCGGTCAACAGCCTGCGCCTGGAGAAAGGGTACCGGGGCTGGGGTGCGGAACTGACCAACGAAGTCACCATGATCGATGCGGACATGGCGCGTTTTCTCAGGCTGGACAAGGAGGACTTCACGGGGAAACGGGCGACCCTTGAGCAACAAGCCCGGATTATCGGGGACACCGGAGACAGATCCGGGGACGGCTCCGCGGATGGACTTAAGTCCGTCCCCTTGCCCCCCCTGCGGCTCGTGTATTTCGAAGTGGATGCCACCGACTCCGACGTGCGCGGCAGCGAGCCGCTGTACCACAGCGATGCATGCGTCGGCGTGACCACGTCCGGCGGTTACGGCCATTACGTGCGCAAAAGCCTGGGCTTCGGCTACGTCCCCCCGGCCCTGGCGCAACCCGGCACGGAACTGGGCGTCGACCTGCTGGGAGAACGGCGCCCGGCGCGGGTGCTGAAGGATCCCGTCTACGATCCCGCCAATGAACGGCTGAGGCTGTGATGACGGATACAGGAACCGGCCGGTCGGAACTCCCCCCACGCGCCGAAGTGGTGGTCATCGGCGGCGGCGTGATCGGCTGTTCCATCGCCTATCACCTAGCCAAATTTCAGTCCATGGAGGTGGTATTGCTGGAACGCCAACAACTCACATCAGGGACCACCTGGCACGCGGCCGGCCTGATCGGGCAGTTGCGCGGCTCCATGAACATGACCCGGCTGGCCCGTTACACCAGGGAGCTGTACCAGGGGCTGGAGACCGAAACGGGGCAGGCGACGGGCTACCGGCAATGCGGGTCGGTGTCGATCGCCACCGCTGATGAACGCTTCGAGGAACTGAAACGCAACGCGTCCATGGCGCAGGTGTTCGGGCTGAGTGTGGACGTGGTCACGCCGGAGGAAATCAGCGAGCGCATACCGTTGCTGCATACCGGCGACGTCATCGGGGGTATTCATATTCCTACCGACGGATACGCCAACGCGGTCGATATTACCCAGGCCCTGGCGAAGGGCGCGCGGGCCTGTGGCGCCCGCATCTTCCAGAACGTGAAGGTCACGTCAATCCGCACCGGCGCCGGCCGGGTCACCGGTGTCGGCACCGAACGCGGCGACATGGAAGCCGACTACGTGGTGCTGTGCGCGGGCATGTGGACCCGGGACCTGGCCGCAAGCATCGGGGTGAACGTGCCGCTGCACGCCTGCGAGCATTACTATGCGCTGTTCGAATCCGTCGCCGGCCTGGACGAGGACCTGCCGGTGATCCGTGATTACGACGCCTGCACCTATTACAAGCACGACGCCGGCAAACTGCTGGTGGGCGCGTTCGAGCCCCGCGCCCGGCCCTGGGGCATGGACGGCATTCCCGAAGACTTCTGTTTCGACGAGATCGCCGGTGATTTCGACCACTTCGAACCGGTGCTGCGGGACGCCATGGCGCGGGTGCCGGCCCTGGAAGCGGCCGGCATACAGAAGTTCTTCTGTGGCCCGGAGAGCTTCACGCCCGACGTCCGTTACCACCTGGGCCAGGCGCCGGAGTTCGATAACTGCTTCGTCGCTGCGGGTCTGAATTCCATCGGCCTGCAATCCGCGGGCGGGATAGGCAAGGTGGTGGCGGAATGGATGCGCACAGGGCACCCCCCGGTTGACCTGTGGGAAGTGGATGTGCGCCGCAACATGCCGTTCCAGGGGAACCGCAAATACCTGCGCGAGCGCGTGTCCGAGAGCCTGGGCCTGCTCTATGCCAGGCACTACCCCTACCGCCAGTATGAAAGCGCCCGCGGCGTACGCAAATCGCCGCTCTACGAGCGCCTGCAAGCCGCCGGCGCCTGCCACGGCGAGACTGCCGGCTGGGAGCGGCCGAACTGGTACGCGCCGCCGGGTGTCGAGGCGAAGTACGAATACAGCTATGGGCGCCAGAACTGGTTCGAATATTCGGCGGCGGAGCACCGCGCGGCGCGCGAAAACGTTGCCCTGTTCGACCAGTCGTCCTTCGCCAAGTACCGCCTGGAAGGACCGGACGCGGCGCAGACGCTGAACTACGTGTGCGCCAATGACGTTGACGTACGGCCCGGCCGCATCGTCTACACCCAGTGGCTGAACGAGAACGGAGGGATAGAGGCGGACCTGACAGTGACGCGCCTGGGTGAGGACAGTTTCCTGATCGTCACGGCCGCGGCCACGGAAGTACGCGATTTTCACTGGCTCAAACGGCACATCCCTGCCGGCGCCCGTTGCGTGCTCACCAACGTGACCTCGGCCATGGGCGTAATATCCGTGATGGGGCCCAACGCGCGCAAGCTGTTGCAGCCGCTGGCGCCTGAGGACCTGTCGAACGAGACGTTCGGGTTTGCGAGCAGCCGGGAGATTGAACTGGGCTATGCGCGGGTGCGCGCCTCGCGCATCACTTTCGTCGGCGAACTGGGCTGGGAACTGTATATCCCGACCGAGTTCGCCGCCGGCGTTTACGATGAAATCACGGCTGCCGGAGACGCTCTGGGCCTGGTCCATGCCGGTTACCACGCGCTGGATTCGCTGCGCATCGAGAAGGCCTACCGGCACTGGAGCCACGACATCACCGACGAGGACACGCCTCTGGAAGCGGGCCTGGGGTTCACGGTGAAGTTCGACAAACCGGGCGGTTTCATCGGCCGCAACGCGTTGCTGAGGCAGTCCGAACAGGGTCTGCAGAGGCGCCTGCTCCAGTTCAGACTGCTGGACCCGGAGCCCCTGCTCTACCATAACGAACCGATCCGGCATCGGGGCCGGATTGTCGGTCACGTCACCTCCGGCAGTTACGGTCACACCCTGGGCGGCAGCATCGGCCTCGGCTACGTCGATACCTCTCAGGTGCAGGACATCGGGGAACTGCTGGAAGGCGGCTTCGAGATCGAGGTGGCGGGCGTACGCGTCCCGGCCGAAGCCTCGTTGCGCCCCATGTACGACCCCGACAACAGGCGCATCCGCTGCTGATTTATCCCGTCCGCCATACCAGCCACTACATTCGTCTTGCCGGGCTTGACCCGGCATCCAGTGGAATAACGTGTCGCCGAAGGCGACTCTTTGTCCACTGGATTCCCGCATACGCGGGAATGACGAAGAGGGCTCAAGCCCTGCCGATCGCTTCCCGCGAGAGGAAAATCGGAAACTTCGACCTGACCTCCAGGTCGGCCTCGTCGCTGACATGCTTCGGGAAATGGCTCGCCAGGATTGCCCGCTTTTTCTCGATGGCTTTCTGCAACATGACCGGCTTGCCGCTCTCCTCCCACACGGTGGGGCTGGTGCGGTCGCCGAAATCCGGGTAGATATATTCGCTCTGCATAACCTTCAGGGTGCGGTCCGAACCCAGGTAATGACCCACTCCACTGGTGCAGACCTGTTTGATCTCGTCAAAACCCAGGGTTTCCGCGTTCACCTCGATGCCGCGCGTGACCCGCAGGGCCGCGCCGAGCACGTCATTGTCCAGCAGCAGGCTCTCCGGACAGGTGCCGAGCAGGCTTGCGTACATGCCTGCCGATTCATACACCAGGTTGGCGCCCGCCAGCGCCGCGGACAGGATTGTTCCGGCCCGTTCCGCGCCGGCCTGGAAATCCGGGAATTTTGAATCCGTCATGCCGCAGGCGGTGCCGAACGGCAGGTCGTAGACAAGGCCCATCTGTGCACAGGCTGCGGACAGAAGGCCCTGCTCGGGCGAACCGCCGCTCATGGCGCCGGTGCGCAAATCCGAGACGAACGGCCAGGCGCCGAGAATGGCCGGGGCGCCCGGCTCGATAGCGTTCACGTACACCAGGCCGCCGAGGCATTCGGCCCAGGCCTGGGAAACGGCGCCTGCCAGGCACGCAGGCGTGGTGGCGCCGGCCTGGCCCGCGGAAAGCAACAGTACCGGCATACCGCCCTGGACCGCTATCCGCAGGCATTCCAGGGATTCCTGCGCAAACTTCATGGGCGGCACCACGAAACAGTTGGACTGGCTGACAAACGGCCTGGTCCGCCACGCGGCCTCGCCGCCGGCCATGACATGCAGCATTTCCAGGGTCTTGTCCAGGTGGGCGGCTTCGGTCCAACTCGAGGCAACATGCTTGCCGGTGCCCATGACCACGCAATAGGCGGTATTGAGGTCCATCTCGTAGTTGTCGGGAATGTCGCGCAACACGCAGGTGCGCTGGAACATGTGTATATGCTCACAGGTGTCGGCGATGCGCGCCATGTCGTAGAGATCCTGGGCCGTCGATTCGCGGTACAGGTTGTTTTCCGGGTCGGCGACCATGACCGCCGCCCCGGCCGTGGAGAAATGCACCCGGCTGCCGCTGAGGTCCAGGTCGTGCCCGGGGTCCTGGCCGTACAGCACCAGGTTGCGCCGGGCCAGCGCCATGGCGTTTTCGACAACGGATCTCGGCATTCTCAGGCGACCGTCGTTGCCGAGCACCGCACCCGCGGCGGTACAGGTCTCAATGCAATGCGGCGTAGCTTCGCTGAAACCGACTTCTTCCAGGATCCTGAAGATATTTTCGTTTACGGCCGCGACGCCAGCGTCTTTCAGCGGCCGGTAACGGCCGCCCGCTTCGCCGGGATGGACGGGCTTGAGCGCATCGGCCAACGGCGCACTGCGCAACGCCCGACGTGCTTTTCTTCCACCTGATTGCCTTGCCATTTATCTATCCGCAGATGACGCAGATTAGCGCAGATACATTATAAAATAATCTGCGTCCATCTGCGTCATCTGCGGATTATTAATCAGGCGGCCAGAGCGCTTCTCGTCGTCACCAGGCGCGTGCCCGTCTCCGCGGCTTCCGCCGCATCCCGGCAGTACGCATCTGCGCCGACCGCCCTGCCGAATTCCTCGTTCAGCGGAGCACCGCCGACCATGACGATATAGTCGTTGCGGATGCCCTGCGACACCAACTCGTCAATGACGACCTTCATGTAGGGCATGGTAGTGGTAAGCAGGGCCGACATGCCGAGAATATCCGGCCTGTGCTGCTCCAGGGCGGCAAAATAGTCCTCGACACTGTTGTTGATGCCGATATTGATCACCTCGAAGCCGGCTCCTTCCATCATCATGCCCACCAGGTTCTTGCCGATGTCATGGATGTCGCCCTTGACGGTGCCGATCACCATCTTGCCGATGGGCTTGGCCCCGGTCTCCGCCAGCAACGGGCGCAACACCTCCATGCCGCCCTTCATGGCGTTGGCCGCCAGCAGCACCTCCGGCACGAACAGGATGCCGTCGCGGAAATCGACCCCGACGATCTGCATACCGCCGACCAGCGCTTCGTTCAACACCTTGTCCGCGCCCCAGCCCCGGTCCAGCAGCAGCTCCGTGCTTTCGATGATCTCGTCCCGGAGGCCGTCGTACAGGTCGTCGTGCATCTGCTCCACCAACTCGGAATCGTCGAGTTCCGACAGGACCAGTTCTTCTTCCTGGTCCTCAACCCAGTTATCTACCGCCGCTTCTTGTATCATCACAGTCATGCCTCATGAGTTACGCAAGGAAACCTGGGGTCAGAGTAAAAATACCCGGCTCCGGATCAACAGCACCCACCGGCGTGGGCATTTTTACTCTGACCCCGATAATCCCGTGACACCGGAAATTCCGCGCAAGTCTGAATTAGACTGCATTTCCGCGTATATAGAAGCACGACATTGTTGCATCCAAATGCGACATAAACGGTCCATTATGTGTAACAGGACAGGAAATTACTGCCTATTATTAGCGTTATTCATGAACCCATCCACTTGATGATGCGCCATGGCAATGACATCTCTGGACATGCGGGAGCAGGTACCCTCGGTTAAACCGCAGGCGGACGGCCTGGTGATCGCCTGGCCGGGAGGCGACTGCAGCCGCCACCTGTACTACTGGCTGCGGGAAAACTGCCACTGCCCGCAATGCACGCACCAGGATGCCTGGGAGCGTATCGCCGATTTCATGGCGATCCCCCTGGATCTCGCTCCCGATAAGGTCAGCGGCGACGCCCGCGGGCTGCATCTCACATGGCCCGAACACAGCGCCGCCTGTGACGGAACTTTCTATAGCTGGGACTGGCTGCACCGCCACCGCAGCGAACGGGAGGCGCGCCTGGAGCGCAAGCAACGGCGCACGGCCTGGAGCGCCGCGGAGTTCGACATCAGGCGCGTGTCCGTCGGCTTTGCCGGTGTGATGGCCGGCGACGACGCCCTGCTGGAAATGCTGGAGTATATCGATGATACGGGCGTAGCCCTGGTCACCGGCGTGCCGGCGGAGCATCTTGCCGTAATCAGGCTGGCCGAACGCATTGCGTTCATCGAGGCATCCCACTTCGGCCGCTGGTTCGACGTGGAATCGAAACCAAACCCGGAAAACCTGGCCTATACGCCGCGGGCGCTGTACCCGCACAACGACCTCCCCAGCCGCACGCATCTGCCGGGCGTCCAGTTCCTGCATTGCCTGCGGAACGACGCGCAGGGCGGGGACAGCATCATGGTCGATTCCATCGCTTCGGCCAGGAAACTGCAACAGGCGGACCTGGCGGCTTTCAACCTGCTGAGTACTCATAAGGTCACGTTCACCTACGTCACCGAAGACCGGCATATCGTGAATCGCGGCTGCGTGATAGAAATCGATGAAGACGGCGACATCATCGGCACACGGCTGCACCCGGCGCTGCTGGGACCGGTGGACATCGAACCGGCGTTGCAGGCACAGTTCTACCGTGCGCACCGGGCGTTTCTCGGCATCGTCACCAGCGCGGAGATGCAATACCGGTTCCGCCTCAACAAGGGCGATTGCCAGGTATTCGACAATTACCGCATCATGCACGCACGCAGCGAGTTCGACCCGGACAGCGGGTATCGGCACTTACAGGGGTGCTATATCTGCCGGGACGATCTGCAAAGCCGCCTGGAGGTCTTGCGCAGGAAAGGCGAGGACTTCAGGCACACATGACAATCCGTCTCATATTGCCAACAATGTCGCATAGAGTATAAAAAATGTCGGTTCAGTGATTGTTGTATAATATCCCTTTCCTATAATGAAAAATAAGGCTCAAACCAGGGGTATAGAACATGTCCAATAAAGCCGAATTCAAACGCAACAAGCTGAATTACGCGATCCTGTCAGCCCTCGCCGCGACGGCAGTCAGTTCTCCCGCCAACGCCCAGATCGAGGAAATCATCGTCACTGCGACCAAGCGCGCCGAATCCACCCAGGACATCCCGGTATCGGTCTCCGCCCTGCAGGGTGAGGACCTCCAGGAACTGCGCATCAGCACCTTCGATGATTACGTCAGATACCTGCCCAACGTGGTCACCATGGGCACGGGGCCGGGACAGAGCGAGATCTACATACGCGGCGCCGCCACCGAGCAATCGAAAAATACCATCTCGGCCATCCAGGGTTCATCCCCGGCGGTGGCCTTGTATGTGGATGAAATGCCGGTCGCGTTCGGGGGGCGCAACCTGGACGTGTATGCGACCGATCTCAACCGAGTCGAGGTGCTGCCCGGGCCCCAGGGCACCCTGTTCGGCGCCAGTTCCCAGTCCGGCACGGTGCGCCTGATCACCAACAAGCCCGTGCAGGGTGAATTCCAGGCCGGCGCCAGCGCGGACGTATCCACCACCAAAGGCGGGGACGTCAGTAACTCCCAGGAAGCCTATCTCAACGTGGCCCTGAGGGACGACCTGGCAGTGCGTATCGCCGCCTACCGTGACGACCAGGCCGGCTGGATCGACAATATCAGCAACCTGGACGGCAGCGGCAATGTCATCCCCGGCGGTTTCGAGACGAATGACGGCGGTCTTATTGCCGTACTCAACCGCAATGATATTTCCGGGGCGCCCGTCCACCCTGACAGCCCGTTTGAAACTGCAGACAACAGTGCCCTGGTTGAAGAAGACTTTAACGACGCCGAATATATCGGCGGACGTTTCAGCCTGGCCTATGAACCGACAGACAACTTCGGCCTGCTGGTGCAGCATACCCAGCAATCCCTTGAGGCGGACGGGGTGTTTGCCTACGACCCCAACCTGGATGGCGAGAGCAGCACGACCCGCTTCACCCGCGACACCAGTGAGGACGATTTCGGCCTGACCACCCTGACCCTCAACGGCCGTATCGGCATGCTGGACATGATCTACACCGTCGGTTACCTGGACCGGGAGATGGAGGCTTATATAGATTACACAGACTATACCGGCGGTGGCGGCTACCAGGTGTATTACCTGTGTACCGGAACCAGGGATTGGGGGCGCAGCAGTGGGTTTGAGGGTCATGGAGGCACAGTAGGTCTGAGTGCATGTTGGGACCCGGAAGCGCAGTATATCGACAATAACGACAGTACTCGCGTCACCCAGGAGTTCCGCGTCTCCATGCCGGACGACCAGCGCATTCGGGTGACGGCCGGGGCGTTTTTTGACGAGCAGACAACCCATGGGACGTCCTCCTTTGAGGATGCGGCCACCCGGGATGACGGCGATGGTTCGTGGCCTGCTTTGGCTATGATAGGCGATGTCGGGCCGGGCACGAATGCCGACCCCAACGTGCCGTTCAACCCCAGGGTCAGTTTCGTCAACGACTACACCCGCAAGACCGAACAGATGGCCCTGTTTGGCCAGCTTGATTTCGATATTCTGCCGGATGTAACTGTCAGCTTCGGTGCCCGCTGGTATGATATCGACTTCGATTTCAAGGGCGCCAGCAGCTTTTCCTTCGGCTGTAAGTACGGCACAGACGGGTGTGACTCCAGTATCGGGCGGGGAGGCATCGACGCCACCAGCCGCACCTCCGGCAATAACGTCACCGAACGGCTCCGGGGCTTAGGCCAAGGTACGCTGGAGGCTCTCAGGGCAGCCGGCACAGGTGATTGCCGCCCGGAGGTCCGTGATACTTCGGCTTGCAGGGGTGGCACGTTCAGCCGGGGGCAGAACTTTGCTGATGCAGACGACCTGTTCAATGACATCCAGAACGACGACTTCAATGTGGATGACCTGGACAGCGATGGCGTTCTGAACCAATCCGACGTTATCTTTCGCGCTTCCCTGGACTGGAAGGTCACCGACGATATGCTGTTGTTCGCCACCTTCGGCCAGGGCTTCCGCCCGCCGGTGACAAACCGGAACGCGGGTAAAGCCGCAAATAACCCTAGGGGCCTGGAGGTGTACAATAACTACCGGGTGCCGGCGATTGCCCTCACGGACGAAATGGATAACTACGAGTGGGGCATCAAGGCGGACTTCTTTGACAGGACCCTGCGCGTGAACGCCACGGGCTATTACTCCGAAATAGATGACTTGCAGGTATCCCGCTTCGACCCGGCCAACGTGGCCTTCCTGGTATTCATCGAGAACGTGGGCGATGCGGAGATTCTGGGCGCGGACGGTGATTTCACTTGGCAGCCGACAGCCAACCTGACCATCGCCGGCGCCTTCAGTTTCGTGGACAGCGAGATTACCCGCATCAACGCACAGTTGGAAGGCATTTCCGTACCGGAGGGCAGTGAGTTGCCGTTTACCCCGGATTTTTCCGGCAACCTGCGGGCTCGCTATGAATTCGACCTGCCTGCTCTGGGCGGAGCCAGCGCCTATATATCCGGCGGCCTCAGCTACACCGGCGAGAGTAAATCGGGTATCACGGGCAGCGCCTTTGCTGTTGAAGACACGCTAAGGCGCACCCACGGCGGCCGGGGTTCAGGGCTCAAGATCGCAGCCGAGGGCGGTGATTACGTTGGTGGTAACTGTGGCACTTACGACCAACCCATCACTTGCATGAACGGCAGGTACGTCCAGGATGATTACGTGCTGCTGGACATGGCGGTCGGTTTCAGGAGCGATACCTGGGGCGCGGAACTGTTCATTAACAACGTGACGGACGAACGGGCCGAACTGCATGTCGATACCTTGCAGTACGTGCCCAAGGTGGTAACCAACCGGCCGCGCACCTTCGGGGTCCGGTTTTCCTACGACTATAACTGATTGGTTGATGTTGTAAGGGGACGGACTGAAACCCGTCCCCGTATACTGCAAATCCGTCCCCGGACGCACCTCCCCCTTGTAACGGGGACGGATTTGATTTCAGGACGCGCTTTGCTATGCCTCCATATATTTTCATGTTATGATTTGAGGCAACTTTCCCGGAATATAAGGAGATATGCTCATGGCTGCAATCATGTTTGACACCCACGCTTTCGTAAAAGAACTGACCCAGGCAGGCATGCCGGAAGCGCAGGCCGAGGTGCTGGCGCGCACTCAGGCAACGCTGATTGACGAGAAGCTTGCCACCAAACAGGACCTGGAAGCGCTGGAAAGTCGTCTCAAACGCGACATGCGAGAGATGGAGTTAAGACTGACCTTGCGCCTTGGTTCCATGATGGTGGTCGCCATCGGCGTGGTCGCCGCGCTGGTCAAACTGTTGTGAATCCGGAGCAAGCCGACACACCTGAAAAACTCAGCCACGCAAAACAACTGATTCAAACCGCCAGGTTTGGCGATGCAATCAGTTCGCTGGAACAACTGCTTGCCTCAGAACCGGAGGACGACGACCGGGTGGAGGCATTGTATATGCTGGCGGTCGCGCAACGTTACGGCAATCAGCCCGCCAAGGCATTGACGACACTCGATACCCTGCTCGCCGGCAATCCCGACCATGCCCGCGCGCACCAGGAACGCGGCCATATCTTCCTGTCCCTCAACCGTAGCGAAGACGCCGGCCCGGCCTATGCCAGGGCAGTTGAACTGAACCCGGCGCTGAAGGCGAGCCTGAATGCGCTCGTCAACCTGGAACAACGCCTGGGCAGGACGGAACAGGCCCGGCTGGCGCGGGAACGGCTGGATTTCCTCAACCGGCTGCCCCCGGAACTGGTCAACGTCCTCGACCTGGTTCACGAGAATAAACTTTACAAGGCGGAACTGTTGTGCCGGGACTACCTGCAAAAACACAGGCACCACATCGAGGCCATGCGCCTGCTGGCCGAGATCGGGGTGCGGATGAATATTTACGACGATGCAGAGTTCCTGCTGGAAAGCTGCGTGGAATTTGCGCCGGACCACGTGCAGGCCCGCATCGATTACGTCAACATCCTGATCCGGAAGACCCGCTTCGAAAAAGCCCATGAACAGGCAAAGCTGCTGCTGGAACAGGAACCCGGTAACCCGGGCTTCCAAAGCACCCTGGCAACCACGCTCGTGGGTCTGGGCAGGTTCGAAGAGGGGATTGCCCTGTACCGGGATGTGCTGGAAGCCCACCCTTACCGCACCGAGTTGCACGTACAGGCAGGTCACGCCCGGAAGACCGTGGGCCTGCTGGACGAGGCCATCCAGTCCTACCGGGAGGCATACCGGCGCAGGCCGGATTACGGCGACGCCTACTGGAGCCTGGCCAACACCAAGACCTATACATTCACCGACGAGGAGATTGACGCCATCAGGCGTTACGCGGATGCCCCCGGCGTTGCGCTCACCGACCGGATCAACCTGTGTTTTGCCGGCGGCAAGGCGCTGGAAGACCGCGGGGAGTACGGCGAAGCCTTCGCCTGTTATGAAAAGGGCAATGGCCTGAAGCTGCGCCAGACCGGCTACAGGATTGAAAAGATGGAGGCGCGCGTGGAGGCACAGGTTGAGACCTGCACCGGCGAATTGTTTGCGCGCCGGCAAGGCGCCGGACTTGACTGCCGCGACCCGATCTTTATCGTCGGCCTGCCCCGTTCCGGCTCTACCCTGCTGGAACAGATCCTGGCGTCCCACAGCATGGTGGACGGCACCATGGAACTGCACAACATACTGGCCCTGGCGCAGAAACTGCGCGGGCGTGAACCCGAGAAGACATCCCGGTACCCCGCCATCCTGCACGAACTGGAGCAAGACTATTTCCGGCGCTTCGGGGAACAATACATCAAGGACACCAGGGTCTACCGGGGTGAAACGCCCCTGTTCATCGACAAGATGCCGAACAATTTCCTGCATATCGGCCTCATTCGCCTGATACTGCCCAATGCCAGGGTAATCGACGCCCGGCGCGACCCCATGGCCTGCTGCTTCAGTTGCTTCAAGCAGTTGTTCGGCGAGGGCCAGGAGTTCACCTACGGCCTGCAGGAAGTGGGGCGCTACTACCGGGCCTATGTACGGTTGATGGACCACTGGGGCCGGGTGATCCCCGGCTTCGTCCTGCGCGTGATGCACGAGGACGTGGTCGACGACCTGGAAACCCAGGTGCGGCGCATCCTGGACTTCTGCGGCCTGCCCTTCGAGGAGGCCTGCCTCAATTTCCATGAAACCGAACGCAACGTGCGCACGCCCAGTTCCGAGCAGGTCAGGCAACCCATCTACCGTAGCGGCCTGGAACAATGGCGCAACTTCGAACCCTGGCTGGACCCCCTGAAGGAGGCGCTGGGCCCAGAGCTTTACGGATATTCGGGGTCAGAGTAAGAATTTCGCCAGAAATTTTACTCTGACCCCAGCTATCGGATGATTTTATGAACAAACCCGACCCGGCAACGATCAAGCCCCTGTTCGACCTGTACCGGGCCGGTGAATACCGGGCATTGCTGGAACAGGCGCAGGCCCTGCTCAAGACCTGGCCCGATGAACCGGCGCTGCACAGCCTGGCCGGCTCGGCCTGCCTGGAGATGCAGGACTATGACTCCGCAATCCGCAGTTACCGGGCGGCGCTGGCCATCAGACCGGACCTGGCCAAGGTGCATAACAGCCTGGGCATTGCCTGCCTGCGGTCGGGGCAGGTTGAGGATGCCGCCAACAGTTTCCACAACGCGGTCAAACACGATTCACAACTCGCCCAGGCCTGGTTCAACCTGGGCATCGTCTATGAAAACCGGAACCGCCTGGCGGAAGCCGCGGGTTACTACAAGCAGGCGACGCTCATCAACCCGGTTTATCACCAGGCATTGTGTTCACTGGCAAAGGCACTGTGGGAATTGCGCATACCCGACCAGGTGGAGGAATACTTTGAAAAAGCCATAGCCATTGAAGAAACTTACCTGCCCGCGCACATGGGCCTGCTGCGCTTTCTCGAGCAAAGTAACAGGCATGAGAGACTGCGGGACGCCATTTCCAGGGCGCGCAAGGTCCCGGGGTTGCACGAAACGGTCAGCCTCTACGAAGGCATCCTGGCCGATATCGACGGCGATTATGAACGGGCGAGAACATTGCTGGAAGCATTTTCCATCACCGCGGCGGACGTCTGGACAAGACACGGGGAGAGAACGCGCCTGGCCCGCCTGACCCTGATCTGCGACAGGCTGGACGATACCTCCGCAGCCATCCGATACGCCGGGAGAGCCAATGACCTGTCACGGGAAATAAGTGACGGCAAAGGAATTGACAAGTCAGGATTCCTGCAAATCGTGGAAAAGCGCCGGCGTTACTTTACCGCTGAAAACATCAACCGGTGGCCGGGAAACTCCTCCGAATTCAGGGGTCAGAGTAAAATTTCCGGCGAAATTCTTACTCTGACCCCAGGTATCGATAACCCGGTATTCATCATCGGCTTTCCCCGCTCCGGCACTACCCTGCTCGATACCCTGCTGCGCGGGCACCCGTCCATCCGGGTAGCGGAAGAAGCCGACGCCGCAGGCGTAATGGTAAACCGGCTATCGGGGAACTCGGATGAACGCCTGGAAACACTGGCGAACCTGCAGGACCGGGATGTAGAAGACCTCAGGAAGACCTATTTCGACGCTCTGGCGCGTCATGCAAGGCTGGAAGACGGTGTCATGCCGGTAGACCGGTTCGCCCTCAACACCGTGTACGCAGGTGAAATCCACCGCATCTTTCCGGAGGCCAGGTTCATACTCATGCTGCGCCACCCGGCGGACTGCGTGTTGAGCTGCTTCATGCAGACCTTCTACGAAACCCCGGCAAACGCAAGCTTCTTCACCCTGGAGGACAGCGCCCACCTGTATGACCGGGTCTTCGGCCTGTGGCGGCAGTACACCGGCCTGCTGCAACTGAACGTGCTCCAGGTGAAATACGAAGACCTCGTCACGGATGCGGAAACAACCTGCCGGCAGATCCTGGACTTTCTGGAAATGCCCTGGCATCCCGGCATCGTGGAGCACGAACGCACTGCCCTGGACCGTTCCCTCATCAGCACCGCGAGCTACAACCAGGTCACCCGGCCGCTGTATACCGAAGCGCAGGGCCGCTGGCAGCGCTACCGCGCTGCACTGGAGCCGGTGCTGCCTGTGCTGGAACCCTGGATCGGTTATTTCGGATATGAAGAGTCGCGTACAGCGAAATAATGTAACTGGATGCCGGAGCCTGCCCCTGTGGTTGCAGGGGTCAAGCCCGGCATGAGAGAGACGGCGCCAGGTTTATATGAACGTCTGCGGTTTGCGCGCAAACAGCCGCT
Organism: Gammaproteobacteria bacterium; assembly: GCA_965220815.1. Taxonomy (GTDB): domain Bacteria; phylum Pseudomonadota; class Gammaproteobacteria; order Eutrophobiales; family Eutrophobiaceae; genus JAAXHV01. Next base: position 3,851,545 of record OZ244846.1, read on the forward strand.
CAATCATGGGGATGAAGTGCTCGAGGGGCAGCGTCGGGTAGTCGGGGTCGAATGAGCACTGGTCCCAGTTGGCGCAGAAGTCGACGCAGTCCTGGTAGTACGGGTGTTCCTTGAAGCGGTCGCGGGCGTTTTTGTCCCGGTCGTAGTGCTCCATCCAGTAGTAGCCCTGGAACAGGCCGTGGTACAGGACGACCCAGTGGTTCTTTTCGCTGACATAGGGGCGCAGCAGGGCCGCGGCGAGTTGCGAGTGGTTATGGGGGCCGAGCACGTCGCCGATGTCGTGCAGCAGGGCGCACACCACGGTCTCCTCGTCGGCGCCGTCCCGCTCCGCCCGCGTGGCGGTTTGCAGGGAATGTTCCAGGCGTGTGACGTGATACGGGGAATCCCCGTCCATGGAGCGCATCCAGCCGATAACCCGCTCCGCCATGTGTGAACCGTTTTCGACATCGTGGGCGAATACCAGGTCATAGTCCTCTCGGGTGCCGTTAACCATGGCGGTGAAATTCACTGTACTCATCTTTGTTTCCTCGTTCAGTTGACCACATCCTCGAAAAATTGCTCCCGCACTTCAGGCGCCAGCGCCGCGCGCAGGATGCGCTGGACGATCACGGGATTCACGCCTATATCGTTGGCGGAAATGAGCAGCGCCCGCCGCTCCGGGTGCAGTTCGCTTTTCACCCGGTCCAGCAGGCGCCGGTAATGGGGCAGTCCCTGCTTGCCGATGCCATAGCAGTGCCAGGTCTCCCGCCAGTCACTGGCAAAATCGGTCAGTATCTGTACATAGCGCTCCACCAGGCCGGGATCGTTACCGGGATGGTGCTCAAACTCGCGCACCAGTTCCGCAACCAGGGCGTCGATTTCCCCCGGCGCCATGACCGGCGAGATATTGTAATTCTCGGTAAGGATCTCCACCCTTTTGCCCGGCTCATACGGCAGGAATTCGAACCGCGCCCCACCATTGACATGTCCAGCCTTGAGCGCCTGCCTGACCACACCCCAGAAGCGGGATGAGCCGGACAGGTCGATCACCAGGTGTATGCGGTCTTCCCCGCTGCCGTTGACGACGTTGTGGCGGCGCCAGTTGTCGAAGATCCAGCATTCCCCAGGCGCCATGTGCAGTTTTTCATCGCCGCAGTAAAACACCACCTCGGGATTTGTGATGACGGGTATGTGTATGCGCACACGGGTGTACCAGTGGTAATTGAAATCTACGTGGTTCCGTACCTCGCAGCCGGCATCCAGTTTCATCAGCCTGGAACGCGCCAGCACTTCGCCGAAGCTAGCCATGACCTGCCGGTGGTACGGGCATGGACCGAGGTGCGGAGTGGCTGACATGCGGCCGCCAAAGTCATCGTTGTCCCCGCCCGCCCGGGAGATGAGCGCAACCGCAGAATTGCCCTCCAGGCCAAGCGGGTGCGGGCGCCAGGCGGGCGCTTCCAGTTGCGCGGCTTCCTGTGCAAGGCGTGCAGCGTCGAAGTCCAGGGGCAGGCGGATGAAGGGTCTGGCGAGTTTCATGGTGTACCGGTTGTCTCCTCCCCGCCTTCGGCGGCAAGCATTCCCGAATCGTAACCGAACAGTTCGAAATCCATGCGGTACCAGTCGGCGACCGCCTTCTGCAGGGATGAGTCATAATAACATGCGAAACTCCGGTGGCTTGACTCGTTCCTGCGAACCAGCCTCGTTGGAGCGATGCCGATCTGCCGGCAGATCCCGTCGAACGACTCCTGCAACGTTTCATAGCGGCCAACATAGTCCATCATCATTGTATCGTTCTCGTCCGTCAACAGCCGGTATTGCGGCCTGGTCAGGATACGCTGCCGAAACTGCTCTTTTCCGATGGCCCGGCGCATGAACTCGACTTCATGTCCGGTAAAGCCGGGGTTGCGGCGATTCAGGAAAAAACAGGTGGAGACGAACCGGTCGAAGGGGTTCCGGACGAAGCCGAACTTGAAATAGGACAACCAGGTCTGATCCGGCAGATATGCTCTTAACTGCCGATAGGAAACATGGCCGTGCCCGATGGCAGCGATGCCCGGGACCGGGATGCTCTGTTTGCCGAACAGCGCCTGCTGCTCCCAGTCGTCCTCACCCAGGCACGGCCTCAAGGCCTGGCGCAAGGCATGGGTCGCAGTCCTGGGAACGGCGAAGAATATGAACCTGTGTTTATGGGAGATGATCACCGATCAGAATCTGGACGTCGCCGTCAACCACCCTGGCCGGATAGGTCTTCAGATCAATGCAGACAGGCGCGCCTTTCGCCTTGCCCGTAGGGATATGGAAACGTCCCTGGTGCAGCGGGCATTCGATGATGTCGTCGATGACGAATCCCTCCGCCAGGTGCTGCTCCTCATGGGTACAAAGCCCGTCAGTGGCGTATATCCTGTCGTCCGATGTCCGGTAAACGGCATAAGTCCTGCCACCGCGGTCGAAACGGACGACGTCTTCCGTGTCGATGTCATCGACGGCGCATGCGGTTATCCATTGTTCGGTCATTATCTTTTCACATGAATAATGTGCCGCCTACGGCGACGATTTATTTTACTGGATTCCCGCCTGCGCGGGAATGACGTGCTGGCTACCCATTAAAAACCGGTCGCAATACATATCCGGGATCCTCTTTCTGCCTGAATTTGGTGGCAAATACTTCACCCATGGCGCCGATGACCCCGCTGCTGGGGACAGGCATCTGCTCCCTGACATTCTCGTGCAGTTGTTTCAGTGCGTGGAACGGTACCATGGGAAACATGTGGTGTTCAACATGGTAGTTCATGTTGCAGTAAAAGAACCGCAATACCGGGTTCAGGTACATGGTGCGCGTGGTAAAACGGTGATCCTTGATGCCGGTCGCCAGGGCGCCGTGCTGGGTGGTGCGCAATACCCCGTGCACCGGCGCGCCCAGCGCCCGGGGCAGCAGCAGCAGGCAGATCGGCAGCCACGACTGCATCCAGACGGCAATGCCGATAATGGCGATATAGCTCCCCAGGAACAGCCGGGCATTGCGAAACACCTTGGGAAGTTCGGTTTCGGGGACGGATACCCTGATAAAATGATTAGCATGGCCGATAGCCAGTTGCACCAGTTCCTTGTTGTAATGCCATACCTGATTCCAGCCGCAGGCCAGGCTCAGGATATCGAGCCAGCGCACCGGGTTCGGCAACAGGTATTCCGCATCGTTCCCTATATCCGAAGTATGGGTATGATGCCTGGCGTGCACCCACTTCAGCGATACCGGTTCCCAGCTCAGCATCCAACTGCACAGGTAAAGCAGCGCCTGGTTCAGGCCGTGGCTCCTGAACGGCGTGCCGTGGCAGGCTTCATGGCCTGCCGCGTTGTTGAAGGACCACAGGGCGCTGTACAGTAACATGACGCCGAGCGCCCACCAGGTACCCCAGGTGTAGACCAGGGCCGCACTCAGGCATGCCAGGATAGTAAAATAGGCCCCGAAATGCAGGATTGCCGGGCGATCCGCGCGCTTTGACAGGGCCTTGAGCGTCTTCCTGTCGATATCACATTTGAACCAGTCTTGTTGTTCCGGCATCGTGAAATATCCTCTAAAACCCGGGGTCAGAGTAAGAATTTCGCCAGAAATTTTACTCTGACCCCGTATATTTCGGCATCGTCAAATACCCTGGGGGCCAGGAATGCGCGCAGATTTTAAATCATTAATCGGGCACAGCAGATCGGCATTGTCGCCTGCGCATAAACATGCGTCGTCCGTTTTTCGAATCTACTCGATCATTTGCTGTTGATTCTTCTATATTTCAGCTTAATATTCGGGGTCAGAGTAAAATTTCTGACGAAATTCTTACTCTGACCCCCGGTACCATTGGAAATTTTACTGGTCAGGAAGTGAGAATGAATATCCAGCCATTTCCGGAACAACTTTACCGGCAGGAGCGCGCCGACCTTGCCGCTGCGTTCCGCTGCGCGGCCAGGCTGAACCTGCACGAGGCCGTAGCCAACCATTTTTCACTGGCCGTGGACGCTGCGGGCAAGCGCTTCCTGATGAATCCGAACCAGCGCCATTTCTCTCTCATCCGGGCGAGCGACCTGCTGCTGCTGGACGCCGACGACCCCGGAGTGCTGGAACGGCCTGATGCGCCGGACCCGACTGCCTGGGGATTGCACGGGTCTATCCACCGCCGCTGCCCCCATGCCCGCTGCATAATGCATACGCACTCGGTTTACGCGACCGTGCTGAGTTGTCTTGCCGACAGCGCCCTGCCGGCCATCGACCAGAATACCGCGACGTTCCACAACCGCTACGTGATCGACGGAGACTTCGGCGGCCTGGCCTTCGAAGAGGAAGGGGAACGCTGCGCCGCGCTGCTCATCGACCAAAAGAAGAAAGTCATGATCATGGGCAACCACGGCATCCTGGTGATCGGCTCCGGCGTAGCCGACACGTTCAACCGTCTTTATTACTTCGAACGAGCCGCCGAGACCTATATCAAGGCGTTGCAGACCGGAAGAGAACTGCGCGTGATGCCCGACGAGACAGCCGAAAAAACCGCCCGGGAACTGGAATGCCATTACCCGGACCAGGCAGACCGCCACTTCAACGACCTGAAGGCAATACTGGACAAGGAAGGAGACGATTACGCTGAATGACGCAGTTCAATGCGACAATTGCGGCGCCGCGCATTATCTCCGGCGGTGCTTATGAACTTATCGCACGGAATACGGTGTAACCTAACCGGCCCGGCAACAGCGTTATGAGGCAATAATGGAATTCGGTCTGAGTCACGAACAGCAACTGGTGGTGGACACCGTGCGGAGTTTTGTCGAACAGGAGTTGTATCCGCTGGAGGATGAAGTGGAACGTAGCGGCCGGGTGCCTGAGGCACTGGGACGAGGGATCCAAGACAAAGTTCTCGAACTCGGGTTCTACGCGCCGAATATACCGGAGGAATTCGGCGGCGGCGGGCTGGATACCCTGACCTTCACCCTGCTGGAACGCGAACTCGGCCGCGCCGCCATGGCGCTGTCGGTATTCTGGGGCCGTCCCTCCAACATTCTCTGCGCCGGCACAGCCGAACAGCGAGAGCGCTACCTGCTTCCCTGCGTGCGCGGCGAAAAAATCGACGCCCTGGCCATGAGTGAACCCGACGCAGGTTCCGACATACGCGGGATGAAGACCTTTGCCCGTCGCGACGGCGCCGATTACGTCATAAACGGTACCAAGCATTTCATCAGCCACGCGGACATCGCTGATTTTGTGATCACCTTTGCGGCCACAGGCGAGGATGAGACGGTGCGAGGGCGGAAGAAACGCATCACCTGTTTCCTGGTTGACCGGGGAACTCCGGGATTCGAGATACGCCCCGGCTACAACTCCGTCTCCCATCGCGGTTACCACAATAATATCCTGGTGTTTGACGACTGCCGCGTGCCCGCGGCCCAGGTGCTCGGTGAGGAAGGCGCCGGTTTTGACCTCGCCAATGTATGGCTGGCAGCGACACGTCTCACCGTTGCGGCCATGTGCGTCGGTCGGGCGCGCCGCTGCTTCGACCTCTGTGTCGAGTGGGCCGCGAATCGCCGCCAGTTCGGACAACCCATCGGCAAATTTCAGGGAGTTTCCTTTAAACTTGCCGACATGCAGACCTGGATCGACGCGGCGGACTGGCTCACGCTTGCCGCGGCATGGCGCCTGGACCAGAACCTGGATGCCAACCGCCAGATCGCAGAGGCTAAACTGTATGCCACCGAAATGCTGGGCCGGGTGACAGACGAGGCGGTACAGATCTTCGGCGGAATGGGCCTGATGGATGACCTGCCGATAGAACGCTTCTGGCGCGATGCCCGGGTTGAGCGTATCTGGGACGGCACCAGTGAAATCCAGCGCCATATCATCGCCCGCGACCTGCTCCGGCCTTTTGGCGCGTGAATAAAGAAGAATAACGGGGTCAGAGTAAAATTTCTGACGAAATTCTTACTCTGACCCCAGGATCTATCAGAAATTTTACTCTGACCCCATATATCGTAATAATTAACCAACATGGCCAACTCAACGGGAAATCCCATTAACACAAGGCGCAACGGCGCCATCCTGGAAGTCACCCTGGACCGGCCCAGGGCGAATGCCATCGACGCCGACACCAGCAAGATCATGGGCGACGTGTTCGCCGGGTTTCGCGACGACCCGGACCTGCGCGTGGCGATTCTGACCGCGGCCGGCGAGCGTTTTTTCTCGGCCGGATGGGACCTCAAGGTCGCGGCCGATGGCGAAGCGCCGGACACGGACTACGGCGTCGGAGGTTTCGGCGGCCTGCAGGAACTGCCCGCACTCAACAAACCGGTCATTGCCGCGGTCAACGGCATGGCGGTCGGCGGCGGGTTCGAACTGGCACTCTCCTGCGACCTCATCTATGCCGCAGAACATGCGCGGTTCGCGTTGCCCGAGATCAACGTCGGCGTGCTTGCCGACGCCGCCACCATCAAACTGCCCCGCCGCATCCCCCACCATGTTGCCATGGACATGCTCCTGACGGGACGCTGGTTCGACGCGGGTGAAGCCATGCGCTGGGGACTGGTCAACGAGGTGCTGCCTGCCGGGCAATTGATGGACCGGGCGCGGGAAACCGCGCAACTGCTGGCCGACGGCCCGCCGCTGGTCTTCGCCGCCATCAAGGAGACCATCCGCATGACCGAAAAGCTCACGGAACGGGAAGCCCTGCGCCTGGTGAACAACCAGGGCATCCCTTCGGTGAATACGCTCAACGCCAGCGAGGATTTGCAGGAAGGCACACGCGCTTTCACGGAAAAACGCAAACCGGTGTGGAAGGGGCGCTGAAACCCGGAAAATCCGGGGTCAGAGTAAAATTTCTGGTGAAATTCTTACTCTGACCCCCCGGACCTATCAGAAATTTTACTCTGACCCCATAGCTCTTATTCGCTCCTCCTCCCTGGCAAGCACGTCGCCGGCGCCAACCCGGTAACGCTGCAACGCCCGCATGATATCGATCAGGCAGTCGTCGCGTAACCGCTCGAGTTCTTTCACTGTGCGGCCCGCGGCCTGACGCCTGGTTCCCGAAACCATTTTGTCTATCAGTTCCGCGGTCAGCTCAGGCGCTTCCAGCTTCGTCCACGGCAGTTTCAGCGCCGGTTCGAACTGTTTCATGAAAGCGCGCATGCCAGCATCCCCGCCCGCCATGTGGAAAGCCAGGCAGGTGCCCATGAAAGCCCAGCGCAGTCCCGGGCCGTAAATGATGGCTGCGTCCAGTTCACCGGTGTCGGCCACGCCATCGTTGACCAGGTGCAGGACCTCCCGCCACAGGGCCTCCTGCAGGCGGTCGGAGAGGAAACCTTCGATCTCGGTGCGTACCCGCAGCGGGTACATGCCCAGGTCGGAGTAGAACGCGGCGGCGTGGTCGACAGCCTCAGATGCCGTCTTTTTCCCGCCCAGCACCTCGACCAGCGGCAGCAGGTACACCGGGTTGAACGGGTGTCCGACGACAACCCGTTCCGGCCGGCTGCAGCCGGCCTGGAATTCGGTCGGCAACAACCCTGACGTACTGGAAGCTATAATGACCCCGGCGCCGGCGCAGGCATCCATTTCAGTATGGAGGCGGCGCTTTAACTCCAACCGCTCCGGGGCGCTCTCCTGGATGAAGTCGGCTGCCGCGCAGGCCTGTTCCAGAGAGGCGGCGCAACGCAACCGTTGCCGGCTCGCTCCCGGGTAAAGACCGAGTTTTTCCAGCGCCGGCCAGGCATTCTCCAGGGCGGATTCCAGCCTGGCCTGCCAGCCCGCGCCGGGGTCCCAGGCCACCACGTCCATGCCGTGCGCCAGCGCCCGCGCCGCCCAGCCGGCGCCAATCACGCCGGTACCGATAACAGCAAGAGTATTGATTTTACTGGTCATTATCCCTGGTACTCTTTCAACCTGATATTGCCATGTTCAGCGGGTCGGGAAGCGGTTGAGCGCAAGGCGCGCCGTGCGGGGAATGGCGAGTCCTTGCCAAGCGGCGCAACGCCGCGGGCGACCGCTTCCCGGCCCGCCCGCAGGGAGCCACACAGCGGCGCCAATACGGCGTTGCAGCCCTTGGCAAGGACGCGCCATTCCCGGCGGGCCGCGCCTTGTCTTGACGCAGCTGTGTGGCTCTGAACATGGCAATATCAGGTTGAAAGAGTACTGACGAATGACCGCTCCCGGCAATGAATCAGGCGCGTTTGACCAGGCCGAATTTCGTGCGCGCTTCATCAGGCCCCAGCACCCGGGCGCCCATCAGTTCGACGATGTTACGGGCGCGCTCCACCAGTTGCGCGTTACTGGCGAATACACCTCTCTCCAGGTACAGGTTGTCCTCAAGGCCCACGCGCACATTGCCGCCGAGGATCACGGCCTGGGCTGCGAACGCCATCTGGTAACGTCCCAGGGCGAACGCCGTCCAGTTGGCACCGGCGGGCAACTGGTCGACCGATGACTTGAGAACACCGGCGTCTGCCGGCGCCCCCCAGGGAATGCCGTGGCAGAGCTGGAACAACGGCGGAGCTTCCAGCAGGTCTTCCCTGAGCATCTGCAGGGCAAAACTGAGATTGCCGGTATCGAAAATCTCCAGTTCCGGCTTCACTCCCAGTTCCCGGATGCGTTTTGCTCCCCGGCGCAGCATGTCCGGCGTGGAGACATAGACCAGGCTGCCGTCACCGAAATTGAGCGAACCGCAATCCAGGGAACAAATTTCCGGCAGCAGTTCCTCGACGTGGGGTAGCCGCTCCATGGCGCCCACAAGATCGGTTTCTTTCCCGAATTGCGTCGGCGCTTCATCCGGCCCGATGAACAGGTCTCCGCCCATCCCCGCAGTCAGGTTTATGACCACGTCTGTACCGCTGGATCGAATCCTGTCGACCGTTTCCCGGTACAGGGCAACGTCACGCACCCCTTTGCCGGTCTCCGGATCGCGCACATGACAATGGACTATGGCCGCCCCGGCTTTCGCCGCATCGATGGCCGATTCTGCGATCTGTTTCGGGGTAACCGGCAGTTCAGGGTGTTTCCCGACGGTATCGCCGGCACCGGTTACCGCACAAGTGATGACGACTTCAAAATTCATGTCTACAACTCCGAATACCTGGCCCGCTCCTGGGTGGGCCTGATCTTAAAATACTCGTGATAACATTTACTGAAGTGCTGCAGGGACTTGAATCCGGTCTCTATGGCGATTCCGCGCACGGTGGTGCCGGTGTGGCGCAACAGGTTGCGGGCGGCGGTCAGGCGCAGCCTCAGGTAATAATGGCTCGGGGAGTGGTGGAAATGCTGCTGGAACGCGCGTTCGAGCTGGCGCGTCGACACGTTGAGATACCTGGCAATCTCTTCCACGAACAACGGTTCGGAGATATTGTTGCGCATGAGCAGCACTGCCTCATTGAGGTAGTCCGGCGCGCCGGGCGCCTGGCTGCGTACTGAAATATACTGGGGTTCGCCCAGGTCCCGTACCCGGTCGATGGTGAACTGTTCCGAAATGGCCGCGGCGATCTCGCGATTGTAGTCCCTGCGCACCAGGAACAGCATCAGGTCCAGCGGCGCCGTGCCGCCGGCGCAGGTATAACGCCTGCGATCAATCTCGAACAGCTCATCGGTGACTTTCAACTGGGGAAATTCCTCGCGCAGGCTGCCTATGTTTTCCCAGTGTATCGTGCAACGGTGGTCGTTCAGCACACCGGATTTCGCCAGCAGGTAGGTCCCGGTACACAGGCCCCCCAGCTCCAGGCTGGTTGCGGCCAGCCGCCGCAACGACCGGCCCAGCAACGGATTCCATGCGTCCTTGACATGCACGCCGGAACAGACGAACAACATGTCGAGTTTTCTTGCCTGCTCGAACGGCAACGTCGGCCGGATCTCCAGGGCGGCGCTGGAGGCGACGGGTTCATCGTCAAGAGTCAGGACGGACCAGCGATACAATTGCTGCTCCGTGGTCAGGTTTGCCATACGCATCGCCTCGATCGCGGAGGCAAACGCGATCAGGGTAAAGTTCGGCGTCAGCAGAAAACCGTAATGGAGTGGCTGTTTCGTAGCTATCGCACTACCTCCGGTTAAACTTCGCGCACCTCCGTTTTACCATCCGGCCGGCGTTCAAGCGCGTAATTTGCCGGCCTGAGTATTTTACCAAAATCCTTGCGCAACCATTTTAACAGTGACAGCTGCAAAATAACCAGAATCGGCAACAGCGGCAGTGCGGCGATCACTGTTGACGTCTGTACCGTCTTCAACCCACCGGCCGCGATCAGTCCGACTGCAGTGACGGCAAGGGCGAAGGCCCAGGCAAAGCGGTTCCAGCGTGCAGGCTGCTCCTCGCCGCCCAGGTTCCTGGTACTCATGCTGGCCAGTACATAAGCGGCGGAGTCCAGAGTGGTTGCGAGGAAAATGATGCACAAGAGTGTAAATATGAAGAGCATAACGGTCCCTCCCGGCAGGCTGCCGACTACGGCAACGGCCGCGGCGGGTATACCTGACTCGTCCAGCAGAGCTGACAGGTCGAGAATACCGTTCATCTCCATGTGCAGGGAATAGCCGCCGGCTATGGCGAAAAAAGACATACAGCCCAGGCTGCCCCATATCAGTTGGGCAACAATCACTTCCCTGATGGTGCGCCCTTTGGAAATGCGCGCCACGAACAGTCCGACCATCGGTGCATAGGCAATCCACCAACCCCAGTAGAACACGGTCCAGTCTTCCGGGAATCCGCTCTTTACTACAGGATCCATCCAGAAGCTGATACGGAACAGGTTGTCCAGCATCAGGCCAATACTGTTGGTAGACATGTTCAGGATAAACACGGTCGGCCCGGCGATCAGCACGAAGGCCAGGAAGAGGATGGCAAACACGCCATTTAAGTCGGCCAGGATTCGAATACCCTTTTCCAGCCCAAGGTAAACACTCGTACCAAACACCGCGGTCCAGATTCCCAGGACACCGAAATGCAGCATGGGCGTATCCGCCAGGGAAAAACACCGGGCAATAAAAGCGGAGACCAGGGGGAGGCCCAGTCCCAGGCTGGTTCCAGCGCCGCCGATGATAGCGAGAATAACAACCACATCAATACCGACTCCCAGCCAACCGGAGCTCTTGCTGCCGAGTACGCCGGCGCTAGCCGTGCTTATCTTGCAACAAGGTTGTTTGCGGACGTACATCAAATAGGCTATGGGCAACGCCGGCAGCGCGTAGATCGCCCAGGGGACAAAGGACCAGTGAAACTGGCCGTACATGTGCGCCCATTCGGCAGCCTGCGGCGAACGGGGCTCGATCCCTAAAGGTGGAGACTGGTAATAGTAAATCGGTTCGACAAACGCCCAGTTGGTGATGCCGATGCCGATGCCCGCAGTGAACATCATGGCGATCCAGCTTGGTGTCGAAAAATCAGGGACTTCGCCCGGGGCGCCCAGAACAACCCGTCCGAAACGGCTGCATGCCAGCCAGACAAGAACGGCAATAACGGCTACGCCGACCAGCAGGTACAACCAGCCTAAATAGCCGGTCACGGCCTTTAACGCATCGCCAAGAAGCAATTCTGCCTGTTCAGGCTTCAAAACCAGCAGTATGCCGACGAAAATAATCAGGATAAAGGCCGGCAGGAATACTTTCTTGTCAAGGGACGGTTGCGAAGCTGATGGAGTATCTGTCACGGTCAGTGTGTGGGAAAAAACTCTTGTTGTATCATACCATTACAAAACTTTCATTGAAAGCCGGGAATGTCATTCCCCTTTCTCCGACCACAACCCCAGCACCAGGCACAGGCAGGCCAGCAGCAGTACCAGGGTAAACGGCACGGCCATGGTGATGGTCCCGGCCTGCAGCGCGCTCAGGGCATCGCTGCCGCCGCCGATGAGCAGGGCTGCCGCAATCAGGCCCAGCAGTACGGCCCAGATAGCGCGCTGGTAGCGGGGAGAATCGAGTCTCCCGCCCGCCGTGATGATATCCAGGACCAGTGAACCGGAATCCGCCGAGGTGATAAAGAAGGTCAGCACCAGGACCACGGCAACCAGTGAGGCTATAATGGTGAACGGCAGGTTTTCCAGCATGTGGAACAGCGCCAGTGAGGGGTCGCTGATACCGCCGGCCAATGCGCCTGTGCCGTGCATGACCTGGTCCAGCGCGATGCCGCCGAATACCGACATCCAGATGGAACTGACCAGTGTCGGAGCGAGCAGCACCGCAATGATAAACTCCCTGACGGTGCGGCCTTTGGATATGCGCGCGATGAACATGCCGACAAATGGCGACCACGAGATCCACCAGGCCCAGTAAAATACGGTCCAGTTCTTGTACCACGTATCATCCTCGCGGCCTGCCCATTCACTCAGGGGAATGAAGTGCTTCGCATAGTTCCACAGGTTCTCCCCGATGCCGGCAACGGATGCCAGGGTGGGGCCGGCGCCGGCAACGAACAGAAGCAACAGCAGGGCAACCACAATGTTGAAGTTGCTCAGCACCTTGACGCCGCGGTCCAGGCCGCGCACGACCGATATGATGGCAATCGCCGTGATGATGGCGATAAGCAGCAACTGCGTCGCCAGGTTGTTGGCAACGCCGAATACGGAGTGCAGACCCCCTGTTGCCTGCTTCGCTCCCAGACCGAGAGAGGTGGCGAGACCGAAGATGGTGGCGAACACGGCTACCACATCCACGATATGGCCCGGCCAGCGCCAGCATTGTTCTCCGAACAACGGGTAAAAAATGGACCGGGTCAACAGCGGCAGGCCCTTATTGAACGAAAAAAACGCCAGGGACAACGCTACCACGCCGAATATGGCCCAGGGATGCAGTCCCCAGTGGTACAACGCCGCGCCCATCGCGGCGGCGGCCGCTTCGGGCGAATTGGGTTGTACGTTCAACGGCGTTCCGGACCAGTTCGTGTAATAGGCCACCGGTTCGGCCACGCACCAGAACATGAGTCCGATACCCATGCCGGCGGCAAACAGCATGGAAAACCAGGACAACGTGGAAAATTCCGGTTGAGCCGCGGGACCGCCCAGGCGCACCTTCCCGAACGGCAGCACAATCAGCAACAGGCAGAATAGAACAAAAAAATTGCCGGAAATCATTACCAGCCAATCGAAGTTTTCGATGGACCAGTTCTTTGCCTGATCAAGCATAACCTTCGCGTCCTGCGGAAGCGCCAGCACCCCGATAACAAAAGCCACGGTGAGCAACGCGGTGACAAAAAACACCGGGTTATGCAGTTCCATCCTGAATATGCGTACGTTGTCCCGACCAGCCCGGTAACGGCTGTCGTACTGTTTTGGAGGAGTCACTATCTGCCTGATTATCCGAAGTTTTTTCCTGTGCCACTATAACCTGTAACAACTTGTAAATCCAGGTAATTCAGTGCTTCCATAGTTATGCTTGACTCCGGGCGGAATTAATGGACAATTGCCGCCGCCTTAGTACTCTTTCAACCTGATATTGCCATGTTCAGCGGGTCGGGAAGCGGTTGAGCGCAAGGCGCGCCGTGCGGGGAATGGCGAGTCCTTGCCAAGCGGTGCAACGCCGCGGGCGACCGCTTCCCGACCCGCCCGCAGGGAGCCACACAGCGGCGCCAATACGGCGTTGCAGCCCTTGGCAAGGACTCGCCATTCCCGGCGGGCCGCGCCTTGTCTTGACGCCGCTGTGTGGCTCTGAACATGGCAATATCAGGTTGAAAGAGTACTAGCAACGACGGCAATCCCCGATAACAGGTATGGGCGCTCATGAAGAATCCCCACGAACAAACGAAGAAACCTCAACTGCTGCTGGTCTGGAGCCTGCTGTTCGGCGTCGCCCTGATTGCCGTGTGCAGCGGCATGCAGGGCACGCTGCTCGGCCTCAGGGCATCATTGGAAAACTTCGGGGTGGACACGATCGGCCTCATCATGTCCGCCTATTACGCGGGTTTTCTCCTGGGCGCGCGCATCGTGCCGAAGTGGGTAAAACAGGTGGGCCATATCCGCGTATTCGCCGCGTTGGCCACCATCGCATCGGCAGTCATCCTGGTGCACTCCACGTTCGTGGACCCAGTGATATGGTTCCTGTTGCGCGCGCTGACGGGCTTCTGCCTGTCCGGCCTGTTCATGGTCTCTGAAAGCTGGATGAATGCGATTACCGATAACGACAACCGGGGGCGCCTGCTGGCCGCGTACATGTTCACGATCACCCTCGGTTTTATCGGCGGACAGTTCCTGATCAACCTGGCCTCCCCCATGGGTTTCGAGTTGTTCATACTCGCCTCCGTGGTGCTGTCTGTCGCCATCGTGCCCATGCTGCTGAGCAATATCTCCGCCCCCGCGATCGCGTATGCCGAACACCTGGATCTGGGCAGGTTGATCAGACTCTCTCCCCTGGGAGCCATGGGCGTGTTCGTGCAGGGACTGAGCTTCAGCGCGGTGATGTGGCTGACCGCGGTGTTTGGCGCCGAGAGCGGTTTTTCCGATGCGCAAAGCGCTTTCCTGGTAGGCATCCTGACCTTCGGCGGGCTGGTGCTGCTGTTGCCGGTAGGCAGGTTATCGGACCTCCAGGAACGGCGCCGCACCCTGCTGTTGTTGTCGGTCGTGGCTGCCGGCGCGGCCCTGTTCGTGCCGCTTGCCGCCCGCCTGGACAGCCTGTGGCTACTGTCAGGCCTGCTGTTCCTTGTCGGCGGTTCAGCCATGTGTTTTTATTCCGTGTCCATGTCACATATCAACGACCATGTACGTAGCGAGCAGATCCTGTCCGCCAGCGGCAGCATTATTTTCATCAACGGCATTGGCGGGTTGACCGGCCCCATACTCAGCACCCAGGTTATGAAGATCCTGGGTCCCGGCGGTCTGTACTACTTCGTGGCGCTGGTGTACCTGTTCATGACGGTGTTCACCCTGTACCGCATGTCGGTACGGGCGCCGATCACCGCGGAGGAACAATCCCACGGCATGGCGGTCATGATGCAGACCTCCCAGGTCATCGTGGCCGAAGCCATGGACGAAACCGACCAGGGCGACCCGCTGGCGCCTGCTGTTGGCGAATGAAATTATACCGTACAGTAAATTATCTATTGAAATATTGAATTATTTTGTTAAAATTTATCCTGTTCGGTAAAATATTGATTGATCTATGATAGATATCCTTGCTCAATATGGGCGAATACGAAGTATGGGAGACTTGGGCAACCTGGTTCGAAGACATAGAAAAAGCCGCGGGTTGTCCCTTAAGACAACAGCCGCGCTCACCGGACTTGGCATGCGATTTTTATCAGAGCTTGAACGCGGAAAAGAAACTGCTGAAATTGGCAAAACCTTGAAAACAATGGACGCATTAGGACTCGATGTGATCGTTCAGCCGGAGAGCCATCAAAGCAGGCTGGAGATTCGGGACAGCGCTGCCGGCTACAAGGTTCCATATCCGGTTGTGAATTCCGATGATATTCCGCTTCCCGGCGACCTTGCGCCGGTTCCCCGCATAGTACTGTCGGAACTGGCCCGACGCTATCATATCAAACGATTGGCATTGTTCGGCTCAGCCGCACGTGGAGAGTTAACTCCCTCAAGCGATATCGATTTGCTGGTCGAGTTTGAGCAAGGCCTGGCACCTTCCCTGGGAGGCATGACTGCCATCAATAATGCCTTCAGTTCCCTGTTTGGTGGTCGTAAAGTGGATATCGCAACTCCGGCAATACTGAAGAATCCCTACCGCCGTCGTGAAATAGAAAAAGATCTGGAATTATTGTATGCCGCTTGAAGACAGGGACGCGGCCTATCTATGGGATATGCTGCAAGCAGCCAATGAAGCTGTTGAGATGATGGAGCATCATGATCTCGCATCTTTTCTGGAAAATCGCGTCTTGCTCAGAGCGGCAGAAAGAATAGTTGAGATAATTGGCGAGTCTGCCCGGAACGTGTCTGCCAATGGAAGGGAAGCTACCCCTGATATCCCGTGGCGTGAAATCATCGGTCAACGCAATATTCTGGCCCATGAATACGGCCAGATTGACCATGAATTACTCTACAACACCATCGTCAATGATATTCCTGAACTAATTCGCCACCTGGAAAAAGCGCTTCCTGAGATCTGACAACTTCATCAACTGAAGTTCTTACTGCTGTGCCGCAGCCAGCGGGCCGCGTATTCGGCGAAGCTGCGGCGAACGATGATATCGAAAGTCGGCGTCTCATCGATCAGGGCGATCAGCATGGATGTCTTTGCCAGTGCGGTCTGTGCACATTGGCCCGCTTTGAAGATGCGTGGATGAAGGTCCAGAGTACAGCCTTTAGCCAGCACCTCCCGGACATGATTGCCCGACAGGCGGATTAACAGTTGACCGCCGGTCACGTCAACCAGTGAATAACACTGGCCTGCCAGGTTTTTTTCCAGTTGCACGGTTAATTCTTTTTCTTTTCCAGGTGCGGTCGCCAGCAACCATTCGTCCGGCCCCAACCAGAAGCTTGTGTGATCTCCAACCGTAAACGTATTCGGAACGATGGGCAGGGGCTGTCCGAGCGTCTGTCGTATTGCCTGCAGGAACCGTTCATCAGCGGGGTCGCCGCGCAGGTTCAGGTAACCGTAATGGGGCCGTACTTCCAGGCGCATTCCGGAATCACCCGAATCCGGTACACTGTTCCCGTTCAGGAAAGATGCCAGCGCATGCTGCCTGTGCATCTGGTCAGGCACGTTGCCGCTCTCCTTTCGGATCATAGAATACGGGAGAGACGATTTTGACCGGGACATGCCGCCCGTCCCGCAACGCGGCCTGGATGACATCGCCTTTGCGGGCGCGACCGGCGCTGACCAGCGCCAGGGCAATGGGATGACCGAGACAGGCGCTGTAATAACTGGAGGTGACGTGGCCGAGTTTGGCCACAGGGGGTTCTCCGCCGGGCTGTTCCACCAGTTGCGCACCCTCCGGCAATGGTTCCGTACCTTCCTCGCATAACAGCCCGACCAGTTGTTTACGATCCGGCCTCCTGCAGTCGGGCCTGGCGAGGGAACGTTTGCCCAGGTAGTCCTTGTCCTGAGACAGGAGCCATGTCAGTCCCAGGTCCAGGGGCGTAACGGAACCGTCGGTATCCTGGCCGACGATGATAAAACCCTTCTCGGCACGCAACACATGCATGGATTCGGTGCCGTAAGGGGTGATGCCGTATTGCCGGCCCGCCTCCATCAGGGCTTGCCACAGGGCCGCTGCCAAATCGCTCTCCACGTTGATCTCGTAGGCCAGTTCGCCGCTGAAACTCACGCGGAATATCCGTGTGGCGAACCCTGCCAGTGTACCGGAGCGTACCGACATGAAGGGAAAGTCATCCCGGTTGAAGTCGATATCGGATTCCATGCCCTGCAACAGGTTCCTGCTGTCAGGACCGACCAGTGCGATGGTGGACCAGCGTTCCGTCACCGACGTCAGGTAAACCTTCAAATCCGGCCACTCCGTCTGCAGCCATTGTTCCAGCCAGCCCAGCACGCGGGCAGCGCCGCCCGTGGTGGTAGTCAGGTAATAATGCTGCCCGCCCAGGCGCGCCATCACCCCGTCGTCCATGACCATGCCGTCTTCGCCGAGCATGATGCCGTAAGCGCAACGCCCCGTTTCCATCCGGGCGATATTGTGGGTATAGATACGCTCAAGGAAGACCTGCGCATCCGGGCCCTGTACCTCTATCTTGCCCAGGGTCGAAGCGTCCATGATTGCCAGCGAAGCGCGGGCGGCGAGGCATTCGCGGGCAACCGCACGCTGCAGATCCTCTCCTTGCCGGGGGTAATACCAGGGGCGTAGCCATTGTCCCACCACCTCGAATTCAGCCCCGGCCGCTTCGTGCCAGTCATGCAGCGCGGTCTTGCGCACCGGGTCATAGAGCGTTCCCACGCCAGCGCCGGCGCAGGCGCCGAAGCCGGCGGCCGTGTAGGGCGGCCTGAACGTGGTGGTGCCGACTTCGGCAACGGGTCTGTCCAGACACTCCGCCAGTATCGCCATGCCGTTGATATTGCCCAGCTTGCCCTGGTCGGTGCCGAATCCCAGCGCGGTATAGCGTTTGACGTGTTCCACGTTCTGAAAACCTTCACTCACGGCCTGGTACACGTCCGCCACGGTCGTATCGTTCTGGTAATCGATGAACTGTTTCGGGTAGCGATTCGATGATTGCGGCAAGGGAACCCGCCATAACGGTTGTTGCGGACGTGTTTCTCCGACCTGGTCCCGGCCTGTCTCCGGCGTGGAAAACGGAACCGGCTCAAACCCGCAGGACTGCGCCGCATCCAGCCCCGCCTGTTTCCCTTCCTCAAGGCAGGCATCCGTCGTAAAGGTGCCGTTGCATGCGCCCGCCGACACATGCTCCTGCCGCGTAGCGCCAGGGATGAAACAACTGCGATCCCGGTCCCAGAGAATACTGCCCCCTGCCTGCGAATGCAGGTGGACGGCCGGATTCCAGCCGCCGGACATGGCAACCAGGTCGCAGTCAAGGGTTCTGGACGACCCGTAAAGGGCCTTGCCGTCCGCAGATAACTCAGATACCTGTACCGAACGCACCTGCTTCCTTCCTGTTACGTTGGTAATGACACGACCGTGCAGGATGTCGATCCCGTCCCGGCGCAGGGGTTCGGCTATAGCGCCGGCGCCTTCCCTGCGACAGTCGACAATGGCGCTGATCCCTGCTCCCGCAGATACCAGGTCCAGTGCTGCCTGATAGCCTGAATCATTATTGGTAAATATTACACCGCGACGACCCGGGCATACCCCGTAGCGATGAATATAGCCTGAAACCGCGGAGGCAAGCATCACCCCCGGACGATCGTTGTTCGGAAATACCATGGGCCGTTCATGACTGCCCTGTGCGAGAATGACGCGCCGGGCACGCACGCGCCATAAACGTTGCCGTATTTCACAAGCGCGGTGTTCTCCCGGGTGCTCCCGGTTCCGTTCAAGGATAGTAAGGAAATTGTGGTCGTAGTAACCGGAGACCGTACTGCGGGGCAGCAAGGTGACCTCGGGATGACTTGCAAGTTCCTGCAAAACCTTGCCCAACCATTCTCCGGCGGGGTTGCCGTTCATTCCGGTTCTGTCATACAACAGGCTGCCGCCGAACTCGCCCTGCTCATCCGCAATGATGACCCTGGCGCCGCATCCGGCCGCCGCCAGCGCCGCCATCAGCCCTGCCGGTCCGCCACCTGCCACCAGCACATCGCAATGCGCGTTGATATGTTCATAGGCGTCCGGGTCAGCCTCCTGAGGCGAGACACCCTGCCCGGAGGCGTGCCGGAGCACGTGTTCATACCAGCGCCACAGGAACCGGGGCGCCATAAAGGTCTTGTAGTAAAATCCCGCGCCCAGCAACGGGGAGCAGATGTCACTGATTGCCAGAAGGTCAAGATTCAAACCGGGCCAACCCCTGGTCGTGGAAGCGATCAGGCCCTCGTGCAATTCCACTTCGGAGGCGCGCAGACCGGGTATGGTAGCGGCGCCGGTTCCTGTCTGGACGATGGCGTTGGGTTCTTCCGCGCCGATGCCCATGATGCCGCGGGGACGATGGTACTTGAAACTGCGCCCGACGATGCGGATTCCGTTGGCAAGCAAGGCGGAAGCCAGGGTGTCGCCATGATAACCCTGTAAGTTACGGTCGTTGAACCTGAACGCCAGGGGCCGCGAGCGGTCAATGCGGCCGCCTTCGGGAAGTCGATTAACCTGCTTCATCCTTGTGACTCTCCGGGGACGGATTTAAATCCGTCCCCAAACCCTCCTTTGTTATCTGATAACTGACGGTATCCCGTTCCAGCACGAACCAGCGGCGGCAGCCGTGTTCATGCACCCATTGTTCCCGGTGCGGTCCCCTGGGGTTTTTACGCATGAACAGGTAGTCTGCCCATTCTTCGTCAGTCAGGGCGTCCGGGTCGGGCGGGCGGGTGATGTCGGCTTCGCCGCCGTAAGCGAATTCACTCTCATCGCGCGGGCCGCACCAGGGGCAGTTAATCAGCAACACGTTGATCCACCTTTCTGTAAAGAAGCATTCTTAATTCCTGATCTCCAATTCCCGGACAGGTGGGGTCAGAGTAAAAATTCTGGCGAATTTCTTACTCTGACCCCTTAATTGACGTGACCCCTTAATTGCCAATTCTCTTCAGTGCGCCACCGCGGCGGCGCCGTGCTCATCGATGAGCGCGCCCGTTGTGAAGCGTTCCAGGGAGAACGGGGCGTTCAGTTCGTGAGGCTCATCACGGGCAATGGTATGGGCAAAGGCCCAGCCTGAACCGGGCGTGGCCTTGAAGCCCCCGGTGCCCCAGCCGCAGTTGAAATAGAGTCCCTGCAAGGGCGTTTTGCCGATGATCGGGCAGGCGTCTGGCGACACGTCGACGATGCCGCCCCATTGACGCAGCATGCGCACCCGGCTGAAGGCGGGGAACAGCTCAATAATGGCCTGCATGGCATGTTCAATCGTGTGGAAGCTGCCGCGCTGGCCGTAACCGATGTAGGCATCGATGCCGGCGCCGACGACCAGTTCGCCCTTGTCTGACTGGCTGATATAGCCATGCACGGCATTCGACATGACCACGGTATCCAGAACCGGTTTCAGGGGTTCCGACACGTATGCCTGTAACGGGTGGCTTTCCAGGGGCAGGCGCAGTCCCGCCATACCGGCCAGCACGCTGGCGTGACCGGCGACCACCACGCCGACCCGGTTCGCATCGATACGGCCGCGGACGGTCTCGACGCCGGTTACCCGTCCGCCTTCGCGGCAAATACCGGTTACCTCGCACTGCTGGATGATATCGACTCCCAGGGCATCGGCAGCCCGGGCAAACCCCCAGGCCACCGCGTCATGGCGCGCCACCCCGCCCCTGCGCTGGAGCGAGGCCCCCAGGATCGGGTAGCGCACCCGGCGGGAGGTATTGACCAGGGGAATGGCGGCCTTGATCTGCTCGGGTGTGACCACCTCGGCGTCAATCCCGTCCAGGCGGTTTGCCCCGACCCGGCGTTCGATGTCGCGCATGTCCTGCAGGCTGTGGCCCAGGTTATAGACGCCGCGCTGGCTGAACATGACGTTGTAATTCAGGTCCCGACTCAACCCTTCCCACAGTCTCAACGACTTCTCATAAAGCATCGCGGCTTCCGTCCACAGGTAATTTGAACGTACTATGGTAGTGTTCCGTCCGGTATTGCCGCCGCCGATCCAGCCCTTCTCCAGCACGGCGATGTTACGCATCCCGTGCTCTTTCGCCAGGTAATAGGCAGTCGCCAGGCCGTGGCCGCCACCGCCTACGATGAGCGCATCATACTTTTCCCGCGGCGCAGGGCTGCGCCAGGCCTGTTGCCAGTGTTCATTATAAGAGACGGCGTTGCGCAGCAGGGAAAAAATGGAATATTTCTGCCGGGTCATCTCAGTCCGTACATCTTGCTGTTGAAATTCCGGGAAAAGGGGACGGATTTAAATCCGTCCCCGACAGGTTCGTCCCCGGTGGATAGATCTGCGAACTAACATTCGATCACGTTGACGGCCAGTCCGCCCCGGGCAGTTTCCTTGTACTTGGTCTTCATGTCCCGGCCGGTATCCCGCATGGTTTTAATCACCTTGTCCAATGAAACATAGTGCTGGCCGTCAGCCAGCAGCGCCATGCGCGCGGCGTTGATAGCTTTCACCGAAGCAATGGCGTTGCGTTCTATACAGGGTATCTGCACCAGTCCTCCAACGGGATCGCAAGTCAGACCCAGGTTGTGCTCCATAGCGATCTCTGCAGCCTGTTCCACCTGCGCTGGCACGCCGCCCAGCACCTCGGTCAGGGCACCGGCCGCCATCGAACAGGCTGAACCCACCTCACCCTGGCAACCCACCTCGGCGCCGGAGATGGATGCATTGAGCTTGTAGAGTATGCCAATCGCGGCCGCGGTAAGCAAAAATCTCACGACTCCGTCGTCATCGGCGCCGGTGCAGAAACGGTGATAATAGTGCAGTACTGCGGGAATAATACCGGCAGCGCCGTTGGTGGGCGCGGTAACCACCCTGCCGCCGGCAGCGTTCTCCTCGTTGACCGCCAGGGCATACAGGTTCACCCAGTCCATCGCCTCGAACGCGCCGCTTGCGCCGCCTCCCTTCTCCGTGAGTTTATCCTTCATGTCTGCGGCGCGGCGCCGGACTTTGAGACCGCCCGGCAGGATGCCGCCGGTGCGGCAGCCGCGGGCCACGCACTCCTGCATGACCGCCCAGATCTCGAGCAACCCTGCCCGAATGTCCTGTTCCGTACGCAGGTACTTCTCGTTTTCCAGCATCAGGTCGCTGATACCCAGATTATGGATATCGCACAGTTCCAGCAGTTCCTTAGCCGTACGGAAGGGATAAGGAAGCGTCACGGAAGCGTCTTCCCTGAGTACGGGCTCGCCCTGATCGTCCGTGTCCACGACGAAACCGCCGCCCACCGAGTAATAGGTCTTCTCAACCAGCGTCTCTCCCTCGTTTTCAAGCGCACGAAAACTCATGCCGTTGACGTGCAACGGCAGGCGTTGTTTTTTGTGAAAGACGAGGTCCGCATTCAGGCTGAAGTTCACGGAGCGTCGCTGCAGCAGGTTGAGAATCCCGGTCGTCCGAACCGGTTCCAGCTTGCTGTCGACTTCATCGGGGTCCACCGCTTCCGGCGTTTCACCCAGCAACCCAAGCACCACTGCCTTGTCGCTGCCATGGCCCCTGCCAGTGGCTCCGAGGGAGCCGTACAGCTCCACCTTGATACCCGTTAAGCGGGGTAGCAGGCCCAGCGCCTCCAGGCGTCGGGCGAATAACAGCGCAGCGCGCATGGGCCCGACTGTATGGGAACTGGAAGGCCCGATACCAATTGAAAAGATGTCAAATACGCTGATCAAGAAATGTTATTCCCGAAATGCAGGGGTCAGAGTAAAATCCTCGTTATCGTGGCCGATAGCAGGAATCGGGGTGATTTTACTCTGACCCCATAATTACCGCCATCAGCTTATGTCCAGCAGGCGTTCATTGTCCGGATCGAACGGGCTCTCCGGGATCACGACGGCCCGGTAGTTCCTGTTCAGGATATCAATTTCCATATCGATACCCGCTTGTGCGTATTCCGGCCTGACCATGCCCAGCGCCAGGGACTGGCCGACCCGGAAACCGAAACCGCCGCTGGTGGCGCGCCCGATCAGTTCGCCGTTCCTGGTCAAGGCGTTGTTGCCCAGCGCATCGGCGTCATCGGCATCCTGGACTTCCAGGGTCACAAGC
Source organism: Gammaproteobacteria bacterium (assembly GCA_965220815.1). Lineage (GTDB taxonomy): Bacteria > Pseudomonadota > Gammaproteobacteria > Eutrophobiales > Eutrophobiaceae > JAAXHV01. The sequence continues at coordinate 3,874,690 of OZ244846.1, forward strand.
CTGTAATTCAGCCCGCGTTCTCTGCCGGCCAGCAGTTGTTCCCGGCCCAGGAAATTCCCTTTGTCGGGGAATACGAAGCGGTCCATCGCCGATTCATACGCGGAATACTCGATGGATAACTCGGTGCCCACCATGCGATAGGATTTCTCCAGGCGCAGGGAATCCATGGCGCGGATGCCGAAAGGCCGCAATTCCAGGTCCTCACCGGCGTCGAACAGGGCATCGAACAACTCGTTCTGGCACTCGATGGGATGGTGCAACTCCCAGCCCAGTTCGCCGACGTAATTGACCCGCAAGGCATGCACCGGTATCCCCGCCATTTCCACCTGCCGGGCGGAGAGGAACGGGAATGCCCCATTGGAGAAATCATCGGCGGACACCCTTTGCAGGAGTTTGCCCGCCAGTGGGCCGGTAACGACGAACACGCCGATGCTGTCGGTCAGGTGTTCGTAGTTCACCGAACCGTCGGCAGGCATGTATCCGGCAAGGTAATCATGGTCCAGCCTCTGCCATGCGGCGGCAGAGACCAGGTAGAACGAATCTTCCGCCTCGCGAGTGATGGTGAATTCCGAGTGGACACCGCCGTTACGGTTAAGCGCATGGCACAGCCGGATACGGCCTGTCTTTGCGGGCAGGCGGTTGGCGACCATGTAATCCAGGAACGCCGCGGCGCCCGGCCCGGAGATCCGGCACTTGGCAAACGGCGTCATGTCCAGCAGTCCCACTGCCCTGTTGACATGCAAGGCCTCCTTCCTGGTGGCCTCGAACCAGCGCGAACGGCGGAACGACCAATGGTCTTCCTGCGCCATACCGTCGGTAGCGAACCAGTTGGCCCGCTCCCAGCCGAACTTCTGCCCGAACACGGCGCCCATTTCCATCAAGCGCCCATAACAGGGGGCAGTCTTCAGGGGGCGGGCCGCCGGCCGCTCCTCATCAGGGTAATGGATGATAAACACGTGAGAGTAGGCTTCTTCATTCTTTTTGATTAAATAATCCTTGCTGACGTAATCACCGAAACGGCGCGGCTCAACCCCCAGCATATCTATACCCGGTTCACCCTCAACAATCCATTCCGCCAGTTGCCAGCCCGCGCCGCCGGCCGCAGTAATACCGAAGCTGTGACCTTCGTTGAGCCAGAAGTTCCTCAGGCCCCAGGCCGGGCCTACGATGGGGTTGCCGTCCGGGGTGTAAGCGATAGCGCCGTTGTAAACCTGTTTGATGCCGCACTCGGCAAAGGCCGGCACCCGGTTCATGGCTGCTTCGATATGGGGCTCCAGGCGCTCTATATCCTCCTGGAACAATTCGTACTCGGCACCTTCTCCGGGCCCGTCCACGTAACAGCACGGCGCCCCTTTCTCGTAAGGTCCCAGGATAAAGCCCTGGTTCTCTTCCCGCAGATACCAGGAACCATCCGATTCACGCAGGACGGCCATTTCAGGCATACCCTGCTCGTGCCGTGCTATCAGTTCCGGATGGGATTCAGTCACTATGTATTGGTGTTCGACCGGCATCACCGGGATTTCGAGACCGACCATGGCGCCGGTGCGGCGGGCATAGTTGCCGCTCGCTGAGACGACATGCTCACAGGTGATATCGCCCTTGTTGGTCCTGACCCGCCACTCGCCGGCAGTAGTACGGTCAATGCCTTCGACCATGGTATTGCGGTAAATGACCGCGCCCCGCGCCCGGGCGCCTTTTGCCAGGGCCTGGGTCAGGTCGGCAGGCTGGATATAGCCGTCTTCCGGATGAAACAGGGCGCCTACCAGTCCTTCCGTATTACACAAGGGCCAGATCTCTCCCACCTGTTCCGGCGTGAGAAATGCAACATTGACACCGATGGTGCGGGCCGTGGCCGCGTACTGGTAATACTCATCCATGCGCTCCGTGTTCATGGCCAGGCGCAGGTTACCGACCTGTTTGAACCCTACCTGCTGTCCTGTTTCAGCTTCAAGCTGATGGTAGAGGTTCACCGAGTACTTATGGATCTGGCCGACGCTGTAACTCATGTTGAACAGGGGCAACAACCCGGCCGCATGCCAGGTGGAACCGGAGGTCAGTTCCGCTTTTTCCACCAGCACGGCGTCGTCACCCCAACCTTTCCCGGCCAGGTGATAAAGGGTGCTGACACCAACAACGCCGCCGCCGATGACCACAACCCTGGCGTGTGATTTCATGGATTTTTATTCCCGATGGGAGATGGCACAGACACGCATCATAAGGACCGGGGATGCGGGCCATTATCCCAGGAACGACCGGGATTAGTCAAAATACGTCATTGGCAGGGTGTCGCTGACGCGACTGTGTGTTTTACTGGATTCCCGCCTGCGCGGGAATGACGAGGAGGATCAGGGAATGCCTGAATTACAGGCCGGTATGATGAGGTGAGATGGATCAAAATCCGCCCGGGGGACGGATTTGAATCCGTCCCCCTGACTTTCCCCCCTTACTGCTCCCCCTTATACTACTCTCCGGTTCGTCTCAGTCTTCTTTTGCCTGCTGCGCCGCGTCCCAGGCTTCCTGGACGGTCTTCCAGGTCACCAGGGCGATGGTATTACCTTCCTCATCGACGAAGTTGAGGGGGCCGAGGAACGTCATGTAAAACTCACTGTCTTCCAGGAAATTCGTCAAGCCATGAAAAGCCTCGCAGGCCTCGTAGCCGTAGGCCGGGGCCTTCACGCTCACGCCGCCTTCCTCTTCGCCGCCCCTGACCTCCATGTGGCCTTTCGTCAGGAAATATTCTCCCGGTCCGACGTGGACGTGACTGGCGAAAGAGGAGCCCTTCGGGCAATCATATATGGCCGCCCAGGAGCCAAGCTCCGGCGCAACGTTCAACAGTTTCCAGCGGATACCGCCCTGGCTCAACGGTCCGGGAAATTCCACCCAATCGACTTCATCAATCTGCACGGAACGGCCTTCGACGGGATCATACTTGTTAGGATTCATGTTATTACCTCCTTACTTATTCAGGTTTTGTTTACTTGTGAAACTCCGGCTTAATCACGATTTCTTATTATATTAAGCCTGCTTTTGTTTTTCATGTTCTTCCTGGATGCGCTCCAGTTCTTCCCAGCCCAGGTAACTGGTGAAGTTGTCATCGTCGAAGAACAGCACCGGCCCGTTACAGATAAACAGGTAGTCGGTGTCCTCCAGGGCCGTTGTGGCGCCGTGGACCATGCCGTTCGGTTCGTACACGTAGTCGCCCGCTTCGAGGATCCCGTCGCGCACCTGCAACTTCCCGGACAGGACATACACATGGGCCGGACTCAGGTGCTTATGGGGCGGCGCCACGTAGCCTTTATACCAACGGAACAGCGCGGCCCAGGCGCCGGTCTCCGGCCCCGTCCACAGGACTTTCATAAACCCCCGCTCAGGGTCCGCTTCCATGGGGATCCAGTCCATATCATCGGTTTTACACAGCGAATCCATCAGCTCGCTGTTAACGGGGCTGATGTCTTGCGGTAGTGGCATAATATTCTCCAGGTATTACGTGCTAGCGCAGTAACCAGTCCGTCAGAAGTGATATTGCACCGAACCGACCACGCGGCGCGGTTGTTCCAGGGTGCCGATAATGATATAGCCCGGCGCTCCCGCCAGTTTGCTGCCCGCAAAGTTCGGGAATTCCTGTACGTCGATATAGTAGTCCTCGTCGAACAGGTTCTCCACGTGAATGCCGAACTCCCAGTTGTTCCATTCCACCCCGGCGCCCAGGTCCACGACGGTAAAATCCGGGTTTGTCCAGAACGGAAAATCATCCCCGGGTGAATCCCAGAGTTGGGCATTGGTGGAAGCCTCCCCCTTGTGGCGCAGCTGCAGGCGCCCGAACAGGCGCATGTCATCGCTCACCTGCTGGTCGTAATCCAGCGCCGCGGTGGCGCTCCACTTTACGGTGTTGGGCGGTCTCCTTCCCGAGAGGTCGGAGAGATAATCGGTCGGGGTCGTGAATTCAGTGCCGCCGACCCATTCCGAGTCCACATAGCCGAACCCGGCGGACAGGGTCCAGTTCTCATGCATGGACACGACCATATCGCCCTCCAGCCCCCACGCTTCGGAATCGCCGATATTGAAGATGCCCTCAAGCACGGTGCCGGTTTGAGGGTTCTTCGTCTGAAGTTCGAACTGCCGGCCCTCGTAATCGATATAGAAACCCGCCAGGGTCAATACCACGCGGTCATCCAGCAACCTCCCCTTGTAGCCGATTTCAACCTGTGTCGCCTCTTCCGGCTCGATATCGAACAGGGCGTTCTGTCCCTCAAGGTCGAACGCATTGAAACTCCCCGGCTCAAAACCCTGGGAGAACGTCGCGTACACCATGGACCGGTCATCATCAAAGAACATGGAGACGGACGCACGGCCCAATACCTCGGTATTGGACTGACTTCCGGAGGAGTCACTGTCATGGTTGGTGGCGTCGAAATCCCAGCGATCCACGCGCACACCGCCACCAATCTCAATATTACTCATCCGGTAGCTGAAGTTGGCAAAACCTGCCACCTGTTCGCGTTTTTCGCGCAGGTTCTCGAAAGGAACCACCACGACTACCGTATCCTCCGGAGGGTCTTCGTCAATGCGCGGGTACGGGAGCGGATCATCCGGGTTGGGATTGCAACTGGGGTCCAGGAAAAAGCAGAAACCGTAGGGAACCGGAAGTTCCCCTGACTTGTGCCTCTTCCAGTCCAGGTAGTAGGCGCCGGCCTGCCATTGCAGGGGGCTGTCATCCGTGGAGGTAAGGCGCAATTCCTGGGTCCATACCTCGACCGGCCATGACCGGGTCAGGTCCAGCACAAACTCCTGGTCAATATCAAGATCGGTCTCCCGGTACGAGTCCGTATCCGTATACGAGGTAAGATATGTGGCGTCGAAATTGCCGAAATCATAGGTCAGTTCTATGCTGCCTGCGACGGTTTCCCGCTCGTGGGCCGCATTGTAGCTGGTGTCGATGATATTGGAGTGAGTGAGATTGCCGTCCCTCTCCCGGTTCCAGATGTTGTTGGGCCCGTCGTACTCGTTGTAACGCAGGGTGGCGTAAAGCGAAATCTGTTCGCTGATATTGCCGGCCACGGCCGCGCGTACGCCGTATTTCTCCGTATGCCCCACGTCGGGATCAACGTCCGGAACCCCGCCGTTCAGGCGCGGGGTGTTGGGATTGTGCAGGTACGAATCATCGGTCATGGCAAATCCATACAGCGTTGCTGCCCAATCATTGCCCAGCGGTATATTCAACTGGATCTCGCCGTCATAGTAATTATCTTCACCGCCCTGCGCCTTGACCCGGCCCGAAAAGGCTTCGGGGTCCGGCCGCCTGGTGACGAACTTGACCGCGCCGCCGATGTTGGCGCCACCATACAGGATGCCCTGCGGCCCTTTCAACACCTCGATCCGTTCGAAATTGCCGAAGCGGGACGAAGCATCCCCGAACAACTGCACGTCATCCAGGTAAAACCCGCCCCCCTGGGTATTGCCGAATCCCCCCAGGCCGCGAACGGAAACGTTGGGGTAACCGTCCAGGCGCCGGCTCATCCACAGGTTCGGCACCAGCAGTCCGATATCCTCCAGGCCGTTGATATTGGCGCTCTCCACCATGTCCCCGGTGAAGGTAGTGAGGGATTCAGGAATTTCCAGCACGTTCTCCTCGCGCTTGCGGGCGGTAACGATGATCTCCTCCAGCAGCGCCTCACCCTGCGCCATAACTGCCTGGCTGGTCAACAGGGCACCTGCGGGTGTGGTGAACAGCGCGATTGCCAGCATTGCCGTTCCAAACCCTGAACCCGTAAAATAGTATTTGTTCATTTACTTGCCCCCTTATCGGATATTCGAAAATCTTTGTTGTATTTTAGCTATGGAAATGTACCGGATAACATCGAAACCGGCTTGTTCCCCGGCGAAACTGTAGCAGTCTGAACGTGCAACCACCGTGCAAGAGGCGGGATCCAGGAATTGTTCCCGGTTAAATCCTTCAGGGCAAGATCATACTTTTTGTCATAAGTAAGAGGTTTTTTATTCCAATAAGATATAGATAAGTGGGGAACTCATGGGTTTTGCGGGGATCAGATCAGTAATTACCCCAAACTGAGGAGATTCCCATGAGTTTACTGACCCATTTGGCGACGATTGACGACCCGCGGCGTGATATTAACAAGAAGCATGAGTTATTGGACATTCTGTTTCTGACAGTGAGTGCGGTGCTGTCGGGGGCAGAAGGCTGGAAAGACATCAAGGAATTCGGTGATGAGAAGCTGGATTGGCTGCGTCGCTACCGGCCGTTTTTGAACGGGATGCCGGTGGATGACACGATTGCGCGGGTGGTGCGGGCGCTGGACCCGGAGCAGTTCAACCGGGCGTTTATCGATTGGGTGAATGAGGTACGGGCGGCGTCCGGTCAGGAGCAGATAGCGCTGGACGGGAAGACCCTGCGGCGGTCTCATGACGGGGAGAAACACACGGCCCTGCACAGCATCACGGCCTGGGGACATGAGTGCGGGTTGGTATTGGCGCAGATGAAGTCACAGGGGAAGAAGAATGAGCAGTCGTCGGTGATGGAGATGCTGGAGTTGTTGCAGGTGAAGGGGGCGCATATCACGGCGGATGCGATGAATACGCAGAAGAAGATAGCGCAGAAGATTCACAAGAAAGGCGGCGATTACACGTTGTCGCTGAAGGACAATCACAAGACGTTGCGCAAGGAAATACAGGCGTACTTTCATAAGGTTACGCGCGATGCGCCGCAGCAGGTAGCGGTGCATGAGGAGGTGGACGGCGGGCATGGCCGGATAGAGAAACGCACCTGCCGGCAGTTGCCGGTGGATGAGTGGGTGAGTGGGGCGGCCAGGTGGCCGGGCTTGCAAACCCTCATTGAGATGGAGCGGGAGCGGCGCCTGCCCGGGAAAGCGGTGGAGACGGAGATACATTACTATATCAGCTCCTTGCCCGTGGATGCCCAGCGGGTGGCGCAGGGGATACGGCGGCACTGGGAGGTGGAGAACAAGGCGCATTGGGTGCTGGATGTGGCCTTTAAGGAGGATGACAGTCGCATCCGCAAGGGGGACGGGGCGGAGAACGTGGCGATTATCCGGCGCTTCTGTCTGAACCTGGCGCGGTTGGACCCCAGGAAGAACAGCATGCGGGGGAAACTCAAGCAGGCCGGGTGGAGTGATACCAGACGGGCGGAAATCCTGTTCGGAGCAGACATATAAAAGTATGCGGTTGCCCTGTTAAATCCTTGACTTCCGTGCAATTTTACTTGGATTTGAGCGAAAACCGGCTAAACTTGTATAGATCGGTATTTACGATGGCTATTTGAAGGTACTTCGATGTTATGTCAATATCACCTGATCAGTGTTGTTAAAAACACACATGCCTGTCGGCCGCACCGGTGGGGGTAATGGCGGATAATTCATCACAATCGTTTATCGGTACCTGGTCCACGGAAAGCCTGGCGAAGAGTGACCGGTTCGACGCCTGGGCCAGTGTGCTCAATGAGGCATACGGGCGCTGGGAAATGGATCGGCCGGTGGCTCCCGACTTTTTCAGCAGCGTCAAGCATTACGATGATTCTATCCTGAAAGTTATTGAATGCACCTGTGATCCCTGCGGCGCAACCAGAACCCGCGCCAGTATCCGGGCCGACGGCCTTGAGACCCTGACCATACAGGCCGTACTCGAGGGCCGGGAATATATCAACTTCGACGGTGAGGACATTCTCCTGAAGCCCGGCGATCTCCTGGTCTGGGACAGCACCCGGCCAATGACTTTCCAGGTCACGGACCGGCTGCACAAGATTTCCATAATGATGCCGCTGCCGCGCTTCCAGTCCTGGCTGCCCCGGTCCTGGTTTTCCATCCGCCACTCGCTGGACGGGCAATCGAACAGCGGCCTGCTGCTGACCAATTACGTCAAATCACTGCGCGAATCGGTTTTCGACGGGGGCTGCAAGGACAACTATGCATTGATTGACGCAACCATCGGCGTGCTTATCAATGCCCTGGAAATGGGAAACGTGCATGATCCGACGCCCCTGCGCGTCACCCAGTTGCACCATATCAAGGAATACATAAAGGCCAACATCCGCAACCCCGACCTGTCCCCCGTCATGATCGCCAAGGCCGGCGGCATGTCCTCCCGTTACCTGCACTGGTTGTTCAATGCCAACGAGGACGCGGATACGGTCAACCGGTATATTTTTCACCAGCGCCTGGACCTCTGCGCGCGGGACCTGTCCAACCCGCACATGAAAAACAGGAAGATCTCTGACATCGCTTTCTACTGGGGGTTCCAGGACACCGCTCATTTCAACAAGCGCTTCAAGCAGGAATATCAACTGTCTCCCGGCGCGTACCGGGAAAAGATGCAGGGTTAAGGCTTAGGGCCTAACGTGGTAAACTATGGATCGAGCAGATAATCTCTCCGGTTCCAGGGGGAACGACATGACAAAAACGAATAACAGCCGCGAAGACAGGCTGCTGGGCTTCGATGCAGATATCACACGCCGGGATTTTATCGGCAGCACATTGATCGGCGCCGGCGCCGGGCTGCTGTATGCCAATGCGCCGGGACTGATGCGCAACGCGAACGCCCAGACACTGGCTGTCCCCCTGACCGGCGTAGGCCCCGACTGGACCGGGCCCGGCGGTATCGGCGATTACAGCAACGCCAACGGCAACACCCACGAAGTAATCAACGACGGTCACGGCATCCGCAACGGCACATTCGAAAAAGCCTTCAAGGATGCGATTGATTCCGGCGAGGTCTATGACCTGGTCGTAGTGGGCGGCGGTTTTGCCGGCCTCGCGGCCGCGTACCGGTTCCACGAGGACCGGCCGAACGCCTCGGTGCTGATCATGGACAACCATGCCATGTTCGGCGGCGAAGCCAAACAGAACGAATTTGAAGTGGACGGCACCCACCTGTGGGCGCCCCAGGGCTCGAACGGCAGCGTATTCCCGCCCAACCGCACCAAGCCCATCGGCTGGCACCATGACTACTGGGACAAGCTGGGATTGCCCCAGGAATTCAAATACCAGGCTGCCAGAAACCTGGAAAAAGACCTGAATATTCCCAGGGACGTCTACAGCCCCATGCACATCGCCTGGGAACACGCGGACCTGGCCCACTACTACGAAAACCATGGCATGGTGCTGAATCCCTGGAACAGCGGTTTCAGGGACGCGCCGATTGCGGACAACTTGAAGCGCGAGCTGCTGCAGATGGAGCTTTACAAGGATGTACCGTACCGGAAGGAGGACTGGCACCACTGGCTGGACACCATGACCTACGAGGAGTTTCTGACCCGCTACGTAGGCGTCTCAAAAGACGTGACGCCTTACCTGAATCCGCAGACCGCGGCCATGGGGTGCGGACTTGGCGCGGACGCCATTTCCGCGTATTCGGCCTACGAGTTCGTCCAGCCCGGGGTGATAACCTACAAGCGCCATGCCGGCCTGGAAGACCCGTCCGACTACGTTTACCTGGCCAGCTTCCCGGGCGGCAACACCGGTATTGCCAGACACTTCGTCAAGGCCATGATCCCCGGAGCCATCGAGGGGGATAATTCCCTCTCCGCAGTGCTGTTCAACGGCATTAACTGGAAGGAACTAGACAAGGCCGGCCAACCGACCCGCATGCGCCTGTCCGCCACCGTGGCCGGCGTGATGCACGACGGTTCCCCGAATTCGGCAAAGAGCGTATCCGTCATCTATTACAAGGGCGGCAAGCTGCACAAGGTCAGGGCGAAAAAAGTCGTTATGGCCAGCGGCCAGTGGGTGAACCGGCTGGTGTGCAAGGACCTGCCGCCGGAATACCAGGCCGCCATGGCGACTTTCCACCATGCGCCCATGCACACCGTCAACGTGGCGCTACGCAACTGGAAGTTCCTGGAGAAGCTGGGCGCCACCGCAGTGCGCTGGTTCGAAGGTTACGGCTGGTTTTTCAGCCTGCGCCGGCAGATGATCATCGACGGCAACGAACCGATGCCCCTGGATCCGAATAAACCCACGGTGCTGACCATGTACAACTCGTTCTGCAACCCCGGGATACCCATGCCGCAGCAGGCGACCACTGCCCGCATGCAGTTGTTCGCCCTGCCCTATGCCGACGTGGAGCGCGGGGTGCGGGAACAATTCACGAAGATGTTTTCAGCTTACGGTTTCGACGCCAAACGCGATATCGCCGGCATCGTCTCGAACCGCTGGGGGCACGCCTACGTGGTGTCGCCACCGGGGTTTTACTACGGCAAACACGGCGAACCATCAGCCAGCGACGTGATCCGCAAGCCGCACGGCCGTATTTCATTCGGCCATTCCGAACTCACCGGCGCCCAACTCTGGGGCACAGCGGCGGAAGAGGGAGCACGCGCAGCGGAACAAGCCCTTGGTTAGGGGCTAGCACTATCCGGGGTCAGAGTAAGAAATTCGCCAGAATTTTTACTCTGACCCCCAAATTTGCAGGTTCAATCAATAGTATCAAGCACCCTGCGCACAGTATCGAAGGTCTGCTCCAGCAGGTCCGGCGTAAACGTCAAAAAAGGCGAGAACGCGAGCGTATCCATACTATGCCGCACCATCAGTCCCTGTTCAAAGCATCTGACGTGGGCCTCCATACCCCGGACTCCCGGCGCGCCGGGACGCGGGGCCATCTCGATGGCGCCCATCAACCCGAAATTGCGGATGTCGATCACGTGCGGAGCATCCTGCAGGGCATGGATCGCATCTTCAAACAGGGGTTCCAGGTCAGCGACCCTTGAGCCGATATCTTCCTCAATATAACTATCCAGCGCGGCCAGGCCGGCGGCAGCGGCCACCGGGTGGCCGGAATAGGTATAACCGTGGAAAAACTCAATGGCGTGTTCAGGGCCGCTCATAAAGCTCTGATAAATGGCATCACTGACCAGCACCGCGCCCATGGGGATCACCCCGTTGGTGATGCCCTTGGCCGTGGTGATGATGTCGGGCATCACGCCGAACCTCTGACAGCCGAATGGCGTGCCGATGCGGTGAAACGCGGTAATCACCTCATCGAAGATTAACAGGATACCGTGCCGGGTACAGATTTCCCGGAGGCGTTCCAGGTAGCCCTGGGGCGGCACCAGCACCCCGGCGGAACCGGCAACCGGTTCAACGATCACTGCCGCGATATTTTCCGCGTTATGTAATGCAACAATCCGTTCCAGTTCATCAGCCAGGTGCAGGCCCCACCCGGGTTGGCCCCTGTTGAAGGCGTTATGCTCCAGGTCAAGGGTATGGGGCAGATGATCCACGTTCGGCAGCATGGCGTTGCCGAACATCTTGCGGTTCCCCGGAATGCCGCCTACGGACATGCCGCCAAAATTGACGCCGTGATAGCCCCTCTCCCGCCCGATAAGTTTGATCCGGGTGCCATCGCCTCGAACCCGGTGCCAGCCCAGCGCGATCTTCAACGCGGTATCGACGGCCTCCGAGCCTGAATTGGTGAAGAACACGTGGTCAAACCCATCCGGCGCGAAATCGGTTACTTTTTCGGCCAACTCGAACGCCCCGGTATGGCCCACCTGGAAGGCCGCGGCATAATCCAGCCTGGCGACCTGTTCCTGTACCGCCTTGACGATCCTGGGATGGCAATGTCCCAGGCCGGTGCTCCACAATCCTGAGAAGGAATCCAGGACAGTCCGCCCATCCCGGGTGCGGTAATTAAACCCCTGCGCGGACTCGATGATGCGCGGGTCGCTCTTGAAGGCGCGATTCGCGGTATAAGGCAACCAGTAGGGTTCAAGGTTCAACATGTTTGTTTCTCGGTTGGTTGGATTCTCAGTGCCATTCCAGCAATTCCCGCTAACTTCGTCAAGATATATGGGGTCAGAGTAAAAACCCATGAGATAGACACTGAACCCCCACATTTCGATGGGTTTTTACTCTGACCCCTGCGTTGCTGAAGAATACAGCCACACTCGTGGATTGACAATACTGGTTTCCCGTTAGAGAATTTTTCCTTAACGAAGATCCGGAGATGAAACAGGTATGAACGCGGTGATCAAGACAGATATTGACCGAATGGTCGCAGACTATCGGGAGGGTTACTCCCTGGAACAGCCGTTTTACCGGTCGCCGGACGTATTCGAACGCGACATGGAGCGCTTGCTTTCCCGCAGGTGGCTGCTGGTCGACCATGAATCGCGCATACCGGACAAGGGCGACTATTTCCTGTTCAACATCGGCAACGAGTCCATCATTATCATCCGCGAGTCGGACGCCAGGATTAACGCCTTCTTTAACGTATGCCGGCACCGCGGCTCCCGTGTGTGCCTGGAACAGCAGGGCAACAAAAAACTGCTCACCTGCCCTTACCACGCCTGGACTTATAACCTGGACGGCGAACTGCGTCCGCCGCAGTTGATGCCGGCCGGATTTGACAGGAGTCAACATAACCTGCACAAGTGCCATATCACCGTCTATCACGGCTTTATCTTCGTGTGCCTGTCCGAGGATTCTCCGCCCGATTTTGCCGAGGAGTATGCCCCCTTTGATGAAATGATGGATTTTCATGGCTTCAGGGATGCGAAGATCGCGGTCAAACTCGATTACCCGAACCGCTGCAACTGGAAACTCGTGGTGGAAAACTTCCTGGAATGCTACCACTGCGCCCCGTCGCACCCGGAATATTGCAGCGTTCATCCTCCGGACCAGTTACTGGCGCTGGGAGCGGGCCCAGGCTCGGGTCCCGAGGAAGCCATGGAGAAATACCAGCCCATACTGGACGAATGGACGGAAAAAACCCTGGCGATGGGTCATCCCGTGCCTGAAGTCGAGCGGGATGAGCATTCCCTGGACCTGGCGCAACTCTCCAGGGTCCCTATCAATGACAGGAATTTTGCCTCGGAGACCCGGGACGGCAAACCAGGCTGCAAAAAACTGATGGGGAAATTCAGGGAATACGACCGCGGTGAAACCGCTTTCGTATTCAACCCGACCAATTACGTCCTTGCGTTCAACGATTTTGCATTGATGGTGCGCTTCACCCCGCGTGATGCGGTCAATACCGACGTGCAGTTCAGTTGGCTGGTACGCAGTGACGCCGAAGAAGGCGTGGATTACGACCCGGAAAACCTGGTCTGGGTCTGGGACGTGACAACAAAACAGGACAAGAAGATCACCGAGGACAATAACGCCGGGATCATGTCAAGCCGCTACCGGCCCGGCCCCTATTCCATGCATGAGGCAAAGGTTGCTACTTTTATCCGCTGGTATTTAAACGGTATCCGTCTGCCGGCCTGACCAGCATAAATGCCAGCGCGGCCAGCAGGCACAGGACGCAGGAAAACCAGCCTATGACCGCGTAGGAGAACCAGGTTGCAACATAACCGCCGCAGGCCGGGCCCAGGGCAAAGGTCAGCGAGATGGTTCCCGCGGCCAGTGTGGCGGCGCGGCCGCCGGCGTCCATGACCGCGCCGGCGCCGATCATCAGGGGGAACAGGAACATGTAGGTGCCCATGTAAATGTGTATACCGGCGATATAGCCCGCGTTGTTCGCCGCTTCTCCCAGGAGTATATACCCCGATCCCGCCAGCACCAGGGCGAGAATAACGGGTCGCCTGCGCCCCCACCTGTCGCCCAGCCATCCGGCAAACAGGGCCCCCACCACACCGCTGAGGGCGCTTGTGGCGATGATAAAACCCGCCTCCTCGGCAGTTAAGCCCGCCTGCACACCGACGCGCTCGGAAAAACTCCAGATGGCGCCGGAGCCGATATTGAACAAGGCAATGCACAGCAGCAGTCCGCACAGGGACCGCCGCGGCAACGCCGGCGCCGTGCCCGGGTGCGCCTGGCGCGTTTTTCCCCGGTCCAGCCAACCCATCACAGGCACCAGCAAGATGACCAGTACGCCCAGGGCAACATATCCACCCTTATAGCCAACAGCCGCAACCACCGAGACCAGGCCGGGAAGCAGGACGACCATCGCCAGCAACCCGGCGGTAACACTGTAACCCAGCACCCGGTCAGGGTTCGCAGTTGCCGCTGCAGCCATGGCTGCAGCCGCATAAGCCAGGCCGAGGCCGGCGCCGGCGATGAATCTCAAACCGGTCAGCAGGTACAGGCTGTCCACGGCCGCGCTGAGAAATTGCGCCGTAATTGCGAGCAAACAACCGAATACGGCCAGTCTCCTGTTGGACACTTTCCCGGCCAGTGGCGCCGCGGCCAGGGCCGCGAGCGCCACGGCAAGCAATTCAACCGTTCCCAGGACCCCGACTTCGGCTTCATTCACGGCCAGGCCATCGATAAGAGCGCCGATCATGACCGGTATTGAATTGGCGCTCAGCACGCCCAGGAACATGCCGAAGCCGATGGCGAGCAGGAGTTTTATCGGGATGCGTTGGCTGGCTGCCGTCATGACAGGACCAGGTTAATAGCGCTCCCTGCCGGCCGCCTTGATTTACTCATTCGGCAAAAAGATCTTCGTGATGATCCCTCAGGAACTCGGTGCGGTAATCCCTGACTACGTCTTCCGAACCCAGAACCGCATGCTTTGAAATATCAGGTGAATATTGACTTGCCGGGACCGTCTTGCCCAACGCCTCGGCCATGGCCCGGACATGGTGCGGGGCGCCGCCGCAGCAGACGCCGATATAGCGCACACCCAGGTCCCTGGCGGCTAGTGCAAACTCCGCCATCTCGGAGCGGGTCAACAAAAATGGATCCAGTTCCGCCGGGAATCCCGCTTCCCTGCCCTCCTGTTTCAGGTCGATAAAACTCGGCCTGTCCGCGTCAGTCCGGTAAGCCACGGGCAGAGCCGCAACGGGACACTCGACGCTTTCGACGACCCTGGCTAATACCGGCAGCAAGGTGGCGGGTCCCCGCCCGCAATTCAATCCCACCACGTCGGCGCCCTTGTCGCTCAAAATCCTGCAGGCATCGTCAAATGCATAACCGTCCGCCGTGGTCGGTGTCACGGTGGTAAAGGTAATCACTGCAGGCAGGTTGAAACTCTTGATCACGTCGAGTGCGATATCCGCCTCAGCAAACCAGTCGAAGGTTTCAGCCACGACGTAGTCCACGCCCTCATCCACCGCCCAGGAAAGCTGTTCCTCGTACATGGCGCGTACCTGCTTGCCGGTCTCTAGTGGATTACCAGGGTCATAGACCCAGGTATTACAGATGTTCGCGGCGACGAGCGCTCCCGACTCACGGGCCACCTCCCCGGCCAACCTGACGGCTTGCCGGTTTAGCTTTTCGGCATCGAGTTCGCGTCCCACCACTTTCATCTTGTCCCGGTGCGCATAGTACGTCAGCGCCAGCACCACATCCGAACCGGCGCGCACGAATTCCCGGTGCAGTTCCTTCACAGCCTCGGGAAAATCGAGCACGACTTCCGGGACGTAAGGACCTGATTTCACATAACCCCGCCGTTCCAGTTCGAAGACATAGCCTTCGGCGCAAATGAGGATATCTTCCTGCAGTTTTTCGAGGAGAGTATTTGTGTTCATTTAAAGGCCTGCCGAAGTTATTCCGCCGGAACGGTCAAAGGCGGATCATCAGGAATGTCACCAAACAGGAATATCTCTGCCTGCCAGAGCGCCAGACCTTTACCGCTGTTGAAATGAAAACTGGTGTTTAACGTCCAGGTATTCAGGTTGATAACCTGCGTGACGACCTGTTTGCTCTCAGGTTCAAGCCAACTGACCTGATATATATTCTCTGCAATCCTGACCGTTCCGCACCGTTGCCGTGCATGCTCACCTTGGAAAATATCGTGTGCAAACCACTCACAATCGCCATCTTCGTAAAAGAACAAGTCGTGCACCATCGGGGCCGGAGCGCCCTGCACGCCTTTGTCCTTGTTTACCTCCCAGAAGGTATGATACGCGTAGCGCATGACTTTACCGGCCAATGGCCTGGCCGACAGATCCACTCTCGGCTCCGACAGCTCCATGTCGTACATCGGCGTCATCGGATCTTCATCTGCAGATGCGGAGCAAACAACGAATACGATGAAAAACATGACCTGCCCGACAGGATAATTGGTTTTCAATAATTTCATTTCGATCTCCCCCATGATAAAAGATCTGAACACAATGGGCTCTGCAGTAAAGGGGGCTGACCCATTTAAATTATTTCTTCCGAACAGCGATACATTCAATTTCAACCTGTGCGCCGAGAGCGAGTCCGTTGGCGCCGAATGCGCTCCTGGCCGGATAGCGCTCATTAAAATAAGTTTTGTAGATCTCGTTGAATGTTGCCCATTGGGACACGTCCGCCAGCATGACCAGGCACTTGACGAGGTCGTTCATGGAATAGCCGTGTGCCTGCAAACTTGTTTTTATATTCTCCATTGTCTGCCGGGCCTCTCCTTCCAGCCCGCCGGGCGCGAGTTTCATTGTGCCGGGCATTATGCCGACCTGTCCGGACAGGTAAAGTGTGTCGCCCACCCGGACTGCTTCGGACAGGGGAATACCGGCGGGGAATACTTCGCCTGAATTGAGATACTCTGCAGAACCTGCTTCATCAGCAAATAGCGGTGTTGCCATGCTGCCGATAATTACCATAAACATAATCAATATACTGTTTGTTTTACTCATATAAATTTCTCCACTTTTATCAATGGAAAATACACATGATCTATGATCTAGTACTCTTTCCAGGTGATATTGTCATGTTCAGCGGATCGGGAAGCGGTTGAACGCAAGGCGCACCGCGCAGGGAATGGCGCGCCCTTGCCAAGCGGCGCAACGCCGCGGGCGACCGCTTCCCGGCCCGCCCGCAGGGAGCCAGGCAGCGGCGCCAATACGGCGTTGCAGTCCTTGACAAGGGCGCGCCATTCTCTGCGGACTGCGCCTTGTCTTGACGCCGCTGCTTGGCTCTGAACATGACAATATCACCTGGAAAGAGTACTAGTACCCGGCATCATACAGCCGATACGGGTGAACGGAATAAGCCGCGGGGTGGATGTCTGGTAGTCCCGGTACGACGGGTAGCGGGTCAGGGAGATGGATTCAGCAAGACGGGTTGAGCCGAAGAACACCAGGGTGAGCACAATGATGCCGAGACCGGTCCAGTGGACCCACTGGCCCGTTGCGGCCACCGCGAACAGGTAGAATACGTACCACATACCCATTTCGCAGGTATAGGCGGGGTGCCGGCAATACCTGAACAACCCGTGCGTGATAAACGGCTGCCGCACGGTTTCTCCGGCCTTGATTTTTCGTTTCTTTTCCTGCTGGAACACCCACATCTGTTCGTCAGCCACGGCCTCGATCACGAACAGGATGACAAAAAGCGTGATGGCGACGCCATCCAGGTAATTCAGCGACTGATCCCGGCCTGTCCAGGCCTGGTGGATGGGAGAGGTAAACAGCCAGACGATCAACATCTGTCCCGGCGCGATAAACGTGAAATTCAGTAGCTGGAACCCGGCGGGTCCCAGGCGTTCCCGCATGACCATCCAGCGGTAATCCTCATTCCCGGGCCTGAAACCGCCCTTACGCGCGAAATTGAAGGTGAGGCGGGCGCCCCACGCCAGCACCAGCAGCGTCATGATGTTTAGCCGGAACGAACTGAAATCCTCATCTGCCGCCACCAGCAGGCAATAAATACCCGGACAAATCGGCCAGATACGGTCGACCCAGGAATATTCCCGCGTTACCACCGACAAGACCCAGCAGGCAATTGCCAGCAGAACGGCCAGGTCGAGCGCCGTTCCGTAGGGAGTTCCCTGCAACGGATGGGGTATGAAGTTGATGTCGATCATCCTGTAAATATACCCGATTTTACGGCATTGACTGCAGAATACGGATAACTCGTCTAAAGTTGTATTACTATGTGTGTTGATTGTCTACGACCATGAAGCCTGCAAA
Organism: Gammaproteobacteria bacterium; assembly: GCA_965220815.1. Classification (GTDB taxonomy): domain Bacteria; phylum Pseudomonadota; class Gammaproteobacteria; order Eutrophobiales; family Eutrophobiaceae; genus JAAXHV01. The sequence goes on from OZ244846.1 coordinate 3,892,502, forward strand.
CCTCTCAAACTCAATGCATGGTTTATTCATCAACAACCTCCCGCCCGCAACAATTACAATCCTGATTGCCCTGTTTGCCGCCCTGCCCGCGCCTCTGCATGCAGATGTGCTCCCGGTGGCTTGGGCAAGTGAAGAATTCGAACTTGATCTCGGACCCCAGGGAAAAGGCTTGAACCGGGACCTGTATGGTTACGGCAGCCTGTCGAACCAGGGAGACATCCGGGCTGGTGAATGGGGCGCCTGGGAACTTGTTTATCATGTCGGGCGCCTGGGCGTGGATGATGGCGGGCGAATCTTCCTTCTGTTCAATGCCGTTGCGGACTGGGGCCCGTTTCAGTTCGACAATCCGCAGGCTGCAAATTATGTTTCGGTTCGTACGGATGGGAATGCGCGGGTGCTCGCTCACAGGAATTCACGTCATGCGGGGCCCAGGCCCTACTGGGGCGGCATAATCATTACCGTCCGGGAAGGGAACCTGGTCCGGGGAGACAAGGTTTTTATCTCGCTCGGCGATCGAAGCGGCGGCAGTCCCGGCATACGGGCTCCCACGATCACATCGCATCTCGCCCATGAGTTTCGTTTCATGGTCGATCCGCTGAATGCGGTCAATCCTGTGAGGGTGAAAGATTCACCCAGAACACGCATTCTCGGTGGAGAAACCGTCAGGCTGGAAGCCCTGTGGCCTTCTGAAGTTACCTCAGGCGGTCAGACCTGGTTGCTGGTCAAAGCCAAGGATCAATGGGGCAACCCGGCCAAGTCTTACACCGGGACCGTCCGGATTACCGCGCAGGGATTCAGAAACCTCCCTGAGACGTATCGTTTTTCGGAAAACGATGAAGGATATCATCGATTTGAAGACATCATCGCCCCGGAAACAGGAGTACACATAATCAAACTTTCGGACCACGAGAATGGCAAGCTGTCTGCGCATACCAATGTAATGACCGTCAAAAATGATGCCGGTCTCAGGCCGTATTGCGGCGATTTGCACGGCCAGCATATTCGCGGTTCGTCCAGTCTCAATCAGTATGCCTCCTATGCCCGCGGCTTTGCCGGCATCGACTTCATGTCCTGGGCCGTTAATGATTTTCACCTGACCCGTGCAACCTGGGACGGGATCCAGGAAACCAGCAGGGAATTTAACCAGCCTGGCCGCTTTATCGTGTTTCCCGGTTATGAATGGTCGGGGACCACCGGCCGGGGTGGCGATCATAACGTCATATACCTGGCGGAACAGCAGCCGCTGTATCGCAGCGCCTACGTGGAAGAGGACCTGCGGGGCTACGATCACAGGACGGACCGCTACACGGTTGATGCGTTAATCAGGTCGCTCACTCCCGATAAGGTGTTCCTCATGCCGCACATCGGCGGGCGCCGGGCCAACCTGGATTTTTTTGATCCTGAAATGATGCCGTTCATTGAAATCTATTCGGACCATGGACAATTCGAATGGTTTCTTGAAGAAGCATTAACCCGCGGCCTTAAAGCCGGGTTTACGGCAAGCAGTGACGATGTGTATGGCAAACCCGGAGACTCCATCCCCGGTGACCGCCTTTTTGCGGTACACGGCGGCATAACCTGCGTTTATGCGGAAGGTCTTGACAGGCAGGACCTGTGGCATGCCTTCAAGGCGCGGCGCGTCTACGGCACGACCGGCGAACGTATGCAACTGCGCTTCAAAACCGGTAGCCACTGGCTCGGTGAAGAAATTCAAAAGACTGAACCACCCGTTTTTACCGTGGAAACCGGCGGCACGGCAGGTATCGAACGCGTAGAGGTATTTCGCGGTACGGAGGTAGCTTATACCCACAGACCGAAAGCAGGAAAAAACAGGGGCAGGATCAAACTGATCTGGCGCGGCGCGGCGTCAAGGGAGAGGGCGAGACAAACCACCTGGCGGGGAACCATAAAGGTTAAAGGCGGTACGATTAAGGAGAGCTATCCGTACCGGCTCGACTATCCTACCGAGTTACTCGTTCAGGAAAGTAAAAATGAAATCCGTTTCGATACATTTACCGCCGGAGACGAGGACGGCGTGATCCTGGACCTGGATGTACCGGGTAGTGAAGCATTATTGTTTGAATCGGAGGTTAACTCACGAAGTCAATTTGATGATGCCGGCGAAGGAACAAATACCATCAACCTGGAGATACCCTTGAATGAAATAAGTGACAGGGATTTGGTTTACCCCGCAGGCGGCGTTGACCGGGAGATAGTTGTCAGAAAAACGGGAAGTGATTATCCCCGGAAGGTTACGTTTACCTGGACAGAAGAGATATTACAGGAGCAGACAACTGCGTACTGGGTGCGCGTGTTGCAGGAAGACGGGGCGACGGCCTGGTCGAGTCCGATATTCGTTACGCCTGAATAAATGGCCCCTGGGAACGGCAACGACGCGGTTTGAATTTCCTATCCCTTTATAATTCGCTCGCCTAACCGTTCCGCCCACCACTGGTTGAACTCCCAGAGACAACGTTCGTACGGGACGGACAACCTGCCCTGCTCATAAAACGGGCTGCGAATACCGGACTGGCAACGTGCAAAAGCGGGCATGTCGTCATTCTCATGCACGGACCTTGCCCATTGCACGCGGTCCCGGATCGCCTGTTCGAGTTCCGGGTCTGCAACCGTGCTGCGCGGCATCAGGTCATTCAGCCAGAGGTCATGGCTTTCGGCAGAGGTTGGCATTAACCGGTAATAAGCGACCTGGTCGGCGCCAATTCCCAGCAGCAGGTTAGGCCAGACGAACACCACCATGGGTTCCATCCGTTCAGCCTCACTGAGAGTTTCGATAAAAGGCAGATCCAAACCGCCGTCAATATTGGTTGCCGATGCGGCCTGCGCCGGCCCGAAGCTGAGAACCGAATACCTGCCCGTGCTTTCGATTGGATAAGAGTTGGCTGCCGGATAGGTGGGCTGAAACGTTTCTACATGGGCGCCGAGATGATGGTAGGCCTCAAGAAACGATTCAGAATTGATCTTCCAGTTCTGGCGTTGATCATAATAAAAGGCCTCATGGGCCGGGACCAGGTCGGCCATGTGCCAGTTTGCCAGTATCTTTTGTAAACCCGTCAACTGGGCATGCAGCGGTTCTGCGTCACCGCTGATATTGACGAATATAAATCCTTCCCAGATCTCGGTGCGCATTTCCTTCAGGCGGCAGTTCTCCCGATCAAAGTTTTTGACCTTATCCATCAATGGCGCCGCTTTCAGCCGGCCGTCGAGTTCATAGGTCCACGCATGGAAAGGGCAAACGAACAATTTTGCATTGCCGCTGCCGGCGGCAACCAGTGTTCCCTTGTGCCGGCAGACACGGGACAAAAGATGAATGTCATTATTTTTGTCGCGCGTCAGTACCAGGGGATAGTCGAACACATCGACACACAGATAATCACCGATATTCGGCACCTGGCTGATGTGGGCCACATTGACCCAGTGTTTCAGGAACAGTTGTTCCGCCTCCTGCCTGAAAATATGTTCTGAAACGTAGGCGGCCTGGGGCAGGTTACAGGCCTCTTCCAAAGGCAGGCTGACTTTGGCGAGTTGTTCCGGTGTCACGAACTGGTTATGCGTCAGGGTCATGCGCTGTTCCTCGCGGCAGCTTTCCACATAATTATTAATCCGACGGGTAATGATAGCAAGCCAATCCAGAGCACCGGACTGTAGCCCGCATCATTCAGTACGTATGTTGCCAGCGCCGGGCCTGCGGACAGTGATGACGGGAACACAATTGCAAGGCCTACCAGCATCCGGCCGTTTGAATCAATATTAGCGATGATCGCCGACAGGTACGGCAGGCAAAAATACCAGGCCGCGTTAAACAGGCATGCTGCGATAATATAGGGATAAACGGATTGCACGCCCCACAGGAAACTTATGCCGATTGCCGAACATACCATGCTTGCCGCGACAGGAAGGCGGCGGCCCAGCCGGTCCCCCAGCCAGGTGGCCAGGGACGCGCCGAAGACAGCCAGCACTATGGAGGCCGACAGAATACTTCCCGCGCTGCCGGGGTCAATGCCCGCAGCCATACCGATACGCTCGAAATAAGCCCATACTGCTGCCTGCCCGCCATAGTAAATGAATATGCCAAGCAGGCCTGTCAGGCCGAGGAGCAGTCTGTTATTTTTATCGGGCGTGGCGCCGGCATCTCTGCCATGTTCCGGGAAGCTTTCAGCCAGGGGTAATACGAGCAGCGCAAGAATGCTGACTGCCAGGAAGGGCGCGGCAAGACCATATTCTGATATCCGACCGGGCAATAAATACAGTCCGGCAGCGCCAACTATTAACTGCGTCACTGCCCAGAAGCCATAGTTACGGTCAAAATTCCTGGTCAGTCCGATGGAAATTATGGTGACATTCATTAACAGGCCGGCGCCGAGTCCCGCCAGGAACCTGAAGCCGGCCAATTCAGCGTAGCTGTGCAAGTACATCGAGGTGATATTGCCCAACACGGCGATGAACACCCCGGCAAGCAGGATATGACGCCAGTTAACACGGGTGATGACGGCAAACACAAGCGCTGAACTGAGCGCATAACCCGCCATTTCAAGGGAAAAAAGATAACCGGCCTGCGTCTCGGTCATGCCTTCGATGTCAACGTAGGCGCCGATAATGATCGGCCCGAACATCAATACCGCAACGCCTACCGCAGAGGTATAGGCATAGGCGAATATCGATAGCGGGCGGTCGGGGTCGAATGACATCGAACTTATTTCGAAACTGAAATCGTAGTATATCGTAGCATCATCCTGACTCCTTGAAATAACGCCGCATCTCTCCACAACCTTCGGTGCAAGCAATGTCGTCGCCGTAAGCGTTGGAATAACCATCAAAGCAAACGCCGTGTCGATAATATTGACCGCCGTAGTCTGGCTCCAGTTCGCGGCAACAGGGATTAGCAACAGGTAAACATATACGTACTGACTCCCGGTCCGTTTGCCTAGCAGATAGCGCGCACATTTCACGCTGTAATAGGAATAAGTGATCATGGTGGAAACGGCAAACAGGGAAAAAGTGACCAGCAGGACGACGCTGCCCAGGTAAGGCAGAGTCTGCTCAAAGGCGTCTGCCGTCATCACGACGCCATTGCCCGATGGCGGGACGCCTGCGCTGAGTATCACCAGGGCAGTGAGGGTGCAGACAATAATCGTATCGATGAACGGGCCCGTCATGGCGACCAGGCCTTCCCGGATCGGTTCCCTGGTCTGTGCTGCGCCGTGGGCCAGGGCCTCGGTGCCGAGTCCCGCCTCGTTGGAGAATACGGCGCGCTTGACCCCGGTCACCAGTACTTCCTTGAATGTCAGCCCCACCGCCCCGCCCAGCACTGCCTGGCCGCCGAAGGCCGCGCTGAATATTTCCGCGAACAGGGCCGGGATTACCTCGTAATGGGAGACAATCACCAGCATGCTCGAGAAAAAATAGAGCACGAACATGAGCGGCACCAACCGGCATGTCGCGGCGCCGACACGCCTGATGCCGCCCAGGATCACGGATCCGACAAAAACCATTGCGACAGTGCCGGTAATCGTCCGGTCAACACCCCACTCGGCCTGCAACAGGCCGGCGAACTGGTTGGCCTGGAACAGGGGCAGGCAACCCATCATGCCGCACACGGCGAACATCAGGGCAAGGGGCTTGAACCGGGGTCCCAGCCCCACTTCGATAAAATACATGGGACCGCCCTGAGCAATGCCGTCTTCGTCCTGGCGCCGGTACATACAGGCGAGCGTGCATGTGAAGAATTTTGTGCACATGCCCAGTAAGCCCGCCATCCACATCCAGAAGATGGCGCCCGGCCCGCCCATGCTGATGGCAATGGCCACCCCGGCAATATTGCCCATGCCGATAGTACCGGACAATGCAGATGAGAGCGCCTGGAAATGCGGTATCTCTCCGGGGTCGCCGGGATTGTCGTACCTGCCCCGCAACAGGTTGAAAGTATGGCGCAAGCGCAGGAACGGCAATAAACGGCAGAGAAAAGCGAAATACAATGCCGAGCCGGCAACCAGCAAAACCAGCGGCAGTCCCCACATGACATCCACTGCCTGCTGCCAGAAATGATCGAAACCGTTCAGGTTCACGGTTGCCGGTTCCCATAGGTGTGAATGGACTTATTCACGATATACTTTACCATTGTTCGACGGGAGGATACCTGAGAGATTCCTTATGTTTAATCCTGCGCCGTTACTAGCGAAAGCCGGAACCTGCATTACTTATTATGCGGTTATTATCGTTATTTTACTTGCAGGCAGCAGTAATCTCCCATCGCAGGAGCAAACCAGCGGGCAATCAGGCAATAGCCGGGGTCATATACCGGCGGACGGCGCCCTGCATGGATGGCCCGCCTATGGCGGCGCTCCGGGAGGGGGCCAGTACTCGCCGCTCAGCCGGATTGACAGGGATAACGTCCGGAAGCTCGAGGTCGCCTGGACATACCACAGCGGCGATGTCTCGGACGGCGCCGACGGCACGGCAGTGACCCCCCTGGAGGTAAACCCCATACTGGCCAATGACAGGCTGTATCTATGCACGCCGTTTAACCGCATCATCGCGCTGGACCCGGCAACCGGGGCCGAGGAATGGAGCCATGATCCGGGAATTGACAGGAAGAATACCTATTCAAGAGGGAGTTATTGCAGGGGCGTGGCGTACTGGTCGGAAGAGTCAACAACGGACCGGGAGCAGGTTTGCGGTCAACGCGTGTTGAGCGGCATCGGCGACGGGCGCCTGGTTGCCGTTGACGCAGACACGGGCAGTCCGTGCAAGGACTTCGGCAACAACGGCCAGGTCGACCTGAATACGTTCGACTATCATGGTGAGGGCAGCATCTCCCTGACCTCTCCACCGGCAATTTACCGGGATGTGGTGATTGTCGGGGCCACGATCCTTGATGGCGAATGGGCCAATGCGCCGGACGGCATAGTCAGGGGATTTGATGTGCGCAGCGGCCGGGAGTTATGGAACTGGAACCCGATACCGGAACACTTGCGCGACACCCTTGGCGGCGCAAACACGTGGGCGCCCATATCCATCGACACTCGGCGCGGCTGGGTCTTTTTGCCGACCGGCAGCCCCAGCCATGATCCGTATGGAAAACACCGCTCCGAACACATCCCTCACGGCAATGCCGTAGTGGCGCTGAACGCCCTGACAGGCGAAGAGGTCTGGTCGTACCAGACGGTACGCCACGACCTGTGGGACTACGATCTACCGTCCATGCCGGCCCTCGTGGAACTGGGCCGCGACGGTAGCAAGGTAGAAGCCGTCCTGCAGGCGACGAAAACCGGTTTCTTTTTTATCCTGGATCGGGCTACGGGCCGGCCACTGTTTCCGATGAAAGAAATGAAGGTCCCGCAGTCGGACGTGGAGGGCGAGACATCCTCGCCCGTTCAACCGGCGCCGCTGGCGCCGCCGCCGTTTACAGCGCAATCCGTCACGGCGGATGATGCGTGGGGGCTGACACCCTGGGACAGGAAACAGTGCCGCGACAGGATCCTGGCATTAAGAAATGAGGGCTTGTATACGCCGCCCAGCGTTAACGGCTCGGTGCTTTTTCCTTCCGACTCCGGGGGCAGCAACTGGGGAGGTGTTGCCTATGACCCGGAATCCGGCCTCGCAATCATCAATTCCACGAATGTCCTGAGATCGCAAAAACTGGCGCCCCGTAAGGAACTTGAAGAGTCGAGCGAGCAACAAAAAACAGCCGGGCGCAGCTCGGCTGCACCGATGCCCGGTACGCCTTACGTCTGGATACGGGAAACCCTGGTATCCGATCTCGGCATCCCCTGCAATCCGCCTCCATGGGGCAACCTGACGGCGATCGACACTTCCAGCGGGAAAATACGCTGGCAAATCCCTTTCGGCCGCAAACCGTTCGGTTTCGGGCTGTTCCGTTCACCGAAAAAATGGGGTTCACCCAACCAGGGCGGACCGATCATTACCGGGGGAGGACTGATTTTTATCGGGGCGAGTATCGACAACCGGCTCCGGGCCTACGATCTCCATTCGGGCGAAGAATTATGGAGCGCCGAACTTCCCGCGCCGGGCAATGCCACGCCCATGACCTATCTGCATGGTGAGAGCAACCGCCAGTTTGTTGTCATTGCGGCAGGTGGTTATCCTACCTTCGGAACCGAACTGAGCGACGCCATCGTTGCGTTCGCCTTGCCTGAGGATTTCCCGGATTAAGTCAACAGTGTCTTAATCAACCGATAATTTATTGCGCGCCTCCCGGATTTCCTCGAGATCCATGTCGCTCGACCCCCAGAACTGCAGGAAGCGGCGGTACCAGTCCAGGGCGCGGTCCTCGTCGCCCTGCTCTTCATACAATTGTCCCAGTTGATAGTGGGCTTTTACATAATGGATGGGAATGTCCAGCCTGGCGTCGGTAAGAGTTACCAGCCTTTCCATTTCGGCGATGGCGCCCTCCAGGTCTCCGGCCTGCCACTTTGCCCGGGCCATGCTCTCACGGTATAGAGGATGGTCGTATATCTTCAAGGTAGCCTGGAAGTTCATGGCCGCATCTTCCGGCCGGTTGAGTTGCAGCAGGATTTCGCCGTTCAGGTGATAGAAGCGGCGGATATGAGAGCGGAATTCGGGGTCGTTCACGGAGTCGCCGATCACCCGCAGGCGCTGGGCGGCATCGAGCAGTCGCCCTTTCTTGACCAGGGCCAGGCCGACCAGGTGTTCGATATCAAGATTGATGTCACTGGGGTCCCGCGCCAGTTCCAGAGCCTGCCCATAGCTCTCGATCGCTTCATCGACCCGGCCGGTTTCGGCCTGGAAGTAAGCGATGTAGAACAGCTTCAGCCCCTCACCCGCCGGATCGTTACGCAGGCCCCGGAGACGTTTGGCTTCCAGCTTGTGCTCTGCGGCCTCGGAAAACCTGCCCTGGTAGGTGGAAATCAGCGCCAGTTCGTCGTGAATCATCTCCAGCGTCTCATTGCCGGTTGTTTCGGCAAGCAACGCCTCAAGGCTTGCCCTGGCCGAATCGATCTCGTCCTCGAGGGTATCGGTCCTGGCCAGTTCCAGGATTATCATGGGATCACCGGGTTGTCCCTGCAGTTTCTCCTGCAGCATTTGCCGTGCCGCGTCGAAGTCTCCACTCCGGCGGGTTTTGATGGCGTCCGCCAGGTCGCCTTCCGGTTCCGGCAGTCCGCCGTAAGGCAGGTCGCCCGGGATTTCCGGCGTCCAACCCTCCCGCCGTTCCATCACAAAGTCGGCAAGCAGCGCAGCCCGGCTTTCCAGGTATTCCCTGCCCGCTTCGACAGTGGCGCCGCGCGGGTCGCCCAGGACGCCTATCGGCGAGATGCTGTGGGTGCCGTCGCGGTTGAGTTTTTCACCCATCGCCATGGCATCGCCCATGAAGCCCTGTTCGGCGCTCTCCAGGTCAACCAGTTCCGGTTCGCAAGCCAGCATAAAAGCTGTTTCCGACAGGCCGGCATGCGTGCCGGCCATTGCAGGGTCGATTCCCAGGCGTTCCGAGATAACGGCCGCCGACCCAAGGTAGGCATCGGCATCTGAGTAGGAAAAAATGTTCACATGCGGATAGAGTACGCGAAGTTCTTCCCCCAGTTCCCCGGCCATGGGAAAGTTGGTGCCGTGGGTCGGGATAATGGCGATGTGGCGGAACCCGTGCCAGGCGAGACTGTGGACGTATTCGTAGACCAGGGATTTGAGTATCGGTTTCCTCACGCTGATCGTCCCGGCAAAATGCATGTGATGGGGAGAGATGCCGACCCGGATGTTGGGCGTGATCAGGGCCTGCCCTACCCGTTCCGCAACCATGCGCGCCAGGCAGTCGCCGGAGGCTGAATCGGTCGCCAGGGCCAGTTGCGGCCCATGCTGCTCAGTCGCCCCGATAGTAATAATTGCGGTGGTTATCCCACTGTTCAGGGCTGCTTCGACTTCCTTCCACGTCTTTTTTTCCAGTTCGTGCCGGGCTGGGGAAAGGATGTGAAACCGCCGGCCGTCTTCCAGGGTCAGGCTCTGACCGTCGAACGTGGCATTCATGCCGGTATTGTTGGTGTTGGAAGCTGAAGACTGATTCGCTGAGGTCCAGTAGGCCGTATTAAGCCTGATGGCGTCATTTTCCGCTTCATAGCGGCCATACCCGGTTTCGACACCGTTTTCATCACCGTTGACAAGGATCAGATAACCATCAACGAGGGCCAGCGCGCCGTTTTCCAGCTTGTACACCCTACCCTCACCGGGTCCTGCCAACACAAATTTTTGCATCGTTCCACTACGCATGAAGGATAATGTCAGTTCATCACCCGTGCGCTTGACATCAACCTCGTGCTCCGTGAGCCCCCGGTAATTAAGCGGAGGGGATTCTGACGGCGCCGTGCTGATGGTCTGTTCAGCCGCAAGGTGGATGAAACCGTTACCTTCCGAGTAAGGGCCCGCATGGGCCATCGCGCCCTGCTCACGGGACGACTCACCGGTGTACTGGGCGTACTGCACAAAAACGCCGTTCCTGAACAGGAATACACCTTCCAGCGGCAATTCCTCGCCGTCCGGGGTAACCAGGCCGGTGTACATCCAGAGTCCCTCAACCTGCTGTTCGAGAGAAACCGGTTGTTCCGCTTCATCGGCGGCAGGGTTGCCGAAGGAGAGAATAAACAGGAGGGAGAATAAAAAAAGACTGGCTGACCGATGCTTTTTCATGACACACCTTCAAAGGTTGGGGTATCTGACATTTTACTCACAGAATTCAGGAAGGGACAATCGAATGTGGGGACCCGGGGAAAATTGGCGGAGAGCCAGATAGTGCCTATGGTGCGTTACGATCCGCCAAGCTTCGGCACTGCCTGTTGAGGCGTTTCCACGGCTTCGCGCACCAGCATGCCCAGACCGTCGTCAAGCCGCTTTGCAGCCACGAGAATCTGGTTGACGAACCTCTCGCCCTGCAGCCGGGCGGCTTCCCCCGCCGCAATGACATCGCCCGGGCGCAGGTCATTCAAGACCTCCAGCACCGCCGCGGCCTGCGCGATGTCTTTACGGCTTTTTGCGGCAAAGGCCGCTTGGCGGCGTTGCGAGACGGCGAGCTTGTGCAGGGCAAACCTGGCGGGGTCCGGCACCCGGACCAGCAGGCCATCGCTGATCGGTACGGCAGCCGGCTGGCTGTTGTCCAACAGGTAATCCAAATAGCGCACCGGCTCTGCGGCCGCGTTCAGTCCACTGAGCAGAACCGGTTTGCCGGATGGCTTGCCCAGCATGGGCGTCAGCAAGGATACTGTCACGTCCCTGTTTCTCAACCTGAACCTCGTTGACGAGTGTTTGGCGTTGAGCGCAGGAACCGGGAGAACACCCATGCCCGCTTCGTCAAGGATTCCTTGTATGCCCTCATCATCCGGCGAGGCAATACTGATGGATTGACTATGGGCGATGTCGATGTCCAGGGTCTGTGCCGCGGGCTTCTCCCAACGCACGCACAGCATGTTGCCGATGTGGAGGAACGCGTGCGTGCCGACGACCACGGCGCCCGCCGCAAACAACCCGGCCTGTGCCAGCACCTCGTACACGCGTCCCTCGGTGGCCGTCAGGGTGTGCAGGCCTGAGGCGGCGCAGACGGCAACTATCTGCTTTCTGCTCGTTCGCGCCGGCCTGTCCTCATCCTGCTGCTGTTTGCACCGGTCAATCAGTCGGCGCCACTCCGCAGTATCCGGCCCGAGATACAGGGATCGCTTGTCACTGCCCACCACGTGTTGCAGGTACCAGTAGTCACGATTATTCACCCGTCGCGTAAAATAACTGATTCCCCTGTCCGGGATGGTCGCCGTAAGAACAGCGGCGAGCAGGTCCGAATAGGCAACCTGGGCGCTGGGCATCAGGGACGTGTGGCGCATTGTTTAACCCGGGTAGTTTATAAGCAGTAAATAATAAACTGCTTATAAAACATTGCGGGCAATATTGCAAGGAGTACGGCTTGACGGGAAACGCCTCTGGCGGAGAGAGAGGGATTACACACTTTCCAGGCGTGCGCTTTAAGCCATTGACTCGGCACATCCTGTGCCTCGGTATTAAAGACATACTTGATGCTCAGCTCGCCTGGTAATCCCCTGTATATTGACTTAGCTGTTTGTTAAATATCACCAGCCCACCATCAATTTGCGAGTACCTGATAACGATTTCTTTGGACCTCCAGATTTTTCTGAAAGGTTACTTTTGCGATCTCGACATCCTCCTCCTTTGGTTTAATCTTTGTCCTGGAGTTCTTGAGCAACCAGTTTGCCACTTCATAGAAATGCCAGAGAGGGACACTTCCGGAAACAGTGGGTCTGGGAAAATTTAAACCGCCTTTCGTAGCCAGTTTCCTAATGTTCTGACGTGAACAACCAAGTAATCCGGCTATATCGGAAATGCCGACCAGATCGGGCCTTAATTCTATCAATTCCGCATCGGGAATTGCCTTGCGGACGTCACGTACAGCTTGCTGAATTGCATCTTCTGCCGAATTTGCACCACGTGAAAAATTCAATGCAATAGAACCCGGCATTCCGGTTCCAACTATTGCGTCATCACAACCCGCTTCAAATAGTGCATCCAGGTCATTCTCCGGATTGGAACCGTATTTCAAGATTGAAAATGTCAATGTAAAGTCAAAAGTCTTCGTCATCTTGATTATTCCTGCTCATCAACATTCCCATAGATACAACCGTCGATCTTTTGTCTCAGTCTTCTGGCAAAGTTGCCGGGATTTTTCGGAGTGCTCCAGACCGACATCCGACAAAACTGTCCACATCGGCAATCAACGCTGTTCTGCGGGCATATCAATATGCCCCAGGCATGACCGCCGGCTTGTTTTACAATCCATCCCCTTGATTTCGCGTAGCGAATGACCGCATCAATCTCCTTATAGGGGTGTTGCATCTACTTCCTCTAATGGTTGTAGTCAGAATGTTAATATAGCACCGTGGTTGTCATATGACAACTAATATTATTTCGAGTGTTTGTTACCCACGTGTCCGGTATGGACCGTTACATTCTGGCGGAGAGAGAGGGATTCGAACCCTCGATACGCTATTAACGTATACACACTTTCCAGGCGTGCGCCTTAAGCCACTCGGCCATCTCTCCTGATGGAGAACTATATTACTCTTTCGACCTGATATTGCCATGTTCAGAGCCACATAGCGGCGTCAAGACAAGGCGCAGCCCGCCGGGAATGGCGAGTCCTTGCCAAGGGCTGCAACGCCGTATTGGCGTCGCTATGAGGCTCTGAACATGGCAATATCAGGTTGAAAGAGTAATAGTAGCACAGGGGCAATAGAGGCGGAACAGGGTTATCAACCCATCATTTTTGTTAAAGATATGTCAATTTGTATGGTATTTTTTCGAATAATAACAATTTCTCTTACATATTTGTGCGCTAAGGCGCTTGGGGTTTAAACGTAGCCAGTTGCGCCGGACTCATATCATGATTGGGGTCGGGCGCATCCCCCCTTGTTGCCAGCATGCGACGCGCGTCAAAACTGTGGGGGACTTTTGCCGCGCCTTTGTAGAATTCGACATGGGGCGCTGATTCGGCCAACGCCAGTGACAGGTGAAAGAGTGCTAACGCATCTTCAGGCATTTCATCCAGTGAGAACTGATCAAGGTAAGCCAGTATCTCACTGATGAGAGGGACCATCGCATCGTAGAATTCCTGAAACTCCTCCGCTGAAGCCGACCAGCGTTTGGCCGAGCGCTGGTTTTCCGTCGGCAGGGCCCATCTTTCCGCCAGGTTTTCGAGTTCAGTGAACCGGGAGGGTAAGCGATATTGCTCAGTCATGTCCGGTTCTTCTCAAGGCCCATGTATTCATGCCACACCTGGTCCTGGTGCCGGAGCATGACTTCGTCATCCATCAACGGCATATGCTCCAGCACACCCGATTGCAGACCTGCGAAGGTATCTTCCATGGTTGCCGTATCTTCCAGGTGCGCATTCCTGTGGATGGCGTTTGCATAGGCGATGGCAAAATATTCGCTCGCATTAGCCGCAGTCCGCCAGTAACGGGTGGTCTCCCACAGGGTTTTATCCACCGCCAACGGCCAGAACTGGTGTGTGAAATACAGCATGCCGGGGTCACCGCCACCCCCCGAATAGACGTGTATTATGAAGTTGGGAAAGAAGGTGGGCAATTCAAACAGGAAATTCCCGCGCCTGTCCGGATTGATATCAGCCGGCAATTTATCCATGACGAACCGTTGCCGCGGCGAGTTCTGCATTATCCTCAAGGCCAACCCGTCTATCGGGGCAGGCTCGGCTACCTTGGCCCCTTCAACCAGTCGCATGTACAACGTCGATGTCCTGTGAGGGCCAAAAAACTTCAGGTCTTCGTGATCTATTTTGGCGTACCAGGGCAAGGTGTTGGCATGAATAGTCTCTACGTGGTAGGCCTCGGTAAACGCATTCAGGGCAACTTTCCAGTTACAGTTGAACTCCGCGGTGTAACGGTAATGGGCCGTACCCTCGTGGTACGGGTAACCGGCGAAGTGTGACGCCATCCCGTCAAGATAATCGATCAGACCCTGGCGCGGTTCAGGGTTAAGGTTGATAAAGATAAAGCCTTCCCAGACGTCACATGAGACCGGCTTTAATCCATAATCACACTGGTCGAAGTAGGGTGGAAATTTCTCCAGGGAAGGCACGTTGCGGACCGCGCCGGTGCTGTCAAACACCCAGCCGTGGAAGCGGCAGGTCAGGTAATCCGCCCGCGCCTTGCCGAAGGTTTCGTTGTCCGTTTCCGGGATCACGCGATTGCCGCGGTGCGGACAGACGTTATGAAATGCCCGGATGGTACTGTCCTTGCCCCGGATCAGGATTACAGACGTCCCGGCCACGTCGATCCGCTTGACCTTGAAACAGCCCGGTCCGGGTAATTCCTCTACCCGGCCGACTTTCAGCCATACCCGCTTGAAAATTCTCTCCCGCTCAAGTTCAAACAGGTCACCCGATACGATTGGCTCGATAGAGAGCGGTTCAACCCCGAGTTCGGGGAACCGGGAACGCCAGCCGGAGACATCGCGTGTTCCTGTCATACTTATATCCCAGAAGTCACATTGTCATTCGCGTGAGTGGTTTTATTGATATGATACCTTCTTTTTTGACGGCAGGATGCCTTCAAGGCTTTTACCGGCCTGGTTATCAGTGTCGCCCTGGCATTGACGGGAACCTGCTACGCCAGGTAAAACCCTCATTCTTTTTCATGAACTTTTTGATCTGGTTGCAAGACAGCGCCCCGGGGACCTGGGTGGCGGGGTCCATCTGGGGGTATCCGATCGTGCTGGCCTGCCATGCGGTGGGGATGGCCGTAGCCGCAGGGACGGTAACGATGATATGTCTCCGCATCCTCGGGTTTGCCCGCGCCGTGTCCCTCACGATGTTCGCCCGGTTGTCCGCCGTCGCCTGGGCCGGGCTTGTCCTGAACGTCGTGACCGGCCTGGCGCTATTCTCGGGCGACCCCGTGAAGTTCTTCTACCACCCTGTGTTCTGGATCAAGATATCGCTTATCACCCTGGGCGCCGTGTCGTTATGGATGCTTGTGCGGGCGCTGCGGGAAGCTGCTTCTGTGCCGGGAGACGGCAGCGGGATGCCCGCCGGGGCGAAACTGGTTGCGGGCTGCTCACTGGCGTTCTGGGCCGGCGTGATTATCGCCGGGCGGCTCATCGCCTATATCGAGTTCGGGAACGGGACGTAAGCCTGTGTACGATCTCCTGCTAAGTATCGAGACCTCGGCGCTGGGCCAGGTGATGCGGGACAGCGTCTGGCTGTTTCCCGTAGCTGAGATCCTGCATTTCATGGGGTTATCGCTGCTCATCGGCTCCCTGCTGGTGGTGGATTGCAGGCTGCTGGGCTTCGTCCGCAACTTCCCGGTTGCCGCGGTGTACCGGTTCCTGCCCCTGGCCCTGGCCGGTTTCGGCATCAACCTGGTGACGGGAACTATGTTCTTTTTCAGCGACCCGTTCCGTTATTACCCGAACATTGCCTTCAGGATTAAGATGCTGTTTATCATCCTGGCCGGGTTGAACGCGCTGTACTTCGCTCTGACCGTACACAGGGATGCCGGGCCGGCAGGAGGGCAAGACCCGGGGGCGGCCATCAAGACGGTTTCCACGCTGTCTCTTATATTTTGGGTTGGAGTGATTATCCTGGGACGGTTTATTCCGTATGTAGAATGACGGTGTTATAAGGTGCGCCTGCGGCGCTTGTTTGTTTACTGGATTCCGGGTCAAGCCCGGAATAACGTTTGGGGATCAAGCCCGGAATGACGATTGGAGAGCATACCCGGAATTTTGACTGTAGCCCCGGCTACCGTGTTTGATGCGGAATATACTCTCTTCCCAGCTTTTTGATAAACACCACTTGTTCTGCCTTTATCAACTCTTTGTCCACGTCGCCGGGGAAACGCCTGACGTAGTTACCTCCCTGCGGAAATTCCTTCCATTTATTTCCCGTGGAAAACGCAAATACGTCGGCGCTCCATATATCCAGTTTCACCTTGCCGCCTGACAAATCATCCAAATGCCCGGCAATGCTCGATAATGCCTTTTTCTTGGGTTGGTCCGCCCGATCGAATTCCAGTACGCGAAAGATATCGTTGGCCTGCTCATAGGTATAGCCAACAGATTCTACCCTGTTCAGGTATCCCATCATCATGCCGAACAGTAACCGCGCGGATACCGGATTCAGGTAGTCCTTACTGCCGGCGTCGAGGACAGTGTGTATGACGGCAGGCTTTATACCTTTATCAACGGGCACGTGGCACAACAAAAGAACGCTGTCCTGAAAATAGATATACCCGATCATTGATGCCAGGGAAATAACGTCTTTGCCGGCAGCATCCGCGACCAGGTTGAGGCGGGCATTGATGGAAATGCCGGATACACCCTGGTAGCCGCCCTGGGTAACCAGGATATCCCCGAACTTTATCCTGTTGACAAGACCGGGGCTGACAGCAAGGATTGATTCAAGACGTTTACTCTCGGTCCGGGACAGCGCTTTGCGTTGTTCCCAGTTCAATCCGGAAACCGCGTCAAACACTTTTCCCTCGACCTGGCCGGCCGCGTCCCTGTTCGGGAATACCGCGTAGAACAATTCACAATCAGGGCTTGATAAGTCTTCCGCGGCGGCGCAAACAGCTATTGGAAAAAGAAACAATAAGACCACTCTTGCCAGGCCGGACATGTTATCCCCGCTTGTACGATTATGAAACAGGAAAAAATTTTCTCCTAGTAACTGAAATTTGTCCTCACGTAAACGAAGCGGCCATTAACGCCGATAGGTGAGAGAACATCGTACGGCAGATTGCCGAAATAGCTGATGTCGAATATCGATAAGTCAGGGTATTCATCAAGCAGATTATTACCCCCTGCCGAAATACTCCAGTTATCATTAATCGCATATTCAATATCGGCATCGACAGACCATTCGGCGCCATAGACCTGCTGCGGCTCAAAACCTCCGCCGAAATCAAATATCCGTTCCGTTTCACCGAAACGCGTCGCCCTCACCAGGGCGGAAATGGTTTCGTTGGACCATGAACCGGTGAGGATCAACTTGTCTTCCGGTGCTGCCGTCTCGTAGGTGTTCTGCTCTTCGATACCCATAATCACCCGGTTCGGGTTATTGACAATATCAGTATCGGTGTTGTTATACGCAACCGAGAGGCTCCAGCCCTCGTGCCGGTAGGACGCAACCACATCAAACCCGGTGGTTTCCGTGTCTGCAACATTGGTAAAAAACCGCACTCCGCCAACACCGGGCACACCGTCTACAGGTATATTCTGGGACAGCGCAATACGATCATCGATATCCACTTCGAAGTAATCAAAGGTCAGACTCATACCGCTATCATGAAGCCAGGTAAAACCGATGCTCATGCTCAGTGATTCCTCGGCATCAAGAGCCTGCGCTCCATTCTCCCGCGCGATGGGATCAGTCACGGGCAGACTCAATGTTCTTACCAGCGCGCCGCCGGTGCCGTAACTGGTCGTCGTGCCGGTAAAAAAAGCCTGTGCAAGAGAAGGCGCCCTGAATCCGGTGCTGACACTTCCACGAACGGCAAAGCCCGGGAACAGTTCATACCGGGCCGCAGCCTTACCGTTAACCGTATCGCCGAAATCATCGTAATCTTCAAATCTGCCCGCCACGGAGAACAGGAGATCTTCAGTAATATCAAACTCCAGATCTATATAGGCGGACCAGGAAAACCGATCCTCGTCGACTTCATCAGCCGGCGTCAATCCCGGACCGCTCTGCGCCCCGATCTTGGCCGTATCGCTGTTGCCGAAGGTGATACAGACTGCGCAGGCTACGGCGGTCCCTGCGATATAGGATTCCGGGTCGCCCGCCTTTGTGCTGTAATCCTCAAATCGAAACTCCACGCCGGCGGCAGAATTTACCGGGATAGCCCCCAACTCCATCCCCCTGGAAACATCAAAATTCAGCACGGTCTGCGAATATTCATACTCGCCCCGGTAAAATTCAGTCGGACTGGCCTCACCCAGGGATGAATTTATAGTGTTCTTTACCCCGTCGGAAAACTCATTGAATCCATGTACTACGCTCGCATCAATCAGCCAGCCGCCGGACAACTCGCCGGTGATACCGCCGGCTACGGAGAAGTCGGTGATATCTGCTTCACTTATCGGCATAAACCCGTTGGGATAGACTGAAATCACGTTATTTGCGCTGACCGGGTAACGAAAGAAATTGTAGCCTTCTCCGTCACGCTCCGAGTAACTCCCGAAACTGTATAACTCAAATCCCGAATCCAGATCGAAACCGGCGTTATACATCAGGTTTATGTCACTCGATTCACCATCGCCTTCCCGATAGTTCCGCATGCCTGCCAGGGCATCATTCGGGGCTGCTTCAGGTGTCCCGCTGGAAGGGATCGGCGCGATGAATTCAGCAAAGCCAATCGTCGGCAACTGGTCGAAACTTGACCGGTTGGTTGACGACCTGTCACGGTATTCCACACTCAGGTTAAGGAAACCGTTGGCGAAGGAAAACCCATGGTTTGCACTGACAGTCACTGTTTCTCCGTCCGTGATATCCTTGTCAACCGGTTCCAGTTCAGTGATGTGACCCCCGTACGAAACCGAGATATCTCCTCCTTCGGCATTATCTTTCAGGACGATGTTAATGACCCCGGCAATGGCGTCCGAACCGTACTGGGCCGCTGCGCCATCCCGCAATACCTCGATGCGTTCAATCGCACTGGTGGGGATATTATTGAAATCCACTGCCGCACTGCCCCTGCCCACCTTCGATTCGGTACTGATGACCGAATTGACATGGCGCCGCTTTCCATTGACCAGGACCAGCACCTGGTCCGGACTCAAACCCCTTAACTGGGCCGACCTGACGATATCGGTCTGGCCGGAATTGGATTGGCGCGGCATGCTGAAAGAAGCAACGGCAGCCTGTAACAAGCCACCCAGTTCTCCGGCAATATTAGGCGATCTGACCAGGTCATCCGCAGTAATGATATCTACCGGAACCAGGCTGTCTTCAACGGCGCGGTCCTGGGAACGAGTGCCGATGGTAACGATTTCTTCAATCTCGTCATCTGCAGCAGAACCTGATTCCTGTGCGACCGGCTGGAATGCGCAGATTGACAGGGATAACAGGGTAACAGCAGGAACAGTTATGAGGCTATTCAATAATTTCATTATATTCACCCCTGGTAGTTTCTTGGGTACTGTAAAGTTGAATTTTACCAGAATTCAATCAGAATGCCCTCTCATGGGCTTGCCATGCAACCCGGTTTTACGGCAACCCAGATCAGATCGATCGGTTGATCTCCGGAATTCTGAGACTCGTGATCCGCATCCAGCCCAAGCCCTTCGTCGCTCCAGCCAATCTCACCATCAGGCGATACCGAAGTCTCAATTTTATCTCCAAAACGAACCGTCCACTCACCACCCTTAACATGGATATAAAGCTGATTCGGCGGATGTGCGTGGACACCTTCCCATTGCCCGGGCGGAATGACAAATCTCTGCACTACAACAGTGTCATTATCAAGCAGGGTTTCACCAGGGACATTGGGGTAGAACTGGTGGCATGGGCTCTCCGGCCCGTCTGCTCCGTATGATGCGGCAACGACAAGACCTGTCAGAAACAGCGAGATAATTCTCTTGCCGCAACATAGTTGTTGCAGGTTAACTCTGGCCATAACACATCCTCCTATGGAGATTGTTCAATCAAACTGCAGTTCCGCAAGCCGCGCGTAAATACCACCCCCGGCGATCAGGCTGTCATGGTCGCCGCTGTCAACCAGTCTGCCCCGTTCCATCACGATGATCCTGTCAACCTTTTTCACGGTGGCCAGGCGGTGGGCAATCACGATGACCGTACGGTTTGCCATCAGCTTCTGCAAGGCCTGCTGCAACAGGTTCTCGCTTTCAGCATCCAGGGAGCTGGTCGCCTCGTCCAGCAGCAGCAGCGGCGGGTCTTTCAACACGGCCCGGGCAATGGCGATGCGCTGTTGCTGGCCGCCTGACAGGCGCGCGCCTTTCTCCCCCAGGAACGTCCGGTAGCCCTCCGGCAGTTGCCTGATGAAACCGTCCGCATAGGCCGCTTTTGCCGCGTCGACGACTTCATCATCTGTCGCGTCAGGCCTGCCGAAGCGGATATTTTCCATCACGCTGCCGGCAAACAGGACCGTCTGCTGGGGCACGATGCCGATCCGTTTCCTGAGGCCGCGCAAGTCCGCATCCCGGATATCGATACCATCGAACCGGATTGCGCCCGAACGGGGATCGTAAAACCGCAACAACAGCTGGAACACCGTGCTCTTGCCGGCGCCGGACGGACCCACCAGCGCCAGCGTTTCACCGGGAGTGATATCCAGGGAAAACCCGTCCAGGGCCAATTGCCCGGGGCGGCTGGGATAACTGAAGCTGACGTTGTCCATGACGACATGATTACTGCCGCCGGCGGGAAACGGGAGGCTGTCGGCGGAACTGGTGATGGCGGGCCGGCTGTCCAGGATGCCCATCACCCGCTCCATGGCGCCGGCGGCACGCTGCACGTCGCTCCAGACCTCCCCTATCGCCGTGGTGCTGCCGGCGACCAGGGTGGCGTAAAACAGGAACTGCACCAGCGTGCCGGCGCTGATACTGCCGTCTATAACGTAACGGGCGCCGGTCCACAGCACGACCACGATTGCGCTGAACGCGCATAACACGATAAGGCCGGATAACAACGCCCCGACGGACAGGCGCCGCCTCGCCGCAACGAAGGAGCGCTCCACCGCGTCGCTGAACCTGCGGTTCTGCAGGGTTTCCAGGGTAAAGGCCTGAACGACCTGTATGGAATTCAGCACTTCCCCGGCAATGCCGCTGGAATCGGCAACCCGGTCCTGGGTTTCCCGTGACAGCTTCCTCACCTTCCTGCCGTAGATCAGGACGGGGATCACCACAATGGGCAACAGACCGAACAGCAGTATGCCGAGCCGGGCGCTGGTGATGAACAGCATAACCAGACCGCCCGCCAGGATGAATGAACTGCGCAGGGCGATGGAAACGCCGGCGCCTACCACCGACTGGACCAGGATGGTGTCCGTGGTCAACCTGGACAGTACCTCGCCGGACTTGGTGACTTCGAAAAACGTGGGATCCATGCGTATGACGTGCCTGTACACCGCGGAGCGGATGTCAGCAACCACCCGCTCACCGATCCACATCACCGTGTAATAGCGCAACGAGGAGGAAATCGCATAAATTACGGACAACAGCAGCAGCGCAATGAAATAGATGTCTATGGACTGGCCGTTGGCGCCGGAAAAGCCGTAATCCACTACCAGCCTGATGGAGACCGGCATGGCCAGCGCGGCCAGCGCTGCGGTCGTCAGACAGGCCAGCGCAAACAGTATCCTGCCGGTATAGGGGCGCAGGAAAGGCAGCGAGCGCCGTAGCGGTTTAACCTGGAGCATTTCTTGAAGTAAACGTGTCGCCTGAAGGGAACAACCTGAAGCTGGTCGATTAAGTGTTCCATTATAATACAACATTGATATATGCTAGACTTTGTGTCCCACGACAATGTGCGAGTAACGATGTCAAAGAAGCCGATCTACAAAGTCATATTTCATAACCAGGGCAAAATTTATGAAATGTATGCGCGCAATGTCCATCAGGGCGCCATGTTTGGTTTTATCGAAATGGAACAACTGGTATTCGGCGGAAAAAACTCACTGGTGGTCGATCCGACGGAAGAAAACCTGAAAACCGAGTTCAGCCACGTCACCCGCACTTACATCCCCATGCATTCGGTGATACGCATCGACGAAATGGACAAGCAGGGCGCCGCCAAGATAGTGGAATATGACGAGAGCGGGAAAAACATCATGCCGTTCCCGCTGTACACCAAGGGTGGAGAGTAACAAAGAGTCGCCCTGCGGGCGATACGTTAAATCACATCCCTGTAACTGGATACCGGCCTTTCCCCGGCCGGTATGATGAACCCAATCCCGCGTACATGGAAATTACCATCAGGCAGACCCGGAGCCTTGACCAGGTTGACAAGGCAGAATGGGATCGGCTGGACTGCAACGGCAACCCGTTTCTGAAATATGATTTCCTGAACGGCCTGGAACGTTTCGGGTGCCTGGAAGGGCACGGCTGGGAACCCTGCCACCTGCTGGTGACATCCGCAGACAAACTGCTGGGGGCGATGCCGCTTTATATCAGGGACAACTCGCACGGGGAGTTCGTGTTTGACTGGGCCTGGGCCGACGCCTTTGAAAGGGCCGGCGGCAGGTATTATCCCAAGCTGGTATCGGCCATCCCCTTCACCCCCGTGTGTGGCCCGCGCATTCTCCTCGACCGCTCCGCCGGGAGGGACCGCGCTATCAAGTCCCTGATCATCAGGACAGTGGCGGAACTGGCGGAACGCTCCCGCCTGTCCTCATTCCATTGCCTGTTCACGGAGGAGGACGACCTGGAAATCCTGACGGACAACGGCCTGTTATTGCGCCATACCTGCCAGTTCCACTGGCATAACCGCGACTACGAGGACTTCGACGACTTCCTGCAAGGCATGACGTCAAAGCGGCGCAAGCAGATAAAGCGTGAACGCAGAACGGTCCGGGACGAGAACCTGGAAATCGCCCGCCTGCGCGGCGCGGACATCACCGAGGAACACTGGGACGTATTCTACGGGTTCTACTGCAGCACGTTTCACCGGCGCTGGGGCAGCCCCCGCCTGACACTGGACTTCTTTCACCACCTGAGTACGGCGATGCCGGACAATACCTTGCTGATACTGGCAAAACAGGGCAATGAGCATGTCGCCGGCGCATTCGCCATGCTCAGCGACACCACCTTGTACGGCAGGCACTGGGGTTGCGACAGGTACCTGGCGAACCTGCATTTTGAACTGTGCTACTACCAGACCATCGAGTATTGTATTGAAAACCGGCTGGCTTCGGTCGATGCGGGTGTCCAGGGCGAGCATAAACTGTATCGGGGATTTGAACCGTTCCTGGCGGTTTCCGGCCACTGGATTCAGCATACCGGCTTCCGTAATGCCGTTGACGACTACCTGCAGCAGGAAACCGCGCAGATGAATGCCTATGTCAGTACCTTGAAAACCCACCTGCCGTTCAAGGAAGCCGATAGCCTGGGGTCATAAATCGCCGGGGTCAGAGCATGAAATTCGTCGGGATATGTGGGGTCAGAGTAAAAATTCTGACGAATTTCTTACTCTGACCCCTGAGTTCTTACTCCGACCTCAAATTTCCCGATTTCCAGTAGGCAAGCGCGTCCGGTATCTCCGCCTCGTTCTGTTCATGGCGGTATCCCGACGAGGCCGGGTAGGCATGCCTTCGCAAGCGGTTCAATTGTCCCACGGGACGGTGTTCCGGCAGGGCATGCCAGGGCGCGAACGACAGGTTTTCACAGAATTGTGCCTGTTCCTCGCCCAGGAAATCCTGCCGGGGAATGCTTATTGTCGCCAGCGGCACAAACGGGGCATCCTCCTCCGCCCAGGCTTCGGTCGCATCATCCAGGGACATTCCATCCGCATCCGGGCGCTGGACCTGCACCTGGAAGATGAAACAGGCTCCCGTCCGGCCCAGTTCCGCGCTCAGTTGATCCCGCAAAAAATCAGCCCCGGTATTCTCATCGATGACCGGCTCCTGCGCGTCACGTGCGTGACAGGGCCGCGCCGCGAACTTGATGTTGCGGGATCCCAGCTTGTAGGGCGTAATGCTGAAATACATGGGGTCGAGCACGCTCGCAGGGGGCGGTGACAGCACCCGTTTTCCCGCAGACACCTCCCTGATGCGCCATTTGAACGGGTTCCAGCCGGGAAAGAAAAAATCCTTCAGGTCTTCCGGGTTGGCGATGAAAGAATTGTAATCTGGCATGTTCCTGACAAAAAACACCGGCGTGTTCGCCATGAGGAAGTCCTGTACCCGGCCGTTCACACCGTCCTGTTCAAGAGGGGTCCCGTCAATCCCCATCAGCTTGAGCGCCATGCCCCTGGCGTCGTTCTTGTAATCCGGGCTGGTTTCCAGGTCGTAGTGGCCGTTGGAAAAGCGCACCCAGGTCCTGTAGCGCCTGCCCGGCTCGGCGAATACACCGTAACGAAACTCGCTGCGGATATCGGGCTGCACATCGAAATAAGCCCGCAGGCAGGCATGGGCCTTGGCGTGGGCGCCGCGGGCCACGTACGCGGTCCGGTACGCTTCCACCAGCTTCTCAAAGCTTGCCCGGGTAGCCTCGCCCTGCTCCACCTCATCATCGCGCAACACTTCCTGACTGACATCCGTCTCGGTACAGCCCGCAAGAACACCAATGAGACCCAGCGCAAGCACAGCCATGAGGTAATCGGCCAACAGCCTGTTCAGATAATTTCTCCCACTTCGCATGTATAGAACTCAGGGGTCAGAGTAAGAAATTCGTCAGAATTTTTACTCTGACCCCAAATATCCAAATATCTTCACTCCGCCCCCAATCAAAGCGTCTTCATATACTCAACCAACGCCCATATTTCCTCGTCAGTCAGCACAGGCAACCCATCTCCGCCGGTGCCGTACTCATGCCCGGCATTGCTGTTGCCCGGCAGGCCGGTATCCACAAGGAAGGCCCCCGGCGCCGGCTGGTTCACATAGCCCACCCTGACCGGGTCATACTCCCAGGAACCGACATAAAACGTCCTGCTCCGCTCGGCGGCCGGCAGCATCAGCTCGTACAGGTTCGGCACCGAACCGTTGTGCAGGTAGGGTGCCCCGGTCCAGATGCCGTTCAACGGCCTCGCCTTGTAAGCCAGCAGGGCCCGGTCGGAAACTTCCTCGCCGCGGGCCAGGATTTCCCCGTCCAGGTATTTAGGCGGGTGTATCTCCTCCGGGTGTCCCATTTTTTTCGCGTCCCTGATCGCCAGCACACTCTGTAACGGGTTGTTCCTTAGCACGCCGCCCATCAGGTTATTGGCCACGAACAGGGCAGGTTCTTCTTCGCCCATCACCGAACCGACGAGATAAAATCGCGGTTTATCGAGGAAGATACCGGTTTTTCCCCGCATTTCGAGGACGTTCCGCGCCATTTTTGGGTCCGTTCCCAGCTTTTCCAGGCTGCCCATCCGCACCTTTATCAGGCGTTTCGGGTCGGTCCGGTCTATATCCTGGTGGCAACTCAGGCAATACTGTTCGTACAACACCCTGCCCCGCGCCGCCTGTTCCTGGTCGATGGCGGGGAAAAACGCCGGCCACAGGGGCGAGTGCAGTTCGGCCACCTTTTTTTCGACTGCGCGCAGGTTGCTTGCATGCACCGTGGAGGGATAGCCCGCATCATAGAAATACAGCCAGGTCGCCGGCGTCGTCTCCACCCGGCCGAAAACTCCGATCACTTCACCGACGTTTCGCGCCAGTGCGCCGATATTGGAGTTGGCCTGGGAACCGTTCCATTCCACGTAGTCATGCTGGGGCGTATCCCACAGGTAGGGATAACTGGTGGGCGCGTCCGGTTCGTTGTAGTTGTCTTCCACTTCGGTCGCGGCCAGACCCTTATTGAGGATCGCGCCGAAGGCATCCAGGCGCGTGAAACCGTAGGGAACCTGGGTATGGTTGCGGCGGTTGTTGTCGCTGATACGGGCCAGGTCCTGTTCCAACAGGTTCTTCAGTTCCAGGAACTCCTCCTCCGTGGGCCCGTCCCCATGGTAACGCCGGCCCAGCCGGGCCAGCTTGTCGCTGTCGTTGAGCGTCGCTGCAAGGGATTTCTCCAGGTTCTCCAGGAACAACTGCAAGTCCAGCATGGCCTGGCCGCCGTCTATGCGCAGCAGCTTGCCGTCATGGCGGATATGCTGGGTATGGCAGGCCGCGCAGGTCAGCCCGACGTCGTCACCGTTCCGGGCAAAGCCGATGGGCAGGGCGTCCGGATTCGCCGCCGACTTCACCCCCGGCAGGAGGCCGAAGCGCATCATGTTCAGCGGGTCCCGCAATAACTCTCCGTTGTCGTGCTGTTCCAGGTGCACGAACAGGTCATAAGTCAACAGGCTGGATCCCTGGTTCAGGTGGTAGAACCACTGCCGGTCCTCATCATTCCAGTTCTGCTCCAGGAAGATGACGTTGTCCGGGTCCAGTGCCTGTTCGTCCTGCAGGGCGCTGAGTTCCCCTGCCTGAATCCGACTGCACAGCAACAGCAGCAATATTGCCGGCAGCTTAACGGGTCCGGCGTGTGCAGGTTTTTTTGTAGCGAACATATCCGGCCTCTTTATTCACTCTTCCAGCGACAACAGGGTATTCAGCAGGTTGTCCCTGAAACTGATGTTGCCGGTAAGACTGTCGTGTTTTTCGCACAGCAGGAACGCGTGGTGCAGGGGGAAAAAAATGTACTCGTGGCGCGGCACGCTGGGGTCCAGGGTATTCCTTCCCAGCAGGGACGACTTGGTCACCGCGCCGTCTCCCGGTTCCAGCAACAGGGCATCGTAGTCCACCCCCATAACGGGCTGCGTGATCTCATCCGGGTACATCCGGATTTCCGAAATGCCATCCACTTCCTCGACCAGGATGCGGGCCGGTGTCAGGGCGCAGTCTCCACCGAAGACTATCAACTGGGGATGCTCATCCGGCAACGGCACGGTCAACGACCAGACGAAGCGCCGGGCCCGTTCCAGTGTTTTCCCGAAATAGGCTTCCAGGGTCTCCAGGTACGCTTCACCTTCCGCGGCGCTGTCATAACGGGACAGGATGCGGGCGCGGGTGTCCTCGTCGAAGATCGACCACTTGAAGCGGCGCCACATGTCCACGTCGAATATGTCGCGGTCCAGCGGCGCGCCTTCAGCGTTCACGATCCAGTCAGTGATGGGATGGGGCAGCAACTGGAACATACTCGGCATGGTCACCAGGATCTCCGTATTGATCTTCCTGAAACCCACCTGGATCCCGTCGATAAAAGCGTTCAGTATTTTCACCGAGCCCAGGCTGGGGGTACCCAGCAGGATGACGCGCCTGACCCGTTCCCCGCCATACATATTCACCGGGAATTCATTGCTGTCCAGCACGTCGGTGCGCCCGTAACGGATATAGTAGCGGGCGATCAGGCCGCCCATACTGTGCGCGATGATATCGACCTTCAGGTCCGGATCGCCATGGTCCAGCCTGATGCGGTCGATGAAATCCGCCAGGTGCGCCGCATTGATCGCGTTATCCAGGCGCCAGTCGTAATAAAACTCGTAGAAATATTTTGACTGCGGCCGGATTTCCTGGCCGGGCATCGCCTTCTCATAGCCCCCCACTTCCTCCAGGGTGCGCAGTACGTTCCCGTAGTAGTCCTTGCCTGCCGTGTTGTCCGCTATGGCAAACGCCTTCAGTTTACCGGGTTCCGCCTCCAGGGTGTCGGGGTTAATTCCCATGACCAGGTCGTAATGATGATCAAACAGCAGGTTCCATAGCGGACCGAACCATAATTCCTCGTCGGTATTCTCATCCTTGAGCCTGCTGCCCAGGATTCCATGGATGAACACGACCGGGGGCTGGTCCTCCGCGGCCATGCTCTGCATGTACAGGCGCTGCAGGTCGGGCTCTGTCGAACTGGAGAGATAGTAGTTGCCCAACAGCGCAAGAACAGCGCCAAATGCAATGTAAACCAGACGTTTCAATCTGCAAACCCGTTCATTTCACATATACAGTGAGACCAGCGGCAAGCCGCCAGGTTCAAGGAGCGCCTGCGGCGCCTGTTTTTCTACTGGATTCCCGCCCCCTGCCTAAAGCATGCAGGGGCAAGCTTCGCGGGAATGACGCAGTCTGGAATGCAGGGGTCAGCAGCGCCCGCTGATTCATGTTCTTTAAGGTTCATACATTATAGCTTATCATGGTCGCCTGACATGAACCCGTACGCGCAGCGATGCCGATAAGCATCCATCACACCGGTAAACTCATCATCAGCGCAGTAATGATCCTGCTGTGCTGCCAGGCCTGCGCGCCGGAACGGCAGGCAATAGAGCCGTTTGACATGCCGGCGCATTCCAGGACCCTGTCCGTCAATGACCTGGAATTCCCCGTGACCGTGTACGGAGAGGGCCCGGATGTCGTGTTCCTGCACGGCTTCCCGGATTCCCGCGAGGTCTGGCGCTACCAGATACAGGCGATAGCCGATGCCGGTTACCGGGTCATCGTCCCGGACCAGCGCGGGTTCGGCAACGCCGGCCGTCCGGAAGGCGTGGAGCACTACGGCATCGAACTGCTTGCCGGTGACATCATCGGCATCATGGACCGGTTGGGCATAGAACGGGCCAGGCTGGTCGGCCATGACTTCGGGGCCGGGCTGGCCTGGGTCATGGCCGCCAACATTCCGGAACGTTTCGAACAACTGGTCGTCATGTCGGTCGGTTCTTCCGGCAATCCCGGCTGGGACACCATAGAGCAGCGGGAAGCGTCGTGGTATTTCGATTTCTTCAACAAGACCGGGATAGCGGAAACCGCGCTGACCGCAAACGACTGGGAATTCTTCAGGCGTCTCACCCGCCACAGCGGCGACCAGGACCATTTCATCAGAGACCTGGCCCGGCCCGGCGCGCTGACCGCGGCGCTGAACTGGTACCGCGCCAATACCAGGGGCTGGGGCGGACTGCACTCCGGTCTCAACTACCCCCCGGTAAACATGCCGGTCATGGGGATATGGAGCAGCGCCGACCCGTTCCTGAAGGAGAAGCAGATGCAGGAGTCCGTGATAAACGTGGCGGGCTCCTGGCGCTATGAGCGTATCGAGGATGCGGGGCACTGGTTCATGCTGGAACAACCCGCCGCGGTGAATCGCCTGTTGCTGGATTTTTTTGACGGTTACCGTCCCTGAAACGCGATAATGGCGCAACCGGGCACAGACCGGACCACCAGCGGGCAGTTCTTCCAGGTCGCGGACAATGTCATCGCCGGCGACCTTCCTGACGTATCGAAAGCGCTGAGCCACCCGGACGGATTGCTGGCTATCGGCGGCAACCTGGAACCCGAAACGTTGCTGAATGCCTACCGGCGCGGTATTTTCCCCTGGTATAGCCAGGGGCAACCCATTCTCTGGTGGTCGCCGGACCCGCGCTGTGTGCTGGAACCCGGCGAGGTCAGGATAAGCCGCAGCCTCGCAAGGACCCTGAGACGAAACAAATTCAAGGTTTCATTTAACCAGGCGTTCGCGGAAGTGGTGCAGGGTTGTTCGGCGCCGCGCGGCGGTGACTCCAATACCTGGATAACGAACGACATGGCCGATGCCTATAACAGGCTACACCGGCTGGGACACGCCATTTCGTGCGAATGCTGGCATGAAGGCGAGCTTGCCGGCGGGCTCTACGGCGTAAGCATCGGCAGGGTGTTTTTCGGCGAGTCCATGTTCAGCCGCAAGGCCGATGCGTCCAAGGTCGCGCTGGTGCGCCTGGCTGAAATGCTGGAGAAGCGGCGGTTCCGCCTTATCGATTGCCAGGTCCATTCCGGGCACCTGGAAACCCTGGGCGCAAGGCCCATGCCGAGAGACACGTTTATCGGCATTCTGAAGCATTACTGCCCATGAACTGCGTCACAGATAATCGGGGACGGATTTGAAATCCGTCCCCTTCCGATCAACTATGGCAAAACGGTCGTTTTTCGGCCATAATTCCACTTTTCTCAACAGCGAGGACCCATGCCGAAAGAAGACCAGATTGAAATGGAAGGGACGATAATCGAGACCCTTCCGAATACCATGTTCAGGGTAGAACTGGATAGCGGGCATATCATTACCGCCCACATCTCCGGAAAAATGCGCAAGAACTATATCCGCATCCTCACCGGGGACCGCGTCACCGTAGAAATGACCCCCTATGACCTGTCGAAGGGCAGGATCACCTACCGCAACAGATAAAATTCGTCCGTATGATTCATCCGCAGATGTTTTTTATAAGAATTATATATCTGCGGAAATCTGCGTCATCTGCGGATAAATAAACTTAATCCGTGATTTTTTCGCGATAGTAGTTTTTTGCCGTTTCCACGTCCTCCGGCGTATTGATCTCCAGGCCCGGTTCCGGCACGGCTTGCTCCATGTGGATCCGGTAGCCGTGGTACAGCGCCCGCAACTGTTCCAGCCGTTCGGCCTGTTCCAGTTCGCATACGGGCAATTCCGTGTAAGTTTTCAGGAAATCGCAGGTATATGCATAAATACCGATGTGCCGGCAGCCTTTATCCGGCGCATTCCAGGGGATGGCCGAGCGGCTGAACAACAGGGCGTAGCCCCGGGAGTCGACCACCACTTTTACGCAGTTGGGGTTATTCATCTCCTGCGCCGACGTGATCGGCGCATACAGACTGGCCATGGATGCCTCCCTGTTGCCGGCCAGGTTGCCGGCGACCTGGTCGATCAGGGCCGGGGGCAATCCCAGTTCATCTCCCTGTACGTTGACGACGATACTGGAACCGGGCAATTGCAGCTGACTCACTGTCTCGGCTATGCGGTCCGTCCCGGTGCGGTGGGACGGTGAGGTCATGACCGCCCTGGCGCCGAAACCCCGCGCCGCGGCTTCAATCCGTTCATCATCGGTGGCGATGATGACTTCCGCCGCCCTGCTGTTTACGGCTGCCTGGTACACATGTTGCAGCAGCGGCCGGCCGCCGAATTCGATCAACGGCTTCCCCGGCAGGCGCTTTGCGGCAAACCTGGCTGGGATGACGACAATGAAATCCTGTGTCACTTTCTGTAATGTTCCACTTCTTCCTGGCTCAGGGTGCGGGCGTCGCTTTCCAGCATGATGGGAATATCGTCGCGAATCGGATAGGCCAGCCGCGCCGAGAGCGAAACCAGTTCCTGTTTCGACTTGTCATAGATTAACGGCCCCTTGGTCACCGGGCACACCAGTATCTCCAGCAAATTCTTATCCATGTCCCACTTCCTCCAGCAGATCTTTGAGCTTGCGTTCAAACGTTTCGGGCAGTCTCGCGTCCACCGGCACATACCAGACATTCTCCAGCCCGAAGCGCCGGCACTTGACCGCGTCTTTTTCCGTCATCAGGACGGCAGCGTTGTCGCCGAATTCCAGATCGGAACGTCTGAAATCATGGTGGTCGGGAAACGGGTGTTCCTCTACGTCGATACCGTACCGGCGCAACATGGAAAAGAACCGTCCGGGATTGCCGATGGCTGCGACCGCATGTACGGTCTGCTCCGCGAAACCGGCCAATTCCGTTTCCTGCCCGTCGTCCAGGGATTTTACCGGCAGGCCGGTATATTCCATGAGATATTCGTCCGCCGCCGCGCGTCCGCCTGCCACTACCAGGTCCACCGTGTCCAGGCGCGCCGCCGGTTCGCGCAACGGGCCGGCAGGCAGGCAGCGGCCGTTGCCGAAACGGCGCACGCCGTCCATCACCACGATTTCCACATCCCTGCCCAGGGAGGTATGCTGCAACCCGTCATCGCTCAGCAGGATATCGCAATCCGTCTGCCGCAGCAGCGCCCGGGCGGCTTTTACCCGGTCCGGCGCCACCGCAACCGGGCACCCGGTGCGCTGCGCCAGCAATACCGGCTCATCGCCCACCAGCGCCGGATCACTGTCGGGTTCGACCCGCTGCGCCTGCGACTGCGCCGCGCCCCCATAGCCCCTGCTGACGATGCCCGGTTTATATGCCAGGGTTTGCAGGTAACGGGCCAGCCAGATGACCAGCGGAGTTTTCCCGGTCCCGCCAACCGTGACGTTGCCCACGACGATCACCGGTACCGGAAGCCTGGTCACAGGCAGGATACCGGCCGCGTACATGAACCTGCGGCAGGCCAGCGCCGCCAGGTACAGCCAG
Organism: Gammaproteobacteria bacterium; assembly: GCA_965220815.1. Lineage (GTDB taxonomy): Bacteria > Pseudomonadota > Gammaproteobacteria > Eutrophobiales > Eutrophobiaceae > JAAXHV01. Next base: position 3,924,748 of record OZ244846.1, read on the forward strand.
CTCAACGGCGCCAGCAGCAAGGCCAACGGATGGCGCCCGTACCAGAAGCCCTCGATACGGAACCGGATCGGCATGATGTTCAATGTCATATTCTGGAGTAAATGGGGTCAGGTCGCACAATGCACACGTAAAGAAGTGAGTATGATGTCATGATAAATCGCTACGTGTGCATTGTGCGACCTGACCCCATTTACTCCTCATCGAGAACCCGCGTCGCAAACGTAATATTCACCAACCCCGCCCGCCTGGCGGCATCCATCACCTTGATCACCGCCTGGTGGCTGACCCCGGCATCGGCGCGGATAACCACCGGCGCATCGGACAACCTGTCCGCCTGCTCCTTCAGCGCCGCGCCGATCGTCGCGATTGCCGTGTCCGCCAGGGGTTCATCGCCGATATACACCTGTTCATTCGCATCGATACTGACCAGGATGATGTCATCCCGGGCCTCTACCTGCTCTTCCGAGGCTTCCGGCAGGGCGATCCTGATCTCCGACTCGCGCTCGAAGGTCGTGGAAACCATGAAGAAGATCAGCAGCAGGAACACCACGTCGATCAACGGGGTGATGTTGATGTCGGTGTCGCTGTGGCGTTGTGAGCGAAAATTCACTCTCTCTCCCCGTGGATGACCTCGACCAGTTTCAGGGACTCCTGTTCCATGGTCACCACCAGTTCATCGACCCTGCCGCGGAAATAACGGTAAAACATCAACGACGGGATGGCCACGGTCAGGCCTACGGCCGTGGTGATCAGCGCTTCGGAAATGCCTTCGGCCAGTACGCTCGGGTCGCCCACGCCCTGCGCGGTGATGACGGCAAAGACCTTGATCATTCCAATAACCGTGCCCAGCAATCCCAGCAGCGGTGATATGGAGGCAATGGTGCCCAGGGTGTTCAGGAACCGTTCCAGGTCATGGGCCACATGGCGTCCTACTTCCTCTATGCTTTCCTTCATCACTTCCCGGTCGCGCTTCCTGTTCATCAGGCCGGCAGCGAGGATCCTCCCCAGCGGCGAACCTCTCCTCAGCGTCTCGATGTGGTGCTCGTCAAGGAATCCCATCCTGTTCCATTCCCACACCGTTTTAACCAGGTCTTCAGGGATAATGCGTTTCTTCTGCAGCGACCAGAACCGTTCGCCGATGATCGCCAGTGAGATAACCGAGCACAGCAGCAGCGGCCAGATCAGAATTCCACCTGATTGGATTAATTCAAGCACGTAAGCCTACCTTCTTCACTTTTTTATAAAGTATGCCAGAATCGGCGCTGTTTTTCCCTATGCTCAGTCACTGTTATTCCCGCTCCGGTCGTATCGATACGGATTGCGCCGCTCTCAGCCGTGCTCAACAGCCTGACGCCTTGTTCCCGGTAGCGGGCAACCACATCACGGTTGGGCAGCCCGAACCGGTTCCTGTAACCCACCGGAAAGACGGCGATCTCCGGGGAAACAGCCCTGATAAAATCCCCGGTTGAAGAGGTCCTGCTGCCGTGGTGGGGCACTACCAGCACGTCCGACTTCAATCCCGCGCCGTGGCGTTGCAGCAGGCTCCGCTCGGCGGCCTGCTCGATATCCCCGGACAGCAGCAGCGTGGCGTTACGCGCCCGGACCCGCACTACGCATGAGCGGTCGTTGGCGGACATCTCCATACCTGCGACCGGGTGCAATACCCGGAACTCCACACCGTCCCGGCGCCAGGACTGCCCATCCCGGCAATCACCGACCCGCCCGAGCGGGACCATTTCGGGCACACTGCTGACGGCCCGCGAGACGGGGACTTCACCCAGCACACCCTGCAGGCCGCCGATGTGATCGTTGTCGCCGTGGCTCTGTACCAGCATGCCGATCGCGCTGATGCCCTTGCTCCGCAGAAACGGCACCACCACCGCGGCGCCGGTATTGAAACCGGAAGCGTAGGACGGTCCGGCATCGTAGAGCAGGCTGTGATTCTGCGTGCGCACGACCACCGCAAGTCCCTGCCCCACGTCGAGTATGGTCATTACGGCCTCGCCGAACGGCGGCCCCGTCTTGGCGGGGAAGAACAGCGGGGCCAGCCAGATCAGGCCCAGCCAGCGGGTCGCGCTGCCGCGGGGCAGCAGCAGGATCATGACGCCGGCGCTGATCACCACCAGGGTGAGAAGCCCGGGACGCGTGACCGGGAGCAACTGGAATTCGAACCCCGCAAAAAATTCCAGTACCCACCAGAGCGCATGCAGGGACGCCAGGGCGAGCTCCAGCACCAGGTTCACATTGATGAACAACAGCAGGCAGCCGCCGAAAACCAGGGGGATGAGGACGAAACTGACCCAGGGCACCGCGAACAGGTTCGCGAACAGGCTTAAAACCGGAATCTGCTGGTAGTACAACGCCAGCGCCGGTGTCAGGCCCATGGTGACGATGTACTGTACCCTGCCCCATTCCCACAACCGGCGCCGATGCAGGTGAACGCGGTAGCCGATACCGAAAAAAATTACCGCCACGGCGCCGAACGACAACCAGAAACTCGCCGCCATGGGCGCGAGCGGGTCCAGCACCAGGACCGCGAGCAATGCCGTTCCCAGCACGTCGCCCGATGGCGCAGTGCGGTCGTACAGCTTCATGCCGAAATACACCCAGACCATGACCAGGGCGCGTTGCGTAGGGAGTGAAAACCCGGCCATCAGCGCATACACAAGGGCCGCCAGCATGGCGCCCGGCGCGGCGGCCCTGATGGGCGGGACCCTGCCGAAGGGCCCCGGCGCGAATGCCGGCAGCAAGCCCCAGGTCTTCAGCACCAGCAGGTAGGCCAGTCCTGCCACCAGGCCTATATGCAGGCCGGATATGGCTATCAGGTGATTGGTGCCGGTCACCGTCAGCGCTTCCCATTGCGCATCGCTCAGGTCGCTCCTGTCGCCGATCGCCAGCGCCGGGATTAACGCGGCGAGCGGGTCCGAAGGCAGCGCCGCGCGGATCTTTTCCCTCAGCACAAAGCGCAGGGAATCGGGGTTGAACCTGCCGGCGGAACGCAGCCGGGTATTGTCCTCGTCATCCACCACGTACCCGGTGGCCCGCAGCCGGTTCTGGAACAGCCAGGCCTCGTAATCGAAGCCGCCGGGGTTCATGTATCCGTGGGGCCGTTTCAGCCTTATCTTCAGCTTCCACTGCTCACCGGGCCGTACCGGCCTTCGCCCCTTGTACCAGCTCAGCCTCACCCTGCCGGGATTGGACAGGACCGGGTGGCCGTATTGTTGAAGTTCATCGATGCGGAAATTGAAACGGATCGATTCCCCCCTCGTATCGGGCAGCGAGACGACCACGCCCGTCGCGTCCAGCGACTTGCCTTCGTCGCGGGGCAACAACTCGTGCTGCAACAACATGTGCGCATTCAGCAGGGTCCAGAGAAAACCGCCCAGCGCCCAGCAAGGGTAGCGGCAGCAGCGATATTTCCAGCCCAGCCAGACCAGCAGCGGCAAGGCGCAGGCAAACCAGATAGACGGCAGTCCGGGCAGGCGGGTACAGATAATGATGCCGAACAAAAACAACAATCCCTTGAAGAACATAATACGATCCCTGTTTCAACTTTCAGTTATTCAATAATCCTGTAATACCCGGGGTCAGAGTAACAATTCTAACGAAGACCCGGGGTCAGAGTAAGAAATTCGAAGAATTTTTACTCTGACCCCAACTATCCAAATCCTACATCCCATGCAACTTCCCCTCGCTCAACTCATACACCCGGTCCAGCCTGTCCAGCAGCCGGGTATTATGAGTAACCATCACCAGACTGATCCCATGCGCCCTGTTCAACTCCAGCATGACCGAAAACACCCTGGCCGCGGTCTGTTCATCCAGGTTGCCGGTCGGTTCGTCGGCGAGCACACAACGGGGCCGCGTCACCAGGGCCCTGGCTATGGCCGCGCGCTGCCTTTCGCCGCCGGATAATTCTCCCGGCTTGTGCCGCAGGCGCTGTCCCAGTCCCACTTCCGCCAGCATGTCCGCAGCGGCATCCCGGGCCGCTTGCGGAGCCTCACCCCGGACCAGCAGCGGCAGCGCCACGTTCTCCAGCGCGGTAAACTCCGCCAGCAGGTGGTGGAACTGGTACACGAAACCCAGCTTCCGGTTACGCAACACCCCTGTTTCCGTTTCCGACAGCGATGCCAGGGAGACACCGTCCACCGTCACTTCCCCGGCGCTGGGTCTGTCCAGCCCGCCCAGCAGGTGCAGCAGGGTGCTCTTGCCCGATCCTGACGAACCGGCGATCCCGATGCAGAACCCGGCCGGCACCTCAAGGTCGACGCCTTTCAACACCTCCACGTGCAGGTCTCCCTCACTGAAGGTTTTGCACAATCCGGAACAGGCCAGCGTGACCGCATCACTCATGGCGCAACGCCTCCGCCGGCTGTGTCCGCGCCGCCCGCCAGGCCGGGTACAGGGTTGCCATGAGCGCACATGCGAAGGCCGCCAGCGCAATCACGAAAACGTCCGGCCAGTACAGGTCGGAAGGCAGTTCACTGACGAAATACACCTCCGGCGACAGGAATGTCACCTGCAGGTAATGCTCCACCACAGCTGCCATGGTGTCGATATTGGCCGCCAGGCCGACGCCGCCGGCAACGCCCAGGATAATGCCGGCGCCGCCCAGCGCCGCGCCCTGTATGATAAATATCTTCATGATGTCCCTCGGCGCTGCGCCCAGGGTGCGCAGCACTGCGATGTCAGCCTGTTTGTCCGTCACCATCATCATCAGGGTCGAGATGATGTTGAAAGCCGCTACCGCGATGATCAGGACCAGTATGACGAACATCATCTTTTTTGTCATCCGGATGGAATGGAAATAATTCACGTGTCTCTGGGTCCAGTCGATCACGCCGTAGCGTCCCGGCACATCCCGGAACGCCTCCCTGCTGATCCGGGGCGCCTGCATCACGTCACTGGTCTTCAGGCGCAGGCCGGTGGGGTTGCCCGTGCGAAAAAACCGGACCGCATCGTCCAGGTGGATGAACACCATGGCGCTGTCGAATTCATACATGTCCGTGTCATAGACCCCCACCACGGTAAACCGTTTGAGCCTGGGCAGGATGCCCGCCGGCGTTATCCTTGCCGAGGGTGAGACCAGCGTTACCTCGTCCCCCGGCTGCGCGCGCAACAGGTCCACCAGGTCGGCGCCCAGGATGATCCCGAATTCTCCCGGCGCCAGCGCGTCCAGTCCACCGGCAACCATTTTTTCCGGCAGAAACGATACCTGCGGCTCCGCTTCCGGCAGTATCCCGCGGGCAACCACGCCCTTGACCTCCCTTCCGGAGGTCACCATGCCCTCGGATTCCACGTAAGGGGCCACGCTGCTGACGCCCGGGTGCCGTTGCGCCCGCTCCGCGACATCCTTCCAGTCCCGCAGTGAATCACCGTAACCGATGATGGTGGCTTCGGCCTCCATGCCGACCAGGTGTTCGGTCAGCACTCTCTCAAAGCCGTTGACCACGGACAGCACCGTGATCAGCACGATAACGCCCAGGGCGATGCTCAGCGCCGATATCAGCGAGATGAACGAGATAAACCGGTTGCGGCGCTTCGACATGACGTAGCGCAGGCCGATAAGGAACCGGTAGGAGCCGAACGGATTATTCATACCTCAACACCGTTGCCGGCTGCACCTGCGCGGCGCGCCGGGCCGGATAAATCGTGCCGGCCACCGCCAGCAGGAACGCCAGCGCCGCGGTGACGGCCACGTCCTGCCAGCGCAGGTCGGAAGGCAGTTCACTGATGTAATATACGTCCGGCGACATGAACCTGACGTTCAGGAACTCCTCCACGGCGGTGATGATGGCGTTGATATTTTCGGCCAGCCACACCCCGCCCAGTACCCCCAGGATGATGCCGGCCAGGCCGATCACCGTGCCCTGGACGATAAAGATCTTCATGATACTGCGCGAACCCGCGCCCAGGGTGCGCAATACCGCGATATCGCCCTGCTTGTCCGTGACCACCATCATCAGGGTCGCTATCACGTTGAACGCCGCCACCGCGATGATCAGCATCAGGATAACCGTCATCACCCGTTTCTCCGTCTTCAACGCCCGGAAGAACACCGCGTGCCGGGTTGTCCAGTCAATCACCTCGTACTGTCCCGGAAGCGCGTGCGCGGCCTCCCTGCCGATACGGGGCGCCTGCATGACGTCAGCGGTCTTCAGCCTCAGCCCCGCAGGTCCGGCGCGATCAAACAACAGCAAGGCATCATCCAGGTGGACCAGGGCCAGGCCGCTGTCGAACTCGTGCATGCCTGCGCTGAAGATGCCGGTCACGGTGAACCGTTTCAACCGGGGCAGGAAGCCGGCGGCTGACCCGGTAGCCTGGGGCGCAACCAGGGTAACCGTATCACCGGGCGCGACTTTCAGTTTCCGGGCTGCTTCAGACCCGATAATCATGCCGAATTCACCCGGCGCCAGTCCGGAGAATTCCCCCGACTCCATTTTTTCCGCTACCAGGGATACCGTTTTTTCCGCTTCCGGTTCAATACCGCGCAATACGACCCCGTGTACCCGGTGTTCATGGACCAGCATCCCTTCCGCACGGAAATAAGGCGCCACGCCGACTACCTCCTTCTCCCGGCCCAGGATTTCGGCCACGGAGCGCCAGTCCCCGACGGCGCCGTCCTCATGCAACACGTCGGCATGGGAGGCCATTGCCAGGATGCGGCCGGTCAGTTCCTGCTGAAACCCGTTCATCACCGAGAGTACGGTAATCAGGGCCAGCACCCCGACGGCAATCCCCAGCATCGATACCAGGGATATGAACGAAATGAAATGATTACGCCGCTTGGCCCCGACATAACGCAGGCCGATAAATGCTTCGAACGGGTTGAACATCGGATCAGTATATAATGAATAAGCATGAAACTCCTTGCACTCGATACCGCGACCGAGGCCTGTTCCGCGGCGTTGCTTTCAGGAGATGCCGTATATGAACGGCACGACATTGCGCCGCGGCGGCACGCGGAGCTGATCCTGCCCATGGTGGACGGAGTCCTTACGGAAGCCGGGCTCTGCCTTAACGATCTTGACGCCATCGCGTTCGGCCGGGGGCCCGGCGCGTTTACCGGCGTGCGCATCGCGGCCGGTGTTACCCAGGGCCTGGCGCTGGGCGCCGGCCTGCCGGTGATACCGGTCTCCTCGCTGGCCGCGCTGGCGCAGCCGGCGCTCGGCAAGGCCGCCGTCGTTCTACCCGCGATAGACGCCAGGATGGGAGAGGTCTATTGGGCCGCTTACGAATCGGACCAGGACGGCCTGGTGACCGCGCTGGCCGGCGAGCAGGTTGCCTCGCCTGATGCGGTACGGGTTCCCTCAACCGGGCAAATCTTCGGTATCGGCAGCGGCTGGGGGACCTACCGGGAGCGCCTGGAGCGCATCCTGGACGGGCAAATCAGCGGGGTTGACCCGGATCGCTTCCCCCTGGCGAAAGACATGCTGCCGCTGGCGGTGAGAGAGTACAGCTCAGGACGCCACGTCAGCGCAGAACAGGCGTTACCCGTGTACCTGAGAGACAACGTCGTCAAGCAGGTTTAAAGCTCCTTGATGAATTCCTGGTAAGTTTCCTCGTCCATGAACTGGTCCAGTTCGTCCACGTCGTCCGGCGCCAGTTTGAAAAACCAGCCGCTGTCGGTAGGGTCGAGATTGACCGCCTCCGGCTTATCCGCCAGAGCATTATTCACTGCAAGGACCTCGCCGCCGATGGCCGTTTTAATCTCGCCCGCGGCCTTGACGGATTCGATGACTGCCGCCTCACTGCCGCTGCTCAGCATGTCACCCACGTTGGGCAACTCGATATAGACAATATCGCCAAGCTGATCCTGGGCATAATCAGTAATACCGACGGTGACCGTTCCGTCATCTTCCAGACGCAACCACTCATGGTCCTCGGTAAATCTGACACTACTCATCTAAAACAAATCTCCAGGGTTCATTAATGCATGATTTTGAAGTATAACACCGCGATAATGCAATACTACAACCAAAATAAACAGGCCCAAATAACTAACGCTCACACCCCTTGATATCCGGGGTCAGAGTAAGAAATTCGCCAGAATTTTTACTCTGACCCCAAGTATCCAATGTTCATACCCAATGAACCCGTGTCCTGATGGCGCCGTCTGCGGCCAAGGTCAAGATCCGATAACCAGCCGGCTTGTCGTCAATACCCGCCCGCTCCGCCCGCGGCAGGAACTGCACACAGGTTGACGGCGAACCGAGCAACATCACCCCGTTCCGGGTCACGGAAAACTCCTGGTGGATATGCCCCCAGAGAACACCTCTTACGTTATCGTACCGGTCCAGCGCCCGGAACAGCGCCTCGCTGTTCTCCAGCGCCATGGAATCCATCCAGGGACTGCGGATACTGACGGGATGGTGGTGCAGGCAGACCAGGACATGCCGGCCTCGGGAACGTTCCAGTGCGGCATCGAGGCGGGACAACTCGGTTGCGGACAGGCAACCACCGTCGGTGCCGGGCTTATGGGTATTGAGCAGGATTATCGACCAGGCCCCGCCGGTGAGAAAGTTCGCGGTACTGGCGTTTCCGCTGTTCAACAGGCGCTCCATCAGCCCCGGATCGTCGTGGTTCCCCGCCAGGCAGTACACCGGCAGTTCAAGCCGGCGCAGGATACCGGCCAGTTTTTCATACACCTCCGCGGAGGGGTCGCTGGCAAGGTCTCCCGTCAACAGGGCGAGGTCCAGGTTTCCACGCCGATTCACTGCGTTGATTACGTCCAGCAGGGTGTCGGTCGTATTGACGTCTGCCAGCAGCTCGCCGGGGTCGGCGGCGATATGCGTATCCGTCAGTTGCACCAGGTTGATCTCGTCGGGGTGCTGACAATGAAGTTCAATATGCTGTAGCATATTTCTATTATAGATTCCCCGGAAACAATGATGTCCAGCAGTTCAATCAATTTAACCGACCAGGTGTACGAATATTATCTCTCCGTAACGCTGCGGGAGGATGAAGTGATGCGCCGCTGCCGCGAGGAAACGGCGGGGCATAAATGGGCCGGCATGCAGATTTCGCCCGAGCAGGGACAGTTCATGACCCTGCTGGTAAAGCTGCTGGGCGCCAGGAAGATCATCGAACTGGGCGTGTTCACCGGGTACAGCAGCCTGTGCATGGCCAGGGCCTTACCCCCGGAAGGCAGACTCGTCGCCTGCGACGTAAAGAAGGAATACACCGACAAGGCAATGGAATACTGGAAGGCAGCAGGCGTTGCGGACAGGGTCGAACTGCGCCTGGCCCCGGCCCTGGATACCCTGGCCGACCTGCTTCGGGCCGGTGAGGCAGGCAGCTTCGATTTCATATTCGTCGACGCGATCAAGGAAGAATACTCCGAGTATTACCCGCTGAACTACCGCCTGCTGCGCAGCGGGGGACTGATGGCCATAGACAACGTTCTCTGGGGCGGCAGCGTGGCGGACCCGGACAACCAGAAGGCCGAAACCAATGCCATACGCGCCTTCAACAGGATGGTGCACGAAGACGACAAGGTGGACATGTGCATGCTCCCGGTCGGCGACGGCCTCACCCTGATCAGGAAACGTTGATCCATGCAGAATAAACCGACCGTCAAATCACTGTTGAATGCCGGCGCTCCCATCCAGGCCCTGGAATTGACCGGCTGGGTCAGGACCAGGCGGGATGCAAAGGACTTTTCATTCATTGAACTGAACGACGGCTCCTGCCTGGCGAATATCCAGGTCATCGCCGATGCGGCGCTGGAAAATTATGACGCGGTCAGGCACATCACCACGGGCGCCGCCATACGGGTACGGGGAGACCTGGTCGAATCGCCCGGCGGAGGCCAGAACTGGGAGATCCGGGCAACGGCCATGGAAGTCATCGGCGCCGCGCCGGAAGACTATCCCCTGCAGAAGAAACGCCATTCCGACGAGTTCCTGCGCACCATTGCCCACCTGCGCCCGCGCACCAACAAGTACGGCGCCATGTTCCGCATCCGCTCCAGGCTGGCCCAGGCCGTTCACGACTTCTTCCAGGCGCGCGGTTTCGACTGGATCCACACCCCCATCATCACCGGCGCCGACTGCGAAGGCGCCGGGGAACTGTTCCGGGTAACCACCCTGGACCTGGACGACGTGCCGAAGCAGAACGGGTCAATTGACTTCAGCCGCGACTTCTTCGGCAAGGAGGCGAACCTCACGGTATCGGGGCAACTGGAGGTGGAGACCTATTGCCTGAGTCTGGGGAACGTCTATACCTTCGGTCCGACCTTCCGCGCGGAGAACTCCAACACCTCCCGCCATGTCGCCGAGTTCTGGATGATAGAGCCGGAGATGGCCTTCGCCGACCTGAACGACAACATGGACCTGGGAGAGGAGATGATCCGCCACCTGGTGAACTTCGTCAGGGAGGAATGCCGCGCCGACCTGAACCTGTTCTGCCGCTTCGTGGACAAGTCCCTGCCCGCAACCCTGGACAACATCGCGGACAACGACTTCATCCGCCTGCCGTACACGGAAGCCGTGGAGATACTGCAGAAATCCGGACAAAACTTCGAGTTCAAACCGGAATGGGGCAAGGACCTGCAGTCCGAACACGAACGCTTCCTGACGGAGCAGCATTTCAAACGGCCCGTGATCGTGTTTGACTACCCGAAAGACATCAAGGCGTTCTACATGCGCCAGAACGACGACGGCAGGACGGTTGCCGCCATGGACGTGCTGGTGCCATCCATCGGCGAGATCATCGGCGGCAGCCAGCGCGAGGAACGTTATGACTACCTGGAACAGCGCATTATTGAGCTGGGCTTTGACCCCGCCGATTACTGGTGGTACCTGGATTTGCGCAAATACGGCAGCGCACCCCACAGCGGCTTCGGCCTGGGCTTCGAACGCCTGCTGATGCTGCTGACCGGCGCAAGCAACATTCGCGACGTGATCCCGTTTCCGCGCACTCCCAACCACCTGGAGTTCTGACGGACACCTTCGTGCGATTTTTCCAGCTACTGGCCCGACCATTCGTAGTCTTCGTAGAACGCTACTACCCCGACCCCTTCGTATTCGTGGTCCTGCTCTCCGCGCTCACCTTCCTGCTCTCCCTGATCCTGGCCGATGCGACGCCGGCCACCGCCCTGTCCGCCTGGGGCGACGGTCTCCCCAGCCTGCTGGCCTTTACCGCCCAGATCTGCATTACCCTGCTGACGGCCCACGCACTGGCCCATACCGACCGGGTGCAAATCCTGCTGAAGCGCATCGGCAATATCCCGAACGGCGCCGCCGGCGCTTACGCCCTGGTCGCGTTCAGCGCCGGCATAGGATCGCTCATCGCCTGGTCGCTGGGGCTGATCGCAGGCGCCACCGTGGCGCGGGAGGTTGCCAGGCAGGCAGTGACAAGAGGCATTCGGATACATTATCCGCTGCTGGTCGCATCCGCCTACGCCGGTTTCGTCATCTGGCACATGGGTTATTCCTCGTCAGCGGGACTGTTCGTCGCCACCGCCGGCCACTCGCTGGAAGCTGAAATCGGCATCATCCCCATTACCGACACCGTGTTCACTCTGCATAACGGTTTGCTGGCGTTAATCACCCTGGCTGTCATCTGCATAATCTGCCCATTGATGCGACCCCATGAGCGCGACATCATCGAGATCTACCCCGTGCTGCTTGAGGAGCACTCCGAAGACCCCGGCGAACGTCCGGGGAGCGAGACCTTCGCCCAGTATCTCGACGCCATGCGGCCTCTTACATTGCTACTCGGCGCCGGCCTGTTCTGCTACATCGGTTACAGTTTTTACGCAAAAGGGTTTCACCTCAACCTGAACCTGGTGAACTGGTCGTTCCTCGGCGCGGGCCTGCTGCTGGCTCGCTCTCCATCCCATTACGTACAACTGATCAACAACGCGAGTTCGACCATAGGACCGGTCCTCATTCAGTACCCGTTCTACGCCGGCATCCTGGGCATGATGCAGGGCACCGGCCTCGCCGGCATCATCTCCGACTGGTTCACGTCTATCGCAACCCCGCAGACACTCAGCTTCTTCGCCTTCCTCTGCGCCGGCCTGGTCAACATGTTCATCCCGTCAGGCGGCGGCCAATGGGCGGTGCAAGGGCCAATATTCATAGAAGCGGGACAGAACCTAGGTGTCGACCCCTCCATCATCGTCCTGGCCATCTCTTACGGCGACCAGTGGACCAACATGATCCAGCCCTTCTGGACCATCCCCCTGCTGGCGATCGCAGGCCTGCACATGCGCCAGATCATGGGCTACACCTTCGTTATCTTCCTGCTGACCCTTTTCCTGTTCGGCGGCGGGCTACTGCTGTGGGGGGCGGGATAAGGCTGGTTGACCGGGGACGGATTTTAAATCCGTCCCCAATCGGACAGGTTTCAGAATGAAAACGTCACCTCACCCCCGATGACGCGGCCCTTGGCCAGGGGGCCGTAGGCGCCGCCCAGGGGGATGGGGCCCAATCTTGACGGAAGCTGGGTGTCGCCGCCGTGCTTGACTTCATCCAGCAGGTTCTTGCCGTAGATTGAGAATACCCAATGGCCGTTTCCCATGTGGAAGTCCAGGCCGGCGTCCAGGATCTTTTGCGACATGATATAGCCCCGGTTGTTGTCGGTGAAGAACGATTTATCCCGGTAGGAGTAACTGACCCGTGTATTCACATGACCCAGGTCACCGGCCTGCAGGCGATGCATGAGGCCCAGGCTCCAGGTCCATTCCGCGGCGCGGGGCGGATCCAGGTCCTTGTCCCGCCCGTCTATCGTGCCGTCACTGTTGAGGTCAAACCTTACTTTTTTGTACTCGGGGTCCAGCCAGCCGACGGACCCGGTAGCCTGGAGGTTTTCCGCCAGGTTGAGAGCGCCGTCCAGTTCGATGCCGAGGATTTCGGCATCCGCGGTGTTCTTGATGACCTGGACAACGCCGGAGATCGGATCGGCCAGGTTGACCTCCCGCTGCATGTCCTCGATATCATTGAAGAACAGCGCGCCGCTCAGGCAGCCCTGGCTGAAACTGTACTTGAAGCCGATTTCATAGTTGTCCACGGTTTCCTGACCAAACGGTCCGGGCCCGAGGTTGACGGTATCGATGGCAGTATTGCGCAGGTTGTAGCCGCCGGAACGGAAACCGCGGGTCCAGTGGGCATAGATACGCGCGCTGTCCGTGAGGTGGTAAGTCGCGCCCACCTTGGGAGACCAGCTATCCCACTCTTCTTCGTCGGTAAAATCGTACGGGCAGGTGCCGTCCAGCACGTGACAGGGCGAGTTCACGTTCCTGATCAGGGATGCGATGCTGGCCTCCTTCTCTTCCGTCGTGTAGCGCAGGCCGGCGCTGACAGTGATTGATTCGTTGAGGTCGTAGTCCACGGCCGCGAACACCCCGATGGTTTCCACCTCGTATTCGCCGCCACCGTCCTGGCGCAGCGCGGGAGAGCCATCTGGCGTCAGCAGCCCCAGGAGATCGCGCCGCTCGTGGTAATCGATGTCGTTGTTGAAATAGTAAACCCCCGTGGTCAGGTTGAAGCGTCCGGCGAATACGCCGTTATAGCGAAGTTCGTTGCTCACCTGTTCGGATTCCAGGATCGCGGCCCCATGGAACAGGCTGACGGGTTGGGCATCGATATCGCTCAGCAAATCAGATTCGTAACTTCGATAACCGAAAATATTGGTAATCACGCCGTTTTCGCCCACATTCAGGTTCAACTCCGCGCTGACAAAATGGGTTTCCGTATCCTGGAAACCTTCCCCGTCTATGGAAAAATCATGACTGTCGCGATCAAAGTTTAACGGCGCGCCATCGATCCCGAACCCGTTGGTGTGCGCCTGCGAGGCGGAGCCGTCACCTGAGATTTCCTCGTATGTATAGCGTACTGTCAGTTCCACCTGTTCACTCGGTTTCCAGACTACAACGGGACGAATCATCGTTTGTTCAAACACGCCGAAGTCATCGCCGGTGCGCTTGTTCTCGAACCAGCCGTCGTCATCGTTGTAGTAAGCCGTGATGCCGACGCTTAGGCTGTCACTGACCGGCCCCCCTGCACTGCCCATCAGGTACTTGTTCAACCCGCCGTCGCCGCCCCCGTCCAGCGCGGCGCGCACGCGGGCCTCGAATTCGTCACCCGGTTTCCGGGTATTCACCAGGATGGCGCCGCCGGTCACGTTACGCCCGAACAGGATACCCTGGGGCCCGCGCAGGACCTCGATGCTTTCCAGGCCAAATATGTCGAGAGCAGCGCCGAAAGTCATCCCCAGGTAAACGCCGTCCACGAACACGCCGACGGTGGGGTCGATGGATGGGATGGAACTGTTTATCCCCAGCCCGCGCATGGAAAAGTTGGCAACTCCTCTGGTGGTGCCCACATCATCCAGGGCCACGTTGGGCATGCTTACCGCCAGGTCGGTCAGGCCGCGCAGCTTGCGCGCCTCAATCTGGTCGGCCCCCAGCGCAGTGATTGAAAGCGGCGCGTCCAGCACCGTCTCCTCACGCTTGCGCGCCGTGACCACCAGCTCTTCCAGCAAGGGCATCATGTCGCTGTGTTGCCGGGAATCCTGCGCGTTTGCAGCCGGCGCAGGGAAGACGCCGATCAAAATGATGACTGTGGCTGCCAGCACTGAGAGACAGCAGCTATGATTAAACATTTCGCCTATCTCCTCTACAACCTGACCCCAATCCCTTCATTATATGACTTTACGCCGTTTCGTGTTCACGAAAAAACGCCTCCACGTCATGCAAATCCCCGGTATGCGCCATATCCGGCAGGCTGTTCAGGAAAATCCTGCCGTAGGGCCGGGTCTTGAGCCTGGGGTCGCCAATCATCAGCACGCCGTAATCGTTGCTGTCCCTGAGCAGGCGCCCGATGCCCTGTTTCAACGCCAGCACCGCTTCGGGCACCTGGTATTCCAGGAACGGGTTCCCACCCTGCTCCTCCATCCGGGTCAACCGCGCGTTCAACACCGGGTCGCCGGGTGAGGCAAACGGCAGTTTGTCGATGATCACGCAGGACAGGGCCTGCCCCCGGACGTCCACGCCTTCCCAGAAACTGCTGGTGCCCAGTAGCACCGCGTGGGGGGTGGACCTGAAGGTCTCCAGCAGTTCGGTGCGCGGCGCGTCCCCCTGCACCAGGATGGGAAAATCCAACGCCTCGCCGACCAGGTCCGCGGCCTGGCGCAGCGCCCGGTGGCTGGTGAACAGGAAAAACGCCCGGCCCCTGGTGAGTTGCAGCAGCGGGATCGCTTTTTCCACAAGCATACCGGTAAATTCCTGCGATCTCGGATCAGGCAGGCCCCGGGGCAGGTACAGCAGGGACTGGGTTGTGAAATCGAACGGGCTGTCCCAGTCGCGGGCTTCGACCTCTTCCAGTCCCAGGCGCGCGGAAAAATAATCAAACTGCCGGTTCACGCTCAGGGTGGCCGAGGTAAACACGTTCATGCACTGGAATTCCTCCATGCGCGAGCGGAACACGCCGGCAATGTCCAGGGGCGTCTGGTTCAGGTAATACCCCTTGCCGCGGATCTCCAGCCAGCGGATGAACTCGTCCTGTTCCCGCTCATTGAACCGGTCCAGCAAGGCCGAGGCCGCAACCACCCGCTTGTGGCAGTTGTCCAGCGCCTTGCCCCTGGCGGCGAAATCCTCCAGCACCTTGTGGACATCGGCCATTTTCTCCAGCAGGGCCGATAACGCGCCGGCGACCTCCTCTTTTTCCTTCACCCCGGCCCAGGCCACCCGGTTGTCCTCCCGTGGCAGACTCAGGCGCAGGTCGCGCACCGCTTTTTCAAACCCGTCCAGCAATTTGGGGAAGTCCGGCAGGTCGGCTGCTTCCTCAAAATACGCCGTCCTGGTGTCGGACACCAGTTCCAGCAGTTGCCGGCTGCCGAGGGTCTCGCTGAAAAACTGCGACGCCAGTTCCGGCAACTGGTGCGCCTCATCGAAGATCGCCACTTCGGCAGACGGCAGCAACTCGCCGTAACCGGCCTCCTTCAACACCATGTCCGCCAGGAACAGGTGGTGGTTGACCACGGCCAGGTCCGCGTCCGCGGCGCGGCGGCGGGCGCGGAACACGAAACAGTCATCGTAAAAATCGCAGTCCTGGTTCAGGCAGTTATCGGCGGTGGAAACACAAGCCGGCCTCACGGCGGCGCCTTCCGGGATGTGCGCCAGCTCGGCCAGGTCGCCGCTGGAGGTGCGTTGCGACCAGGCGCGGATATCGGCCAGGTATCCCCTTCCCTGCTTGTCCAGCCGGCGCAGGTCGGTCTCTGCCTGTTTCAACCGGTGCAGGCACAGGTAATTGGCCCGTCCCTTCAGCAACGCTACATTGAGCGCCCGCCCGACGGCCTTGCGCACCAGGGGCAGGTCGCGGGTAAACAACTGGTCCTGCAGGTGCCTGGTGCCGGTGGAGACGATCACCTTGTAACCGGACTGCAGCGCCGGCGTAAGATAGGCAAAGGTCTTGCCGGTCCCGGTGCCGGCCTCGCAGATCAGTGAGTCACCGTTGTCTATCGCCTCCCGGATCGTCTCGGCCATCTCCACCTGCTGGGGTCGGACCGTGAAGTCAGGAACCAGGCCCGCGAGAGCGCCGTCTTCGCCGAGGATGTCTGCCGGGGTTTGCATTAGGGAATTGGGGTCATGCCGGGCTTGACCCGGCATCCAGTGAAATACTGTGTCGCCCTTTGGACGACTCTTTGGTTAATCCGGGGACAGAATTTAATTCTGTCCCCTTCCCGGCAAGCAATGTTCCAATCTCATCAGACACATTCAAGGGCAAACTATCCAGGGGTGACCAGTGCTCACTGCGGCAGGATAAGAACCCGTTCAAATAATTGATGCGTGATTCACTTCCCGAGACGAATTCGGTCAATCGTTGAGCAAATTGTGCCGGGTCAAGAATAAGGCCAACGGTCAACCAAAGCACTCGCTGAGCGGCATCCATACTTTTCAAAGAGATTTTTTTCCCGGTCAATTGTCTAAGGCGGTCGTGGTCTGCATACCGCAGGGCAGCCACCAGCAGTTCATACAGTGGCGCAAACTGTTCCGATGTGCTGCGAACCCTGAAACTCTCAAGCAGCGGCAGCACAGCAAGACGCGCCACTTGCCGGTGGTCATCATCAAACGCGAGTAGATGACTGCCGGTAAGATGCTTCTTGCCCGCACGCAAGACCATGGCTCCGTACATTGCGTACACCCCGGCCACCAGTTCCGGTCGTTCACTTAACAAGGTTTTATACCAGGCAGGTTGTTCGCAGTTCCCATCTGCATAGTAAAACGCCAGCGCGTTTGCGATCTTGTCTTCGTCCAGTTGCAGCACCTGCTGCTTCCCCGTTCCGGCCAACTCATCCATCCCGGCCCGATAAGGATGGGAATAAACGAGGTGTTTATTGTCCATGTGTACTCGAAAGATTTCCGTCACATCGGGTATGTCTTCCCGGTGAATGAAGCGTCGCAGTCCGTTTAAAACGGATCGCACCAACTCCGGGTCGTCCCGGAAGAAACGGTTCAGTCTTTCCCGTGGGGCGTCGCCTGTTGACCCGATAAAATAACCGTAGTACGCGGAGGCCAACCTGTTGAATATCCCGGGGTTTGCCGTGCCCGCCTCAATATCTCTCACGTTATTTCTGACATATTGCAATAATGCTTTTTCAGCCTGATCCTGCTCATCCCTGAGGCGGATACGTTCCCGCATGGCCCTGCTGTACCCGGGTGAGCTATCCTCAATTCTATATTTGCCCCGATATTGCCTGAGGTCGAAATCCTCTCCCTCGTTATATTTGTCTATACCGGCATGCTCATCCGTTCCCGGTCCAGGCCAATCTGGCAGTTCTTCCGGGTCAGTCAACAGAAACGTGTCCAGCGGCACACCTTGATCACCCACTAATATTGTATTGCGTGGTTTGAACCGTTGGGAAAAAGTGTCCAGGCCGCGCCTGGATGCTTTGTCGGCTCCGGACTTTACCTCTATAGCGGTGATTCGATTCCCCTTGACCAGGACAAAATCCACCTCATTATGCCCGTCTCGCCAGTAATAGAGCTTGCTGTCCGGGATACTGTGGTTATAAAGATGGGCGCCCACGGCACTCTCGACCAGCCGTCCCCAATAGCTGCGGTCTTGCCGCGCCTCCTCATAAGAATAGCCGGACATTGCGCTCATCAGCGCCGTATTGAGCACGTTGAGTTTCGGGCTGGAGGTGCGCCGGCGTTGTGGTTGATTGGCATATTTTTCAAGCCCCGCCAGCAATCCCGCCTGGGTCAGCAATTCCAGGTAGTGCGCGAGTGTTGTCGTATTGCCCGCGCCCTGGAGTTGTCCCAGCATCTTGTTGTACGACAACTCCTGTCCCGAATAATGGCAACCCAACTCGAACAGGTTTTTCAACAGTATCTTCTTATCGACCCGGGTCATCATGAAAATGTCTTTCCTGATATTCGGTTCAATTAACGAATCCCGCACGTAGCTCACCCAACGGGGTTGATCGTCAATGTATTCGACACTGCCGGGGTAGCCGCCGTAATAGATGTACTGCGGCAGGTCGATATCAAACGCCCTGTTCATTTCCTCGAATGACCAGTGTGTCATACGCAGTAGTTCGAACCTGCCGGCCAGGCTTTCCGTCAAACCCTGCTGCACCAGCAGGGGAGCGGAACCCAGTAATATGACGTGCATGGGCCTCTCCAGGGCCCGGTCGGCATCCCACAGACCTTTTACTGCCTCCGACCAGTTCGGGATTTTCTGTATCTCGTCCAGCACCAGGACGAAATTTTGTTGCTGGGCAGGTACTTCCCCGCTGAAAGGGTCGGGAGGTAGCGTGAGTCCATCGGTCGCCAGGCGCGCCTTTTCCCATTGCTTCACCAACCACGTAACATCATGGTCTGCTACTCTTGAAGTGATAGTATCACTGGTATAATTGAGGGACGGATACATTGCCGGCACTACCGCCCCCCCTATTTCATGGTAGTGGTAATAGTTCGGCGGATAGTGAGCTTCCAGGGTTTGTCTCACCAGAGTAGTTTTGCCAACCTGGCGCGGGCCGGTAACGATTATTATCCGCCTGACCGGCTCATGAAGCCGGTTGATTAACGTCTCTGCCTGTATCCGTTGATACGCCATGACATCATTTTACATCATTGAGTAAAATTACTCAATGATGTAAAAACAAGCGAGGGAGATGGACTTACATCCTCAGGGGACAGAATGTGTCTGTCCCCGGTTTGCCTGATATATTCAGCTTTTTACCCGGCTCACGTACTCCCCCGTGCGGGTATCCACCTTGATTTTCTCGTCCTGCTCCACGAACAGGGGCACCTTGACGGTGGCGCCGGTTTCCAGGACGGCCGGTTTGGTGCCGCCGGAGGCGGTGTCGCCGCGCACGCCGGGATCGGTTTCAGTGATTGTCAGTTCGACGAAGTTGGGTGGTTGTACTGTCAACGGCGCGCCGTTCCACAGGGTCACCCCGCAGACCTCCTCTCCCGTCAGCCACTGGTCTGCATCGCCCAGCGCGGTCTTGCCGACCTCGATCTGCTCATAGGTGCTCATGTCCATGAAATACCACAGCTCGCCATCGTTATAGAGGTACTGCAGTTCCACGTCCATCACGTCCGCCGCGGGCAGGCTTTCCCCGGACTTGTAGGTCTTCTCCAGCACCCTGCCCGTCTTCAGGTTGCGGATCTTTATGCGAGTGAATGCCTGGCCCTTGCCCGGTTTGACAAACTCGCTGTCGAGAATGGTGCAGGGGTCGCCGTCGATGGTCAGTTTCAGGCCGGGCCTGAATTCATTGGTGCTGTGGTTAACCATGATTCCTTTATTCAGGGGACAGAATTTAATTCTGTCCCCGGCCCGGCCTTCTTTGCAGAATACCTGATTATTATTGTATTGGTTGTTTTGTAAAGCCTTCAAACAGCCCTTCAAGTCGGGCCATACGTTCTCTTAATTCGGCTATATCTCTATGGATTTCCTTTGTAGAGTACCATATAAACCACGCCAATGATGCCCAAGCGCCCAGAATAGTGATGATTTCATAATTCATCTGGATGTCCTCCTTTACTGTGAATGATGGGAATTACAGGATAATAAAGATCGCAGACAAAATCAACTTTTCGGCTTAATCGCCGAAACCTGCCTGTACCCCCTCGGCAGGACGTTGCCGCGGCGGCCGCGTTCGCCATGATAACGGTTCCAGTCCTTCGTTTTCAAGGTCAGGTGGCGTTTGCCGGACACCAGGCGCAGCTTGTCTTTTTTCCCGATCACGGTGAGCGCGACCAGGTATTCTTCGCGGTTCTTCAGCCGGGCCGGCGGTATCTGCATGACCTTGACCCCCTTGCCCCGGGCCAGTTGCGGGAATTCAGCCAGGTCCGTCACCAGCAGGCGGCCCTCGGAACTCACAGCGGCCACCAGATCCTGCCTGTGGTCGGTTACCGGTACGGGCGGCAGGATCAGCGCGGACTGCGGCACGTTCAGCACGGCCTTGCCCGCTTTCGCCTTCACGTACAGGTCGCCCAGCCTTGCCACAAACCCGTAACCCGCGTCGGTGGCCAGGAAATACAGGTCGTCGCCCTCGCCCAGCATGACGCCGATGAAGGCGGCGCCGTCCGGCGGCGTCACCCAGGCGGACACCGGTTCGCCGTGGCTGCGCGCGGACGGCAGGATGTGGGAGGGGATGGAATAGCAGCGGCCGGTGGTATCCAGGAACACCGCCAACTGGTTGCTGCGCCCCATGGCGGCCTGCCTGAAATCGTCGCCGGCCCGGTAAGTCAGGGTCTCCGGGTCGATATCATGGCCCTTCGCGGCCCGGACCCAGCCCTTCTCGGACAGGATCACCGTCACCGGTTCCGTGGGCATCAGTTGGGTCTCGTCCATGGCCCTGGCTTCTTCGCGCTGTTCCAGGGGCGAGCGCCGCGCATCGCCGAACTTTTCCATGTCCGCCCGGATTTCCTCCTTCACCTGGTTCTTCAGGCGGGCAGCCGAACCCAGTACCTGTTGCAGGGACTCCCGTTCTTCCTGCAACTCGTCCAGTTCGCCCCGTATCTTTATCTCCTCCAGCTTGGCCAGGCGCCGCAACCTGAGGTCGAGAATGGCCTCCGCCTGGGCGTCGGACAGGTCGAAACGCCCCATCAGTTCCCGCTTGGGATCGTCTTCCTCGCGCACGATCCGGATCACTTCGTCGATGTTCAGGTAGGCAACCATCAGGCCTTCCAGGACGTGCAGGCGCTGTTCCACCTGCTCCAGCCGGTGTTGCAGGCGCCGCCGCACCGTCTCGGTGCGGTACTCCAGCCATTCCTGCAGGATGGTCTTCAGGTCCTTGACCCGGGGCCGCCCGTTGATGCCGATCATGTTCAGGTTGACCCGGTAACTGCGCTCCAGGTCCGTGGTGGCGAACAGGTGCGACATCAGTTCCGCCAGGTTCACCCGGTTCGAGCGCGGGATAAACACCAGCCGGGTCGGGTTCTCATGGTCGGATTCATCGCGCAGGTCCTCCAGCATCGGCAGTTTCTTCGCCTGCATCTGCGCGGCAACCTGTTCCAGTACCTTGTTGCCGGATGTCTGGTAGGGCAACGCGGTGACGATGACGTTGCCGCTCTCCTTCTCCCACCTAGCCCGCAGTTTCACCGAACCGGAACCGCTGCGATAGATTTCCTGGATTTCATGCGCCGGCGTGATGATCTCCGCCTCGGTGGGGAAGTCGGGGCCTTTGACATGCTCGAACAGGTCCTCAATCGTGCTCCGGGGCCGCTCCAGCAGGCGGATACAGGCGCCGGCCACTTCCCCCAGGTTATGGGGCGGGATGTCCGTCGCCATGCCCACGGCTATGCCGGTGGCGCCGTTCAGCAGGATATTGGGCAGGCGCGCCGGCAGCAGTTTCGGCTCCTTCAGGGTGCCGTCGAAATTGGGTATCCAGTCGGCGGTGCCCTGCCCCAGCTCCGCCAGCAGCGCCTGGCTGTAGGGTTTGAGCCTGGATTCCGTGTAGCGCATGGCCGCAAACGACTTGGGATCGTCCATGGATCCCCAGTTGCCCTGGCCGTCGATGACGGGATAACGGTAACTGAAGTCCTGGGCCATCAGCACCATGGCCTCGTAGCAGGCGCTGTCCCCGTGGGGATGGAACTTGCCGATGACGTCCCCCACCGTGCGCGCCGATTTCTTGAACTTGGCGGCCGCGCTCAGTCCCAGTTCGGACATAGCGTAGATGATGCGCCTCTGCACCGGCTTCAACCCGTCGCCGATGTGCGGCAGCGCCCGGTCCAGGATGACATACATGGAGTAATCCAGGTATGCTCTTTCGGTAAATTCGTGCAGCGGCTGAGCTTCGTTCTGCTCGAAATCCAGTATGAGATTTTCCGGCATTACCCCGCCTATACCGTAGCCAGGTCGCCCTTCTGCTCCAGCCAGTCCTTGCGGTCCGGGGCGCGTTTTTTCGCCAGCAGCATGTCCATCATGCGATCAGAGCGGTCGTCTTCCGGCAAGGTGAGTTTGACCAGGCGGCGCGTCTCCCGCGCCATGGTGGACTCGCGCAACTGCATGGGGTTCATCTCGCCCAGGCCCTTGAAGCGCTGCACGTTGACCGTGCCCTTGATCTTCTCCGCGGCGATGCGGTCCAGCACGCCGGATTTCTCGGAATCGTCCAGGGCGTAGAACACTTCCTTGCCCACGTCTATGCGGTACAGGGGCGGCATGGCCACGAAAACGTGACCGGCGCGCACGAGGGGGCGGAAATGCCTGAGGAACAGGGCGCACAACAGGGTGGCGATGTGCAGGCCGTCGGAATCCGCATCGGCCAGGATGCAGATGCGGCCGTAGCGCAGCCGGGACAGGTCGTCGGAACCCGGGTCCACGCCCAGGGCCACCGAGATGTCGTGGACTTCCTTCGAGGACAGCACCTCGCCCGGTTCCACTTCCCAGGTGTTAAGGATTTTCCCCCGTAACGGCATGACCGCCTGGAATTCCCGGTCCCGGGCCTGCTTGGCGGAACCGCCGGCGGAATCCCCTTCCACCAGGAACAACTCGCTGTGTTCGGTGGACTGGCTGGCGCAGTCCGCCAGCTTGCCCGGCAGCGCGGGGCCGCTGGTGACCTTCTTGCGTACGACGTTCTTGCTCGCCTTCAGTCGGTTCTGGGCGTGGCGGATGGCCAGTTCGGCGATGCGCTCGCCGGTCTCCACGTGCTGGTGCAGCCACTGGCTCAGGGCATCGCGCACCACGCCGGAAACGAAGGTGGAGCATTCCCGCGAGGCCAGCCGTTCCTTGGTCTGGCCCAGGAACTGGGGGTTGTCCATCTTTACCGAGAGCAGGTAGGAGCAGCGGTCCCAGACGTCCTCCGCGCTAAGCTTGACGCCGCGGGGCAGCAGGTTGCGCGACTCGCAGAATTCCCGGAAGGCTTCCAGCAGTCCCTGGCGCAGGCCGTTCACGTGGGTGCCGCCCTGGGTGGTAGGCACCAGGTTGACGTAGCTCTCCGTGATCAGGTCGCCCGGTTCCGGCAGCCAGTGCACCGCCCAGTCCACCTGCTCGTCATTGCCTTGCATGTGGCCGGTAAACGGTTCCACAGGCAACAGTTCGACGCCGGACAGCATGCTTGAAAGATAAGTGCTGATGCCGTCCTCGTAGTGCCATTCCGTCTGTTCATTGGCGGCTTCATCATCGAGCCTGACCGTCAGGCCGGGACATAGCACCGCCTTGGCGCGCAGCAGGTGTTTCAGCTTCGCCCTTGCCACCGAGACGGAATCGAAGTAAACCGGGTCGGGCCAGAAGCGCAAAGTGGTGCCGGTGTTGCGTTTGCCGACCTCCCCCACCACCTCCAGTGGGCTGACCGGCTTGCCGTCGGCAAAGGCCATGTTGTATTCCCCGCCATCCCGCTTGACCCAGACCTCCAGGTGTTTCGACAGGCCGTTGACCACGGACACGCCCACGCCGTGCAGGCCGCCTGAGAACCGGTAGTTCTTGTCGGAAAACTTGCCCCCCGCGTGCAGGCGGGTAAGGATGACTTCCACGCCCGGGAGTTTCTCGCCCGGATGGATGTCCACGGGCATGCCCCGGCCGTTGTCCGCCACCGTGACGGAGTCGTCCTTGTGCAGGATGACCTCGACCTTGTCGGCATGGCCGATGATGGCCTCATCGACGCTGTTATCCACCACTTCCTGCACCAGGTGATTGGGCCGGGAAGTGTCGGTGTACATGCCCGGCCGTTTACGCACCGGCTCGAGACCGGTCAATACTTCGATGTCAGCGGCGGCGTAGGTGTCGGCCAAGTGTGGGTGTCCTCGTAAATACTCGTAAATGCCTGGAAATGAGCCGCCTTTGGCGACGGGTTTATTATACTGGATTCCCGCCTGCGCGGGAATGACGAAAGATGGGGTCAGAGTAAAAATTCTGACGACTCTTACTCTGACCCCTATTATTCTTCGCTTAAATCTTTAACAAGCGACTCGCGTATCTCCGCCGGGATAGGTGCTACCTGGCAGGTGTACTCTGCATGGCTTATGCCTGCTGAAATTTCCGCGCCCTGCCTCAGCGCGCCGATGTCTTCCGGCGACAATTCAAAACGCATGAAGTGCACGGATGAAGTCTTGTCCCCGGTTGCGCGTTCCAGGTCTTCGTCACACACCGGCGATATTACCGGGCCGGCGCCGACGCGCATCCAGACGCAGTCCTCCACACCGATCAGCTTTGCCAGCATATCACTGCGTTCGGCGGGATCATCGTATTCCAGCATGAATGTGGCCTTCCAGTTGCGCCCGTCCGGTATCAGCGGGTTGTAGGCCGCCAGTTCCTCCTCAATGGCGTCGCGCTCGAAGATCTTCTCGATGCGCAGCATCTCCTGCACCTGGTACTGGATGGTCAGGCGGTCTTCAAAATACAGGTTGGCATTGGCGCCCAGCGCCAGGCGCCGCGCCTTCTTGTGCGCCATTACGCCGGCCCGGAAATCGCTGCGGATTTCCGCGTATTTTTCCAGTGTGTAGAGGTCTTCTCTGCCCAGTTTCTGCGGCATGGTTTACAGGCCGTAGGCGGTTCTCAGCAGGGAGAAGGCGGATTCGGCCGCGCCCGGATCAGCCTCCCCCATGCCGTTTTCAATCTGCGCGCCCGCCATGGGGCAATCGCTGACATAATGGTTCGCTTCGGCCTGCTTCACCTTGTTCACCACCGGACGGCATATTTTTGTCGATATGTCGTGGCTTTCGGCCTTGACCGCGTAGGTGCCGTCGTGGCCCGAGCAGCGTTCGATCACGTCGATCTCCGTGTCCGGGACCAGCGCCAGTATATCGCGGGTCTTCAGGCCGATATTCTGTACCCGCTGGTGGCAGGGCGCGTGGTAGGCAATTTTGCCCAGGGAATGCCTGAAATCCGTATTCAGCTTCCCTTCCCTGTGGCGCAGCATGAGGTATTCGAACGGGTCGAAAAACGCCTGGCGGACCTTCTCTACAACCTCATCATCGGGGAACATGAGGGGCAGTTCCTGCTTGAACATCAATACGCAGGACGGGATGGGGGCAACGATGTCCCAGCCCTGGTCCACCAGCGCCGCGAGTTGGGGAATATTGACCTCTTTTGCCCGTTCCACCGCTTCGAGATCGCCCAGTTCCAGCTTAGGCATGCCGCAGCATTCTTCCTTTTGCGCCAGGGTGACCGGTATGCCGTTATGTTCGAATACGGCGACCAGGTCCTGGGCCACACCGGGCGTATTCCGGTTGCAGTAACAAGTGACGAACAGGGCCGCCTTGCCGGTGGTGCGTCCCGCCGGCTCGGCCGTGAGCGGCGCCGGCTGCCTGCCCTTCACCCTGCTGCGGTACGGTCTGGAATGGAACTCCGGCAGGGGCGCATCGGCATGGATGCCCACGGTTTTTTCCAGCAGTTTGCGCAGCGGCCGGGTTTTATTTGCCGCGTTCGCCACCTGGGCAACAACGGGGATACCAGCCAGGTTACCGACGGCTTTTGTCGAGGTCAGCACCCGGTCGCGCCATTTCGTCCCGCCCTCCCTGAAGTTAACGGCCTTGGCGCGCAGCATGAGGTGGGGGAAATCGACGTTCCACTCGTGGGGAGGCACGTAGGGGCACTTGGTCATATAGCAGAGGTCGCACAGGTAGCAGTGCTCCACGACCTTGCCGTAATCCTCCTGCGCTACGCCGTCCACCTCCATGGTGTCCGACTCGTCGACCAGGTCAAACAGGGTGGGGAACGCATTGCACAGGCTGACGCAGCGGCGGCAGCCGTGGCAGATGTCAAAGACACGCTCCAGCTCCGCGTTCAGTGCCTTCCGGTCGTAGTAGTCCGGCTGTTTCCATTCAATGGGATGCCGGGTCGGGGCTTCCAGGCTGCCTTCGCGGATATCGGTGCTCATATGAGAAAAGGGGACAGGTTTGAAACCTGTCCCCGGTCAGTGTGCAGGTCCGCTCAAATCAGGCGTCGAGGTTGTCCAGGGCCTTCTGGAAACGGTTGGCATGGGAGCGTTCCGCCTTGGCGAGCGTCTCGAACCAGTCGGCGATCTCCTCCAGACCTTCATCCCGTGCAGTCTTTGCCATACCCGGATACATATCGGTGTACTCGTAGGTTTCACCGGCAATGGCGGCTTTAAGGTTGTTCTCGGTGGAACCGATGGGCTCACCCGTTGCGGGGTCTCCTACCTCTTCCAGGTACTCCAGGTGGCCGTGGGCATGGCCGGTTTCGCCTTCTGCAGTCGAACGGAATACCGCGGATACGTCATTGAAGCCCTCCACGTCCGCTTTCTGGGCAAAATACAGGTAACGACGGTTGGCCTGTGACTCGCCCGCAAACGCCGCTTTCAGGTTTTCTTCGGTTTTGGTGTCTTTCAAACTCATCTTGCTATCTCCTGGTGATTGATCTGTTCTGGTTTTATTATGATTGAAACAGGTGTTATCCAACCAGAATTTTACTAATCCCGCCGATAGTGTCAACTTGATCAACAGGGGAATTACATTGTATTTTTTAATCGTGTACATAGGTTTTATCAATAAGAAGGATAGATGGAGTAGATAAATGGGTTCAGAGTAAGAAATTCGAAGAATTTTTACTCTGACCCCCTATATTCGGTACAATCCCTGCCATCATCGACTGGAGGCCGACTCGTGTCCGAAACCAAAAACGAAATAGATTTTGAGAAAGCGCTGGCCGAACTGGAACAGCTTGTTGAAACCATGGAAAAAGGCGACCTCACCCTGGAAGAATCCCTGAAGCAGTTCGAGCGTGGCGTAACCCTGACCCGGGCCTGCCAGAAAGCCCTGTCGGAGGCCGAGCAGAAAGTACGCATCCTGACCCGTGACAACGAATCCGCTGAACTGGCCGAATTTGAAGCGGATAGTACGGATGAAGGATGAATGGGGACAGGTTTGAAACCTGCCCTGAACCAAGGCCTCATGAAATTTACCGAACGATTGGCAAGCTATCAAACCAGGGTGGAAGCGGGCCTGGACCGCTGGTTGCCGGCGGCAACTGAAAACCCCGAATCCCTGAACGAGGCTGTTCGTTACTCGGTCTTCGGCGGCGGCAAGCGTATCAGGCCGGTGCTGGTTTACGCCGGCGGCGAGGCATTCGGCGTTGCGCCGGCAGCGCTGGACGGCTGCGCCTGCGCAGTGGAAATGATCCATACCTATTCGCTCATCCATGACGACCTTCCGGCAATGGACGATGACGACCTGCGGCGCGGGCGGCCTACCTGCCACAAGGCTTACAACGAGGCTACGGCCATCCTGGCCGGGGATGCCTTGCAGGCCCTGGCATTCCAGGTGCTGGCGCAGGACGCTGAAATTACGGCTCCGGCCGAACAACGCCTGAGGATGATCGCCACCCTGGCGTTAGCCGCCGGACCGGCCGGCATGACCGGCGGGCAGGCCATCGACCTGGAGGCCGAGAACAGGATACTCAACCTGGAAGAACTCCAGGACATGCATGCGCGCAAGACCGGCGCCCTGATCAGGGCAAGCGTGGAACTGGGCGCGTTGTGCTCCGGGAGCGTCGACGAGCAAAGGTTTGACAAGGTCTCACGCTACGCGGACTGCATCGGCCTGGCATTTCAAATCCACGACGACGTGCTCGACATCGAAGGCGATACCGAAACCCTGGGCAAACCCCAGGGCTCCGACCTGGAACGGAACAAGGCCACCTACCCCAACCTGCTGGGCCTTGACGGGGCAAAACAGGCTGCGCGGGAAGCGCTGGGCGAGGCCCTGGGTCACCTCGAGGATTTTGGGGAAGAGGCGGGGATGTTGCGTCAGATAGCAATCTATATTATTGAGCGAAAGATGTAGAGTTCTGTCAGACAGGTTGGGATAGTCTTTTCGCCTCCTCCCAAAGTTCATCCATTCTCTCCAGCGATGCGCTTTCCAGGTCCTCCCCTTCCTCTTCGAGTCGGGCCTGAATAAACCGGAAGCGCTGCTCAAACTTGTTGTTTGCCTCGCGCAGCGCGGTTTCCGGGTTGACCTGCAGGTGCCTGGCGAGGTTGACCGCCGCAAACAACACATCGCCCAGTTCCGATTGCAGGCGGGAGCGCTCTTCCGAGTCGGCCATATCCTGTTTCAGTTCGTTGACTTCCTCTTCCAGCTTGGCCAGCACCGGCGCCGGGTCATCCCAGTCGAAACCGGCCCGCGCCGCGCGTTTCTGCAGTTTCTCCGCCCGCTGCAACGCCGGCAAAGCCCTGGCGATATTGCCTAGATAGTCTCCGGCACTTTCCTCCCGTTTCATCTTCGCCCAGTTACGTTTCACGTCCTCTACCGTATCCACCCGTTGTCCGGCGAAAACATGGGGATGCCTGCGGACCAGCTTCTCGCATACGCCGCTCACCACGTCAATAAATTCGAAACTGCCGGCTTCGGCTGCCATGTGCGAATAAAAGATGATATGGAACAGCAAATCTCCCAGTTCGTCCATGATGTCTTCCATGCTGTCGCGCTCTATGGCGTCGACCAGTTCGTAAATTTCTTCCAGTGTATACGGAATGATGGTTTCCATCGTCTGCTGCCTGTCCCAGGGGCATCCCGTTTCCGGGTCGCGCAGCGCCGCCATTATGCCGATCAGCTCTTGTATTGGCTTCATCTTAACTATCCCACACAAAATCGCTTGTAATATCTTAATATTCTGGTAATTTTCGTTCTTTAACATTCCTCACGGAATTTACGGCAAGCTGCCGGACCTCCAGGGACGGGATCTGGCGCAGGATTATCAGATTAACACATGACACCGCTTATCTTACGACTGGATATATCCGGAACACCGGTTACCTGGGTTCCCTGGCAGGACGCGGTGAGCCTGTATTGCCGTGACATGGTGGGCTGGACCGCGGGCGATGAGACCTTCACGTTTCATGGCGGCACCTCGAGACTCAGCGGTTTGCGCTCCTCCATATCGATCAATTCCATTATTGCCGTCAAGCGGTCGAGAAATCACAGGCATATTTACCGGAGCATCCCGCCGTTGACCAATCGCGAACTTTTTCAGCGCGATGCCCGCATCTGCATGTATTGCGGCAACCGCCATAGGGACAGTTCGCTGACCCGCGACCATGTCATCCCCATGTCCCGCGGCGGCAGGGACCGCTGGTCCAACGTGGTCACCGCCTGCCGTCAATGCAATACCCGCAAGGGCAACAGGACTCCGGAGGAGGCAAAAATGTCGCTGCTGGCGGTGCCTTATGTGCCCAACTGGGCAGAGTATCTTGCGTTATCGAACAGGAAAATACTGGCCGACCAGATGGAATTCCTGAAAACCCAGTTTTCCGGACGCAAGATGCCCTTCCATAATCAATGAAGATCATAATCGGCATATTAATCATCGGCCTGTCGCTGCAGGTCGGGGCTGCGGACCAGTCAGGTAATTATGCAATATGGGGGAAAGGCCAGAAGTCCTGTTTCCGCTACCTGAAAGAACGCGCCGGGGGCATGGACCAGGCCTACAGGGAATATGTCATGGGGTACCTGACCGCGTACAACGCCGTGGCTCCGGAAACCTACAGTATTTCCAGGGACATGAACCTGGACCAGATCATGACCTGGCTGGACGATTATTGCGACGCGAACCAGGTGAACGGCCTCGAACAGTCCCTGCTCCAGTTCATCAACAACCACTATGAACAGCGTTACCGGATGCCGCCCGGCAGGATAGGTCGCTGAGAATTTGGGGTCAGGTCGCACAATGCACACTCTTGCAGAGAATCCGGGGTCGCATAGCAAATACCTGGAGTGTGCATTGTGCGACCTGACCCCGCATTCTCGCGTGCAATATTTCCCGGTTCGTGTTATAGTACGGCTCTAATATATTCAGGATTTTCTCATCTGCGGATTGAATTTGTCTGAAATATGCGTCATTATTGGCGGAATCGCTTAAAACCACTGTAACCGGGCAAACTGGAGAGTAAAACATGAAGAAAACCTTAGTCAAAGTAACATTTTTTGCGGCTGTACTGATGGTACTGGGAGGTTGCGCAACGACTGAGCAACTTAACGAGGTTAGGGCAATTGCAGAAAGTGCTCAATCCGCAGCGAACAGTGCGGCTTCTGCAGCCGGCAGCGCTTCCTCAGCAGCGGACAGCGCAGCAGCAGCAGCCAACCAGGCAATGGATGCAGCAAGTTCGGCCCAGTCTGCAGCCGATGCCGCGATGGCCTGCTGCAACGAAAACACCAGCAAGCTGGATCGCATGTTTGAAAAAGCGATGCAGAAGTAACATCCTGACTGACTGATTGTACAACTACATGCCTGCCGGTGCGTTGTAACATGACAGCGCACCGGAAGGTATCCCTTGCGTCACTGCACTGACGCGACTTCCTGTTTCTCCGGGCCTTCCGGTTCCTCTGCGAGGACTTGCCCTATTTCCACCGGGATGCCGTTGCTTTCGGTAATGACTGTTTTCACCAGGTCCCAGTCCACCTGGTATCCCCTTTCTCCGGTGATGGCTATCAGCATTTCCACCACACTGGTCAGGTTCCCTTCGAACTGTTCCGCGTCCTCCTCCAGGTACGGATGGGCCTCCAGGTAGATTTTATCTTCCAACCGGCCTACCTTGTAAGGCTGGTTGACGATGCGCACCGGCGTATTCAGCTTGACCTGCCCGTACAGGCTTTTGATGTCTTCAGGATACAGGCGGATACAGCCGTGGCTGACGCGCATGCCTATGCCGAACGGTTTGTTCGTGCCATGAATAATATATTCGGGCATTCCCAGCCTCATCATATAGTTGCCCAGGGGGTTTTCCGGTCCCGGAGGCACCCGCCTCGGTAGCGGATCGCCCATTTCCGCATGTTCCTTGCGGATCGATTCGGGCGGATACCAGGAAGGCCGGGTCTTCTTCTGGATAATCCGGGTATCCATGTAAGGCGTCGCCCAGCCCTGGCGGCCGACCCCGATTGGATGGGTGATCACTTCCGATGCCCGGCCGGCATCCTGCGGGGGATAGTAGTAAAGGCGCATCTCCGGTATGTTCAGCACAATGCCCACTTTGGGGGCGCCCGGCAAAATATACCGGGTCGGCAGCATGATTTCGGTGCCCTGGCCGGGCAACCAGGTATCCACGCCGGGATTGGCCAGCTTGATCTCCCGGAAACCCAGTCCGTTGGCCCTGGCTATGTCGGGGAGTGTGTCTTCGTGCCTGGCTTGAACTGTTTCCATGACGCCGACCATTGAATCCCCGGGATTCTCCAGCGTGTGGGAAACCGTCGCCCGGACGGGCGCGGAAGCGGATATGATTATCAGGATGACGGCAACCCGTAAGGAGAAGCGTCTCAAAATATCGTCAGGCATCAGTATTCCTTCAGTCTGGGCATGAGTTCAACCAGGTTGCAGGGCCGGGTCCGGAAGTCAAGCTGGTGCGAGATAATGCTGTCCCAGGCAGTGGCGCAGGCGCCGGACGAACCCGGCAGGCAGAAAATATAGGTGCCGCCGGCTACTCCTGCAAGGGCGCGCGACTGTAATGACGACGTACCTATCTCCTGGTAGGACAGGTAACGGAACAGTTCGCCGAAACCCTCGATCTCCTTGTCGAACAGGACGGAGACGGCCTCCGGCGTGCCGTCACGGCCGGTGACTCCCGTCCCCCCCGTAGCCAGGACCGCATCCACTTCCGTATCGGCGCACCAGCGCGCAACCTCTGCCCGGATCCGGTAAATATCATCCGGCACGATGGTCTTTTCATGCAGGCGGTGACCCGCCTCCTCCAGCCTGCGCGCCAGGAGTTTCCCTGACTTGTCGGTCTTTTCCGTACGCGAATCGGAGACGACCAGCACGGCGATGTTCAGCGGCTTGAATTCTCTGTCTGACACGTCTTACCCGGATGCCAAAAGGGGGTAGTATAGACTATACGTGATGACATAAATAGCTTCCTGTAGTTCGCCATTCCGAGCTTGACCTCTTATATCCAGCTCGAAGCCGCGCGGTAATACCAGAGCAGCGCCAATGCCCGCGCAATGAAAAACGCCATCAGCGCCAGCCATAAACCGTGGTTGCCGAGTCCCTGCAGCAGGTACCAGCAGGGAAGATAGATGATGAAGGTCGAAAACAGCATGGCGTTCCTGAGTTCCCTGCCCCGGGTGGCGCCGATGAATATACCGTCCAGCAGGAAGCACCAGACGGAGATGACCGGTGCGGCTATCATCCAGGGCAGGAACAGGTAAGCGGTCTCCCGGACTGTCTCGATGTTCGTCATCAGGTTGAGCAGCCCGTTACCGGCGACGATGAACAACAGGGAATAAAGCAACGCAACGCCGCCGCCCCAGGCCATGGCCGTACGGACGGACTCGCGCAACTCCTCAGGGGCTCTTGCGCCAACGGCCTTGCCGACCAGGGCCTCTGCGGCATTGGCGAAACCGTCCAGGCCCAGGGCCACCAGCAACAGGAAGTTCAGCAGGATGGCATTAGCCGCCAGGACCAGTTCTCCCTGGTTCGCTCCCTGCCTGGTAAAAAACGCAAACGCGAAGATCAGGCATAAGGTCCTGATAAAGATATTCTGGTTCAGCAACAGCAGCGAGGTAAAGTCCTGCCTGTCCAGTATAACCGCCCTGCGCCAGCGGCCGGCATGCCGTTTCAGTTCACCGTGGATGAACAGCCCGGCAAGTATGCTGCCGCAGAACTGGGAAATGACGGAAGCCAGGGCCACGCCGCGCACGTCCAGGTGCAGGCCGAAGACAAACACGAAGTCGAGCACGATATTCAGAACGCCGATCAGCAGGGTGACGTAAAACGTGGCCCGTGCATTCTGCATGCCTAGCAACCAGCCGATGAAAGTCATGTTCAGCAATACGGCGGGCGCGCCCCAGACCGCCCAGTAGAAGTACACCTCGGCATTGGTCCTGACGTCCGGAGTTCCGCCGACAAGGTTGAGGCCCAGGTTTACGACAGGAGTCTGGAGCAACAGTATGGCCAGGGCTATGAGAATCGCCAGGAAGCAACTGTGCAGCAGTGTCGACCTGATACGGTCATTGTTTTCATCTCCCTTGAACTGGGCCACAACGCCCACGGTGCCCATACGCAGAAAGCCCATGCCCCAGTAAAGGAAGCTGAAAATCACGCCGGCCACTGCCACTGCGCCAATATAGGCAGGAGTCTCCAGGTGGCCGACCACCGCCGTATCGACCATTCCCTGCAGGGCAACCGTCAGGTTGGACAGGATTAACGGGCCCGCCAGCCGCAGCAGGCGGTTATGATGGTTTGACATCAATTATCCTGCTCCTTCCGTGGAAAAAATTAGCCTGCAACAGCTATCCTTCCCTCCATCGGCTGAAGAAGAAGTGCTCGCCGGCAGGATCGCGTTTTCTCGGTGCGAATTCCCTCTCCTGCCGTTCTTCAGGGACCTCCTCCCGCGCCGTCTGATAGCCGATGGCGATCATGGCCATGGGCGTGTGATCGTCAGCTATGCCGAACGCCTGTATGGACTTGTCTGCATCGAAACCTCCCATCTGGTGCGCCATGAGGCCCAGGTCGGTGGCCTGCAGGCATAAACTGATGGCCGCGGCGCCGGTATCGTACTGCGCCCACCTGTTGGGCTCACCGTTATGCTTGAAGCGTTCCACCGCGACTGCCAGTATCAGCACCGGCGCGTTCTGCGCCCAGCCGCGGTTCCCCTCCACCAGGCAGTCCAGGGCAGTATTCCAGGCTACCTCGTCCCTGGACCGGTCACAGATAATGAAGTTCCAGGGCTGGGCGCCGTAACAGGACAGGGCCCACCTGGCCGCCTCGATACAGGCGGTGAGTTTTTCCGCTTCCACCGGCCGGCCGGGGTCATACGACACGCCGCTCCAGCGCCGGGCGATCAAGTCGTTGATGGGGACTGAGGTAATCGCTTTCTTTTCGAACATTATTGATTTTCCATGGTTGAACGGGGGCTGCCTGTCATTATAACGGTTACACCGGTTTGTGCGACAACTGGCGCGCAATCAATCCCGGCGCAATCGATCCGAGGTTGCAATCGGCGTCCGGAAGTTCATGACGACAATCCCGGAGGAGATGACAAAGGTGATCAGCGTCGCAAGCTGGATCATGTACGAGGTGTTCTGCGAAATGAAGCGCGCCTCGGCCGCCAGCACCGCGATCAGGAAAGAGAACTCGCTGATCTGCCCCAGCCGAAAGCCCACTTCCCTGGAAATAACGCGTTTTTCATGGGCCTTGACGAACAGCTTCTCAAAGATGACGGGTTTAATGATGAGGGCGCAGACCGCTAGCGCGGTGGCCGGCAGTATGATTGTCGAGATGATGTCCAGGTTGAAACTGGCGCCCAGCGAGAAGAAGAACAGCACCAGGAAGAAATCCCGCAACGGTTTCAGTTTCATGGTGATAAACAGGGCGATGGGACTGGCCGCCAGGGTGATGCCGGCGATGAACGCGCCGATCTCCCGGGACAGCCCCAGCATGACGGACACTTCGGCGACGGCCAGGCACCAGGCAATGGCCAGCAGGAAGATATATTCGTGGATCTGGTCGAAGCGCTGGATCAACCTGACGATGACGTAGCGCTCGAAGAACCAGGAGATAAGGATCAGCAGCGGCAACGTCAGTATCTGCATGGTGATGTCGAGCAGCAACTGGTCGTTTTTTCCGTATCCCTGCAGCATCAGCAGAATGATGATCGCGATCAGGTCCTGGATTAACAATACGCTGATGATCATCTGTCCCGTATGGCGGTGGTGCAACGCGGTGGTGGGCAACAGCTTCACGCCGATGATGGTGCTGGAGAACATCATGATGGAACCGATCAGCACCGCCTCGGCCAGCGGGTAACTGAAACCCAGGGCAATGGCGAAACCTGCGGCAAAAAACAGCAGCGAACTCAGTAACGTGACCCACATCGCCTCACCCAGCATCTTCCACAGTTCCTGGGGGAACAGGTCCAGCCCAAGCAGATAGAGCAGGAACACGATGCCGATATGGGACATGTCGGCGATCAGTTCGGGATCGTTGACCCATCCCAGGCCCCAGGGCCCCAGGATGACGCCGAGCACGATATAGGCAACGATCACCGCCTGGCGCGCATACAACGCCAGGGTGGCCAGCACCGCAGCACCGGTAAAAATCAGGAACAGGGAAAACTCGATCTCATGCAAAGCCGTCATGGGACATAAAATACCATGATAATCCGCAGATGACGCAGCTTGATTTATTTATCCGCAGATAATTCTTCTGCGGGTTTTCCCATCAGGTAGATGATGAGCAACAGCGCCGGCGCGCCCAGCACCCCGGCGTACAGGAAAAACCACGCATAACCCGCGGCCTCGACCACGATGCCGGAAAAACCGCCGATGATCTTTGCCGGCAGGGTCATCAGCGAAGAAAACAGGGCGTATTGGGTCGCGGTGTACGTGGTATTGGTGAGGCTGGACAGGTAGGCGATGAAGGCCGAGGTGGCGAAACCGCCGCTCAGGTTGTCCATACTGATCACGACGGCCAGGCTGACCACGTCGGGATCGCTCATTGCCAGCCAGACAAAGAACAGGTTAGTGATGGGCACCAGGATGGCGCCCACCAGCAGCGGTTTGTAAATCCCGTAGCGCAGGACGAAGATTCCGCCCAGCCCTGCGCCGAGGATGGTCATGAAGAACCCGAATATCTTGGTGACATTGGCGATCTCGATCTTGCTGAAGCCCAGGTCCAGGTAAAACGGGTTGGCCATCACACCCATGGTGATGTCGCTGAGCCGGAACGTGCCGATGAGCAGCAGGATCACCAGGGCCAGCAACCCGTTTCTTCGGAAGAACTCGACGAAGGGACTGACCACGGCGCCGGTGAACCAGGCGGCGAACCGGGTCAGAGCATGGTGGTTGCTCTCCAGGCCCAGTTTCCGCTCCAGTTCGTTTTCCAGGTCACCGGCCGCCGCGGAGACCGGGTGGTCCGGTTCGGCAATAACCAGGGTCGTTATGATGCCGATACCCATAAGGCAGGCCATGGTGAAATACGCGTGTTGCCAGGTCTGGGCCGCAGCAATGTAAAACGCGCCGGCGCCGGCGACCAGCAGCGCCACCCGGTAGCCGAACACGTAGCTGGCGGCCATCGCCCCCTGCAACAACCGGTCCACCGCCTCGATGCGGTAAGCGTCGATAGTGATGTCCTGGGTGGCGGAACCGAATGCGACCAGCAGCGCAAAGATGGCGATCTGCTGCAGGTGCGCCTGCGGGTCGCTCATGGCCATCCCTGCCAGGCCCAGGGCAATCAGAAACTGGGCCGACAGCATCCAGGAGCGCCTTTTACCCAGCCGCCCGGTCAGGAAAAAGATCGGCGTCCGGTCCACCACCGGCGCCCAGAACACCTTGATCGAGTAGGTAATGCCTATCCAACTGAAAAAACCGATGGTGGACAGGGCCAGTCCGGAATCCCGCAACCACGCGGACAGGGTGGAAAATACCAGCAGGAACGGCAACCCTGCCGAAAAACCGAGCAGGCTCATGGCGATGACGCGCGGGCGGCTGTAAACCGCCAACGCCTCTTGCCAGTCTTTGCCGGTTTTATCAATCATTTAATACCGGCCCCTGGCCCCTGGTCCCTGGCCCCTAATTTTTCAGTTCCTCTTCCGACATGTGGTGCCTGGAATGCACCGGACGCATCAGGGCATTGCTTACCAGCGCAATGGCCAGCAGCAGGGCCATGAGGTACATGGTGCTGTTATACAGGTTAGGGGTCGGGTCGATGGTGCCGGCCGGCGCGATGTCCATGAGGCTGGCGATGGTCACGGTCTTGGCCTGCACCAGCGCCGGCAACTGATCGAGACCGGCGCCGAATGACTCAGCGAATACCGCCGGGTCGATCTTCGCAACCAGGTCGTCAATCGCCTTTGTCACCGCGTTTTCCCGCAACGACGTAATCGCCAGGGGTCCCAGCACGCCGGCGGTGCTCCAGGAGGTCAGCAGGCGGCCGTGGATACCTCCCACGTATCTCGTCCCGAATATGTCCGCCAGGTAAGCCGGGATGGTGGCGAAGCCGCCGCCGTACATGGTGAAAATGATCATCGTGGCCGCGTAAAAGTACACCAGCCAGACGACCGCGGGGTTGACGCTGACCTGCTGCGCTGTATACGGAATGGAGCAATACAGTAAAATGCCCAGCGCAAAGAAGATCCAGTAGGTATTGCGCCGCCCGATGTAATCCGACGTGCTGGCCCAGATAAACCGGCCCACCATGTTGAATATGCTGATCATGACGACGTAGGTGGCGGCAAACGCGCCGTCAACGATATGCGGCAGGGTCGTGCCGAAGATCTCGGTCATCATGGTCTTGGCCACGCCCAGCACGCCGATACCCGCGGTGACGTTGAAACAGAGCACGATCCACAACTGGTAGAACTGCCGGGTCTTCAAGGCCTGGTCGATGTCCACGTGGTTGCGCGTCATCATCCGTTTCTCCGCATGGGCCTCGTCCGGCGGGGTCCAGCCTTCCGGTTGCCAGCCCGGGGCAGGCAGGCGATAGGAGAATGCCGCGATCATCATGATGATGAAATAAATCACGCCCATGGTGAAGAACGTCTGGGCGACACCGACAGAGCCGGTGCCCACCAGGTAAACGCCCTCCGGTCCCGGAATCACCATCTGCGCCATCTCGTTGGCGCCGACCACGACCACTTCGCGCAGTTCTCCGCCGACTTCCGCGAAGCGCCGGCCTGCCCGGGTAACCAGGTCGAGATCGGCTACCGCCCCCAGGTATTCGGGCGCCCGGTAGAAATACCGGATAAAATACTCCTTCAGGGGCGCGCCGATCATGGCGCCGCCGCCGAAACCCATTATCGCCATGCCCGTGGCCATGCCGCGCCGGTCCGGGAACCAGCGGATCAAGGTACTGACCGGTGAAACATAACCCAGGCCCAGGCCGCACCCGCCCAGCACGCCGTAGCCCAGGTACAGCAGCCACAACTGGTGAGTGACGATGCCGACTCCGCCGATGATGAAACCGCCGCCCCAGCAGCAGGCCGATACCACGCCTACCATGCGCGGACCCACCGTCTCCAGCCACCTGCCGGCAATGGCCGCCGCCAGCCCCAGGACTACAATCGACACGGTGAATATCCACACGACGTCCTTCAGGGTCCAGTCATCGGCGGCGCTGAGCACCACCCCTACCTGCTTGACAAGGGCAGGATTGAAGATGCTCCAGGCGTACACCGAACCGATACACAGGTGAATACCCAGGGCAGCCGGGACGATCAGCCAGCGATTGAACCCGGGTTTTGCGATTATGTGTTGTTTGGACAGGATGCCCGACATGGCTTACCCCTTCATTATTTTGCCAAACTCTGAACAAGTCCTTCCTGGACTTGCCAGAGGTTCCTTTACCCGTTAACGCTCCCCGGACACCTGCATCGCCTGGTCGGACCGGGATGGAAAGTGCCCTATTGTAACGCGAATGAAATTGAATTTATGGAAAATTTCGCCTACTCTATAACATTGCCCCGCGTGGCGGATTCCGGGTCGTATTTTCAAAATATTGCGGCATGATGAAACAGGACAACATATTAGTCGACAATTTCGGACGCACGGTCAACTATGTCCGTATCTCGGTCACGGACCGCTGCGATTTTCGTTGCGTGTACTGCATGGACGAGGAGATGCAGTTCGTGCCCAGGGCCAAACTGCTGTCGCTGGAAGAGATCGGGGTGATTGCCCGGGCCTTTACCGAACTGGGCGTCGGCAAGATCCGCATTACCGGGGGCGAACCGCTGATCCGGCGCAATATCATCAAGCTGTTCCGTGATATCGGTCAACTGGACGGCCTGGATGAAATGGTGCTCACCACCAACGGTTCGCAACTGCCGAAACTGGCGGGCGAACTGAAAGACGCCGGGGTGAAGCGCATCAACATCAGCCTGGACTCTCTCGACCCGGACAAGTTCACGCGCCTGACCCGCGTCGGGGAACTGGACAAGGTGCTGGCCGGCATCGATGCGGCCCTGGAGACCGGCTTCGAGAAGATCAAGATCAACTCGGTCATCCTGAAGAACCGCAATGATGATGAAGTGACGGACCTGGTTGAGTTTGCCTCAACACGCGGCATGGACATCAGTTTCATTGAGGAAATGCCCCTGGGCGCCATCGGCGATCACGACCGGGCCGAGGCCTATTATTCCAGTGATGAGATCAGGGGCGACCTGGAAGCGCACTATACGCTGTTGCCGACCACCGAAACGACCGGCGGGCCGTCACGTTACTACCATATCGCAGAAACCGGCACCCGCGTGGGCTTCATCTCGCCCCACAGCCATAATTTCTGCGACAGTTGCAACCGGGTCAGGCTGACCTGTGAAGGCCGCCTGCTGCTCTGTCTGGGCCAGGAACACTCCATGGACCTGCGCCAGGTCATCCGCGCCCATCCCGGCGACATGGACCGGTTGAAGCAGGCATTGCGCGCATCCATGAACATCAAACCCAAGGGACATGAGTTCGACCTTTCCGCCAAACCCGTCATCTTCCGCCACATGAATATGACCGGGGGCTGAGCCGGGAAAGACACTTTAACGTGTCTTTACCCCGGTGAAGGCCTTACCAATTATGAACAACTCACCAGGTCGCGGGCCGGAAATGACCGATGCCGGCATCGACCCTACCATCGCCGTCGAAGCGGTGGACGAGTTCCGCAATGTCCGGGAAATGCATATTGCCGACGAACGTCCCCTGACCATCTACGTCGACAGTTACGAAATCGTCACCCTGATGACCCTCGGCAAGACCCCGGAACTGCTGACCCTGGGTTACCTGAAAAACCAGGGCATCGTCGGGGACATCAATGAAATCCTGTCGGTGCAGGTGGACTGGGAGGTGAACGCCGCGGCGGTGGCCACCCGGTCCGAACGGGACGACTGGAAGGAGCGGCTGGGGCCGAGAATCGTGACCACGGGCTGCGGCCAGGGCACGGTGTACGGCGATATCCTGGAGCAGATCGAGCAGATAGACTTGCCGGAGACGCGGCTCAAACAGTCGGACATCTACGCCCTGCTGAAAAACCTGGCCCACTATAACGACGTTTACAAAAGCGCCGGCGCGGTGCATGGCTGCGCCCTGTGCGCCGGCACGGAAGTGGCCGTCTTCATCGAGGACGTGGGCCGGCATAACGCGGTCGATGCCATTGCCGGACAGATGTGGCTGGAAGGCACGCCGGGACATGACAAGCTGTTTTACACCACCGGCCGCCTGACCTCGGAAATGGTGATGAAAGTGGCGCAGATGGGCATCCCCGCCCTGCTGTCCCGTTCAGGCATCACCCAGATGGGCCTGAAGCTGGCAAAGGACTTCGGCGTCACCCTGTTCTCCCGGGCCCAGGGCAAGCATTTCCTGGTGTATAACGGCGCCGAACATATTGAATTCGACGTGTCCCTGCCGCCGAAACGCGCGGTTGCCAACCTGAAGAGCGCCGGCTGAACCATTCAGCGGATCCCAGCATGAAAAGAACCGGGATTACCGGCGTTATCCTTGCGGGGGGAGAAGCCAGGCGCATGGGCGGCGGCGACAAGGGGCTGGTGGAGCTGTGCGGCAAGCCGCTGGTAGAACATGCGCTGGCGGCGTTATCCCCGCAGGTTAACACGGTCATCATCAATGCGAACCGGAACCGGGAACGCTATGCCGCCTACGGCCATCCCGTTATTGCGGACAGCAGGCAGGGTTTCCAGGGACCGCTGGCCGGTATGTTGAGTTGTATCGAAGCAGCAGAGACGGAATTCATCGTCTCGGTGCCCTGCGATTCGCCGTTGCTGCCGGACGACCTGGTTGCCCGCCTGTTCAGGCAACTGAGTGAGGAGGAAGCGGACATCAGCGTCGCCCATAACGGCGACAGGATGCAGCCGGTGTTTACCCTCATGCCCACCTCCCTGGCGCCCTCCATGCAGGCGTTTCTCGATGGCGGCGGTCGCAAGATAGACCGATGGTTCGAGCAGCACAAGCTGGCCGTGACGGATTTTTCCGACAAACCGGAATGCTTCAGAAATATCAATAACCCGGCAGAACTGGCTGATATGGAGACGCAATTGAATGGGCCAACTCCCTGACATTCCGCTGATTGGCTTCGCCGCCTGGAGCGGCACCGGCAAGACGACCCTGCTGGTCAACCTGCTGGGTATCTTCACCTCGCTTGACCTGCGCGTGGGCATCATCAAGCATGCCCACCACACGTTTGAAATCGATTATCCGGGCAAGGACAGTTATGAGCTGCGCAAGGCCGGCGCCAGCCAGGTATTGATCGGGTCGAGAAAGCGCTGGGCGCTGCTGGTGGAAAACCGGGACGGGAACGACAAACCGCTGGAACACCATATCAGGAACCTGGACCTGGACAACCTGGACCTGATCCTGGTGGAAGGCTTCAAGCCCGAAGCCATCCCCAAGATAGAACTGCACCGGCCCAGCCTGGGACATGATTTACTGTATCCGGGCGATGAGAGTATCATAGCGGTGGCGACCGACGCGGCGTTGCCCGCCGCTACGGAATTACCGGTGCTGGACCTGAACGATGCGCAGCAGATCGCGCGCTTCATTATTGACCGTTATGGTTTGCGACGCGACTGAAGGCATCCCCGCCACCTGTCCATTCCCACGAAAGTGGGAATCCAGTAAGATAACAGTCCTGTAAGGACACTTTATAATGTGCCGAAAGCGATTGTGTATTTGACTGGACTCCGTAACCTGTCCCCACAAATACCAGTATTATTAATACAATGAAGATAGAAAAGGACCCCAGTTGCAGGGACGACTTTGACCCCAGGTCACTGTCGGCCGATGCCGCGCTGGAGCAGATAAAAGCCGGCGTCAGCCGCGTCAGGGGCATCGAGAAAATTGCCATACGGGAGGCGCTGAACCGGATCCTGGCGGAAAACATCCGCTCCCGCATCAACGTGCCTTCCGGGACCAACTCCGCCATGGACGGTTACGCGGTGAACAGCGCG
The DNA here is from genome assembly GCA_965220815.1 of Gammaproteobacteria bacterium. Taxonomy (GTDB): domain Bacteria; phylum Pseudomonadota; class Gammaproteobacteria; order Eutrophobiales; family Eutrophobiaceae; genus JAAXHV01. The sequence continues at coordinate 3,967,030 of OZ244846.1, forward strand.
GATATTCCCGCCGACGGCACTGCCGGGTTGAATGTGCTGGGCACCGCCTGGGCGGGTAAACCCTTCGAGGGCAAGCTGACCGCCGGTAACTGTGTGCGCATCATGACCGGAGCGATCATGCCGGAAGGCGCCGACACCGTGATCATCCAGGAGGACGTACAGGCCGACAGCTCCGGAATCAGGATCGACGGCAGCACCCGCAAGGGCGACAACGTGCGCCAGGCGGGAGAGGACATCGCTGCCGGCGACCTCATACTGACTGCAGGCCGGCGCCTGAACCCCGCCGACATCGGCCTGATTGCCTCGCTGGGCATTGCCGAGGTGAGCGTGGTGCGCCGCCTGCGGGTGGCGTTTTTTTCCACGGGGGACGAACTGCGTTCCATCGGCGAGACCCTGAATGACGGCGCGATCTATGACAGCAACCGCTACACCCTGTACGGCATGCTGGATCGGATGGGCGCCGACATTATCGACATGGGCGTGATAAAAGATGACCTGGAGGCCCTGGAAGAAGCCTTTGCCGTCGCTGCCGCCAATGCCGACGTGCTGATCACCTCGGGCGGCGTCTCCGTGGGCGAGGCGGATTACATCAAGGAAATCCTGGCGAAGCTGGGCAAGGTCGATTTCTGGAAAGTAGCCATCAAGCCCGGACGCCCGCTTGCCTTCGGCCACGTCGGCGATGCCGTGTTCTTCGGTCTGCCGGGCAACCCGGTTTCCGTCATGGTGACCTTTTACGAGTTCGTGCAGCCGGCCTTGCGCAAGATGATCGGTGAAGACGATACAGGCGTGCTGACCCTGAAGGCGCGCTGCGACTCCAGGCTGAAAAAACGCCCTGGCCGGGTAGAATACCAGCGCGGCATCCTGCAACAGGACGAAGACGGCAACCTGGTGGTAGTAAAGACCGGCGCCCAGGGCTCCGGCATCCTCACTTCAATGTCGCAAGCCAACTGCTTCATCATCCTGCCGATTGATTCAGAAGGCGTGGAACCGGGGATGTACGTGGATATCCAGCCTTTCTCCGGCCTGGTTTGATTTGTACGTGTCTAAACAGATTGAAGTCAGGACTGCTGTGAAAGATAGTCTTCGATTGATACAGCGACTGAAGGGAATGATGCATGAATTTTTTTGTCTTCGGTGACAAGCGGGCAATTAAGGTATTCAGCAAGAGCAACGAATTCACAATCATACGATGAGCAAGCGCTTCTCTCTACGAGCTTAAGCACTTGTGAAGACGCAATATCAAATTCGTTGTTGTGCATAATCGATTCAGCAGATTCCTGGAGTTGTAATGCTTCTTCAAAAGAAATCAGTTTCTTTCTTAAATAAAGCGCCAATACGCTGCGAAATTCACTTTTCCAAAGAATGGGCGCTGCCCAATGTGAATCAAGCCGGTACAGTTTATCAGCCGCTTCAGAATAGGGTACAGGCAACAAAAAATAAGAAATAATATTTGTATCAGCAACGATCACGGCCGGCCTTCGTCAATGGCGCGGTCAATATCTTCGGCTGTGACAACGTCAGGCCGGACCCGTGAGCGAAGCAGACGGATATCCCTGATCCTGTCTTCCGGATTGATTCTTACAGGCTGCAAACTGTGCTTGAGGCAAACGATCACCTCACTGTTAATACTTCTGTGATGTCGTTCGGCAGCAAGTTTGAGATCTTGATAAAGGTCATACGGAATATTTTTTATGGTCAAGGCAGGCATGGAAGATATCTCTTGGCAAATAATGGTTGTATTATGGTTCCATTTTGGAATATTGTCAAAAGGAGTATTTTTTCACTTTATCCCCAGGCCTTTCAGAGTGGCCAGGATGAGGCCGGGATGGTCCGACCCGATACTCCCCGATACTCCATCCTGCGAGGCACATCAGCACAAGAGTAGTCTCACCGCCGGTTGCCGGACGTTGCGACCAGCGTGACCATATCCCATGCGCTCGGCGCGCCGAACCGTAGCGGTAACCCGCTGGTTCCCACACCTGCGGTCACATAGAGCGTTCTCTCCGAGTCCCGATACAGCCCGCAGGCGGCTTCTTCCGGCGCAGTCGTCGGCATCCACAATGCCCCCAGCAACGGCAGTCGAACCTGGCCGCAATGCGTGTGGCCGGCGAAGATCACTCCCGCCACAGGCCGGACAAACGCGCCCGCCGGATCGTGCGTCAGAGTAACCCTGATGCGCCCATGGCAACTACCCGGCCAGTCCACCCAGCGGAACCGGCCGCTGTAGTAGTCCCCAAGACCCCGCACGCATACCGGCGCATCGCCGACGGTCGTGACAATGACCTCGTTATCCAGGGCTTTGACACCGGCCCGGCGAAAGGCCTCAAGCCATGCCTCAGCACCGGCCCAGTTATCATGATTGCCCATTACCACATAAGTAGGTATGCGAACGGCAACAGCCCCTATCCTGTCAACGACTGCCGACCGCAATCGCTCGATATTTTTTCTGAAAATGGCTTTAACGCCAGAAGCATAATCGCCGACGAGCAGTACCAGATCGGGCTCCTCGGCAACCACCGCATCGAACAGGCGTTGGAGCGCCTCCGAATCCATGACGCCGCTGCCCACGTGCAGGTCGCCGAGAACCGCCACGCGCAACGGCAACCCGTCAACGACGCCTTCGGACGCGATCGGCACATCGACACGGGACACGGAAAACTGCAGCTCAGCCCACACCTGTGCTGCCAAGACAATGACCGGCGCCAACAGCAAACCGAGGATGAGCGCGGGTTTCACCGGGTTTGTCTTTGCCGGTTACGCAAAAGGCGGAGGAGGAAGCATCGGTTGCGGGTGAACTTGACCGGCAGCGGCATCAGCCATTTCAGCAATTCATGGCAGTCGTCGATGACCCGGGAGTGAATCGTGGTAGATAGTCATGTGCATTCATCCGGCATATTGCCTTCGCTCTACTCGTCCTGGGCCAGACGAAAGCCGTGCGCGTAGCGGGACATGCGGTCGTCCCTGCCGCGGGCTGCGGAACGCATGGACCCCGGATAACCGTCCGCGGAACCGCCCCGAATCACGCGCTGGCGACAGTTGCCGCTCGTCCGGGCGCTGCCATCGGCCGGCGCGCCACTGTAACCGTAATTGGCGCAATCCTGCACCCACTCCCCCACGTTGCCATGCATGTCATGCAAACCCCAGGCATTGGCAGGGAAACTGCCCACCGGCGCCGTCCACTTATCGTCCCACTGACTGCCGCAACCATCACAATTTGCCCGGTTATTGCCGATGCCATCCCCCCAACTGTACTTCGTGGTAGTGCCGGCCCGGGCCGCATACTCCCATTCCGCTTCACTCGGTAGGCGGTAGCTGCCGCCGGTCTTCCGGTTAAGCCAGTCAATGAAAGACTGCGTATCATTCCAGGAGACAGAGACGATCGGGTGGTTGTAGTTGCCACCATCGATCCAGTGAGGACTGTAGCCATTACAACCCCTGTCCGCCAAACACGCAGCCCATTGGCCATATGTTACTTCATGCTTCCCCAATCTGAAGGCCGGCACCGTCACGACGCGAACAGGTCGCTCGTTACCCTTACCTGCCCCGCTCAAATCTCCCATGCGGAACGTGCCGCCGGGGATAGAGACCATTTCGTCATGTATTGTTCGGGCTATCTCCTCCGGTGTTTCGTGAAGTACGACATGGGCATCTTCCTCCATTATCGTCAGCAGTTTGACCTGGATACTATAGTCGACATAAACGAGATCTTCATCCAGGTATTGGTAGTGCTCCACATCGCGCGGATACCCGTACTTGGCGTTGAAAAATACTCCGTATTCAGTGTATGCCGAGTCTTCCCGCCTGAATCCCTCTTTTAATTCGATGAACAGAGAATCAATGGAGTGAAGGCTATCTACGGAAGCCGAATGCACAAGTGAGTTTCGAACATCAACGATGATAGCCCTGTTTGAAGGACCAAACCTATCGCCTGTTTGGAACCTCATTCGGTAATCCGCGATCCCGTGCGCTCTCCATTTTTCCAGATGTTCCTTCAACTCAGCATTTTGAACGGGTTCCGGGTCCCAGGCCCAGGATGTGGAAAGAATCAGCAGCCCGATGATGCTGACCGCCCATTTGATGGTGGCGGCGAGGGTACAGGATAAGGTATCTGTGGTTTGCATGAAGGTCCTCCTCAAAAATAGCGACACGGCGCTACACGCCGGACTGAAAAGGGAAAAAGGAAAAAGCGCAAAGGGAATCGTGGCAAACAGTCATGGACAGGTATCCGGTTTGATGCCCTCATGCTACTCGTCCTGGGCCAGACGAAAGCCGATAATGTTGACGCGGTCCGAGCGGCCGCTCCAGCCACGGTCGGCGGAACGCAGGTCCCACGGATTGTTGTTCCAGGAACTGCCCCGAATCACGCGGCTGTTACAGGCGCCGCTTATCCAGGCGCGGCCGTTGACCGGGGCGCCTTCGTAACTGTCGTTCCAGCAATCCTGCACCCATTCCCACACGTTGCCGTGCATGTCATGCAAACCCCAGGCATTGGCGGAGAAACTGCCCACCGGCGCAGTGCGGTCATTGTCCCACTGACTGCCACAACCATCACAATTTGCCCGGTTTTTGCCGATATCATCCCCCCAACTGTACTCTGTAGTACTGCCGGCCCGGGCCGCATACTCCCATTCCGCCTCACTCGGTAAACGGTAATTGCCACCGGTCTTGTCGTTCAACCAATCAATGAACGCCTGCGCATCGTTCCAGCTCACACACACCACCGGCTGCTTATCTGCAACGGCGTACCCTGGATTACGCCAACTGCTGCCCGGCGTCCATTCCGATTCATTATCATTACTTGCATTAATGATATAACAACCCTCTGCATCCCTGTTCCGCTCCGCATCCGTGCGGTACCCGGTGGCCACGACAAAGGCCCGAAATTGGCCCGCCGTCACCTCGTACTTACCCAGTTTGAAGGCCGGTACCGTCACACGGTGTACCGGCCGGTTATAAGTTGGCATGATGAAGGTCACGCGGCGAAGCGACACCTCGACATCAGGAAGGCTTGTGATTTGCGATACAAACATCAGGGAAGCATCCGTCACATGGTTCACCGGTTCCTCATATACAAACCAATCACTATCCAAGTCTCCCATGTAGAAGCTGCCGGCAGGAATGGACACCATATCGCCAGCCAGTTCACTCACTATCGCTGCTATCTCGTCCGGGGCATGTTCATCAACCTGGGCTTGCGCATGGGTGTAAAGGCAAAAAAGTAACGTGTAACCGACGATGATTGAATTTTTCATGCTCATATCCTCATAGCTTGTGCTTGTTACATTTCTGATATTCATTCACCAGTTTCAGAGATAAAATCTGCCTGAAAAATCACGGCCCGACACAACGCCGGGCGAAAGAGGGAAAAAGGAAAAAGCACAAGGGGAATCGTCGTAGATGGTAATGTGCATTTATCCGATATCACACCTTCGCTCTACTCGTCCTGGGCCAGACGAAAGCCCGCATTGCCGTCGCGGCCCGAGCGGACGCCCCTGCCGCGGAAGGCGGAACGCAGGCCCCACGGATAGTCGTCCCAGGAACCGCCCCGAACCATGCGCCAGTCACAGTCACCGCTTGTCCAGGCGCTGCCGTCGGTCGGCGCACCCTCATAACCGTCATGCCAGCAATCCTGCACCCACTCCCACACGTTGCCGTGCATGTCGTGCAAACCCCAGGCATTGGCGGGGAAACTGCCCACCGGCGCCGTCCGCTTATCGTCCCACTGACTGCCGCAACCACGACAATTGGCCCGGTTATTGCCTATGTCATCCCCCCAACTGTACTTTGTAGTACTGCCCGCCCGTGCCGCATACTCCCATTCCGCCTCACTCGGCAAGCGGTAATTACCACCGGTCTTGCCGTTCAACCAGTCTATGAAGGATTGGACCTCGTTCCAGGAAACATTGATGACCGGGCGGTCGCTTCGGCCCCCACCCTCATCATCCGGGGAGTAACCATTACAGCCCCCGTCCGCCACACAGGCGTCCCACTGGGCAAAGGTGACCTCGTGCTTGCCCAGCCGGAAGGCCGGTACTGTCACGGTGCGAACGTGTTTCTCATCAGCATAACCCTCCCCGCTCAAATCCCCCATGCGGAAACTGCCGCCGGGAATGGAGACCATCTCACCGGCGAGTTCCCTCTCCGATGGCAACAACAGGAATACTCCCGGGACAACGACTACGAACAGAACTATTCCCGAAACAACGATTATCCACTTGCCCATGGCTGCGCCTCCGTTATTTGCGTGCCGCGTTCAGTTACATGCCTGACCACGAGGGTTTGGACACTAATCATCCAGTTCAAAGGTGATTTTGTTCCGTACACCGCGCACCTCAATCGCCTGCCCGTCGATGACGCGGGGTTTATACTTGAACCTGGAAGCGGCCCGAATCGAGGCCTTGTCGAAAATGCCGGACGGCTCGGCTTCCACGACGCGTATGTCCCGGGTTGTGCCTGATTTTGTGACGGTAAACTCAACAATGACGTACCCTTCGATACCCCGGGTAATCGCCCGCCTGGGGTAGTTCGGCTGCACCTTGACAATGGGCAGGTACTCGCCCTCAGCCTGTCCGGAGAAACCTGTGTTCCCGACCTCCACAACGGGACCGACCGGGGGTGGGGGCACCGCCAACACTGCCGTGCCCGGCGTAATATCGTCCAGGGCGGGCTGTGGCAGCTCAGGCGGCGGCTCCTGCGGCGCTTCGGGTTTTACCGGCGGCGGATCAGGCGGTGTCAGCGGCTCTTCCTTGAGGCGCACAATCTCCAGCAACCGCACCGGGGCGTCCTCGTCCAGTGTCGTATCGGCGATGTTAATCAGGTGTTGCATCAGCCAGAACAGGCTGAATACCACGAGCAGGGCGGAACCGCCTGCAAAGAAATAACGACTGATGAGATGTGCGCGTTCGAACATGTCTATTCCTCCCCGTAATTAATCTTCAGTTACCAATTCGACACCTGTCGCGTCCGGCTATTGTCAAGTTAAGTATGCCAATGTTAAGTATGCCAATGCCGCCAATAATCGAACGCCTGTTCGTTGTGTCACGGTGGGGCATCGCCGGTATGGTTCGCACTTATTCCACCGTCGTCTCATAGCGGACACCACGCGGCACCGGCACGGCCTGTTGCACGGTCACGCCGTACTCGCCCTCGGTGCGCTCGGATGAATCCACGGCCACGAAAGACGTGTAGTTCGATGAAAGCTGGTGTTGCAGCGCAACGCGCAGGATGGCAGCGCTAAGCTCCCCATGGGGGTCACCGGTGACAGCTTGCCGGTCTGAAAGCTCGGCGATGTTCGCGCGCGCCCAGACCTTGGCGATGGATGCGCCGGCAGCGCCTGCCTCGGTTTTTTCGACAATGAAGACGCGATGCGCGCCGTCCGCTGTTGTGGCGGACACGGTCACCGGCGCCGGCTCACCCTGAAAGCGGCCGGAGAGGGTAAGGGGGCGACCCACAAACAGGTCGGGCAGCTGCCCGGGGTAGAGGTCGGAGACGGCCATCCCGCCCCAGTCAATCCCGACGTCGGTGAGCGCCGCGCGGCTCACCCGGTCGAAGAAATCCCCCATCACCGCTTGCGCCGAGTCATGCAGCGCCAGGTAGGCCACCGCGCCGCGCCCGATTTTGGCCATGCGTTCCATGAGATAACGGTTGACGGATTCGCCTACCCCGAAACTGAAAATGCGGGCATTGCCGATACCCTTGTGCACCGCGGCCAGGATCTCATCCTCATTACCGATGTAACCGTCCGTCATAAAGGAGACAAAGCGGTAACGGGACGGGTCGTGGGGGAAATCCAGCGCCGCCTTGATACCTTCTTCCATCATGGTGCCGCCCATGCTGTCCAGGCCGGCCAGGTAGCGGCGCGCGGCCGCCAGGTTTTCCGCCGTCGCCGGGACGGGCTCCCGGCCGAATTGGGAGGCGTCATCCGAGAAACGGATAATCTGGAAGGTGTCGTCCGGGGAGAGCCGCGCCAGCGCCGTGTCTACGGCCTCTTTAGCCTGTGCCAGGGGACGGCCGTCCATCGAACCCGAGCAGTCGATGACGAACACCATCTCCATGGGGCGGCGGGAGACGTGTACGCCGTCGATGGGCGGGATCATCATCAGTGAAAAGAACCCCTCGCCCGTCTCCGGGTCCCGGTGAGTCACCAGGGTCGATTTGACCGTCTCGCCGGCCACCCGGAAGTCCAGCACGAAATCCCGGTTGGGAAGTGTGGCGCGCTTCGCCAGTTGCACGGTCGCGGACGCCGGGCCGTCCCGTGCGACCGTGATCTCGTGGGTCGATTTGAATTCGTCAATCGCCACGCCGGCGTCGACGTGCACGCTGATGCTGAGGTCATGGCCCGAGCGTTCCGTCGGCGCCAGGTAGGCCACTGCCGCGCCACTTGTAGTTGCCGCGCCCTCACCGCGTGGCAGCGCGTCAACGGGCGCCGGGTGGCCGGGCGGGTTGAAGCGCGGGCCGACCACCGTGGGAAACACGAAGGAATACCAGCCGTCCTGGTAGGCCAGCGTGTTGAAGTAGGTGATGTCCACGTCGATGGCCTTGCCGGGCTCGATGTTGGCGACTTTCTGCTCAAAGACGTTCGGGCGGTGCTGGACCAGCAGGCTTGCCTGGTAGCCCTGCTCCCGCGCCGCGCGGTAGATGGCCTCGGCTTCTTCCTTCTCCCGCAGGATGCCGCGAATGGTGCGCGCCCCGATGACCATCAGGAACTCGCTGACCGCGGCCTGTTGCGGCAGGGGAAACACGTAAACGGCTTCTATTTTGGTATCGAACGGGTTGGTGAACCGCTGTTTGACCCGCACCGTGCTGATATGCCCGGCGATGGCGGCATCCACAGCCGTGTGCTTCAGCGGCAGCGGCACCTGCTCCGCGCCCTCCACCTCATCCTCGGGTGCAATGCGCGCAACCAGCGCACCGGTACCCGGATCGGGGACGTCTTCACCAAGCGTGGTGGAGTCAGCATAATCAACAAGTCCGCTAAGTAGTTCTTCTTCAGTTTCCCCGCAGCAAAACCCCATATGAACATCATCAGGTTCGTCAGGCGGCGGGGCCTTTGTGATGACCCAGACTTCCGTATCGGGCGGGACGGCGGACCAGTCCGGCAGGGGCTCGTCCGACACTTCTGAGGGGCTGGAGCCCATCATGGCTAAAAAACCACTATCTTCCGGCGGTCTTCTCCTATAGAGACCGTCCGGTTGCTCGTATGAAGGTTTACTCGGTGCAGTGGCCGGGGAATCTTCTCTCGCGTTTTCCGCTTTCTGAATCCGCCTCAATATGCGTGGTTCACCCGGTGCGGCAACCGGGGAATCCTCTCTCGCTGCACCCACTGACACCTCTTCTTCCGGCGCGGGCATGTCTGACTGCGCCTGTGGGGGTGATTCCGGCGGGGCCGGGGTCTCGCACGCCACCAGCAGCGCTATGATGAGAAGCGTGGTTATGTGGGACGCAAATCTGAGTTGTGTGCGCATCGGAGTCTCCTTTACGGGTTATCGTCGGATTCATGGATGGAAATTAACGCGTCGATGGGGCGACCCTCTCGCGTGGTTGCCGCCACCAGGCGCAGTTCGAATTCGGGTTCGCCTTCCAGCATCAGGTGCAGCGTGGCAAGCCGTACACGACCAACTGGCAACCGGCCCTCCTCCACCAGGGAGTAATCGGCGAGCACAATTCTCTCGGCATCGCCGCGGGCGACGGCCTCCCGGTCGTAATACGGCGCCCGCGGGTAGGCGGGATGGCCGCCGTTCTCGACGCCCACCACTTTCATGGCGCCGTTGCGGTCCCTGAGTTCGAACTGCCAGGCGGCCACGGCTACCGGGCTGTCGAGGTGGATTGCCAAGGGCACGAAGCGCGGTCCGTCCGCGCTGTCAGCACAAGCCAGATCCGCAAACAGTACGAGGAAGGCCAGGACCCGGAGCAACCGCTTCATAGCGTACCGTCCCCGTCCAGCGCCACCAGGCGATAAGCAAAAGCGTCAATATCGGCCTGTTTCACCCCATTCTCCACGCGTGCAAGGGCCAGCACGTCGGCTATATCGATTTGACCGGAACCGTCAACGTCTGCATAGATCGACGTATCGTCCTGCTCCCATAAATGATTGGTCGTGAAAAGGACAACCACGAGCACGCAGGCCGCTGCCGCCGCACGCCAGGCGCTCTGTGGTTGCCAACGAGGGATGCGGCGCGGCGCGAACTGGTCGCGCGCCATACTTGCCAGGCTGCGGTCAACCCGGGAAGTGATCACCTCCGGCGCCCGGTCGATGCGTTTCAGCTCATCGACCAGGGCCTCAGGCAGTCGCTCGTTATGTTCGTATGCGCCGGTCATGTCATGAGTTCCCTGTCCATATAACGCACGAGAAGGGCAAAAGGTTCATTTAATCGAGGACAGGATCATATTATCCCCTGCTTTTTACACAATACGCCCGCTTTTATGCCTTACTTTTTACATGCTCGACCTCTCAGCGTCATCCAGAAGCGGCTATGCAGTGCAGACAATCGGACTGTATTAAAGAATGGATAAACGGCAAGGCCAGGCGGGCCAGGATGCGAAGGTCTTTCTCAAGATATAACAAAGCCTGACGTTGGACTATAATGACGCTTAAATGAACCGAGAAAAAAATGAATAACCAGATGAGAAACAGGCTGTCTCGAGGCGCCATGAGCGCTGTCGAGTTATTCATGGCCCACCTGCCGGAAGCCGCGTTACCCGATATATCCAGAGTCATTTTGTACGGTAGTCGCGCCCGAGGGGACCATCGGGGAGACAGTGACATCGACATCGCAATCGTTTTACCAGGGGCTGACCCGAATGATGGCACAATGTTTGAGTTCATGGTGCGATTGGGCGCATTGAGTTTCAACATCATGCTGGAAATGGACTCCCCGATAGATGTACGGGCCGTTCTCATTTGGGAAAACGAACTGCAGGAACCTGAAAAACAACACAATCCGGATTTCTATCGCAACGTCCTGACCGACGGGATTGATATCAAGACATTACAATGACATCAGCTGAACGCCACGTTGACAAAGCCAGAGAAGCGCTTGGTGGAGTTCGCGTACTGCTGAAAAACGGTTATAGCAGAGGTGTATGTAATCGGGCGTATTATGCTGTTTTTGAGGCCGCACACACCATGTTGTCCGCACAAAACATTCCCAGGCCAAAGAGCCACAGCGGACTTAATAGCCAGTTCAACCAACAAATTGTGAAGACCGGCCTGATCGATGTTGAGACGGGACGCATTTTGTCGGAAATTCCCTTCGTTTTACTTATCATGAGCCAGACGAAACCCGTGTTTGCGATAAAAGTGGAAGTCCTTGCCACGGTAGGCGGAACGCATAAACCATGGAGAATTGATCACGTTGCCGCCCCGACTCACGCGCTGGCTGCAGTCACCGTTTTCCCAAGCAGAGCCATCAGTCGGCGCACCCTCGTAGCTGTCGTTCCAGCAATCCTGCACCCACTCCCACACGTTGCCGTGCATGTCATGCAAACCCCAGGCATTGGCGGGGAAGCTGCCTTCCGGCGCCGTCGGGCCATTGTCCCACTGACTGCCGCAACTGTCGCAATTTGCCTGATTATAGCCAACGCCGTTCCCCCAACTGAATTTCGTATCACTGCCGGCCCGCGCCGCATACTCCCATTCCGCCTCTGTCGGCAGGCGGTAACTCCTCCCGGTCTTCCGGTTCAGCCAGTCTATGAAAGACCGGACATCATTCCAGGAAATCCCGTCCACCGGGCGGTTGCCGCCAAAGCCCCAGCCGTGCGGCCTGTAGCCATTACAGCCGCCGTCCGCCAAACAGGCTTCCCATTGGTCAAACGTTACCTCATGCTTGCCCAGCCGGAAGGCCGGCACCGTCACACTGTGAACCGGTTTCTCAGCAGTAGCATCACCGTCACCGCTCAAATCCCCCATGAGGAACGTGCCGGTGGGTACAAAGACCATTTCGTCGTATATTGTTCGGGCGATCTCTTCCGGTGTTCTGTGAAGTGAGACGTAGGAATCTTCCTTCTCTATCATCAGCAGTTTGACTTCGTAATCAATGTATTGATCAGAGGCATGGTCGCTGTCGAATGCCACAAACCCCGGATACCCATACTCAGCATCGTAGTACACCCCTACGAGATCCTTCGTCCCTTGCTCATTATTTATACTTTTTTCTATCCTGATAAACAGAGAATCAATGGAGTGAAAGCCATCTGCAGAAGCCGGCGTCCCATCATCTTCGTATACAATCGAATGCACATGTCCATTTCGAACGTCAACGATCCTGGACCGTAGAAAATCCTGATCACAGAAGCAGTTTGCCTGGAATCTCATTCGGTAGTTCGTGATCCCGTGCGCTCTCCATCTCTCCATGTGCCCACTCAACTCATCATACTGAAGCGCATTCATACGCTGAGCATGGCATGCGGAAAGAATCAGCAGCCCGATGAGGCTGACTGCCCATTTGATGGTGGCGGCGATGGTACAGGGTAAGGTATCTGTGGTTTGCATGAAAGTCCTCCTATTCGTCCCGGGCCAGACGAAAGCCGATAAAGCCTCTGCGGAGGTAGCGGTCAAAACTCCTGCGACAGGAGGCACGCAGGTCACTCGGCCCGTACAGGGAATCGCACTTATCGTACCAGGAACCGCCCCGAATTCTGCGCCATCTTCTACAGTCGTAGTCGTCGCTCGTCCAAGCGCTGCCGTCGGTCGGCGCGCCCTCGTAACCGTTGCCCGAGCAATCCTGCGTCCACTCCCATACATTGCCGTACATATCATGCAAGCCCCAGGGATTGGGAGGGAAACTGCCTGTTGGCGCAGTATAATCCCATCGGTCTCCACAGTAGTAGTTAATACAGTTAGCCAAATTGTTGCCGATGTCATCCCCCCAACTGTGCCTCGTAGTAGTGCCGGCCCGGGCCGCATATTCCCACTCGGCCTCACTCGGCAACCTGAAATTGCCGCCGGTTCTGTCATTCAACCAGTCTATGAAAGATTGGACGTCGTACCAGGAGACATTAATCACCGGCCGGTCACCACGGCCCCAGCCCTCATCATCCGGGGAGTAGCCGTTACAGCCCCCGTCCGCTACGCAGGCGTCCCACTGGGCAAACGTCACTTCATACTTGCCCAGCCGGAAGGCCGGCACTGTCACAAGATGTACCGGTTTCTCTTTATCATAGCTTTCCCCGCTCAGGTCCCCCATAAGAAACGTGCCGCCGGGAATGGACACCATCTCAATAACCAGTCCATTACCAGATACATTCTTTGCCGCCAACATGTTTGCCATCGTACACCCCGCCAGCAACGTCGGGACAACGAGGACGGTAGAAAGCATTAAAAGCGAGTGGGCCAACCAGGGCCGTTTATGCAGTGGCGTCGATTTTTGAAGCTCAGTCGTACAGGTTGTTTCTGTTTCCCCTGAACAGCGAGCAGTCTCATATTTCTTGTTTTTTTTCATTATTTACCGCGCTTGATTTGTTGGTACCGATTCGAGAATTTCAGGGACAATGTGCACCGCAAAAATTGCGGGCCAGCACTTTGCGTCGAGCAGAAAAGGAAAAAGAAAAAAGTACAAAGAGAATCCCGGTAGAGAGCCACGTGCGTTCATCCGGTGTATCACCTTTGTTCTACTGGTCCTGGGCCAGGCGAAAGCCGATATTGCTGTAGCGGTACGTACGGTCGTCCCCGTAACGGTTGGCGGAACGCAGGTTCCACGGATAGTTGTACCAGGAACCGCCCCGAACCACGCGCCGGCTACAGTCACCGCCCATCCAGACGCTGCCATCGGCCGGGCCTCTCTCGTAAGTGTCGTTCCAGCAATCCTGCACCCATTCCCACACGTTGCCATGCATGTCATGCAAACCCCAGGGATTTACAGGGAAACTGCCCACCGGCGCAGTGCGGTCATTGTCCCACTGACTGCCGCAACCATCACAATTTGCCCGATCATTGCCGATGTCATCCCCCCAACTGTAGTCTGTAGTACTACCGGCGCGGGCTGCATACTCCCATTCCGCCTCACTCGGCAAGCGATAATTGCCACCAGTCTTGTCGTTCAACCAATCAATGAATGCCCGCGCATCGTTCCAACTCACGCACACTACCGGCTGGTCGTAGACAATGTCGTATCCCGGATTGTACCAACTGCTGCCCGGCGACCAAACCCATTCATCAGAATCCCTGATAGCACAACCCTCTGCGCCACCTGCGTTCCGCTCCGCATCCGTGCGGTACCCGCTCGCATCAACAAAGCGCAGGAATTGATCTACCGTAACTTCATACCTGCCCAGCCTGAAGGCCGGCAGAGTCACGCTGCGCACCGGCTTTTCATCGTCATCACCCTCCCCGCTCAAATCCCCCATGCGGAACGTGCCACCAGGAATGGATACCATCTCACCAACCAGTTGCCTCACTAACGTTGCGGTCTCTTCCGTGTCATGTTCTTGACCTTGGGCCTGTACAGGGTCGTAAATAACTGTTACTGCGGTCTCCTCCGTGTTATGCCCACCACCCTGGGCCAGACGGAAGCCGACAGTGTTGCTGCGCCACAAGAAAGGCCAATATCCTGTAACGGAAGCAAATCCGCGAACGGTGGAATGCAGGAGATCCGGACTGCTGTCCCAAGAACCGTCCCGAATCATGCGCGCGTCGCAGTCACCACTCGTCCAGGCGCTGCCATCTTTTGGCGCGCCCTCGTAACTGTCATTCCAGCAATCCTGCACCCACTCCAGCACGTTGCCGTGCATGTCGTGCAAACCCCAGGCATTGGCGGGGAAACTGCCTACCGGCGCAGTGTGTCCCCACCGGTCACCACAGTAATAATTATCACAGTTCGCCAGGTTGTTACCGATGTCATCCCCCCAACTGTACTTCGTGGTACTACCAGCCCGGGCTGCATATTCCCATTCCGCCTCACTCGGCAGGCGGTAATTGCCGCCGGTCCTGTCGTTCAACCAGTTAATGAAAGATTGGACATCTTTCCAATGTACACACACTACCGGCTGGTCGTCTGCAACAGTGTATCCCGGCTCGCGCCAACTGTGACCCGAATTAAAACTTTGAGGACCCCTCCCTCGTTGAGTCTGACAACCTGCATACTCACCTACATGCCGTTCGGCAACAGTGAGGTATCCGGTCGCCACGACAAATGCCCGAAATTGGCCCACTGTCACCTCGTACTTGCCCAGCTTGAAGGCCGGCACCGTCACGCGGTGTGCCGGTTTCTCTTTATCATCGGCGTAAGGGTTCCTGCTTCCCATACGGAACTCGCCTGCGGGTATGTAGACCATTTCTTCGACCAGTTGCTTCACTGTCGGCACTACCTGTACTCTTTCCTCCTCCACTTCCGCCCAGGTCTTGCCGTCCAGCAAGGCAAGCACGAGCGCTGACTCACCAGTCCTCCTTGCCGCATTCGCATCACCGTACCTCTCGCGCGCCACATCCGTGGGCGTCGTGCCCTTGGTGTCCCGAATAGAGACATCCGCGCCCGCTTTCATCAGCAGTTCAATAATCTCCGTGTGCCCATGCGCCGCGGCCATGAACAGCGCAGTGGCGCCCTCCGGGGCACGTACGTTCACGTCCGCCTGCGCCTCCAATAACTGCGAGACCAGCAGCACGTAGCCATTGTCCACCGCATACATCAGCGCGGTCCAGCCGCGGCCGTCACGCGCGTTCACGTCCGCGCCGGCAGTAATAGCCGCTTTCAGCATCTCTGTGTCGCCTGCCCGCACCGCATAGCGAGCCGCATAGTGCAGAGCGTCTTCACTTACTATCGCTGCTATCTCGTCTGAGGCATGTTCCTCAACCTGCGCCTGCGCATGGATGAAAATACAAAAAAGCAATAGTTGAACGACGATGATTGAATTTTTCATGCCCATGTCCTCATAACTCGTTCTTATTACATTGCTGATATTTATTCGCCAGTTTCAGGGACAGAATTTACCAGAAAAACCGCGGCCCGGCGCCGGGCTGAAAAGGGAAAAAGGGGAAAGCGCCAAGGGAATCCTGGCAGGTAATCTTGTGGATTCATCCGGTATATTACCGTCGCTCTACTCGTCCTGGGCCAGGCGAAAGCCGATATTGCTGCTGCGGTCCGAGCGGGCGCTCCAGCTACGGTAGGCGGAACGCAGGTAACTCGGATATTCGTCGTCCCAGGAACCGCCCCGGTACGTGCGCAAGTTACAGTTTCCACTCTTCCAGGCGCTGCCATCTTTTGGTGCGCCCTTGTAATTGTCGTTCCAGCAATCCTGCACCCACTCCGACGCGTTGCCATGCATATCATGCAAACCCCAGGCATTGGCGGAAAAACTCCCCACCGGCGCTGGCCGTTGATTATGCGACACGACACCGCAACCCTTGCACCTCGCCCGGTTCTGGCCGATGTCATCGCCCCAACTGTACTTCGTGGTAGTGCCGGACCGGGCGGCATATTCCCACTCCGCCTCACTCGGCAAGCGGTAATTACCGCCGACCTTGCCGTTCAACCAATCAATGAACGCCTGCGCATCGTTCCAACTCACGCACACTACCGGCTGGTCGTCCGAAACGACAAATCCCGGACTGAACCAACTGCTGCCCGGGGTCCAACTCCAATCATCATCTGCATTACTGATATTACAACCCTCTTCACCACCGGCATTCCGTTCGGCATCCGTACGGTACCCGGTTGCCACGACAAATGCCCGAAATTGGCTCACTGTCACCTCGTGCTTGCCCAGCTTGAAGGCCGGTACCGTCACACGGTGTACCGGCCAGTCATAACAGTCATAAGAGGAAAACAGCACCTCTAGATCAGGAATGGATGTGGTTTGCGATGCGGACATCAGAGAAACATTCATCACCTGGTTCACCGGTTCCTCATATACAAGGCACTCATCATCCGACGAATCATGACTTAAATCCCCCATGTCAAAGCTGCCAGCGGGGATGGAGATCATCTCGTCGGCCAGTTGTCTTACTCTCGGTTCAACTTGTGCCCTTGCTTCCTCCAGGTCCTGCTCCACCTCCATCCAGGTCTTGCCGTCCAGCAAGGCAAGCACGGCCTCAGGTTTGCCGGTCGCCCTTGCCGCATTCGCATCACCGTACCTCTCGCGCGCTACATCCGTCGGCGTCGCGCCCTTGGGTCCCCGAATAGAGACCTCAGCGCCCGCTTTCATCAGCAATTCAATAATCTCCGTGTGCCCATTTGCCGCGGCCATGAACAGCGCAGTGGCGCCGTCCGCGGCGCGCATGTCCACGTCCGCCTGCGCTTCCAATAACTGAGAGACCAGTAGAACGTACCCATTGTCTACCACATACATCAGCGCGGTCCGGCTGCGGCCGTCACGCGCGTTCACGTCCACGCCGGCAGTAATAGCCGCTTTCAACATCTCTATATCGCCTGCCATCGCCGCATTGTGCAGGGCGTTCGACCGGATTTGTGGTTGGGCAGCGACGCTCGCTTGCGAAGGGGCAGCCGGCGCAGACTGGGCCAGACGGAAGCCTCTCCAGTAGTCGCGGTCCAAGCGGGCGTTCCAGGAGCGATCGGGAATACGCAAGCCTAGCGGGCCGCTGATCCAGGCGCCGTTCCGAACCGAACGCAAACTGCAATCACCGCTCGTCCAGGCGCTGCCGTCTTTCGGCACCCCCTCATAATTGTCATTCCAGCAATCCTGCTCCCACTCCGTTACGTCGCCAAACACGTCACATATAACATAATCATTGTCGTAAGAACTCTCCACTGGCGCCGACTGTTCAAACTCCAGCTCGTCATAAGAATAATATTCCTCCGCCTCGCCATCGTAACAAATGGTCTTGTTATCTTCTTCCCAATTGTATTTGTATTTACTGCCGACACGGGACACATAGTCCCACTCCGCCTCGCTCGGCAACCTGAAATTGCCGCCGGTCCTGTCGTTCAACCAAATAATGAATGCCTGCACATCATTCCAACTCACGCACACTACCGGCTGGTCATCCGCAACGGCGTACCCCGGATTGCGCCAACTGCTGCCCGGTGTCCAACTGAAGTTTTGAGTACTTGCACCAATTGCATCACTGATAAAACAACCCTCGTTGCCACCCGAATTCCGCTCCGCATCCGTGCGGTACCCGGTCGCCACGACAAAGGCCCGAAATTGGCCCACCGTCACCTCATGCTTGCCCAGTTCGAAGGCTGACACCCGCACGCTGTACTTATCATCATCGTCTCCGCGCAAGCCCCAAATGTTGAAGCTACCAGCAGGGATAGGGACCATTTCTCCGACCAGTTGCTTCACTGTCGGTTCCACCTGCGCCCTTTCCTCCTCCACTTCCCCCGGTGTCGTGCCTGTGAGTCCCCGAATAGAGACATCCGCGCCAGCCTTCATCAGCAGTTCAATAATCTCCGTGCGTCCATCCGCCACGGCCATGAACGACGCCGTGACGCCCTCTGGAGCACGTACGTTCACGTCCGCCTGCGCCTTCAATAACTGCGATACCAGTAGCACGTACCCATTGTCCACCGCATACATCAGCGCGGTCCAGCCGTGGCCGTCACGCGCGTTCACGTCCGCGCCGGCAGCAATAGCCGCTTTAAGCATCTCTATGTCGCCTGCCCGCACCGCATAGCGAGCCGCATAGTGCAGAGCTTCCGGCCGGATTTGGGGTTGGGCAGTGGCGCTTGTTTGCGAGGGGACAGCCGGCGGAGACTGGGCCAGGCGGAAGCCGAGAACGTCGTAGCTGTCCCAGTGATCTTTCCAGTTACGGGTGGCGGAACGCAGGGTCCAAGGCTTGGAGTGCCAGATACCGCCCCGAAGCACGCGCCAGTCACAGTCCCCACTCGTCCAGGCACTGCCGTCTGTCGGCGCGCCCTCGTAACTGTCATTCGGGCAATCCTGCACCCACTCGGCCACGTTGCCGTGCATGTCGTGCAAACCCCAGGCATTGGCAGGGAAACTGCCCACCGGCGCAGTACGGTCATTATCCCACTGGCTGCCGCATCCGTCGCAGTTCGCCCGGTTATTGCCAATGTCATCCCCCCAACTGTACTCCGTAGTACTGCCGGCACGGGCTGCATACTCCCACTCCGCTTCACTCGGCAAGCGGTAATTGCCACCAGTCACGGTATTCAACCAGTCTATGAAGGATTGAACAGCGTCCCAGGAAATATCGATCACCGGCCGGTCGTCCCGGCCCCAGCCAAAATCATGTGGGGAGTAGCCGTTACAGCCCCCGTCTGCTAAGCAGGCGTCCCACTGGGCAAACGTCACCTCGTACTTGCCCAGTTTGAAGGCCGGCACTGTCACGATGCGAACGGGTTTCTCATCATCAGAACCCTCACCGCTCAAATCCCCCATGCGGAAGCTGCCGCCGGGAATGGACACCATCTCGCCGACCAGCGCACTCACTATCGCTGCTATCTCTTGTGAGTCATGTTCCTCAACCCGGGCCTGCGCATGGACGTAAACACAAAAAAGTAATGTGTAAACGACAACGATTGCTGCGTTTTTCATACTCATATCCTCATGGCTTGCCGACCGCATTCAATTCCTCATGCAAGCAGTTTGACACTCGCTTGTACACTGGGGATACGGCCGTTACATGCTGTCCCCGGCCTGATTTGCATGTCGTCGGGGTGGACAGCGACCTGACCATGGGGGTCTGGAAACCGATGAAACGCGTACCTTTGAACATGTATCCCCCCGTCATCAATCTTCAGTTACCCGTTCGATACCGGTCGCGTTGGCCCGGCCTGTCCCGTTGCCATCAGCCGCCACGGTTGTTTCGTAACGAGCCGGCGCCGGCACGGCCTGGCGCCCGGTCGTTGCGTTTCATCTCATCGACCAGGGCCTCAGGCAGTCGCTCGTTATGTTCGTGTGCGCCGGTCATGTCATGAGTTCCCTGTCCATATAACGCACGGGAAGGGCAAAAGGTTCATTCAATCGAAAAAATCTTTCAGCGAGGGAGACGCCCTGAGTGTTCCGATGCCTCCATTCAGGCGAGACTTCATTGTGACCGCGGGAGTGAGTCAGGACCGTCCCGGAGGGCTTGTTGCTGAATCACTGCCGCCTGAACAGAATTACTTTCTGTGTTTCCAATAATCAGGAGAGCGATTGAGGTGCATTACTGAGATAATATAAACCCCACCCGGTTCCTCCGAGTAGAGTATCCCGTAAGGGAAGCGTCTCACCAGGGAGCGCCTGATATCACCTTCAACGACAGGCCATGCCTTTGGTAAGGCAATTATTCGTTCAACAGCAGAATACACTTCACCCGCAAAGTCATAACCAAGCTCTGCTTCTATCGCCTCGTAGTAGTCGGTCGCTTCACAGATGCTCCCGCTAACATCGACAGTTGGCGGTCTCATCGGGTCGGTTTCATTTTTTTCACACTGACCCGACCCTCAGGGGATGCGTAGCCCTCCGGCTGTGCCCGGTCGTTGGTCTCATTGGCCTGGTTTCCCCTGAAGTCCCCCGCCCCGAACTGCCCGACCACGGCGTGTGCTCAGGAGGTGTCATAGGGCACAATCACGCTGGGCGGCGCGCCGAATGCCAGCGCTTTATAGAGCGTCTCCCAGTCCGGCAGCAGCCAGGTGAAGAAGAAGCTTCGCAGCTTCTCCCAGAAGTAGCGCTTGCGGCCCTGTTTGGCCAGCGCCGCCCGGAACAGCCCGCAGCAATGCTGCTGCACCTGGTCCACCAGGAACGCCAGCATCATCAGGTGGGCGAACACCGTGGACAGGTGCTTGTAACCATGGCCGAAGTTATGCTCGAAGTGGTAGCCTTGGTTCTTCAGGGTATTGAACGTCTCGTTCTCAATCTTCCAGCGCGCCCGCGCCCCGCGCATGATGCGCATCAGGTTGTGCTTGTGCAAGGGGATATCCGTCACCCAGGTAAAGCGCTGACTCTTCCCGTTGCGGCGCTGTTCTTCATAATCCAGGAAGTTCACTTCCAGCTTAAAGTGCGACTCGTTCAACGGCGCGCCGTTCAGGTAACGGAACCGGTGCACCGTGCCGTCCTGGCCGGTTATCTCTGCCGTCTTCACCCCCGGCGTGGTCGCTACCCACTCAAACAGGAAGACATGGTCGCCGGGCTTGACCCCCAGGATATAACGCATCTTCAAGGACTGCAGCAACTCAATGTGCGGCCCGTTCGCGGCCAGCGCATCCTCCACCACAATCAGCTTCAGGTGCGGGTGTTCCCGGCGCACGTCCGCCAGCAACCGCTTGGCCGCATTGCGCTCACAGTCATTCTTGCTGCTCCCGTCTTCCCGCATAATCGGCTCCGGCGCCAACGGCAGCACCACCCGTTGCTCAGGATGCACCAGCGCCGCGCCCAACACCTGGTGGTAATAACTCACCCGCCCGTCCCGGTGATGCTTCTCACAACACTGCGCGCAATGCACGTTGTCCGAATAAAAATACCCGGTGCCGTCCACCGACAACAGGTAATGACCCGCCCACCAGAGGAAGTCCTCCAGCCCCTTGCCCCGCTGCAACAGGTGCAACACCCGACGGAACGCGCGCCGCAACAACGAGGGGTCCACCTCGTCCAGCCGTTCCCGCAACGCCGTGTCCGACGGCGCCCGCGCAATGCCGTACAAACTCTTCAGGTTCGAGGCCACCACCGCATCCTCACGGCCCGCATCAAACTGCAACAGCGACGGGTACTTCAACCCGAACACCGCCAGCCCCGACATCAGGTAATCGACCAACTCAAACCCACGGCCCACCGTGTCATCCTTAATGGCTTGAAAACAACGGCGTACTTCACTCAACAAACCAGGGGCACTCAGGGACTTGCGCAAGGAAGAACGGGACATGGCCTCACCTCACCTTTGACTTGAATAGTGCCTCTTATTATACTGAAACCATGCCGAAAGTTTACGAAAACCTTTTTTTACCCCGCTCCAAAACCCCCGTTTTTATCGGGATTCCAGCACCCAACAGGCGTTAGCGGGAATTGCTGGGCGCTTCATTCAATTCTGCTTCTGCTTCCGGATGAAATAAAACCGTCATTTCCCGCGACTGTTCCACATCCGCGCAAAGACCTCTTTGCCTGGAACAGGTTTGACCTTTCCATCTCTTATTTCCGCGAGTCGCCTCTGTGCGACGACCAACCACTGAGCGTCGATTTCCGGATGGGTTTGGTGGAAACTCTTTAGCAGGGAATCCACAACCAAAGCGCGTTCTTCGACCGGAAGAGAGACAGCCTCGTCAATTAATTGTTTTGTATTCACATGTAATCCCGCCTGTTGGGGATAACCGTACTGGCAGCCACCCAATCGATAATACCGCGTATTTGCAACCTGCGCGATAATAACAAAAAAAACCTCGAATTGTTTAGTTCGTTTGACCGTCACCGCTCAAGCTCCCCGTGCGGCAACCAATGCGCCCGCGGCACGGTAAGTCACTTGCCCGTCTGCTGTCACTGCGCCAGGCGGGCCAGGATGCGAAGGTCTTTCTCAAGATATAACAAACCCTGACGTTGGACTATAATAACGTTTAAATGAACCGAGAAAAAAATGAATAACCAGATGAGAAACAGGCTATCCCAAGGCGCCGTGAGCAACCCGGTTGAACGTGACGCTATTGGCCGGCTGCGACGGATTGGTCGGGCAAACCGTTTGCGCCGGTTTTATCGTTTGAGGAGACCCGTAGCTGCAGGACGGTTTCCACCTTGCCTTTAAGGATGGCGACATCATCAGACAGGGTTTGTATATCGGCCCTGATAGCCTTGTTTTCCTGGCGCAGCATTTGAATCTCACTGGTCAAACGGCTGTCCAGCGCCTGAATCTGGCTGGTAAGACGGCTATCCAACTCCTGAATCTGGCTGGTAAGACGGCTGTCCAACTCCTGAATCTGGCCGGCAATACGGCTGTCCTGCGCCTGGAGCTGGCCGGTCAGGCGGATGTCCAGCGCTTGAATCTGACCGGTAAGACGGCTGTCTGATTCATCAATTTTGTCATTGATATTATCAAAGAAGAAAAACATGGCCGTGATAATAATTCCGGTAATCCCGATGGCGGACCCGATGACGGTAATGGTTTCCTGAGAAAGTTTCATGGCATGCATACTCTGATGGATGAAGTATAGCAGGTCTCACGCTGTCCGGGCAAAGCTTATGACGATATCCGCGGACGCGCCTCGATCAACGTACCGCTTTTCGACGCGCTGGCATTCCGGACATCGGCGCAGAAATACAATCAAGAGGTTCATTCAATCAAAAAAGTCGTTCAGCGAGGGGGACGCCCTGAGTTGCGCGATGCCTCCATGCAGGCGGGACTTCACGGTGCCTTCGGGGATACCCAGGGCTTGTGCGATCTCAGCCAGCGACATTTCGTCCACGAAACGTAGCGTCAGTACCTCCCGCCGGACGGGCGGCAACGAGGCCAGGACTCCGGCAACGTCATCTTCTTTCGTCATCGGCCGGGCCGGCAGGTCGTCCGGCGTCACGTCACCGGCAGGCGGGAACCGACCAGCCTTGCGAGCCGCGGAAATTGCCGCATTTTTTGCAATGGGATAAAGCAGCGTCGTCAGTTTGGCGCTCAGTGTGAGTCCACTGCCGACAGGCGGGAACCGGCGCAGCAGTTGCACGAAGGTGTCCTGGAGCGCATCCAGCGCGGTATCGATATCGGGCGTGAAGCGCAGCGCCACACGCAGCACGTAATCCTTGTGGCGCAGGTACAGGGCCTCGAACGCAGCCGCAGCGGCGCGCGCATCACCATGATTGCAGATGTCTACCAGCGCCTCGTCACTGCGCGGGTCTTGCTGACGTCTTGCGAGCATCGCAGGAGTTTCAATGTGGCTTTATTCTTGATGCGGCGGACTGAAAAGGGAAAAAGGAAAAAGCACAAAGGGAATCGTGGTAGATAATCATCTGCATTCATCCGGTATATTGCCTTCGCTCTACTGGTCCTGGGCCAGGCGAAAGCCGATAGGGAGGTTGCGGTTCGAACGGCCGACCCAGAAACGGTTGGCGGAACGCAGGACCCACGGAAAGTTGTACCAGGAACCGCCCCGAATCACGCGCCGGCTACACTCACCACTTGTCCAAGCGCTGCCGTCGGTCGGCGCGCCGTTATAACTGTCATTCCAACAATCCTGTACCCACTCCAACACGTTGCCGTGCATATCATGCAAACCCCAGGCATTGGCGGGGAAACTGCCCACCGGCGCAGTGCGGTCATCGTCCCACTGACTGCCGCAACCATCACAATTGGCCCGGTTATTGCCGATGTCATCCCCCCAACTGTACTCCGTGGTGCTGCCGGCCCGGGCTGCATACTCCCATTCCGCCTCACTCGGCAAGCGGTAATTGCCGCCGGTCTTGCCGTTCAACCAGTCTATGAAGGATTGGACATCGTCCCAGGTGACATTGATGACCGGACGGTCGCCCCGGTCCCAGCCCTCATCATCCGGGGAGTAACCTTTATCATCCGAAGAGTAAACTTTACAGCCCCCGTCCGCCACACAGGCGTCCCACTGGGCAAAGGTGACCTCGTGCCTGCCCAGCTTGAAAGCCGGCACTGTCACGGTGTGAACCGGGTTCTCATCATCATGACCCTCCCCGCTCAAATCCCCCATGCGGAAGCTGCCGCCGGGAATGGAGACCATATCGCCGACCAGTTCACTCACTATCGCTGCTATCTCGTCCGGGGCATATTCATCAACCTGGGCTTGCGCTTGGGTGAAAAGGCAAAAAAGTAACGTATAGACGACGATGATTGAATTTCTCATGCTCATATCCTCATGGTTTACGGCCAGTGTTCAACGGCTTATGCGGGCAGTCTGACACCCGCTTATTATGCCAGGGATAGAACACTTACCCCCCTGCCCCGAAATTACACGAATTAAGTCTCCGAAATTCGGAGTATGGCTACCTGCCCGGATCGAGGCATTAACCGGGTTTCTTGCCCGGTTTTGCCGGAAGCTATCTCTTATCGCCCGTTTCAGACAGGAAAGTATCGACCCATTTTTTATACTGTTCCGACCAGACACGCAGAAATTCGGTGTTATTCCTGCGCCACCTGGTCAACTGTTTGTTGATGACATACTCGTTTTGCTTTTCGATTTGCGTCAGACAAGGGGCCAACAACTTCATCGAACAGCGCCTCGACCTTGTCTCGTAAGTCTCTGCCCGTAAAAACCGGGAGAACAGTATTCGTTTTTAACCATTCTTTACGGGCCGATTCCCGTATCACGCTTACAGGTCTTCGTATTCAGTTTCCAAGTGGTATTGGCGCTCATCTGCCAGACTACTTGCATGTTTCGCTGAATAACGCGGTCCTGAATTGCCCGTCCTAAGCTATCTTTCTATCCCCCGGAAATAATCAATAACCCGCTGGGACCTCTCGTGGGGAGCGAAGGCATCGTTTTGTACCATCACTTCATTACAAAGTTCAACAAGCCAACCCTGTTCCATAAAAGCTTCTCTAATCATGTCCGAGAAATCAGAAGTTTTTACTTCATCAGAGAACTCGTTAAATCTGTTTGGCATGCCCCTGGTCTGCAGACTTGCGGCAGCCAATGCGCCCGCGGCACAGTACGTCACCTGCCCATCTGCTGTCACTGCGCCGGGACTCTCCGGCGTTGACTCCTGCTGCTTGATCAGTCGAATAGCCTGCTCAATTACATCAGAACCAAGTTCGGTTTCCATCATAGTTTTCATATTTCACCTCCGCTATCATTTCGTTAATCAGTTGATACATGTTTCTTATGTACATCATCCATCAATTTTCTAAGGTATGTGAGGGGGGGTCTATCTCCGAATTTCTGATAACCCTTTTCCCACTCAGCTTCTTGAAATTTCAAATATTCGTCAATTACCATCCGATCATGCATCACCAGAAGCCAGTATCCGATACTGCCGGAAATATCATCCAGGCGAAGCAACCCTTTTTCATATCGATACGCGATAACATTAAAGTATCCCAGAACAGCATCCAGACGCATTTCCTCGGGGCTACCTTGGAATAGCCTGGGATGATATAAACGTGAACCAGTTTCACGCTCAGGGTCAATATCGCTAAATGGCTTGAAAACCGGTTTAGCCTCTGCGTCGAATTGTTCTTTAATCCGAATACATTCCACCTGTTTGAATTTATCATCGTTATACGTGTAAATTAAATCGTGAAAAGCTTTGTATAAAGCCTGATCCATAAAGAACTTCGATATGTAGTCCTCCACAAATGCTGCTCGGTCCAACATGAGCTTACGCGCCAGTTGCATGATTACTAACGTGAATGCCAGCACAGGTACAATGGAGTCAATAACCCTCAGGTCGAAGCAGTATTTCAAAATGCAGAAAGAGACAACTCCCAACAAAATTACAAAAAAGAGAAATACGTAGAAATATTTCCCTGTTGCCTTGTCAATCAAATTCTTCGCTTTCATGATTTTGCAGGTGGGTTTATATGAACGCGCAGTCCCAGCCAAACAACAGAATACGAGCTTCTACTGCGATGACCAGCGACTGGGTCGGGTATGAACATGATTTATATGTCAACGGATAATCAAGGACAATCCCTGACCTGCCAATTCCGGCCACGTGGAACCGTCGGGGCTTTCTTCTTTGGATTGGCGCACGCCTGATCCAATTGAGACTGGGTAAGGTTCTTGGCGCCATGAAGATGGGCACCGGTAAGGTCGGCATTTGTCAATGTGGCTCCGGAAAAATCAACCCGCCGAAAACTGGAATAGGATAAATCGGTGCCGACCAGACGAGCGCCGGTGAGATCAGCGCCGCGGAAATCAACCCGTTCAGCATCAGCATCCGTGAGATCAGCGTTTCTCAGAGACACCTTTTCCATGCACGCTCCACCAAGTTCGGCGTCCGAGAGTTTCGCTCTGCTCAAATCAGCATTCCGAAGATTGGAGTTGCGAAGATCCGCCTCAAACAACTCAGCCCGTGCCAAGTCGATGCCTGAGGACTTTGAGCTTCGGTTTCTACGGACCACAAGGTTGACGTCGTGGGCCTTAATATCTCGAAGACTTAGTCCCAAACTGCTCATACGCTCGAGTATGGCTGTCTGCCCAGTTCTGGCCTTCAACTGTTTAGGACCGTCTGTGCATCTCAGCTTTCGTTCTTCGCGATCGAATTCGGTTGCAGACTTGCCGGAATCCATATCCCGCGCCACATCCAACCTTTCCATCAGTGATACAAGCAGGTTTGCCTCCCGAACCTTTCGACTCTCTGCCATCTCGTAGGCAGCAATCACAAGGCCTAACGCCGAGATTAATATGCTCCATGGGGCGACTGTTTTTACAACTGCATGAGTGCGCTCAAACAATGACAATTTGCTCAAAAACATTTTCGTAGATTCAATGAAACCACTCCAGAAAAAGGAAAAATACAAAAGGAAATCCCGACAGGCAGCATAAATATCCAGTAAAAAGCCTCAGTTGCTGTGAAAGCATCAAACGTGCTAATCCATAAGTCGCGTGCTTCATCAGCATGAGTCAGACCAATCCTCAAGAAGCTCAAACGAAATCTGTTCTCCGTCTTCATACAAAATTTTATAATGGTTTAGACCTACAAAGTCCCCAGTTTTTCCAGGTTTGCCTATTGGGGCACAGTTTTCCCACATTGTAGGGCTCTCTTGCTTTATTTCAGCTATTCCATGCGGGACGCCTTCTACTAAATTGGCGGTTCGCCACCATTTGGCTGGTACTAACCCCCCCCCCGAAGTTCAGACTTGAATATACCTTCAGATATCCACCGCCCGTGACGCTTCCCATGAACAAATAACCCAACATGTTCTAATTCTAATTCTCCTCTAATTATTACCAGCAGTGCTCCCTCACCATTGGCGATACCACCACTGCAACCCCCCATCCAATTCGTACCAATCCTTTCATCAGTTACATCAAACCAGTCTTCAAGAAGACCGTCATACATATATTGACATCCAGTTGGTTCCGTAAATTCATGCCAACAAGGGGCGGCGGGATAGTAACGTCCCTGACATTTCGGCTCCGTCACTACAGTGGCCGCCCCCGGCTCAGTCTCGCCACTTTTCTCGATCTCCTGCACCCCTTCCCCACTGAAGTAGAAATCGGCAACCACTGTTGTATCTCCCGGACAAACGCTCACAGAGCAGGCGTGCCGGTACCCGGTGCCGATTTTAATGCGCTCATCCGACCATGCCGCGCAACCTTTGTACCTGATGTGCCGCCAATCCAGGTTCTCCCAGTAATCCGGCCTGTCCGGGTTGGAGGCAAGGTGGCTTGCTCGTTCATAGTGGTATTTTTCCGCCGTGTCCCTTACCCGCTCGGGAAACGTCACCGTCTCCGTGGCGCCCCCGAACAGAAACGTTGAAAACCCTTCGCACTCCAGCACTTGCTCTGAGGTGGTTTCGACATTCGTTATGCCGCCGCCGGGCGAGGTCAAATCTTCGACAATACCGCCCAGGACGGCATCCACGCCCAACATGGTTGATACGGTTTCATCACAACCGTTGGTGAGCTTGATTCCTTGCGGGTAACTGAAGAAGTAGTCACTTATCAGGCTGTTGGCGTCCGAGTTGTCGTCCCTGGCCCAGACAAGTTCCGCCTGTAAGCACTCTTTCGGGTTTTTGATGGTGTTGTCCTCCTGCTGGCCGGCGCCTTGGGCCTGGCTGAACGTGCAGGACAACAACAGGCAAACGCCGAGGGCGGGTTGAAAAAGGCCATTGAGTTTGTCAGGTTGCGGCATGACAGGCTCCTGAATGGAAGAAAGCGGGTTGGCGGAGGGTTTGACCTGGGCGCGGGGCGGTAACCGACGCGTGGCGGTGCAGGCCCCATGGAAATACAACAGTTAAGCAGTGTTCTGTTTTTCGTATTTTGTGCATTGTGCAATCTCCGTTAGCTCGTAAAAGGAAATAACATCTGTGTCTGGCATATAAACTGAACAGGAACAAATAGTTGGGTTGCCCGATCTTGTCTTGTGTGCCTGAGTTACATTTTGTCGGGGCATGCAGCACCTTGGTCAAGAGGGTTTAGATAGCCATTCTGTATATCGAGAAGCAGCACCTTCGCAACGGTGATTAGTTGAAGTAGTCGAGCGTATTCGTTAGTTTTTTTCTTACTAATTTCGACGACTTGTCTGGAGTATATTGATTTTGAACCAGAAGCTCTTTCAATTGCTAATATGCATCGTATCTGCAATTCCATAATTTCGCCTTCAGAGAATACATCGGAGCCATCATAATGTTCCGATTGAGAAAGACCTGATTCATATTCAGTGATGACTGCGTTTAGTTGTTTCTTGAAGAGACCGACAGGTTCTTTAACTTTGCTTGGTTCTCCTTGCGCTACGGCCGTGATGGACAGAAACAATGCGAAGAAGGTCAGTATCAGTTTGTTCATGGTTGGTCCTCATCCGTTGGTTGAAATATGATGGGTTCTATCCCCGGGATAACGGAACGTTGTCAACGGCTTTGGAACGGTGGGCTTTTGCAATGCGGAGTGAGCCTGAAGCGAGGGTAAAAAGTAGTGATGGTTGCCCACTGCTTACTCCTGTGCCCCGCAAGCGGCTATGACCACGCTGCGACTGTCGGCTACGCCGTTGATGAAATGATCTTCCCCTGAGGGATAGATGAGAAATTCACTTTTCGGATTTCCATCGGAGACGGCGCATGTATGCTTGACTTCCACATTCTCTCCCTGGTCCTTCGGGTAAGTGTTGCAGTCAAGGCCGCTTGGCTGACAGTTATATTCATTGCAAATGTATTTTGTCACCCCACACGCGCGTTGCCATGACAGTTTCCGGTTCCTGTCTTTTTTCCCCGCCTCGCTGGCAAAGCCGAATACGCCCCACCTGCTCGCCCGCTTGTCAATTCGCGCTACGAACTTGTTTATCTTCATCTTTTCTGCGGCATCATTAATCGAAGCGTTATTGTTTGAAAAACGGATAAAGCCTGATATTTTCAGATCGTCAGCAGCGCAGTTCATTTGAGCCCGGATATGCTCTCTCAGACCCGGGGCAACGGTATCAGACGCGCCAGCTTGAGGCGCAGGGCACACCGTGGATGAGTTGGCATCACCGGCGCAATGTATTTGTTGCTCAATATCCTCGCGCGCCATCGTGTCAGTGACCTGAGTCTCGGCTGCGTTGCGCAGACCGGCCAACAGCTCGTCTATCCACGGGTTTTTATCTCGGTCTATCACCACGTTGCTGACGGAACCACCATTCTTGTCCTGCGCCTGCATGTGTGGAAGGGCATCTATCAGTTGGTTGACCCAGGGGTTCTTTTCGGGGTCAACCACCACGTCGCGGGAAGAATTGTTACCATCGCCCAGCACCTGTATTTGCAGGAACGACGGGGTTGTACGCGACGCGGGACATTCCGACAGCCGGAAGCTCCAACTGTCTTTGTTAACGGAAAAAGCCAGAAACACCACCACCGCCATCGCAAAGCCAACCAGCGCAATGAAAGCCGTCAAGCAGGCGGGGCGCACTTTGATGAATGCCCGTGGTTTCCATATAACCCTATACAAAATCTTGATAACTCTATACAGCATCTTGATTGACTCGCCCAGCGTCTTGCTGGCCAGTTCAATACATCGCTTGATAAAATTCAGTTCTTTCATCCTGAACCCGACTCCGTTTTTCCATCATTTTGACTGTCGTTCAACATCCGCGCTGTCTACCTCATGAGAACAACCGGCATCAGCGCCGGTCCTTGCTGGAAGAGTTCGGCCTGTCATCGGGGCGCCAGCGCAGAAACAACACCTGAAACCTCTCAAAGAATCCGAGCGAGGACAATCTTTCATCAACCAAGCCGGTGACGTATTCGGCACTGATGTTTTCAACCGTTTCCTTGGTTATCTTTTCAAGTCTGGTCATTTCTGTACCGTCTATGTCTTCCTTGGCGTACTTTTCTGCCACTTCCTTGGTTATTCCTGCACCGTTGTCGTTGACGTACTCTCTGGCTACGCTTCTGGTTATCAGTGCACCATTGTCCTTGTCACAGATGTAACCTTTGGCCATATCTCTCGTTATCCTTGCGCCGTTATCTTTCACGTAGATATAGTCGTAGGACACATCTTTCGTTATCCTCTGGCCATTTTTGTTAACGAAAGCGTCTGCTTTCTTATTGATAAAGCTTTCGGCTTTGTCTTTGATTCTTTCTTCAAGCTGTTGGATCTTTTTTTTGGACTTTTCAAGCTCTTCATTTACACCTTTGCGCGCTTCAAATCTGGCGCCTGACTCCACCTTGAGCGCAGTGAAGGCGAAAACGGCGGCGATGAACACAGTGGTCATGGAAATGAAGGCGGCAAACATAGCACCCCAGAATGACACCACGCCACGGAGGGAACCGCCATCGGAGCCGGACGGTATTCTCTCCGCTACCAGCAGGCTTGCCGTCGGCAGACCCACAAGTAGCACCACAACGGCGACGATAATAACCAGGGCGAACAATAACTGTGCTGGCCAGGGCCACTGATTCATTGGGGTTTTTTCCTCCCGCTCATCACACAGGGCACCTTGCTCCGGTTGGTGGTCGCTTTGAGAATTGGTTTGGTTCATTGTATGGCCTCATTTGTCTGGCTGGCGTTGAAGTTGATGTACCAAATTCGGGGGGCGAAGAACGCTTGAAAAATCGCTGCCCGGCGCCCTGCGCTGGGCTGAGGAGGGGACATGCACGACGACTACTGCATTTTTCATGGTTATTCCTCCGTCATGTTCGGACAGTGTTCAATTGCACAACTCGCCGTAGTAATCTTCATACCAGTCTTCCCACGCGGCCTGCCGGTCTTCATATTCAGTTTCCAGGTGGTATTTGTGCTCGTCTGCAGAACTGGCACCAATTGCTCCGATTTTCAGTAATTTATTTACACATCGGACGCCGTCTTTATAAGCCCTTTGTGCATCACGCTCCGCCTGCCTGTATGCTTTTCTGACCTGGCTGTTTGAAGAGAAAGTAGTGTTGAAAAATGCCCCGATGATAGGTGAACCAAACCCGTCTGTCGTATTGCACTGCTGTACGGGTCCCGCGCCGAACCTCAGCATTGAGGCCGGACCAATGCTTGTATAACAGGATTGCGCTAGGGCAACGTCAGCATCTATCGCGCTGAATACTCCACATGCAACGGCAAGCAGCAACAGGCTTCTCTTTGATTTTTTCATAGTCATTCCTCATCGGAAGATTGGTTGGTGATAAACAGGGGACAGTTGCCTCTGGGTTAAGAAGCAGGCTGTCAAAAGCAGATTTACCCTTTGAACACACATTTTCAACCCGGCTATCGCCCGGCGCGCAGAGATATGCGCCTGCTGTAAAACAGGTGTCCGCCGCGTGGCGGGCAACAGGTTGAAATAGGATGGTTAAGCGGCTTGCGCTACGGAGACCGCCTGGTGCGGCCAGGAACCGTTCAGCGGGAACGGGTTGAATTAATATGGGTGAGTTTCTGTAACTAACTGATAATTCAAAATATTTCTCTAATCGGGGGGGGGGGGGGGGTAAGTCAAGATCGCCACGCGCCGACCGGCCCAAACAAGCCAGGCGTTGCAAAGCCCAACAAAGTGTTTCAGCGTCTTAATCATTTCTATGACGGGCAAGAACAGTACTGCTGAACAACATCTCGATGTCAGCATAGCAAACGCGGCGAAGCGTTTCAAGGACAGGACTGGGGGAAACTGGTAACCAACTGGCGGGATGCCGTGCGCCCGGGTCGTGATTTTGGGTGGTCCGACCCCCCGATAGCCCCGTGCGGGTGTATAACTTGCGCCGGTTGTGTTAGCTGCAAGGGGTCAGTGCGCCTGCTTGACGGGGAACGGACGCGGCACGGTGTCAAAGCGACGCCTGAAGGCAATAAAACGGCCTGATGACGGGGGTCTTGGGGTGATGGCAGCCTCTACGCACATCACTATGTACAACTAGAACCTGAGCAGACCTGAAAGGGTCAATTTATAGATGCCCCCTTTATATCATGTTCAAACTATGGACAATATACGCCTATGACGTATAATTGGCAGTTATGGTAGTCATTGAAACCAGCATCTTTACGCGTCGCATTAAAGAATTAATGAGTGATGAAGAATACAGGGAGTTCCAAGAAACGTTGATCAACCACCCTGACATGGGAAAGGTCATTCAGAACACTGGAGGATTAAGAAAAGTCCGATGGAAGCAGGGAAACCGCGGAAAGAGTAGTGGTATCAGGGTAATTTATTATTGGATGACAAAAAAAGAACACCTGTACATGCTTTATGTTTACCAGAAGACAAAACAGGAAAATCTTACGTTCACACAAGTGAAAGAGTTAAAATCAACGATTGAGGATTGGACCAATGAAAAATGAATTGTTTAACGAGTTGTTGGCCAGCGTTCAGGAAATGGAGGACATTATCCAAGGTAAGAAAACTGCCGCCAGGATCACAACATTTCCGGAACCAAAAGCCAAGACAATCCGGGAAAAAACCGGTCTGAGCCAGAACCAGTTTGCCTTGTTGGTTGGTGTAAGCAAGCGTACATTGGAAAACTGGGAACAAGGCCGCCGACGTCCGACCGGACCGGCCAAAGTTCTATTAAGAATTCTGGATGCAGATCCGGAACATACTGTTCGGACACTACATGGTTGAACCCCGTTTTTTGCCTGCAAAAACGGGATTTTAAGATTCCCATTCCTGCTTGACGTCAATACTACCGATTCGGTGTAGCCTGCCTGTACAGCTTCTGACATTTCCCCTTAAGGTCCTGTTTTGAGGCACGAAAAACGCAGTCTAAGCGTATTGTGATACCTCTTCATGAAATATTTTATCTTCATTATCAGAAGTTTATGTGATTTTGGGTGGTCCGACCCCCCGACAGTGGGCGGTTTGTGCGTCATACTGCTTCCCTCTTTGACAGGTGGGCGGCGGTGTGACGCGGGCACATGGTGCGCAGCAGATAGACCTGGTGACGTTAACGGTACGACCGGTGCGGGACGCACACGGCACGCCGCCCACAACACACGCCCCCTGCCCAATCCGGACGGCCCGTCCCCTTGCCCGGCATGATAAACTTGCCTCAACAGGTCACTTTAAGATTGCCCTGACAGGGCAGAAATTACACTACCTGATCCGGAATAGGCTATACTACCGGAACGAAATTAGACCGTGAACAGGTTGACCAGGCCCTGCGTCAGATTGGGATAATCGTCACGGCCACCGGCCTCGTCACCGGCCTGCTGGACCTCGCGCAACTGCCGGCCGGCGTTGCGGTCACCCTGTTGGGCTGGTACTTGGTCATACTTGGCGCAGAGGAGAAACACGATGACACTTAACCTGATTGCATCCATGGCCGCGCTGCTGGCTGGAGCGCTAGGGGTTCGCTGGTTGTCCCGCCGGTCTGGCCGACGGCCCGCAAGCGAATAAATAACTGCAAATAAGTCAAATCGGTTACACACGTTGCGCGCCGGCCGCTGCCGTTGGTTTCGTACTCCAACCTTGGCAGTATAGCGATTTATGGTGGTAAAATATACTTTGAGTATCACGGTCTGCCTTCATTAATGGCGCGGTTAGTCTCCTCGACTGTGACAACATCAGGCCGGAATTGTGAACGGAGCATACGGATATCCTTGAGCCTGTTAAAATAACAGTTACATTCTGGTTTCAGTATGAAATATTGTCAAATGGAGTATTTTCTCACTTTATCCTTGCAAATTTAATATTTTATGTTAAATTTGCAAGGATGATTAGGCGGGATATTGAAAAACATGTCCTCGCTGCCTTGCAGCGTCAGGCGGCGGTGGCCCTCATCGGGCCGCGGCAAGTGGGCAAGACCACGCTGGCGCTGAAGCTGGGGGAAGCGCTGCCTTCGGCGTACCTTGACCTGGAATCACCGCGGGACCTTGCCAGACTTTCCGAGCCGGAACTGTTTTTTGAGCAGCAGCGCGACAAGCTGGTTATCCTGGATGAGATCCACCGGGCGCCGGAACTGTTCCAGGTATTGCGCGGAGTCATTGACCGGTCGCGGCGTCAGGGGCGGCGTACCGGTTTATTCCTGATACTGGGCTCTGCGTCCATAGATATGTTGCGCCAGTCAGGTGAGTCGCTGGCCGGACGTATTGCCTATATCGATATGGCGCCGGTTA
This sequence comes from Gammaproteobacteria bacterium, assembly GCA_965220815.1. Lineage (GTDB taxonomy): Bacteria > Pseudomonadota > Gammaproteobacteria > Eutrophobiales > Eutrophobiaceae > JAAXHV01. Next base: position 4,002,021 of record OZ244846.1, read on the forward strand.
TGGCAACGGAAATCGAACCCGGCAGGATGAATCAGGAACAGCTCTGGCTGCGCGGCGGCTTCCCTGACAGTCTCCTTGCGCCGACGGACGGCGCAAGTCTGGCGTTGCGCCAGGATTTTATTCGAACTTACCTGGAACGGGATATTCCGCAATTCGGCCCGCGCGTGCCCGCTGAAACCCTGAGAAGGTTGTGGACCATGCTCGCCCATAACCAGGGGCAAATGCTGAATGCTTCCCGGCTTGCGGCAAGCCTGGAAGTATCATCCCCTACAATAAACCGGTATATAGACCTGTTGGCAGACCTGCTCCTGGTACGGCGTTTGGAACCGCTCCATGCCAATACAGGCAAGCGCCTGGTTAAGTCACCGAAGGTGTATATCCGTGACTCCGGCCTGGTACATGCCTTACTTCGCCTGGAAACCATCGATGATTTGCTGGGACATCCCGTTGCAGGACCAAGTTGGGAAGGTTTCGCGATTGAAACGCTGATCGCGGCGTGCCGTGGCGCCGACGTGAGTTTCTACCGGACCGGCGCCGGCGCTGAGGTTGACCTGATATTGGACCTTGAAGGTAGAGGCGGACGCTGGATAATCGAGGTTAAGCGCGGCCTCAGTCCAAAAGTAAGCAAGGGAATGAGGAATTCGATAACAGACTTGCGCCCGGCGCGCGTGTATATCGTTTACTCTGGTGATGAAACCTACCCTGTCGCCAAGGATATCGACGCTATCGGATTGAGCAGTCTTGCCCTGTTGTTGAGTAGTCTATAACTCTATGTGCATCCCGTCGTAGGATACTTCCCAGCCGGCGGCTTCCACTGTCCTGCGTTCCTCGCTGTTGGCGAACAGGATCGGGTTGGTGGTGTTGATGTGGATGAAGATTTTACGCGTGATATCCAGGTCTTGCAGGGCGGCGAGGGTGCCGTCTGCTCCGGAGACGCTGATGTGGCCCATGCGTTGGCCGGTCTTGATACCTACGCCGTCGCGGATCATCTCGTCGTCCACCCACAGGGTGCCGTCGAAGAAGATCAGGTCGGCGCTGCGGATGCGCCCGGCGAGTTCCGGCGTCACCCGGGCGCAGGCCGGCATGTAATAAAATGACTTCCCGGTGTTGGTGTCTTCCACGTGCAGGGCGATGGTATCCTCATCCACGGAACCGAAATCCTTGCCCTTGCTCTCGTCTTCCAGCCACAGGGCCACTTTACCCGGCACGGCAAAAGGCGTTATGCGTATTCCCATGGAGCTTCCGTCCGGTTTCAGCAATTCCAGGGGTTCGTTCAGCGTCATCGGTTCGCGGCTGACGAATTTCGGGTTCAGGACGTTGAATATGGTATTTGCCTGCAGCACGCCCAGCACCCGCTGGGTGGCATAGATGCGCAGGGGTTGCGATTCGCGCAGGTTCAGCAGGCCCGCCACGTGGTCCACGTCGGCGTTGGTCAGCACCGCGCCCATGATCGGGCTGTGGCGCAGGTCTTTTTTCGGGTGCAGGATGTCGTTGTCGTTGATCTGCTGGCGCAGGTCGGGGGACGCGTTGAACAGGCACCAGTCATCGCCATCTGCGCTGATGGCGATAGACGACTGGGTACGCTGCGGCGCCGCCGGGTCATCCTGCCTGGCTCGCCTGCTGTTGGGGTGGTTGCAGTTCCACTGCGGGTAGCCGCCGCCCGCGGCTGCGCCTAATACTCTGATGCGCATGGTGATATCAACTCCTATTGTTACTGTCGATATAAGGGGTCAGGTTGTGACCCCTGCTTTAACTTGATGAATAACCCGAGGTGTTCCGGTCAACCCAGCGTTCGCCATCGCTGACTGACTCTTTCTTCCAGAACGGCGCCCTGTGTTTCAGGTCCTCGATGATGAAACGGGTGGCATCGATGGCATCGCCCCGGTGGGCGGCCCAGGTCGCGACCAGTACGATATCTTCGCCCACCTCGATGTCACCGGTGCGGTGCAGGACCAGGATATCGTGCACGGCCCAGCGGCTTTCCGCCTGTTCGCAGATCTCCTGCAGATGCCTCTCCGTCATGCCCGGATAATGTTCCAGGGTCATGGCGCCGACTTCCTCGCCTTCGTTGAAGTCGCGCATGGTGCCGATGAAGATACTGGTCGCGCCGGATTTGCCGGGATTGCCGGCGGACGCGCGGTAGTCCCCTGCTTCTGCCACCGCATCGAATGGCGCCGGTCTTAACTCCACCCGCATGACGGACTAGCCCCCCGTAACGGGAGGGAAAAAAGCGACTTCATCCCCTTCCTTCAACTCAGGGTCGCCCTTGACGTGTTCCATGTTGACGGCCACCAGCATCGCTTCCGGCATTTCATCATCGCCGCTGGCCCGGTTCCAGATATCCGAGACCTTGAGGCCGGGTTTGAATTCCACCTGGTCCTCGGCGCGTCCCATTTCCTCACGGATGCGGGCAAAAAACTTTACTTTGATTATGGACATTGAATTTACGCTACGTATCAACCTGACGGTGTTTGACGTATTATAATCCCATAAGTGAACGGAGATAACCATTTATGTCGGAATTAACCCATTTCAATGAAACCGGTGAGGCACACATGGTGGATGTCTCCGCCAAGGACGCGACTCACCGTATCGCCGTGGCTGAAGGGACCATCAGGATGCAGGCCGGCACACTTTCCCTGATCATGGAGGGCGGGCACAAGAAGGGCGACGTGCTGGGAATCGCCAGGGTTGCCGGCATTATGGCGGCAAAGAAAACCGCAGAACTGATTCCGCTGTGCCATCCCCTGGTCATAAGCCATATCGATATCGGCCTTGAACCCAGGCCCGGCGAGAGCGCGGTGTATTGCCGGGCGCAGGTCGAGACTATCGGTCCGACCGGGGTTGAGATGGAGGCGCTGAACGCGGTGCAGGTGACGCTGCTTACGGTCTACGACATGTGCAAGGCCGTCGATCGCGGCATGAGCATCGAGACGGTCAGACTCCTGGAAAAATCAGGGGGGAAATCGGGAGACTGGGCAAGGGAGACCTGACGATATATGAGAGATATATGGGGTCAGAGTAAAATTTTTAATATCGTGGAATGAGTACAGATCTCGATAATTTTACTCTGACCCCTTAATTTATCCCGTAATTTCATGTGGTCAAAAGACGGTAGATGTCTGACACTTTATACGGCAGTTTGCGCACATCGTCGATCACCGTGTAGTTGGCGCTGCCGTACATGTAAGGCAGGTACTCCCTGGCCTCGTTGTCAATGGTAATGCAAAAAGGGTAGATGCCGGCGGCGCGGACTTCCGCGATGGCCTGGCGGGTGTCTTCCAGGCCGTAACGCCCCCGGTAACCGCCGTAGTCCTCGGGTTTGCCGTCAGACAGGGTAATCAGCAACCTGGACCTGGCCTTGAGCGCCTGCAAGTATTTTCCCAGGTGGCGTATTGCCACGCCCATACGTGTATAAGTCCTGGGTTTGATGCCGCTGATCCGGGCCCGCACCTGCGCGGTGCAGGCCTCCTCAAACTTTTTGACCCGGTAAATTTCACAACGCTTGTGTGTCCTGCCGGAAAATCCGTAAATGGCGTAAGGGTCGGACAACATCTCCAGGGCCTCGCAGAGCAATACCAGCGCTTCTCTTTCCACAAGGTTGACCCAGCCCCTGGTGGAACCGCTCATGTCCACCATGAACATCACCGCTACGTCACGGCGGCTCCTGTGGAAACAACTGTACAGGTTCTCGCTCATCTCCAGGCCCTGCCGGCGGTCGACACTGGCCTCCACCAAGGCGTCAAAATCGATCTCATCGCCGAAGGTCTGGCGCTTGCGCTGTTCATAACCTTCCGCCATTGTCTCGAACGAACGGCGCACCGATTGTAGATGAAAACGGTATTTTTCCAGTGTCGCGGCATAAAAATTATCATCGGCGGGTACGACATCGATTTCCGTCAGGGCGCAGAATTCGTTACGGTAGCGTTGCCTGGTGTAATCCCATTCCGGGTAATACACCGGGTTTTGCAGGTCGTAGCCCGCGGCGGCATTGCCGACCTCACCCGGGCCGGACTCCGTATCCTTATACGGAAAACCGGAATAACCGCCACTGACCTGCAGGTAGTCTTCAGGCAACCGGCCCAGGTCTTGGACGATGGACACAAGCAACTGTTTTACCTCGTCATCGGCGACAGGTCCCTGTTCCCCGAAAAGCAGTGTCAGGGCGCCGGGCCCCTGGTTCACGCTGTTAAAGCCAACGCCGGGGTCCACCCCCGATGCTGCCCAGTGCGTATTGTCCGGAGCGTTCGCATCCGCAATTACCTGACCCGGCTGTTCCCGGCCGAGTCGCGCCAGCGACTGCTGTAATTTGTCCTTCTCCTGTTTCACCCGTTCCCGCAGCTTTCCCAGGACCGTTTCCGGGATGTATTCCCCATGGAAACCTTTGCGCGCCGGGAGCGGTTTCTCCAGGTTGCCGCTTATCCTGTCCATGCTGTCCATGGGACCGGCGCCGGCCTGCAGCAACAGGCGGTTATCATCAGACCAGGCCAGGTAACGCGCCCTGTCGTCTTCGTCCAGGTTATCAAGGCGCTGCAGATCCCGGCACAGCCCCGGAAAATCCAGGGCCAGGCGCGCCTCCAGGCGCAGGCTCTCAAGGGTCGCAAAAACGGGCAGGGTACGGGGCAAGTCAGGCAACTGCAACAGGCGTTCCAGCGCGTCCAGACGCCAGCCGCCGTAGCGGTTCTGCGCCCAGTGATACACGGCGGTAAGCTTGTACAGGGTTTCATTATCAGCGCGTGTATCGAAGACACTCAAAAAAGCCGGCAGGAAAATCGACTCCGTGTCGGTAAATATGCGCTTTCCGCTCGTGACCCGCAGGGGCCGGCCACCCAGGCCGGTTAAATACTTCTCCAGGAATGGTTCAAGTTCTTCCAGGTCCGCTCCGGATTGCCGGGCGCGGTAATCTTCGGCGAATGTATCCAGGTTTGCTATGGCCTCGATAGCAGCGCCCAGGCCGCGTTTGTCATAGCGGTCCAGGATCGCGGTCATCCAGGCATCAACGCCTTCTATTTCCAGGAGAGATAAGGCCTGGTCGAGCCGGCCTGAAAAATGCGCCTGCAGGTCGGTGTGATCCCGCTGCAGAATCTGTAACCAGTGATCTATGCGACGCCGCGCCGCGGGGTCAAGTTCCGGGTTAACCCGCATATCTCATCAGGTGGTGCGATATGCGGGTTACAGTACGGAGGCGCAAAGTTCCCTGACCGTTTTCAGTATTTCTTCGTCGTCGGTGAGGGCCTGGTTCACCGCGGTCTCACAGGCTTGCCGGGGAGCAATGCCATGCCGGATCAATTTGGCCGCGTTCACAATCAACCTGGTGCTGGCGCCTTCGATCAGCCCGTTGTCCTTAAGGTTCCTGGTCATGCCGGCAAACCTGACCAGCATCGTGGCCGTTGCCGTACCGACACCTGTTTCCTTCACCAGGATCTCCACTTCCCGGTCGGGCTGGGGATAGGAAAAATCCAGTGCGACAAAGCGTTGCCGCGTGCTCTGTTTCAGGTCCTTGAGAACGCTCTGGTAACCGGGGTTGTAGGAAACGGTCAAACAGAATTCCGGCGGCGCTTCCAGCAATTCGCCCAGCTTTTCTATGGGCAGGAAACGCCGGTCGTCACACAGGGAGTGAATGACTACCGTCGTGTCCTTCCTGGCCTCGACGATCTCATCCAGGTAACAGATGGCGCCGCTGCGCACCGCCCGCGTCAGCGGGCCGTCAACCCAGACAGTCTCCCCACCCTTGATCAGGTAGCGCCCAACCAGGTCGGAAGCGGACAAATCATCATGGCAGGATACCGTGATCACGGGCCGGTCCAGGCGCCAGCTCATGTATTCCATGAACCGGGTTTTGCCGCAACCGGTGGGGCCCTTCAGCAGGACAGGCAGACCGTTATCAACGGCTGCCTCAAATATGCCTGTCTCATTGCCGGCGGGTTCATAATAAGGCTCCTGCCGGATGGCATATTCTTCAAACCTGACAGGGTTGGCGCTCACCGGAGGCCTCCATCACGGGTGTCAGCCATACTTGATGTACTTGAAGCGCTGGTCGTCCGGCGTACCGTCCAGGGCGCTGTCTTCGTCCACGCCCGGTTGCCACATCACCACTTCCTCGATCTTCTTCGCCAGCTCGAAGTCCTTGTCGGTCACGCCTTTTGCCGCGTGGTTCATCAGTTTGACGATGACGAAGGCATAGCTGGCGGTCAGGTCCGGGTGGTGCCAGCCCGCTTCGGCCAGGTGTCCGACCGTGTTGATCACCATCAGCGTGCCTTTCCAGCCGCTGGTCTTGTACCGGCGCCGGATCCAGCCGTCTTCGTAATACCAGTTCGGCAGTTCGTCCTTGAGCCGCTGTTCAATCTCGTCCACCTCGTAGGTGGCATCTTTCGTTTCTTTGCGCCACTTTGCCATGGTTATTCCCCGCTATGGAATGTTATTTCAGACGGATATTGTAGCAAATTACCATTTGATATATGGTGCCAAAGGCAGTCTGGGATAGTCGGTTCAGGACACGCTGTGAATACATCCCTGTACGCTTCGTCATCCGCTATCCCTGCGGATGATATTCCTGAACCGACTATCCCAGACTGCCTCCCAACTTGTGAAAAGAGAACCTTTCGGAATCAGCTTCCTGATTTCGGCAACTTTCGCGCCGTCCATCTCTGAAGTGCGCTGACGTTGTTTGCACAAGGCGCCGCGGAACCCCAGGTAATCCGGGTTGATTTCCAGCAAAGGTGGGATGTCCTCCCTGGTCAATGAACCCGCCAGACCGGTAACCAATCCTGCCAGTCCAGCCTTGCGGACGAACTCTGACAGTGTGCCGTCGTCCAGCTTGTCCCGCAGGTTCCCGTTGGCCTTCTCGCAGGTATCCAGCATGACTCCCGTGATGCCGCCGCGCCGGAGCCGCCTGAAGTCGATGTCAGGAGGGTACATCTCGGCAAAAAAGACCAGGACAATGGAGATGCCCCTGCCCGCGAGCCGGTCCAGGACGGACAGCATGAACGGCGAGATGGTCCTGTCAAACACGCCGACCTTGACGATATCGACACCGCAACCGTGCATGCCGGTGACGGCGCTCTCCAGCTCCGCGGCATAGGCCGGGAGGTCGCCCACAGTGGCGCTGAGCATGGTATTCCTGTCCGGCAGCGACGCGATGGCGCGTACGCTGTCTTCATCCAGCGCGCCCAGCGCGCCCCGGGCCGGGTCTTTCAAATCTATTACGTCCGCGCCCTGGGAGCGGACCAGTTGCGCCTCATCCACCGATGAGACGCTGGCAAGGAATCCCGTCATGAATTTACCTTCTCTTTACCATAAATAATCTGCGTTAATCCATGCCCCTGTATGTCTTTGGGCAGGGGTGCGTCATCTGCGGATAACTCTGTGGCCCGCCTCAGGCATAATAATTCTCTACCTTTTCCATCAACCATTGCCACGCTGTACGCTCGTTTTCCCCCGCGGTCTTGCCGATGGCAATGCTCAGGTATTCCAGTTCCGAGCGGATTTTCTGCTCCGGCAACAGGTGCAGGCGGCTCACCAGTATCGCCGCTTCGACCACTGCCGCCTGGGCGCGGTTGAAACCCCTGAACGGCCTGTGGTTAGCGGCATGTACCCGCCGGCAGGTAAACAGCGGGCGCAGTTCGTCATCCTTGCTGCTCTCTACCCGTACTTCTACGTGGGAAAGGGCGCCGGCCAGGCGTTTGCAGGCGATATGAGTCGCAGGCACCAGCGGCCAGTCATGGCGGCCGGTCAGGCAGCCGGCAATGACCATGACATCCGCCGTAGCGTTAATCACCGCCACACTGGAGTGTAACAGGTTATCCAGGGTCCGTGACGGCTTGAACGGCGCGATCAGGTATTTTTCATTTTCATGGCGGATACCCATGGGCGCGATATGCACGGTCCCGTCCGGGTTCATGGTGGTGATGACCGTTTCGTAAATCATGGGGATTTACGTTTCTTCGCCTGCAAAGTCGCGCCGGCGGGTTTGTATTCGTCAGCGGGCCGGCCCTTCAGGTCGTGCGCGGACTGCATGCGTTGCTCCCGTTGTTCGTCCGCTTCGGGGACGACCGCCACTCCCCAGTCCAGGTCCTCGTCCTGCACGTAACGCTTGCCCAGATTCAGGGCGGCCTCTGCCTTCGCCAGTTCGACGCCCATGTAGAAGGCATGGGGCGCATCATCCTCCAGCAGTTTCAGCGCGGGGAACAGTTCATACGGGTCCTGCCCCGTCACCAGGCCGTCCCGGTTAAACACGTGGATGCCTTCCGGCGTTACTTCCACCCGGTAACTGGGGTCGGTGATCTGTTCGGCCAGTTCCCTGATCTCGTCCAGGTCATAGGGAAACGGCTTGCGCTCATGGCCGGTCAGCAGGCCGCCATCAATGCCCTTGGGAAGCCCCTCATCCTGTTTTGCCGCATACATGATGCGCCTGGCCAGGTCCAGTTCGCGCACCACGGAACAGGCATGGGGGCTGACTTCGGTCGCCAGCACGTGGTTGATATCAAGTTCCGATATGATGCCGCACAGCATGGCGTTGATGCCGCCGGTATCGGCCTCGGTCAACTCGGTGAGGTTGCCGGTCCCCATCATGATCTCGATGCCGGGGTAGCGCTCCCGTAAGGCATGGTAGCGGAGGATGGATGCGGTAAACCCGAAATGGACCGGGTCCAGGATACTGTCGGCAATGAACGGTTTGTCCTGCTCCACGAACTTGTCCACCAGCCGGTACAGGGAAGGCATATCGGTGTGCTGTTCCGGGATCAGGACGGGAATTGCCGCCGTCTCATCGGCGATCCAGGCGCTGCCTTCGTGCAGGCTCAGCAGGTAATCAGCGCCCGCTTTTGCGCCGCGCAGCAGTTCCTCGTTGTCCAGGGAATCGACGCTGACCGTGTAACCTTCCCCATGCAAGGCCTGAACCGCCTCTTCCAGGTGCGGGAAAGGCGTATCCGGCAGGCAACCGACGTCGATCACGTCGGCGCCGTCCCTTTTGTATCTTGCCGCCCTGGCCAGGATCTCATCCACGCTGATCTGGGGCGCTTCCACTATCTCGGCAAAAATACCCATACTGTAATCATCCAGGCTGACCGCCTGTGCCTCACGACCGAAAAAAACAGGCAAGTCCTTGACGTCCACGGTGCCCCGCTGCACCGGCACGCCCAGGGTCTCACCCAGGGCGTCCAGGTTTCCCTGGCACAGCCCCGGCACAACGATGCGGTCCACCCCCTCCAGGTCACGGAGGCGGCGACCGATCATCTGTGCGGTCATCAGGGCGGCGACGCTCACGCCGATGTTCCTTATCTCGTAATCGAACTCCAGCGGCTGCATGGCGTCCAGGACGCGCTGCAGGCGTTTTTCAGCGAGCTTGCCGGTCAGGAAGAGGATGCGTTCGGTCATGGTTAATTATCCGCAGCACAAGCGCAGATTAGCGCAGATGGGATGAACATAAAAGTTACATTGTTATCTGATAGTTGGGGTCAGAGTAAAAATTCTGGCGAATTTCTTACTCTGACCCCGGAGATTTAGAATTATAATTGGTTTATATGAACCATATCTGTTGCCGAATGGTTTAATATAACGGCTTATCCTGTTATAATTGTTTATTTACCGATCTCATAACTTATTGTTTTATTTGGCTTATTTATTCTGAGGGGAACGCTGCGGGATCTGGCATGATTTTCGCTCTGTTATTCGGAGCAGATAAACGAAGAGGCGTAAATGGGTATTACAGAAACACAGGCTCCGTGGTCCCGGCAGGAATTCGAACAGCGCTTGCGCGACAAGGAGAAATACTACCATATTCATCACCCGTTCCACGTGTTGATGAATTCGGGAAAACTGGACAAGCCGGCGATACAGGGCTGGGTGGCTAACCGGTTCTACTACCAGACCAGCATCCCCGTGAAGGATGCTGCGATCATGGCCAACTGCCGCGAACGGGACGTGAGACGCCAATGGGTGCAGCGCATTATCGATCATGACGGCCATGACGGTGAGGATGGCGGCATCGAGGCCTGGTTGCAACTGGGTGAGGCCGTGGGCCTGGACCGGAACGAATTGATCTCAGAGGAGCGCGTGCTGCCCGGCGTGCGTTTCGCCATAGACGCTTACTACAACTTCGCCCGCACGGCCACCTGGCAGGAAGCCGCCTGTTCATCGCTCACCGAACTGTTCGCCCCGAAGATACACCAGAAGCGGCTGGACAACTGGCCGCAGCATTACACCTGGATAGACGCCCAGGGATACAACTACTTCCGCAAGCGGCTGAGCGAGGCGAGACGGGACGTGCAGCACGGCCTGGACGTCACCCTGGATTATTTCAGGACCCGGGCGGAGCAGGAGCGGGCGCTGAACATCCTGCAACTGAAACTGGATATACTCTGGACCATGCTGGATGCCATGTGGATGGCTTATATTGAAAACAGGCCGCCTTATCACTGTGTGGATGCATGAGTACAGATACTTGTAATGGGGGCGGATTTAAGTTCATCCCGGATATTTGGGGTCAGAGTAAAAATTCTGGCGAATTTCTTACTCTGACCCCGGAGAATATATGAATAGCATCCCTGAAGTCGCCCCGACGTTCCGCTTCCAGTGGGAAGAGGCCCAGGACTGTTACGTCATCCTGTACCCGGAGGGCATGGTGAAACTCAGCGGCAGTGCCGGCGAGATCATGAAACGCTGTGATGGCGTCAAGAGCACCGAAGAGATCATCACCGAACTTGAGGGCGCGTTCCCCGGGGTCGACCTGAAAGACGACGTCCGTAACTTTTTAGACAATGCGAGAAACAATGGCTGGATCAGATACAAACCGTAGCAGGCCGCTCTGGCTGCTGGCAGAACTCACCTACCGTTGCCCGTTGCAGTGCCCGTACTGCTCCAACCCGGTGGAGATCGCCAAATACAACGACGAACTCAGCACCGAAGACTGGATCCGGGTGTTGCAGCAGGCGCGCAAGATGGGCGCAACCCAGTTGGGCTTCTCCGGCGGTGAACCCCTGGTGCGGCGCGACCTGGAGGAACTGATCACCGAGGCGAGGCGCCTGGGTTATTACACCAACCTGATCACCTCCGGGGTGGGCATGGACGCGGACCGGGTGAAAGCCTTCAAGGAAGCGGGCCTGGACCATATCCAGATCAGCTTCCAGGCCAGTAACGAGGAGTTGAACAACTACCTGGGCGGCACGAAAAGTTTCCGCCACAAGCAGGAGATGGCCAGGGTGGTCAAGGAGTTCGAGTACCCCATGGTGCTGAACATCGTGCTGCACCGGAAAAACGTCGACCAGATCCGGGATATCCTGGACATGACCGTGGATTTGAACGCCGACTACGTGGAATTGGCCAGCACCCAGTATTACGGCTGGTCCAGGGTCAACATTGACCAGTTGCTGCCGACACGGGATCAACTCGCCGGGGCCGAGGTCGTGGCGAAGGAATACCAGGAAAAGATGAAGGACAGGATGAAAATCATCTATGTCATCCCGGACTACTTCGAGAACCGCCCCAAGGCCTGCATGAACGGCTGGGGGTCGATTTTCCTCACCATCGCCCCGGACGGCAGCGCCCTGCCCTGCCACGCCGCGGCCCAGTTGCCGGGACTGGAATTCCCCAACGTCAGGGACCACAGTATCGACCATATCTGGAACGACTCCGATGCCTTCAATAAATTCCGCGGCTTCGACTGGATGCAGGAACCCTGCAGAAGCTGCCCGGAGAAGGAAAAGGACTTCGGCGGCTGCCGCTGCCAGGCTTACATGCTGACCGGGGACGCCACCAACGCCGACCCGGTATGCGACAAGTCCCCCCACCACGGGCAATTACACGCCGACGTGGACCGGATCGGCAGCCTGTCCGGCACAAGGGAATTTGAGAGCAAGCCGCTGGTGTTCCGGAATATGCGGAACTCGAAGGAGTTGACGAGGGACGGGGCAACTGCGTAACAGAGGAAGGCACTCACCGTCATTCCCGCGCACGCGGGAATCCAGTCAAATACTGTGTCGTCCGGAGGGCGACTCTCTATATGACTGGATGCCGGGACAAGCCCGGCATGACGAACCGGACTGTCATCTGCCTTAAATTTCCTGTCTGCAGCGTAGCGCCCAGGCCACGTCCAGGGCCTGGCGGTTTTCCTTGATATCGTGGACGCGGAAGATATCGACGCCGACGAATACGCCTATGGTAGTGGTGGCGCAGGTGGCTCCTACCAGTTCGCTATACTCGTTTATGTCACAGATTGAACCCATGAAGCGTTTCCGGCTCGCGCCCAGCATGACCTTGTAGCCGGTTTCCGTGAAACTTTCGAGGTTCATTATGATGTCCAGGTTGTCGCGTTTTGACTTGCCGAAACCGATGCCCGGATCGATCACCAGGTTGTCCTGCCTGACACCCGCTTCTTCGGCTGCCGCGGCGCGTTCCAGCAGGAAAGACCGGATCTCGGCCACGACGTCGTCATAGCGCGGGTCATCCTGCATCGTCCTGGGGGTCCCTTGCATGTGCATGATGATGTACGGTGTCCCGGCTGCGGCGACCAGGCTGAACATACCGGGGTCGTCCCGTCCCGCGGAGATGTCATTGACTATGGTTGCTCCCTGTTCCAGCGCGGCGCCGGCGACCTGGGTGGAGGTGGTATCGATACTGATGGGGAAATCGGCAGGGAGTTCCTGTTGCAGTTGCCTGATGACCGGAATTACGCGCTTCAGTTGTTCATCCATCGATACCCTGTCCGCTCCCGGGCGTGTGGATTCTCCCCCGACATCGATGATATCGGCACCCAGGTCCACCATCTCGCGGGCGCGTGCGACAGCCGCGTCCAGGTCATGGTGCAGCCCGCCGTCAGAAAAGCTGTCAGGGGTCACATTCAGCACCCCCATGAGCAACGGTTTCGTAGCTGTTTGTGAAGGGTTCACTTTAAGCGTTCCGCCATGTCATCGGTCGCAGTGACCAGGGCATCCACCATGACGGACTCGCCGGCCAGGTGCCCCCCTTCCTTCACGATCACCAGTTCAGAGTCCGGCAGCGCCCGGTGCAGCGACCAGGACGCGTCCAGGGTGCAGGTCAGGTCGCGGCGGCCGTGGATGATCCGGATCGGCACGGACGGGAGCAACGCCGCGTTATCCAGGATCCGGTTCTCGTCGATAAAGTAGCGATGCTTCGCATAGTGGGTTTCTATCAGCACTTCCCGTACGGTCTTGCCGACATCGCCCGGCGTATAGTCCGCGCCCGGCAGCAGGTAAGTAACCAGCCGGCCCGCCCATTTGGACCAGGCCAGGGCCGCGGTTTCCCGGGCTTTCCTGTCTGCGCCATGGACCCGGGTGTAATAGGCCGATATGAGGTCGCTTCTTTCCGGGCCCGGTATGACTTCGGTAAAATCCTGCCAGTAGTCGGGAAAGATCATGCTGGCGCCTTTCCTGCCGAACCAGTCCAGGTCTCTTTGCCGGGCCAGGAATGTGCCGCGCAGGATCATGCCCAGCACCCGGGAAGGGTGTGACTGTGCATACAGCAGCCCCAGGGTGGCGCCCCAGGAACCGCCGAACACCAGCCATTGCTCTATGCCCAGGTGTTCCCTGATGCGTTCGATGTCCTGCAACAGTTCCGGGGTTGAATTGTTCCTCGTCTCGCCGGCCGGTGTCGAGCGGTTGCAGCCGCGCTGGTCGAACAGGACCACCCGGTATTTTTTCGGATTGAAGTAACGGCGGTGGTTCTCGTTGCAGCCTGAACCGGGCCCTCCGTGCAGGAAAATGACCGGAATGCCGCGGGGGTTGCCGGCCTCCTCCACATAAACGGTATGAACCGGATCTACCTTGAGGTGGTAGCTCTTCGATGCATTGATTTCGGGGTATAACTCTCGCATGGAAGTCCGGGATGTGGCTGATTTGCGCCGGAATAACTGCACCGGAATAAGGGAGCGAAATTGAAACCGGATTTCTTTGGTCCCGGGCCGGATGATTAAATATCGCCCAGGATCTCTTCCCGTTTCTGTTGATACTCTTCAGGGCTGATCAATTCCTTATCGCGCAGTTCCTTCAGGGTCATCAGTCTCTGCTCTATTGTCTGGCCGGAATTATCCCCGACCGGCGAGGATTGCATCTCCTTGCGCATCTTCGCCATTTCCAGGCGCATCTCGCGCCGTTCCCGCGCCATCCTGGCCGCCTCGGCCTGCATGGCTGCACTGGTCACGGTCTCCTGCGGCGCCTGTTCAGCCTTCTGAGCCAGATAGACTGATGCTGCCTGTTCCAGGTCTATCTCTATCCAGTCCCGGCGCGTTTTTTTGCCGTCAACATGAGCCTCAACGCCGGCCATGGCTACTATCGTGCCCTTGAAACCGACGGCTTTAGCCCGGCGGCCGTGTTTGAAATACTGTTTTGTATCCGTTACGCCATGACTCCTTTCAACCGCTTCCTTGAACCTGTCGCCTTCGTTGTCATAATCGCCGATGATGAGATTCAGCTTGCCGTCCAGGTAGAAGACCCGACCCCCCGTGTAACCCCTGTTCTGGAGGACGAGGTATTTCTTTTCCGAACGGGCCAGCACAAAGACGATGTCCTGGTCCGGCCTGGCTTTGGCCAGGCCTGCGCTGATGAATTGCCCGAGCAGACGGGCCTGTTGCACGGAAAACAGGGACCTGAGTTGTTTTTTCTTGAAGAAGCCTCCGCCAACCCAGGCTTCAAGACCCTCAAGGGCGCCGGTTACCTGGTTCGCATTCAACTGCACAGGGTGCTGGTTCGGCGGCGTTACATCCTTTTTGGACTGATCCTGGTCCGTCAACCGGATATACAGGTTGGCGCCGGATTTCCACAGGTCTTCATCGTTTATGCCGAAGTTGGGCAGCAGATCAGCCCGGACAATGCCCGCATAGAACAGCAGGAACAGGTACAGGACGGCGGTTTTTGAAAGACTTCTCACGGAAAAATTATACAACATCCAAAACAAAAAGGCGCATAGTGTGCGCCCTTATCTTATTTCGTTACAAATGCGAGTGGATGTTGATTCTTTTGTCGTTAGCAGTGATGCGTTGATCCATACCCGTAAGACGCTGTTCAATCACGCCCAGGCGTTCGCGGATAATGCTTTGCCCTTCTTTGATAGCGCTGACCTCTTCCCTTACCTCGCCGACCTGTTGTTCCAGGCTGGTTCGTACCTCACTGATCTGTTGTTCCAAGCCGGTTCGTAGCCCGCTGACCTGTTGTGACAGGAAAGTAAGGTAGGCGAAAATCATGGTGATCGAAATGGCGGCTCCCCACTTGAGAACCTTCACTTCACCGGAGAGCTTTCCCAACTCGTAGATATGGTTAAAATTCCCTTCAGAGGGCGCGGCAAGAGTTTCCTGTTTCATGTTACCTCCTTATTAAAGACATACCGTAAATCCCAAGACGTAGTATAGGGTAACCGTGGAGTAAATTCAAACCTCCTTTTTGTGATGTTTGATGATTTGACAAAGGTTTTATCCCACCCAAAACAAAAAGGCGCACAGTGTGCGCCTTTTCGTCGGGACCCGAAGGACCCTGTTTTGCTTAATACAAACTTACCAGAGCAGGAATCCGCCGAGGGAGAATGTATCTGTGCTACCTGCGCCAGCATCAAAATTGCTGTACTCTGCAACCACTTTCAGCCAGGAGTTGACATCATGGTAAACACCCACGGTCCACAACTCCCTGTCTGTTGGAGCAATACCATACATCGCATCTTCATCCTGTGTTGATTCACCGTAACCGCCGCCGACCTTGGTAGTACCATTGAAGGTATAACTGGACTGGACGTAGAATCCATCGTTATCTGCCTCATTACAGCCCATTGCGCTACAGCCAAATGCATCGCCGCCACCAAGAGCGAACAACACGGAACCCAAAGCTTCGCCATCGTAATAGCTGCCGGTCATGCTGAAACCTTGTGCGCTGACCGTTGCGCCGATGTTCCAACCTACGGACTCCACGTCACCCCCGGGCGAACCACCGTGAGCCATAATTTCCTGTTCCTGCCAGATGAAACCGGCCCAGCCACTGAAGCTGCCGCCCTCGAAAGCGGAATTGAAAGTGGCTTCCGCCTGGAACTGCGGCGTATCGGTTTCAGAAATCCCACCATTCCCTAAAGGCTCCTGAGGATCAAAGATACCTACGGACAACTGGAAACCATTCATGTCCGGGGTCTGGTAGACAAACCGGGTACGAAAATCAGGATACACATAACCGGCGCCGATACGACCCAGACCGGTGCCGCCACCATCCGGGCCTCCCATATAGCCCATACCAAAGAGGGTAATGTCCTGTAAGATAGCCTGGCGCTGGAATAATGCCAGCGTGCGGCCTACGCTGATGGTGCCGAAATCACCGGAGACGTTGAAAAATACCTCACGCATATCGATGTTCGAACCCGTGCCTAACGTTGCTGACTTGTTCAACCGACCGGTTTTCTCGGCGGAACTGTCAACCGCAAAGGTAATCTGGCCGGTACCGGTAAGACCATTGACTTCAGGGGTTTTGACCGTCATGGTATGGAAGGCAGGCAACAGACCCTGTTGCAGGTGGGCGCTATCTTCGCCGCCTGCAAAGTCACTCTGGGTATAGAACAGGTTGATAAAGCCGCCGTAGCTGACTTCCCAACCGTCCGCGCCACCCAGGACAACTGCCGCATTGGTGGGCATGCTTAATGCGCCTACAAGCGCCAGCGTGCTCAGAACAGCCGTGAACTTGGTTGTATTAAATTTCATCATTCTCCTCCTCAGGAAAGGTATTAAGCTAAAAATACTTCGTTTTGAATTCTTGGTTTCAGCTTCTTCAACGCCTTCATTCCAATAGCATATTGCATAATCCAGGAAATTGCAACATAGAAAAGACTCATTTACAACACTTTTTTGAATTTTTTGCGTAATAAGTCTTTACCGTGTCAGGGCAAGATCATACTTTTTGTCATAAGTAAGAGGTTTTTTATTCCAATAAGATATAGATAAGTGGGGAACTCATGGGTTTTGCGGGGATCAGATCAGTAATTACCCCAAACTGAGGAGATTCCCATGAGTTTACTGACCCATTTGGCGACGATTGACGACCCGCGGCGTGATATTAACAAGAAGCATGAGTTATTGGACATTCTGTTTCTGACAGTGAGTGCGGTGCTGTCGGGGGCAGAAGGCTGGAAAGACATCAAGGAATTCGGTGATGAGAAGCTGGATTGGCTGCGTCGCTACCGGCCGTTTTTGAACGGGATGCCGGTGGATGACACGATTGCGCGGGTGGTGCGGGCGCTGGACCCGGAGCAGTTCAACCGGGCGTTTATCGATTGGGTGAATGAGGTACGGGCGGCGTCCGGTCAGGAGCAGATAGCGCTGGACGGGAAGACCCTGCGGCGGTCTCATGACGGGGAGAAACACACGGCCCTGCACAGCATCACGGCCTGGGGACATGAGTGCGGGTTGGTATTGGCGCAGATGAAGTCACAGGGGAAGAAGAATGAGCAGTCGTCGGTGATGGAGATGCTGGAGTTGTTGCAGGTGAAGGGGGCGCATATCACGGCGGATGCGATGAATACGCAGAAGAAGATAGCGCAGAAGATTCACAAGAAAGGCGGCGATTACACGTTGTCGCTGAAGGACAATCACAAGACGTTGCGCAAGGAAATACAGGCGTACTTTCATAAGGTTACGCGCGATGCGCCGCAGCAGGTAGCGGTGCATGAGGAGGTGGACGGCGGGCATGGCCGGATAGAGAAACGCACCTGCCGGCAGTTGCCGGTGGATGAGTGGGTGAGTGGGGCGGCCAGGTGGCCGGGCTTGCAAACCCTCATTGAGATGGAGCGGGAGCGGCGCCTGCCCGGGAAAGCGGTGGAGACGGAGATACATTACTATATCAGCTCCTTGCCCGTGGATGCCCAGCGGGTGGCGCAGGGGATACGGCGGCACTGGGAGGTGGAGAACAAGGCGCATTGGGTGCTGGATGTGGCCTTTAAGGAGGATGACAGTCGCATCCGCAAGGGGGACGGGGCGGAGAACGTGGCGATTATCCGGCGCTTCTGTCTGAACCTGGCGCGGTTGGACCCCAGGAAGAACAGCATGCGGGGGAAACTCAAGCAGGCCGGGTGGAGTGATACCAGACGGGCGGAAATCCTGTTCGGAGCAGACATATAAAAGTATGCGGTTGCCCTGTTTACCGTGTTTCTTTTACACAACAAAAACCGGGGTTGTTCATTCTCAAGCCGCATGGGGACGGGTAATGGCTTCCCGCAGGCCTTCCAGCAGCCCCTCCAGTTTTGCCTGTTGAATTTCCAGCGCGGCCATGCGCTGTTCGAGTTTTGCAGTTCGTTCTTCCAGCCTGTCAATGCGCCGGTCAAGTCTTTGACCCAAGCGTAAAATCAGGCCGGCCAGAGCAATACTGCAAGTGATAACAGCAATTAATTCAGGTGTCATAATCTTTCTCCTTAACACATCTTGTAATACATCTTGTTATCCTGTTGTTCCAACCTGCCGCGCGCTGTCTGGAAACAAGTCACTCGTCCGTTACCGCGCCACTGAATTGCCTGACCAGCAAACCGTGAATGAAAGCTACTTCCTGCTTTACGGTTGCCAACCCTTTCTCTACGGACGAGATCCTGCCAAGCAGGTACAAAAAAGTGGTAATGTTAATCGTGACAATGGCAATGCCGACGCCGACTACGGTAAGAACGATAGTGATCAATTCGGTCATGTTAATTCCCTCTTACAAAAAATCATAAATACACATGCTCCTTGCCTGGGTCCATGCCGGATAACATACACAAATCCGGATCGGATTGCCACTTTTTTCGACTCACCCTCCTCCCCGCTGGTATGCCAGGTCGAAGCGAGCCAGGAACGCCGCCTGGTCGGGAGGGGTAAAACCACTGAATTCGATGGTGACCGGCGTCACGGGAAATTCCATGAGGCCGAGTTTTCTGGTCGTTTCGGGAGCCAGGGTGATTTTAACCTGACCGGCTTCCGTCGCGATGTCCGCCTGGTTGCCCCGGCGGGTAACGGGCGCGCCGTTCACTGCCCGCGGCAACAGGCGGAAGAAGTCCCTGTGGGTGATGCTCATTTCCCGGGTCAGCCCCCGGCTACCGGCGGCCATATCGCCAGGGTGTCTCCGTCGTTGAATACGGCCTTGTTGCGATCTTCAGGTTTGATGTAAACACCGTTGAGCAGTACCAGGTGCGCCATTTCCCTGGGCACGTTGTACCTGTCGATGACCTCGTAGGCCGTTTGGTGTTCGGACACTTCGATGATGAGCTTGTTATCCACCGCGTCAGGGGGAAGATAATCGGTTAAACCGGCGTAGAGTTTGAATACCAGTTTCATAATAATGTGTCGCTGCGCGACAGGTAAACTGACTGGATTCCTGCTTTCGCAGGAATGACGGCGGATTTGACCAGGCGCTTCGAGATTCCGACTTTCGCCGGAATGGCGGCGAGATTGACCGGGTTCTTCAAATCAGTGCGGCGTTATGGCCGATGGACTGGGTCGCCCCCAGGTATGCCTCCATAATCCGGGTCGGGTCCTGCAGCAGGTGGTCCTTCCATTTGCCCAGCTTCAGCTTCGTCTGGATCAGGCCGCGCAATACGCCTACGTGATTGGTCAGCCCCAGCGCCTGGGCGCCGACCAGGACGTCATCCTGGAACTGCAGACTGATATAGCGGTACCCTTCCGCATCCACCAGTTCCGCGGATTCACCGCCCTCGACACCCATCCATAAACCGTAGGAGGTGGAGACCAGGCCCATGGTGTCCAGCACGTTCATGTTGACGCTGCCCTGGTGGCGGGTATCCCGGCCGCACATGTTCAGGGCCGCGATCCTGCCGTGGTCGGCGGCGGTGGGCTGGATCGCCTGGACGCTGAACTCCCCGGTGGAGAAATCCCTGCCCTGGCACACGTCGCCGGCGGCGTACACGTCCGGGTGGCTGCTCTGCAGGCGGTCGTTCACCAGCACGCCGAAGTCAGTCTCAATGCCGCTGCCTTCGAGAAAACCGGTATTGGCCCGAACGCCGGTGGCGGAAATCACCACGTCCGCGCCCAGTTGTTCGCCATTATCCAGTTTTACCGACAGCCTGCCGGCATCCTGTTCAATCGCCTCGACCCGGGTGGAAGTCAGCACGTTGACGCCCTTGTCCAGGCACCACTGTTTAATCAGGTTCCCGGCAGTCTGGTTCATCATGCGCGGCACCATGCGGTCTTCCATTTCGATCACCGTCAGGTTCACGCCGCGCTCGGCCAGCGCCTCCAGGATGATGCAGCCGATAAATCCCGCTCCCATCAGGATGACGTCGGAGCCTTTGGTTGCGTTTTGCGCGATGTTCCTGCCGTCCTCCAGGGTCCAGCAGGAATGGACGCCGGGCGAATCCAGGCCGGGAATGGGCGGCCGGATAGGATGGGAGCCCGTGGCGATCAGCAACTTGTCGAAGTTGACCGTCGCGCCGCTTTCCAGTTGCAGGGTGTGGGAATCGGGGTCTACCGAGGCCGCCCGGCCCTGGATTACCTCGATACCCTGGTCGGCATAATGGGTGTCCGACTTGCGCAGGTAGGTGCCGTCCTCACCGATGTTGTCGATGAGGTAGTACGGTAGCGCCATGCGCGAGTACGGCGGTTCCGTTTCGTCGCCGATCAGCTTGATCGAACAGGAGGGATCGGTCTTCCTGAGCGTCTCCGCTGCGATAACGCCGGCGGGTCCGGCGCCTATGATGACGTGTTGCATGTTGTCAGTCTCTTATAAGGTATGACTTCGTCATAAGTGTTTTACTGGATTCCGGGTCAAGCCCGGAATGACGAACCGTGGATTCCGGACCAGGCCCGGTATGACGGGCAGTAAATTACGACCTGTCATTAAAGGCTGAGGCGCTCCCGGGTTTCATCGGTCGGGACGCCCTGTTCATTCCAGCCGCGCACTTCGTAGTACTTCGGCAGCATCTCGTGCAGGCGGTTCACGTTGCCCTTGGCCGGGCCGGTCTGGGCCGGTTCCGTCAGCAGGCGTTTCGGCAAGGTGTCGTCCGCCGCAGTCAGCCCTGCCGCAAGGTTGAACTCCCGTTCCAGGTTCCAGATGCGCTCGCCGGCTTCCAGCATGGTCTCCGGGGTCCAGTCGCCCTCACAGGCCGCAGCCACCTGGGGCGCGATGTCCTCCAGGGTCCAGGCAAACGTGGTGAATACGCACAGGCCGCTGGAATCCACGATGGAGGTGGCGTCCTGGAAGGCCTTGACCAGTTCCGGCTTGCCCTCGGTGACCAGCGGATCGGTCTTTTCGGGAACACCCATCACTTCGGATGAGACGGTGTAGCTGCGCAGGTGGCAGGCGCCGCGGTTGGACGTGGCGTAGGTCAGGCCCATGCCCTGGATGCCGCGCGGGTCGTAAGCGGGGAATTCCTGGCCCTTGACCGTCATCGACAGATCCGGGTGGCCGTACTTCTCGCACAGGCGCTTGGAGCCCATGCCCAGGTCCTGGCCGAACCCCTCGCCCTTGCAGGTGACTTCCGTCGCCCAGGCCAGCGCTTCGGCGGAACCGAATTTCAGTTCGACACCGCCGGTCTGCTCTTTTGTGATTGCGCCGATCTGGTAGAGTTCCATCGCCGCGGCAACGGTGGCGCCGAAGGAAATGGGATCTATCCCGTCTTCGTTGCAGATGAAATTGGCGTAGGTCAGCGCATCGATGTCGTCCACCCCGGTATCCGAACCCAGCGCCCAGGCCGCCTCGTATTCCAGGCCGCCCGATGCGCCCCAGTATTGCGGCTTGTTCTCGATGGAGAAATGGCCCCGGTCGATGGTGGAGATGCGCCCGCAGGCGATGGTGCAGCCGAAACAACCCGCGTTGGTGACCAGGTTGGGCTTGCCGTCGCTTTCCCGCGGCTCGTGCATGGCCTCGGCGGAAATCTTGCTTGCGCCCTCGAACTGCACTTCGCGCATGTTGCGGGTCGGCATGGCGCCGACCTCGTTGATGACGTTCATCAGCACCTGGGTGCCGTAGGTGGGCAGTCCCTGTCCGGTAACCGCGTTCTCGGCCAGGACCTTCTTGCCGGCATTGACCGCCTGCATGAATGCGCCCGGATCCTTGATGTTGCCCACGCCCTTGGTGCCTCTCACGGCAACGGCCTTCAGGTTCTTGGAGGCCATGACCGTGCCGACGCCGGAGCGGCCGGCCGCGCGGTGCAGGTCGTTGACGATCGCCGCGTACAGGCAGCCCTTCTCCGCGGCGCGGCCCACGGCGGCAACGCGCAGCAGCGGGTCCTGGTATTTCTTGTGCAGCCACTCGTCCGCCGCCCAGACCGACTGGCCCCAGATCTCATCGGCGGGAGCAATTTCGACCTTGTCATTTTCGATGTACAGGTACACGGGACGCGGCGATTTGCCTTCAAAGATGATCATGTCGTAGCCCGCGGCCTTCAATTCCGCGCCGATAAAACCGCCGGAATTCGAGCAGGCCACGGCCCCGGTGAGGGGGCTCTTGGTGACCACTGAATAGCGCCCGCCGGTGGAGGCCATGGTGCCGGTCAGGGGACCGGTGGTCATGATCAGCTTGTTGCCGGAACCCAGCGCGTCGCACTTCGGGTCGATCTCTTCCGCCAGGTACTTGGTGGCGAGGCCGCGCTGCCCCAGGTAGAGGCGCGCCCACTCCATGTTCAGGGGTTCGTTGCTGGTGGTGCCTTCTGTCAGGTTTACTCGTAATACATTGTTAGCCCAAGCCATTTCAAATCTCCTCCGCTATCAGTTGGCGCTTGCCGCTGCATGGGCGCGCATCCGGGCCAGCCCGGTATGGTCCGCATCGACGTAAGTGATGGCCGCCGTGGGGCAGGCCTTGGCGCATTCCGGATCACCGCCGCACAGGTCGCATTTATAGACGACCTTGGTGTCCTGGTTGTAGTTCACCGTCCCGAACGGGCAGGCGATGGTGCATACCTTGCAGCCGACGCAGACGTCGGCCAGCACGTCCTTGGAACCGGTTTCCTCGTTCAGCACGATAGCCTCGACGGGGCAGGCGTGCATGCACCAGGCTTCGCTGCACTGGGTGCAGGTATAGGGGACGAACCGGCCTTCGTCATGGAAGGTAAACACCTTGATACGGGATTTTGCGGGGTTGAATACCCCTTCAGCCTGGTAGGAACAGGCCAGTTCGCATTGGAGGCAACCGGTACACTTTTCCGGTTCAATCTGGAGCGCTCTCAGCATCGCATTCTCCTTGGATAGCAGCAGTTTCGGGTAAAGATCGAAAAAATCTTGTGTAATACCGGGAAAAATTCCCGTCCGTATCAGGCCCGGTTTTCTTTATAATGGGACTGATCGGTTTTTTCTTATAGTATAGCTTATAGTTATATGCCAGGTCAGGCACCTGTGCGAAGCAGAGGATACAAAAAATTTCCGGCGATGGCAACATGCTTTATCAGGCATGGCGGCATGGCGTAACAGAACTATTTCCCCGGATCAGGGTCAAATACCGGACCGGCAGACAGGACAACAATGAAAACCACTTTTTATACGATCACCATGTTTATCTTGCTGGGTTGGGCTGTAGCGGGCGCCGCGGACATTACTGAAACCAGTTTCGCGTTCATCGGCGAAGCAGACGGCAGCGCGCATACGGGCGTTGCCCAGGGCATCCACGAGGCGAACCTTCAGGGACAGTTCCTGGGCCAGAACTATTCCCTGCAGGAGTTCAGCGGGGACGACCTGGACGCAATCGACCCTGATAAATTCATCGCAATTATAGTCGCCACCAATGCAGACGACCTGGGGCAGATCGGAGCCCGTTTCAGGGGCCACCCGGTCTTCAACGTGAGCGTGCACGACGATGCGCTCAGGGAAGCCTGTGCGCCCAACCTGCTGCACGTGATCCCCAGCGCCGGGATGCTGGCCGATGCGCGGGCTCAATGGCTGCAGAAAAACCCGGGCGCCGAAATCACCACCTCCGGCTGGCATCCGGATTTTGTAAAATTCGCCGCCAGGGACCTGAACAAGCGTTACAAAAAACGGTTTTCACAGCCCATGGACCAGTATGCCTGGGCCGGCTGGGCCGCGGTCAAGATGGCATCGGATTCGGTGGCCAGGCAAGATCTCACCGAACCCGGCGCAATGCTCGAATTCCTGAAAACCGGCCTGGCGTTCGACGGGCAGAAGGGCCTGGACATGGATTTTCGCGACACCGGCCAGTTGCGCCAGTTGGTGCTGATAGTCGGCCAGGAGGGGGAACTGCTGGGCGAAGCGCCGGTCAGGGGCGTTGCCGCGACGGACGACGTGGACAGCCTGGGGCTGGCGTCCTGTTATAATTGAAGCCACAGAGGACACAGAGATCACAGCGGTGTCTGTATCACACTGACTACAGTATGGAGCAAACCATGAAACATATTATCAGCGTTATCGTATTAATTGCGGCCGGTATCCAGCTTGCCTATGCCGCCAGCGGCCGCATTTTCGTCACCAATGAGCGCAGCAACGATATTTCCGTCATAGACGGATCGACACTGGAAGTAGAAAGAACCATTGAGGTAGGAGACCGGCCCAGGGGCATCGGCATCTCACCCGACGGCAAGGAGTTGTATATTGCCGTCAGTGAAGAGAACGTGATCGCGGTCATCGACCTGGGGACACTGGAACTGTTGCGTAAATTCAAGGCGGGGTCCGACCCGGAAACCTTCGCGGTGCACCCGAACGGCAACATCTATATTTCCAACGAAGACGATGCCAAGGCATCGGCGTTTGACCCCAGGACCGGTGAGCAGATAGCCGAAATAGAGGTGGGTCTGGAGCCGGAAGGCGTGGCCATCTCACCCGACGGGAAGCATGTAATCATCACCAGTGAGTCGACCAACATGCTGCACGTGATCCAGGTCCCGGAACATACCATCGTCGCCAACATCCTGGTAGGCGCCAGGCCGCGCGCGGCCACGTTCACCAGGGACGGTACCATAGCCTATTCCACTTCCGAGATCAGCGGCGAGGTGAAAAAGGTCGACATGTCCAGTTTCGAAGTGATTGCGGTACGGAAAATTGCCGATGAAAAAGCCAAGCCCAAGGACGTGATACTGAACAAGGACGAGTCCAAACTTTATGTGGCCGGCGGCAGGGCCAACCAGGTCATCGTCATGGACGCGGAAACGATGGAAGTCATCAAGGGCATTCCGGTCGGCAAGCGGGTCTGGGGGCTTGCCATGACCAAGGACGGCAGCAAGGTGTTCAGCACCGACGGGGTCAGCGGCACCGTTTCCGTGATCGACACGGCGAAGGACGAGGTCATCAAGACCATCGAGGTGGGCAAATTCCCCTGGGGCGTCGTCATCGACGACTAACGCCGCACCCGTCATACCGGCAACAACCGTCATACCGGCGAAAGCCGGTATCCAGTCAATTAACCTGTCGCTTGCGACACATTATCATGCAAATCCGGGGTCAGAGTCGTTACTCTGACCCCATGATTTCCATCTACTCAGGCTTCATAAACTTCATCGTCATCCGGTCGCTCTCACCTATAGCGGCATATTTCTCCCTGTCCTCATCGCCCAGCCGGTAGCCCGGCGGCAGGGTCCAGACGCCTTTCGGGTGGTCTTTCGTATCCTTCGGGTTGGCGTTGATCTCTGTCTTGTCAACAAACTGTAGTCCGGCCTGCTCGGCCAGGCGGATCACCTCGGCCTCGGCAACGTAGCCCTTTTTCGACCATTCCTTGCCGACCATGTGCTCCTCGCCCCTGTGCGTTACCAGGCCGAGGATGCCGCCCGGTTTGAGCACATTGTAAACCGATGCAAACACCTGGTCCGCGGTATCGTTATTCAACCAGTTGTGGACGTTGCGGAAGGTGAGCACCATGTCCGCCTGCCCTGCCGGTTGCAGGTCCGGCTTGTTCGGCGGTGCGAATTCAAACATGACGACCTTGCCGTAGTTGTCCGGGTCGGCCGCCAGCTTGTCCGCATATTTCCGGTAGTTGCGGCGGTAGTATTCAACCTCGGATTCACTGTCGTAGCTGCCCACGTACAGTTTCCCGTTGTCCCTCAGGTACGGCGCCAGAATTTCGGAATACCAGCCGCCCCCGCCCGGTGAGATTTCCACCACCGTCAGGTCATCGCGGATGCCGAACCAGTCCAGGGTCTCGGCCGGATTCCGGTACTGGTTGCGGGCCTTATAGGCATCAGAACGATGATCGCCGTTGGCGATTTCGTTGAGACGGTCGATGTTCTCATTGGCGAGCGCCGGGCCTGCGGTCAGGCACAGCACCGCAAAAACCAGGATCAGGTGACGGCATGGGTTCATGACTTGATTCCTCCTTCAAAACGGTTGACGGGTACATGTTACCCCGTCCTGAAACCATTGGGAAATGTATTCACCGGCATGCAGCGAAAGTGTTGTATTATAGGCCTGCATAATCGGAGTAGTGCGACCTGACCCCATGGACCCAAAGCTATGCCGGATTAGCTCAGTTGGTAGAGCGCCCGCCTTGTAAGCGGATGGTCGGCGGTTCGAATCCGTCATCCGGCAGATTTTTTTCTTAGTTACTTGTGGCGCAAGAAATGGGAGGGGGTCACCCTATTTGTTCGGTTGCGGAATTAATTAATCATTCCTCAGGAATTTCAAATGCCAACAAAACATTCCCAGGCATTGCAACGCCCAGGTGACCATATCCGGAAGACTGGTAGAGCATGCCATTTGCAATCGTGGGACCATACCTGCCCATCGAACCGCCCGAGCCTGTTAATCCATTCACACCCTTAAACCGGCGGGTCGTATCGAAACTCCAGATGACATTGCCGTTATTGGTATCAAAGGCGCGTAAAATACCATCGTTGGAACCGGCGAAGAGGACTTGTCCGACCAATGTCGGCGCAGCCATATAAGAACTGTTACAACCGAATGGCTTGTCTTTACAGGTGTCCCCGGCGGCCTTTTTCTGCCAGAGGATCTTGCCGGACGCAATATCAACGCGCGCCATACTGCCATCAGATATCCCCTGGAGCAGCACCATGTCAGCAATGGGAACGTAGGCATAGTGATCATCCACTGCGATGCCATGTTCTATTCCACCAAAAACAGGGCCCTGCCCGGGTAACTGCCTGCCTACACGGGTCTGCCAAAGGATCGCACCTTCGTTGTCCGGATCAATCGAGAATAAAACCCCGTCTTTGGTACCCACAAGCAAAACGTCTTTACCACCGGCAAGTGTCTTCAGCACGACCGGGGCGCTGATATCACGATCGCCTTCTCGCTCGGCATTCATTGGCGGGCAGAGGCTTTCCGTTTCGTTAAACATCAGTTCCGCTTCGCACCCTGCGTTCCAGATATCACCGTGCTGAAATGTCTCGGGCACAAAGGATTTAACCCAGCGTTTTTTACCGTCATCAAGATCCAGCGCAATGACTGCATCTGCGCCTGCTACCCTTGGTTCAGTCAGCTGATTGCCGGTGGGGATATAAAGCAACTGACGTTTTCTATCAACCGTCGGTGTCGAATAGACAGCAAGTCCGGAAGGACCATAACGTTTCACGCCGTTGGCATTTACACCCAGCTCCTGCAGCGGCTCATCTATCAACGAGGTTTTCCATTTTCTTTTACCCGTCGCTGCGTCAATAGCCACGACCATTCCCCGAAAGCTGCAACAGGGAGTGTCCTGCTGCCACGCAACGGTGAATTCCTGGTTTGAAGAAACAGGCACATAGACAACGCCATCGTGTAATGTCAGGGCTCCATTCATACGCGCCGAGGGTTGCTCATCCGCCCGGTGCAGCCAACGCAGCGCGCCTGTTTCTGCAGCCAATGCGTATACATTCGTCTCGTAGTCGGCAAACACCAGGGCATCACCCCAAACGGCAATGTTTGAACGAACGTGGGTATGGGCTTTGAAAGACCAGTAAGTACAGCCCGTTTTCGCATCCAGCGCATAGACCATACCGTTCAAATTACCAATATAAAGACGGCCATCGACTACCGTAGGCTCGCTACCGGCACTGGTAAAGGGCCCGGTGTCAGGAAAAACGAAGGACCATTTCAGCTTCAGCCCTGCTACCTGAGATCTGGTGAGACTGACATCACGTACATAACGATCGTTCCATGAACCTGGAGACCGGCCCGGTAAACTACCGGCGTCTTTCCGTGATTTCCTGATTTCTGCGCTGCCGGCCTGGCAAAGCCCCCCACTTGCCGGGGAAGCTTTTTCCGGATTCAAATTCCCTATATAAGCGGCAATGGCCTGGCGCTCCGCATCGTTAAGACCAATGGCGAGCTCCCGCATGAGACCTGCTGTGATTACCCGGTACACTTCCTCGCTTGTCAGCTTTGACAGTCTGTTAACATCCGGCCAGGGGCCGGGACGCGCATGACAGTTAAGACACTTGTCCGCGGTCAATGCAGCGCCATTGACAGCCATATATTTGTCTTCCTCACCGGCAACCGATTGTCCTGTCCATAAAACCAGGATCAGCATGAGGCTGTTCATGGAGAAATGATAAGAACGCAATTTATTCATTGTCATAACCTGATTCCAGGCAGCGGCCAGATTGCTATTGCCGGTGTGATGGCATGAGTTACAGGGGACATGAGTGCATTTAACGCAGCCACTTTGCTAACCAGTGATTATCAGGCGGGAATGACGAGAGGATACTGGTCGCAGTCGAGGGGATCACCATCCTGCAATTGATCGCTGTGCAAGGACTCATTTGTACCGATCCGATTTGCATAGCTTACATCATCGCCGGTATACCTGACCGTATATCCCCTGCGTTGGCGATCATCCAGCCGGTTGCCACCGGCGCCGTGGAGAGTCATGCCGTGAAACACATAGACATCTCCGGGCTCGAGGTCCCACGATATGATGTCATACTCTTCACGGTGGGCTTCGATATCCGGGATCTTTTCATAGTCAGGGTTGCTGTCATAGTGGTTGATAGCCTCGGTTTTGCCAAACGGTTCAGGCTGAAACCAGCGGTCCCACAGGTGAGATCCGCGCACAAACTCAAGTCGGCCATTGTCGGCCGTCGTTTTGTCGAGGGCCGTCCAGATCGAAAGCACCTGCCAGCCGCTTACGGGCCAATAGGGTTGATCGTTATGCCAGCGCGTGCGCTGGGTCATTCGCGCCTCCTTGACAAAAAGTTGATCGTAGAGCAGGTTGATCTTGCCGGATCCAAAAAATTGGCGGGCTATCGAAGGCAGATGGGAATGCAGGCAGACGTCGCGGAAGGTCGCATGGCTTTCCCACAAACGCATGTTGCCATGGAACCGACCCTCATCGGATTCATAGCCGTGGTAAAACGGGCCGGGATCGCGGATATCATCCTGAATGGCCAGGGCGATGCGCTCAAGCCAGGCCTCGTCGAATACACCGCGCAGGGCCACGGCGCCATCGTTGTTATACCTTTCAATATCTGATTCACTTATTTCATTCATGAGTGTAACCATAGTAGCTCCCTGGAATTGAACAGTAGTGCTATAGTTGGATCTTACATGATGCTGTTGATGCCGGGATACATCTTTGTTATGGCGGTCCGGGCCATAAGCATATTGTCGAACCAAAAGATACGGCATTATTGTCGATTCACGCAGATGCCGCTGGTTAAAGTTCGGCGATTTTTGGGTAGTGCCAGCTTGAACGCGTAAACAACTTCTCACACTACAGGTATAAACATGGTTGAACTTTACTACTACGAAGGCCCTGATTCCATTTGCTCTAACCGGGTAATCATGACGTTAGGGGAAAAAAATATTCAGGACTGGGTGCCACGTAAAATTGATTTAATTAAGAGGGAACAGTTCACTGAAGACTATTTGAAGTTAAACCCCAAGGCCCAGGTGCCGACTCTGGTCCATGATGGTAATGTCATCAGGGAATCGTCTCTCGTCTGTGATTACATTGACGATATCAAGCCGGATCCTAAACTGAAACCCGACAACCTTGCTCAACGCGCGCATATGCGGGAATGGATAAAGGACTGTGACGAAGCCGGTTATCAAGCGACTGCTGCGATAAATTTCGTCACCAAGTTTCGCCTGGAGGTCCCCTTGGAGGTTATGCAGGAACGATGGAAAAATGTAACGGATATTGAGAGATTGCACCGGCAGAAATCCTGTGTCCTTGAAGGCTTTGACTCGCCTTATGTCATCAGGGGGATCGGTTTCTGGGACAGGATGATGGGTAAACTCGACCACACTTTATCAGACGGGAGAGAGTGGGTTATGGGTGACGAGTTGTCCCTGGTAGAGACGAACTATGCGCCTTTTATCAAGGTCCTGGACATTCTGAATATATTGGAACTGTGGTTGGAAGATCGGCCTTTTGCTGAAGAGTGGTGGCAAAGGGTGAGTGGCCGGGCCAGCTACCAGGTACCGGAAATAAGCTCAGAAACAGTTGATAAGGGTGAAACACCCCATGCACGGGCCGGCGCTGCTGCTGCCGGGAAGATACAGGAACTCCTGGTTGAATACAGGAAATCATTTTCCTGAGAGCCTGGCGTAAACAAATAAAACTTGGCAGGCACACTTAATTGTCATGCACACTCCGGACTCCACTCCCAGAAAATCACTCTATTACGATTACCGGGTTTTTCCCTTTGTTACACCGGCGGAGATGAAGGGTGAACAGCAGGTACACCCTGTCGTCATCGTCGGCGCCGGGCCTATCGGTCTGGCAATGGCGCTGGACATGGCGCGCTACGATGTTCCTGTCGTACTGCTGGAGTCAGCCGTGCAGGTCTCCGAGGGTAGCCGGGCCATCGTCTTTACCTATCGATCCATGGAAATACTGCAGCAGGTTGGTGTCGCAGATCGCATGGTGGAGAAACTCCTGCCCTGGAATGCCGGCAAATCCATATACCGGGGTGAGGTGGTATTCCGCATGGAAGCGCCGCTGAACGACAATAGCCGCTTCGCGCCCATGAACAACCTGCAGCAGCAATACCTGGAGGAATACCTGGTAGATGAGGTCCTGAAAAATCCTTTAACAGACTTGCGTTGGGGATCAAAAGTCGTTGATATTCCCCGCAATGACGACCAGGTCAGCCTGACGGTCGATACGCCTGAAGGTGAGTATCAAATTGACGCGGAATGGGTCGTCGCCGCCGATGGCGCCCAGTCCAACGTTCGGGGGATGACCGGTTTACGTATGGAAGGTGACTCTTTCGAAGGCAGGTTTGTTATTGCAGACATTGAGATTGAGATCGACTTTCCAACTGAACGCCTGGCATTTTTTGACCCCGACTGGAACCGCGGAAACACGGTACTGATGCACAGGGAACCGGGTAACATATGGCGTATCGACTACCAGTTGCCCAGGGATGAAACCCCGGAACAGGCGCTGGAACCGGAACTGCTGAAATCCCGCATACAGGCGCAGCTGGACATGGTGGGTATAACGGCATCCTGGGACCTGGACTGGTGTTCAGTCTACTCGGCCCGGGCCATGACCCTGCAAAACTACATACACAAGCGCATTGCCTTCGCGGGGGATGCGGCCCACCTGCTGCCCATTTTCGGGGTGCGCGGGGCCAATACCGGCTGGCAGGACGGCCAAAACCTCGCCTGGAAGCTGGCCGCCGGGATCAAGGGTTGGGGCGGCGAGGGGCTGCTTGACAGCTATTCCCGGGAACGGGTTGCCTCGGCATGGGAAATCATCGATGAAGCCGGCAAGAGTACCCGCTTCATGACGCCGCCGACAAGCGGGTTCCGGTTGTTGCGGGACGCCACCCTGTCACTGGCCCTGAGCCAGCCCTTTGTACGCCCGCTGCTGCACTGGCGCACATCGAGACCCCATCACTATGTCACTTCACCACTGAACAGCTTTGCGCAAGAAAACAGCCGTAGCGACAAGGGCGTCGCCAACGGCAGTCCTGTCCTCAATGTCAGACTGGGTGATGATGACTACCTGATGGATCATCTGGGGGCCTCGTTCTATTTGTTCTGTTTCTCAGAGGACGGGCGGGTTGATGATTCCCTGGTCGAGGTGAAAAACAGAATCCGGGAGCGGGGCATACCTGTGGAGATCCTGTCAATTACGCCGGCGGCTGAAGCAGCAGCAGGTACGGTTCATATCCACGATCCCGACAACCGGTGTGCGGCAGTCTACGCCACCGGCCAGTTCAGTTATTACCTGGTGCGGCCCGACCAGCATGTCTGCGCACGGTGGCGGCAGGTAAATGCAGCCAATCTTGAATCGGCAGTTAATACAGCTATCGGAATTGAATAAAAAGAAGGGTAGAAGTATGAATGAAAAAACAATAGCAGTAGCGGACCTGGAACAAATTTATGACGCATTGGCCGAAGGACTCGACCAGGCAGGAGAGAAAAAGCATTCACTATACCTTACAAAATTGGTACTGATATTGAGCGCCAGGCTGAATAACAAAGACATGGCATTACAGGCAATAAAAGATTCTCTTAAAGACCTGTAGACCGAATATGTTGAAATAGGTTGTTACAGGAGAAAAACGATGTAATAAATGGGGTCAGGTCGCACAATGCACAGCAGGAATCGTGGGGTCAGAGTAAAAATGCTGACGAATTTCTTACTCTGACCCCTGGATTGTGTGCGCACGGGGTCATGTGAGAGAGCCCGCGTAATAAAGCGGGATGAAGCGTAATTTCTGCTCAGGGCGTTCGGCGAAGACGCCGCTGTAAAGCACCAGTCCTTCACTGCAATCCGGGTAATTGCTCAGTAACAGGTGCAGGCTTCTGAGGCTGCCTCCTTTCCCCGATTTCACCTCAACGGCGTTAATGCGTCCGTCCGTATTGATCAGGTAATCAACCTCTGCAGCGCTCCCCCTGGAGTCTCTGGCCCAGTAATAAAGCTCGCCGTTTTGCGCCGCAAGCAACTCCTGGGCGACAAACTGTTCCGCCAGTTTGCCGCGATAAATGTTCAGCAGGTCCCGCTGCCTTATTTCGATATCGACCGGAAGATGATTCAGACGTTGCATCAACCCGATATCGAGCAGGGATGCCTTGAATTTTTTGTTGTTGACGCTAGCTCCCAAAGGCAGTCCTATAGTTTTCACGGACGGAATCCGGTTGATAACTTTTGCCCTGCAGAGCAAATCAAATGCCTTGTGAATGGTAGGATTGGAAAACCCTTCCACAAGCCGGGAATATTTGACCTGTTCCCCCACTTTTGCGGCACAACCGACAAGTGCGCGATCCAGGCAGGTTTTATCAGCTCGCGGCGCGTATTTTGCAAAATCCTGCCGGTAGGAATCCAGAATGTCCGACTGCACTTCAAAGGCGTCCTGCACAGACATGGCCTCATAGTAGGCTCGCACGGCCTCGGGCATCCCGCCGACAAAGAAATAGTCTCTCAATCGGCTCAATAGCAGCCGATGTGCTACATCGTCCAGGCGAACAGGAGGTTTTTGCAATATCTCCGCCAACTGCTCCTGCCCCCCTGCCGCCAGAAACTCGGCGAACGTCATGGGATACATATTGAGAAACCGGACCCGCCCTACCGGAAATGACACTGCACTCAACGCGAATTCCATCAGCGACCCGGCGGCGACAACGTGCAGGTCGGGCGCTTCTTCATAGAGGTAACGTAAGGCCATCAGCGCCCGCGGGCAGGCCTGGATCTCATCGAGAAAAAGCAGCGTCTCACCGGGGATGATGCGCTGCCCGGCAACCAGGGCAAGATGCGATAAAACAGTCCGGCTGCTGAGATCGCCGGCAAATATATCATGCAGGTCATGGCGTTTTTCCAGGTCGATTTTGACAACCGAACCGAAGTGGTTTTCCCCGAACCTGTCAACAGACCAGGTTTTCCCGATCTGGCGCCCTCCCCTGACAACCAGAGGTTTACGCCGACTTGAGGTTTTCCAGCGCAGCAATTGATCGTCGATCAAACGTCTCACAGGTTCTACCCTTTGTTATCAGGCCAGTAACATCATTGTATATTTAAGTAAGCTCTGAACAAGTCCATCCTGGACTTGTCAGAGCACGAAAAACAAAAAATGCGATTTTTGTTTTTCTCTCAAATTCAATGACTTATCGTCATCGAATTTGGCGATACATCCCTGTATCGCAGGAACCTCTGACTTAATCAGAGGTTCCTTAAATAGTCAAGGGTATTTTAAAATGGTGCCTTTAATTAGTCAAGGGTAATTCTGGCGCCTGCAAATAGATGGGGTCAGGTCGCACAATGCACACAGGACACCGATAGAGTTTTGTTGGGTGTCCTGAATTTACTGTTCCCTTTTTTTCTCACCCGTATTAATATCGCCAATGAGGACACCCATAAAGTGATAAACGCCGCGCACACGTTGCGTATTGATGACTTCGGTGATCGCGTCAGGAATGCAAAGGATACCGGGGAAGAATTTGACCTCGTCGTTGTAGGTTCCGGATTTGCGGGTTGTACTGCAGCCTATACCTACCTGAAAGCGAAGCCCGATGCCAAAATTCTGATCCTGGATAATAACGATATGTTCGGCGGTGTTGCCCGCCACAACGAATTTGAAGTGGATGGTTACAAGCTTTGGGCGCCTGCCGGGTCTCCTGGCGCCGCAAAAATTACCATTGGCAGCAAGTACTATGAAAGTAACCCGACGGGATTTTGTTAACGGCGTTTTGGCGGGATCCGGCGCCGGTACGGACCCCGTAAGTCGAATCCGCATTGCCGGTTCATCCAGCATTTACCTGGGAATCACTATCAACAGCACAATGACTTATTAGGAGAAAAACGATGGCGAACGCATCCGGCAATATTCTTTTCGTGGGCAGCATTGGGCTGGAAAACACTGATTCTGTATTTCAAAGCCTTGCCGGAACAGTGGCCGGCGCGGCAAAACGTTATCCGGACGGTGAAACCGGTGTACGCACACACTGGATCCGCTGGCAGCAACGCATCCTCGATGAGAGTCCCGCTTTTGAAATCGACGACGATAACGCCAGGTTTAAAGGTTTCAAGGATACCGCGAAACGCACCGTCTATCGCATTGTTGAGGGCGCCACAAACATCAGCTTTGACAATATCGGCTATGCGGACGAGGCGCTGCGATCGTGGTCGGTTTTCAGGAAATTAAAAGACCGCGGTGTGATACCGCAAGATGTCCGCTTCCAGGTGTCCCTGCCCACTCCAGCTGCCTTTCTCAATTGTTTCCTGGTCTACGATGACCGGGCGAAGGTCGAGGCGCCCTACAAAGAGGCCATGGCGCGTGAAACTGCGCGTATCGTCAGCGGCATACCTGCCGGGGAACTGGCCATGCAGTGGGATGTGTGCTGGGAGATTGTTGCCCATGACGGTGGTCTTGGGCTGCACTATGATGACGCTTACGAAGGCTCCATTGCCAGGGTAACGGAACTGGGTTCACTGGTGCCCGAACCCGTGGAACTGGGCTACCACCTTTGTTATGGCGACCCCGGTCACAAGCATATCGTTGAGCCGGAAAATCTCGAGACCTCGGTGAAATTTTCCAACGCAATATGTGCGCATGCGAAACGGGCCGTTAACTGGCTGCACATGCCGGTGCCCCGGGGGCGCAAGGATGCCGGCTATTTCGAAGCCCTGCAGAAGCTCGATGTGCACCCGCAAACCGAGATCTACCTGGGGCTTGTCCACTACACCGACGGGGTTGAAGGCAGCGCCGAACGGATCAGGGTCGCACGGCAATTCCACACTGAATTCGGCCTGGCCACTGAATGTGGCTTTGGGCGCCGGCCTGCCGAGACCATACCGGGATTGTTGCAAATCCACAGCGAATGTGCGAAATTATAAGATATTGTATTAACTTCCTTAACTTGTTCCGGACTATCACCGGGAGCTACCCATGAGTGATGTTTACCGCGAAAGAAGCTATGGCGAAATCGAGGTAGGGTTCGGTGAGAAGATCGGGATCCTGGTTGTCGACTTCCAGCTTGGTTTCACCGATGCGCGGTTCCGCATGGGCGGCAGCATCCATGTTGAACGCGCGCTGACGAATACCATGCGCCTGCTGGAGGCGGCGCGCGCATGCAACGCGCCCGTGGCCAACTGTTATATCGCCTACGGCAATGATGAAGAGTGCCCGCACTGGAAAGTCGGCGCAGTAAAGACCGACCTGCGGCGCGGCGGCGAAGGGGTTGAACTCGACCCCAGGATTGTCGATCATTCCTACGATTACGTGTTTGAAAAATGGGGCGCATCGGCGTTTTTCATGACACCCCTCTCAAGCTTTTTTACCCGTCACCAGGTCGATACCGTCGCCGTCACCGGTTGCGTCACCAGCGGCTGCGTACGCGCTTCCGCGGTCGACGCGTTCCAGTTCGGGTTCCGCGCGCTGCTGGTGGAGGACTGTTGCGGCGACCAGGAGGAAGGGCCGCATAACGATACGTTGCGGGACGTCGGCCGGCGCTATGCCGATATCGTCAGTTCTGAAGAGGTAATTGAACGGCTGAAGCCCAACAACCAGGGCTGATCCCGGTGTGAATACCACTCGAACCATGCGATTCATCTCGTGTTGGTTTGCCCTCGCAGTTGCCGCCTTTGCCTCGCTGCCCTGCGCGCTCGCACAAGCTGAAACCCGGCAGGATGAAGCGGCAACTGTTGAGGAGATTGTGGTTGTGGGCTCACGGCGCGCGGGCCGGG
Organism: Gammaproteobacteria bacterium; assembly: GCA_965220815.1. Classification (GTDB taxonomy): domain Bacteria; phylum Pseudomonadota; class Gammaproteobacteria; order Eutrophobiales; family Eutrophobiaceae; genus JAAXHV01. Next base: position 4,038,488 of record OZ244846.1, read on the forward strand.
CATTGTCGGAATCCCATTCCCCGGTGCAACTGGTTGATGAGCAGGAACTGCGGGTCCAGGGCAACACCGACATGCTGGACCTGCTGCGCACGGTGTCGCCCACATTCAGTGTCAATATGCAGCCGATTGCAGACGGCGCGACCATCGTGCGCCCGCCCAACCTGCGCAACCTGGCGGCAGACCATACTCTGGTACTGGTAAACGGCAAACGCCGGCACCGCGGCGCGGTAATCGCATGGCTGACTCCCAAGGCATCCGAGGGCGCGCAGGGGCCGGACCTGTCGGTGATCCCCGCCATTGCCCTGAAACGCATCGAAGTGCTGCGCGATGGCGCCGCAGCCCAGTACGGGTCCGACGCCATTGCAGGGGTGATGAATTTTGTCCTCAAGGACGAGGCTGAAGGAATGGACCTGGAAGCCAGGTATGGCGAGACCACCGAGGGTGACGGCGCACGTTATACGTTTGCGGCGAACGCGGGCCTGCCCCTGGCCGGCGGCTTTTTGAACCTGAGCCTGGAATACGGCGAATCCGATGACACCAGCCGCAGTGTGCAGCGGGACGACGCGGCGGCGCTGATTGCAGCCGGCAATACGTCCGTTGCCGACCCGGCCCAGATCTGGGGTAGCCCGAAGGTCAAAGACGAAATCAAGACCTTCCTCAACGCAGGGCTGCCGTTGACCGAACGCCTGGAAGCGTTCGCTTTCGGCAACTTTGCCTACAAGAAAACGGACGGCGGGTTCTACTTCCGCAACCCGAACAACCGGGAGGGTGTCTACACCCGGGGCGGCTTCCGCCTGGTGGGCGACCTGACCGGCGCCCGAACCGGCAACTGTCCGCGCGACCTGCTGCCCGAGGGGCGGTTCTACCGCGCAGGCGTGTTTGACACACAGGCGTTCCGACTGGCCCACCCTGACTGCTTTGTCATGAACGAATTGTTCCCCGGCGGATTCACACCCCGTTTCGGCGGCAAAGCCCATGATTATTCCCTGGTCGCCGGCCTGCGCGGCGAGACGGCGTTCGGCCTTTCCGCGGAACTCAGCGCCGGCCTCGGCGTGAGCGACGCCGCGTTCTTTATCCGTAATACGGTCAATGCGGCGCTGGGACCGGACAATCCTGAAGATTTCAGCTTTGACCCGGGGGGCTATGTGCAGAAGGAAAAAAACGTGCACCTGGATATGAACTACCCCTTCATCCTGCCGTTGCTGGCCTCTGACCTGAATGTTGCCTTCGGGTTGGAATGGCGGGAAGAGAAGTTTGAGATCGAAGGCGGTGAGCCTGCCTCCTGGGAGAGAACATTCAAACGCAACGGCGTCCTGGTGGACTTGCAGTCCCAGGGTTTTACGTCAGCCTCCAACGGTTTCCCCGGTTTCAGCCCGGACACTGCCGGCGCGTGGTCCCGCTCCAACTACGCCGTGTACCTGGACCTGGAAGCCGATATCCGGGAAGACTGGACCCTGGGCGCGGCGCTGCGCCATGAAGATTACGAAGACTTCGGAGCTACGACCAACGGCAAGGTCTCCACCCGTTTCGCGCTCACCGACACCGTATCGTTGCGAGGCGCCTGGAGCACCGGGTTCCGGGCGCCTACCCCCGGCCAGTCCAACGCCATCAACGCGACCTCGAAGAATGCCGGAGACGGGGATGAGCGGACAGTTTCCATCGTCGCCACCATCGCCCCTGCCAGTCCGGTCGGTATGGCCCTGGGAGGCAAGGCGCTGGCGCCGGAGAAGTCCGAGAACTTCGCGGCGGGAGTGGTCTATGACCGGGATACGACCGCTCTCTCCCTGGACTGTTTCCGCATCAAGGTGAAAGACAGACTCGCCCTGTCCCGGGACATCGAATTCAATCGCCCCGACCTTGGCGCGCACCGGGTCAGGGACGACCTCATAGCGCAACTGGAGGCCGCCGGCCTCATCTCGGCCCGGAGCTGGAACTACATCAATTACTTCACCAACGATTTCAGCACGGTAACCAAAGGCTGTGAATTTACCGGCAACCAGGCCCTGGAAACGGCGGCCGGCGCCACTGACCTGGATGTGGCCATCAGCGCCATTGACACGGAAATTACCAGTTTTACCCCCGGTGGCCCCCTGGACGATGCCGGCGAGATTCGCGATTACGAACAGGGATTGCCGAACATCCGCTATATCCTGACGGCGCGGCATGCCTACGGCCCGTTCGACCTGCTACTCCGGTACAGTCACCATGGCGACTGGTACGACTCGGAGGAAACGCTGGATTTCGATGGCTACGGCCTCCTGGACATCAGCGCCCGATACACCATGGCTAACGGGATGGCGTTGACCCTGGGCTCGGACAACCTGCTCGATAACTACCCGGATGAGAACCCGAACGCCCGCAGCGGCCTGGGCAACCTGTACAGCCAGTATGCGCCGGCGGGTTTCAACGGGCGCTTCCTGTATGCGAGGCTGGCGGTTTCGTTCTGAGGCCATCCTGCGGATATGGCAGGTGTTATCCCATTATCATTAATAAAATCAAAACCGCTGCCAGCACATGCAGACTGCCCAGGTAAAACCGCCGCTTCAACCTTCCTTCCCTTGCGGCCTTCAACTCTTCCCCCAGCGTGGCGTAGCGGCTGGGCAGGAACGATCCCAAGTATTCCTTTAAAAAGTTACTTGTGCGCATGGTCGGCATCCCCATGTCGCGCATCAGTTCGTCAACGTAATGTCCTATATAAGGCCCGGTGAACACGCCGTCTTCCTGTTCCGGCACCCGTTCCCTGGCCCAGTTCTCCAGCAGTTCGATTGCCTGGTCCATCTCTTCAGTCGAGGGCAGGCTCATGTTCCCGGTGAACAACTGCGCCGCCCAGTGCGCGCCGACCTCCGAAGACAGCGGGCAGGTCAGGGTCGGGAAAAATCCCACGAACGCCAGCCTTTGTTGTCCGGGAGGCAGTATCCGCCGGTATAAATGGAAACGGCCGTTGCTGTATACTTTCGATCTCAACTCCTCGCTCAGGAACGACATGTCGCGCTGCCAGCCCGTGCCCATGATGACCAGGTCCGCCTCTATCTGCGTGCCGTCGTCAAGTTCGACGCCTGTTTCATAAAAGCCCTTGACACCGGCCCGTATTGCGCTGATAGCGCCGGCATTCAGCAGGTCGAAGAAATCGTCCACCTGTCCCACGCTTTCGAAGCCCACCGGCAACTTGTGTTCGGGGACCATGTGTTTGGGCATGCCCAGGACGCGGGGCACCACGGCGCTCATGAAGCTCCACCAGAGCCACACCAGCGGTTTGCCGGGGCCGTGCAGCAGCTTTTCATCCCAGGGGCGCATCGGATAATTGACGAACATCTCGATGAAGCGCGAGATGAAGCGCAGGTCGCTGCGGGCGCCGCCGGGCAGGTAGCGCGGCACCATCCAGTGCGGCTTGCGGAACACCAGGGTGGAGGTTTTTCCTTCCCGGGCCGCCCAGGCGGCGCAGTCCAGCGCGGATTTGCCGCCGCCTATGACGACCACGCGCCGCACATCCGCGACCGCGGGATGGGTCCATTCACTCGAGTGGCGCACCAGCCCCCTGTAGGTCTCCCTGCCGGGGAGATCCAGCATCAGGGGCGTGGAGAAGGCTCCCGAACAAATGATGACATAAGCGAATTCATGGGTGTCCCGTTTGTCCTGATCTTCCTTGCGGTTATCGGCCGTCGAGCGGACCGTCATGGAAAAGCCCTGCCGGCCGCCGTCATCGATCTCCTCCAGGCGCACCACCTCGCTGTTGAAACTGATGTGGGGGTTCAAACCGAAGTTGTCAGCATAGGATTCCAGGTGCGCGCGCACCTCCTCCGCGACAGGGTAACCACTTGTAGATGCCGGATAGGGGTAGTCGGTAAGGCTGTAGGTTTCCTTTGCGGTATTTGCCCGCAGGCCGGGGTAGGCCCGTGACAAGGCCCACACTCCGCCCAGGTCGGGTTCCTTTTCGAACACCTGTACGTCGAACCCGTTTTCCAGGAATATCTTGGCCGTCACCAGGCCGGCAATACCGGCGCCGATGATGCCGACCCGCTGCGCCTGGTCCCCGCCTTCTGCGCGGCTTCCGGTAGTCGCGGAAATTACGTCTGTATTATCACTCACGTGCTCTCCCCTGTCTGTGGTGGTTCATAAATCATAATCCAATTTACCAGTTTCGTTGGGTTTTATCACATGGGTGTCCCCCTTTAGCCCCTATTTCGTCAACCAGGCGGCAAACCGCTCGTTCATCTCATCCTGGTTATCTGCCCACCATTCCGGATCCCGATAGACTGCATTAGTTATGTTCTGCGGCGCGTTGGGCAGGTGCGGTTCCATATCAATGCCCGTTTCCAGATGTTTGTCCACCAGCGCCAGGGATGAATGGCGCAGGGGGCCGTAGGATATGTACCTGGTCAGGTTGGCCATGGACTGCGTGCTGGTCGCGAACGCGACAAATTGCCGGGCCAGTTCCAGTCTGGGGGTACCGGCAACGATGACCTTGTAGCCTCTATATTGAACCTGGCCGTCCCAGACGATGATCAGCGGCTGTTTTTCCAGCGCCCAGGCATTGAAAATGCGGCCGTTGTAGGCCGTGCTCATCACAACTTCACCATCGGCCAGCAACTGTGGCGGCTGCGCGCCGGCCTCCCACCAGATTACCTCACTTTTAATCGTATCCAGCTTACGGAAAGCGCGGTCGATGCCTTCCGGGGTTGAGAGAACGTCATATATCCGCTCTGTCGGCACCCCGTCCGCGACCAGGGCAAACTCCAGGTTCACGTTAGGCACCCGGCGCATACCCCTGCGTCCAGGAAAGGTTTCAAGATCGAAGAAATCAGCCATAGTGGCCGGTTTGCGCCCCGGGAACATCGTTTCGTTATAGGCATACACCGTCCCGGCCAGGGTGTTTTCAATGCCGCATTCCATGTCATAGCCGGCGACAAAATCCTCTGATGCCGGCGTGCCGTCCGGCGCCGTAGGCAGATTCCCATAGTCCACCGTCTCCAGCAGCCCCTCATCGCAACCCAGCAAGGTGTCCCCGTCTACCATATCGATCACGTCCCAGGTCACGTTACCGGACTCAACCTGTGCCCGGACCTGGGCAAGGCCGCCATTATATTCATCCAGTTTGATTTGAATGCCCGTCTCTTCAACAAAGCGATCGTGATAGGCCTTGACGGAACTCCTGGCATAGGAGCCGCCCCATGACACGACGGTAATGTACTTCTTCTCTTCGGCGCCGGCCGGCCCGGCAACAAGGGACAGTACTACGGTCATGCTTGCCAGCAGGAGGGGGAATAGTGTCGGCGGCTTCTTGGGATACACTATTGAATCATGCGAAACATTACCTTTGATTCACACGAAAATGAGAATCTTTTGCACCATATTAGTGCGGAATTATCTGGAATGTTACGGAATCAAGTGGAAGGCAGGTGTGATCTCTATGCGACATCCTCGATTTTTTTCTGTGATTTATCACAGGACCAGCCGGGGGGTCCAGGGGGGGATTTTAGACCTGAATGATCAACCAAGCTAAAATTCAATCAGCCAGAAAGGTACAACTCACCGACGTGTTGGACCGGCTCGGTCTGTCCTGGCAGTTCGATGCCAGTTATCGTCCGCGTCGCAACCCGGAGACCCGACTGATTGTGGTCGATACGAGATATGAAATGACGGTAACCGGCCACCTGTTTGTTTTGCGACGGCGCGGCTGTCGGAAAGTGGTGGCCTCCGGAGGGGGCGCCATCGACTTGGTGATGTCGCTTACAGGTTCAACATTCCGCGACGCGGTAAGGACGTTGGCTTAATCCTTATTTCCATTGCTCGGCCAGGTGGCGGTTGATGGTCTCCAGGATATTATCCCGGTCCGCATCGGAGACGCCCAGGAATGGGCGGGCCGGGATATCACCCCACGGGATCGGGACTCTCTGTGCGTTGCCTTGTCTTGCGGAGAGGACTGCCAGGCTGCCACTCAGACGCCGGCCGCCTATGGCCTTTTGCAAGATGTATGATCCGAACTTCCCTTTTTTGGCGCCAAACTGGTGGGTGGTGGCGTACACCAGGTTGGTACCGACGATGGCGCTGGTGGCATCGTAGTCCGATGTAATGGACTGCCGCAGGCCGCCGTCCTCCTCAAGGATGGGCGTGGCGCCTTTGCCCTTCTTTTTGCGCCGGGCGACGGTGGACGGTTTCAGCTTTGCCCAGGCCGTGCCGTCGGGCGCTGTTTGTTTGGCGAACCTCTGCTCGACGCCCGCTTCGAGGTGGCCAGCGATGGCTTTCATGACGGGGCTGAAGTCTTTGCCTGCACGGAGGAGTCTGTTCAGGGCCGCCCGCACCTGCGTGTCGTCGTATTCAATGCGGATTTCTGTCACAGCGGGCCTCCAGGTCTTTCTGGTGTCTGATGCCGGTCTCCATTTGCTCCTGGTACTGACGCCGGGTGATTGGCAGGGTCGTACCATGGAAGCAACCGTTTGGGTAATACATCTCCAGGCAATCGGGGTCGATGACCATTAAGCGAGCGTTGCCGTACGCCAGGTTGGCGCTGTACAGGAGGTCGATATCGTCAAAAGCCATCCGGTTAATGTGCTATACTTGTTTCAGGTCAGGGATGCACGCTAGGGCCCCTCGGTCCTGGTTTACGCTGGCCCCGTGCATCCGGTGAAGACCAGGCAACGTCACCATTACTGACCTTCCTTCCGGTACAGCAGGAACCCGGCCCGTTGCTTATCCATGTCTTTGTCCCTCGCCTGCATGAAGTTGTACAACAGGGAGCCGTCCAGGTTCTCTTCCACTATCACTAAGGACTGGTTTTTGGTCTCCTCGAACATGCCGATAAAACGCCGACGGTAATGCTCGTCATCGTGTCTTACCAGCCACACTTCCAGGGGGTCTTGCAGCGTGGGCAAAATATAGTTGGCGTAACGCTCGCGCGCATGGTCCCGTTTTTCCACGATGTGCGGGAGATATTCCCGGCGCACCACCACGTCGTCCAAGGCATCCGGGGTCACGACGCGGCGGAAGCCGGTCCGGGGCATTGCCAGGGCGTTAGTCAGTTGCTTCAGCGCCGCCGCCGCGGTATCGGCCCTGGGCAGCATCGCCGGCGCCGGCAGGCGCAGGCCGGCGGGAGTGTCCGCAAGGCGCGGCAGGCCGAAACTCTTGTATGTCTCCTGTTTGTCTGCCAGCGTCCGGAGCGCGCCCCCGCCCGGGCTGCGGTCCAGGTCGAACAGGGTCTTGGCCTTGCCGGGGTTGTAGTTCCAGCCGGCGTCCGGTGTCAGCACGTGGCGCTTGCCGTCCTTTTTGGTGAAGGTGTAGGACTTGCCGTTTACGGTGACCACCTCGCCGGTGCGTTTGTTGACCCCTGCCTCCAGGGCTACGTCGGAGAGAGAGCCCGCGCTGTCGGAGATGACCAGGCCCCGCTCCTCAACCTCTTTGGCTGTCAACGCCCGCACGTGGCAGCGGCAGTTGAATCCGTTGGGCGGGTAATGTGTATCCCAGATGGGATCATCATAGCGAAACACGCGCCCGTCCATGGCGGCGTGGCTCTCCCGCGTGCGAGCGTCCATGACCGCGTCGTACTGCCAGTATGGCCGGCTCTCAACGTTGTCCAGATGGCGGCGATATCGTCCGTGCGCCTGTGCGGTACGCATGTTGGTGCGATAGATGGTTTTCAGGCGGTGCGGGCTACCCAGTTGCACCATCTCTGCGCCGCCGTCGGCGTCGACCACCACCTGCTTGCCCCACCAACCCATGCGTTTGAGGTTGGGCTCCAACTGGCGGATGAAATCGCGCTGGGTCTGCCCCCGGGCGATGGCGCGTTCCATGCCGGCCCGGATGGAGGCCAGCACGTCGCCGCGTGCGGCCTTGGCGACGGTAAACGCCTGGGCATGGGCATCCTGCATTGTGTCAAACCAGTCCCAGCTTATCGTGTAGCCCTTGGACTTGAAATACCGGATGGCCTGACGCGGCGGGAGCTTCAGGGCGTGACCAAGGTCGACGGCTTCAGGCATATTGGTATACGAGAATCGCGCGTGTCCTGGCGCGAGCACGATTCAGGTTGCGTTTCCAGTGCCGCAGGAAGTCCTGTTTCCGTTTCTCCTGCGCATTCGCCTCTGGCCAATTATCCCACCGGACCGGCAAGGGCGCCTCCAGTTGGTCAAATTCTTTGATGGCGGACTGGTAGCGCCGGAGCCAGAAGCGGGCGAGGTGGCGTGACAACATCTCGAGAGGATCAGAGGTATACGCCGTTATCGGTATGTCAGCCATCATCCTGCCCCGACAGCCGCCCCCAGGCGTCCGCGACAAAAATCAACTGGTTCAACTGCGCTTCCAGGGAATCGGCATCAAGCTCCGGATACAATTCAGCCAGGTCAGTCATCAGGGATTCCGGATCGGACCCGGCCCGGTCGAGAATGGGTTTCACCAGCGGCTCGGCCAGCGCCTCCCAGTCCTCGGCGTCAATCGCGTCCAGGGCCCGCTCCAGAGGGGAGAGGGTCTCATCCTCCGCCAGGTCGGCGCCGTCGTCGGGATCGGCGCCCGGTTGCGGCATCCTGGGCGGCATCCCGGGCGGTGGCACCGCCGACGTCGGCTTATCCACCAACCGTATGTCATAGGTCTCCTCGATATACTTGTCCTCGGGCACCTTGCCGGTCATCTCGGTAATGTTTTTATCTCGCTCAGCCAGTTCTTTCAGGTCCTCTTTTTCTTCCATGTTGCGTCCGACGATGGGATAGGCTGCGCCCGGATAATTCCAATCCGTAAGCCAGCGCACGACAGACCGGTTAAATGAATCAGAAATGAGCTTGTCGTCCGAACTTACCAGGTCGCTTCTCACGTCCATGTGAGTTTCGGACTGGCTGAGGCTCGAGCCGTCGTCCGTCGTCATGGTCTGACCGACGACAATCTTGGATATCGCCTGGTCCAGCCGGTCGTACAGCCCGCCAAAATCCATCCGACCGGACCTGGCCTGCTCCAGCAACTCGATTATGACGTCTTCAGGAGCCGTGATCCCGCTGTCAGTACGAACGGCCTTGACCGCTGCCTCCAGTTTGTCGATCTCCGGCTCGCTGGCCGCTCTCGGATATTTCCCGATGACGGTCGGAGAGCCGAATTTCTCTGAGGCAATCAACCAGAATTTCATCTGGTTGCGCTTAAAATACACCGGCCAGTACAGCCAGTGAGCCAGGCCCAGGCCGTAAGGCTCGTCGTCATGGTCCGCGCCGGTCGACAGGGTCCAGAATTTACGGTCCGGCAACTCCTCTCCGTTCGGATCGGAAGTCGTCAGCAGTTTCAGATGGAATTCCGGGTCAAACACAAACCGGCGCCGGTTGCGCACCACCAACCGGTCCATCGTCACATGAGCGCCGTCACGCGCCCACAGCGCCTCAGCGACAGCGTACCCGTAGAATCGACCGTAAAGCATCTTTTCCGTCACGGTGTCCCAGCGGATATGCGTCAGTACTTCTTCCAGGTGCTCTGCAGCCATGCGGTCACGCCGCATGGTACCGCCGGGCGTCACTTCCACCGGGTGAGATACGACCGCAAGCCGGCGCTGGCTGAACGTGGCCATTACCTGGGAGTCCCTCAGGACGTCCTCATAGATTTCATAATTCCGGCTGCCCCGCATCCGCAGTATGCGGTCCTGAGGATGGATATACGGGAGAAAGTCGATATACCCGCGCGTGATGTCCCGGCCATCGTTGGTTGTGGCGATTTCCCGGGTTTCCAGGCGTTTCTTTGTCTCTTCAGCCATTACATATACCCCGACGTTTCGTGAATGCCGCCCATGTCCCCCATGAATCCCGCAGAATCCACCGACGAGCTCGGCCGGCCACCAGTGCTCTTAAAGTCAATCGGCCCAACGTCACGTTCGCTGGCCTGCCAGCTCAGCGCCAGGCCCATTGCGCTGTCACCATGTCGTTGACCCGCCTTGTCGGTCTGTCCAGGGGGGAGTTTGGGCACGCCCCGCACCAGCTTGATGGCGCGGTGGTCCTGGAGCACCGCATCGCTCCTGGGGATCGAAATGGTATCGTCCTCGAAAGCGGCCTTGTATTTCGGCATGCGCTCCCGGTACCAGGTCTCGGAGATCGTCACCGGTTCAATAATCGAGCCATATGCGTCCACCGCCGCCTCCGCCAGAAACGAGCCGTTGCCGGTGGCGTCGATGCAGCCGCCGCTGAACCGGGGCAAACGATCACAGATGTACCGCAGTATTTGCAGTTGTTGAAGATGCGGGACGTTGTGCAATTCCAGCAGGAAGGGACAGCGCCGGCGCAGAGTCTCGCCGATTTCCAGCGGCGCATACACGGACAGGTGGACACTGCGGGCAAAATCCATGCCGAACACATGTCTGCGCTCAAGCACCAGGTCCGCCAGCAGGTCCCGCAGGTTGTCGTTCATCCAGTCTTCCATTTCCACACGGCGCGCCGGCTCTGGCAGCGCATTGAATTCCGCCGTCCCGTTGAATCTCAACACCGGCGCATCCGTCATCCGGGATTCCACCAGCACACGGGGAAAATACGCCCCGCCGCCTTTCTTCGGGATGCAGAACAGCTCCTCGTCAGCATCCTCCTGACTGGTATAACCGCTGATCATTTCCTCAAGCCAATCCGTTTCAGCGCCCGGGTACCACTCCAGACCCCTGACACTGTATATCCGGCGAGCCAGACCGTCGGCAATGGCATCGTGCAACGTAATGCTGTGCAGCGCATACAGCGGATGGCGGCCGGCCCGGATATTCCGGACCAGTTCATTGAACGGGTTGTCGTCGCTGTTGTGCGTACTCATTATCCGCACTGATCCACCCCATATCACCACCGCGGCGGCAGCCTTGAGCAACGCATCCAGGTCGTCACAGAATGCCGCCTCATCGAGGATAACAATATCGCCTGGCTTGCCCTTAGAGCGCAGTACGCGCGGGTTACTGGACAATGCGATCACGCGTTTGCCGGAATCAAACTCTATCCGGAACCGGTTGATTTGCTCATCGTCATCAGTCAGGATCGTCTCTTCGACCTGGTCAATCGCCACCTGATAATATTTTGCCCAGGCCGCGCAGTCTTCCACGTAAGTCTCGGTCATGTCCTTGTTATAGGACATGTACAGGATATTCCCCCGCCCCGCCGAAGCGTGGATCACCCGCTCGGACGCATCCGCCCAGGATATCCCGATGCGCCTGCTTTTCTCGCAGACCGCAAACGGGGCCGTTTCACGGCACCAGCGGGACTGATAGGCCAGGCGCCGCGGCAGCCCGTCCGGTTCACGGGCGTCTGCCCTGTCCATCCGCTTCGTCCAGCGCGGCCCGTATTGCGGCCGCTGTATTGTCCGATATGCCCGCTTTTTTGGCGGCGGTCTCCGCCTGCTTGGCCAGCTCGGAGCGCAGGTCGCGCTCGCGCTTGGCGCTGATCTCGGATGCCCGCTCCAGGCGCTGCAGCGCCATCGCCAGGTCTTTCAACTGGGCCGGATCGATGTCCGGGGCTTCGCCCTCCTCAATGGCGTCCTGGGCCTTCACCATGATTTCGAACGCGACGGACCTGAGCATCTCGATAATCAACTGGCCGACCTCGGAGGCCGGCTCCTCGCCAAAACGGGCTATCCAGGCAGACGCCACTTCCCTGGCCTCCCGCATGCGGCGGCCGTAACGCTCGACTTTCGTGGCATACCGGTTCAGCGTGGCCGGCGCCAGGGGCGCCTCGCCGATATCCTCCAGCGGTTGTTTCAGGATGCGGATAATCTCAGTCTGCGGGACGTTCGCCCGCAGGAGCGAGTGCACCTGCTTGACAATCGGCTCGGGCAGTTGCTCGATGCGGCCCTTGCGGCCGCGGGTGGGTTTCTTCTCTTTCCCGGCCATCAGGGATCCGGGCGCGCTACCCCCGGGACCTGGGCGTTCCCGGCAGCCACGTCCTGGCCGCGCTCTGTCAGGGTGGCGATGACCGTGCCGCCCACGTCGCGGACGGACAGATAACCCTGCTCGGCCAGCCAGCTTATCTCCGAGCGCAGCTTGTCCATGCTGGGCCGGTACCCGAAATCCGCCAGGCCCGACCGTAAAATGTAAATGTTGAGATCATAGCCGTCCGCTTCTTTCAGCAACTCCAGCGTCACCCGGCGCATGGACTCGGTGACCCGCTCTGCAAACGACGCGCTCATTTGTTACCCATCAGGTGAGACTGGATCAGTTTCAGGGTCGAGTTAATCTGCCTCAGCTGGCCTGAATGCTCTGATGTGCTCTCGGCTACTTCGTCGACGCGCTGGTGCACGGCTTTCAACTCGACGGAGACGTCGAGCTTGGCCAGGGACGCCTCCAATACCGCTACTTTTTTGGCGTTCTGCACGATTTCGCTCCGGTCCGGCAGGTCGTGCTTTTTTGCATAGTCCCGCTCAAGGATCAGGGGTATTTCCTGTAATATCTCGTGGTCTTTTTCCAGGCCGTGCGTCTTTGTCTTGACGACTTCAATGTCCTTGTCCACGCGCCGCTGCCACAGCAGCAAACGAACGATCCCGCCGAGACCCATTGTAATCAGGCCGCGCCAGGTCCAGATAATGAGATCTTCGCCCATCAGTTCTGCCGGGCAACGCCCTTGAACTTCTCGAACGACCGCATCCCGCCCAAGCCTAGCATGCCGAGCAACACCGGCATCATCATGGACATATCGAGCGGGATAATCTCCGGGAACGCGGCGGACAGGTACGGCACCAGCAAATAATTATTGGCCAGCGCAATGGCGCACACCCAGCCCACGAACGGGCGCCATCCGGCGACGAATATCGACGGGTGCGCCGCCTCCTGGCGGTTGGCTTCCAGTTGACCCATCAACAGGTCAAGCTCTCCCTGCTGCTCCATGCGCTCAAGCTCCGCTATGGCCTTGGCCTGCCCTGCCTTGTCCGGCACCAGCCGTTCCACCAGCGTTTTTCCAATGTCTAAAGCGGATGATAGAATCATGTGTGCAAGCCTCCTGTGTAGCTGACGCCGCCGCCGGCAAAACGGGCGGTGAGAATTTTTTTCCGCGGCGCGGGCGACCAACTGACGTGCGTCCAGGTGCCCTCGTGAATGAGCTGGTCGAATGGCAATTCCAGGTCAATGATATGCTGAGCAACGTCCATCGGCGCCATGCCGGCCACGACGATATCAGCAGCCTGGCCCGTCATGTGCTGGGACCGATCGGCGCCGCCGATAGCGCGGTTCAGCGGCAGGCAGCGATAGCCACTGGTCACGACGACCGGCCCGATGTTGTCCCGCAGGGGTTGCAGGATGTCAACGCACAACAAGCGCAGGTTGGCCTGCGCGTCCGCCGGCGCCCGATTGTCGATGCCGCGCCGCAGGGCCACCTGGGACGCTTCCATTTCAGCCAGCGAAAAGTGAGGGGTAAAACGCATGGGTATTTGATACCACAATGCCCGTGACAGGGCATCCCGGCCATGTCAATTTTCCGGTGGGGAGGACTCCTCCAGCAGACGGTCAGCCGGGCGGCGCGCCGGTGAGAAAACCTGGTAGATTTCACGGGCGCGGGCGAAAAACCAGTCCGACGCCATCCGCAACTCAATGGTCAGCACCACGTCGTCACCGTCCACGCGCCAGTCGGTCCGGAGTTTTTCCATCATGGATAGCCCTCCAGGGGCGCCGCTGTCAGGGGCGCCGGTTTCAACATCTTCAGTTCCTGGGCTGCCTGTGAGTAGAGGAACGCCCTGACCGCTTCCAGGTCGTCCTCGCTCAGGTTGGGATCGTCCTTGAGCATCGCCAGCGCCTTCTCCAGCTGCTCTTCATTAAAAACCCAGTAATTCATTATCTATCTTCTCCGCCGGCTCTGAGCCTGGGGAACTCATCCCAGGTGCGGCCGTCCAGGAGACGGCCTGTCTGTTTCTTGTTTGTGCCGCCCCATTGCTTGAAGAAAAAGGGGATGTTCTCTTTGATGCACTGGTCTCGTATATCCACCACCCACTCACGCTTGATGGGCCGGGCGCCAGGCCCGCTCTCGCCGCCGCAGATCACCCAATGAATGTGGTTATACAGATACAGTTTGCCCAGGTCCTGCAGTAACGGTTCGATGGACAAAAACCGGACTGGAGCGTGACTGATTGAACACAGGTAATCGATCCTGGGCTGCGCAAATCGGCGCGTCTCGACCGATGTTCCTATCCAGACGTTGGGCGGCACCTCCCGATTCTGAAAATACAGGTACATGCGGAAAACCCGCTTGGTCAATACCTGAAAGACGTGTCGCTGACAGTTGTGAGCAACCGTCATGACCCGGTCTATAAAATCAAACGGGACATCGTCATGAAAAAGGTCAGCCATTGAGCAAACGAATATCTTCACAGGCTTTCTCCATCGATACGGATCGAAAAGGCGACTGCTGTGCATCGTCACATCAAACCCGTTCTGATACCCTTTAACACCCATCCGTTTTAGCCTTGCAGCCATGGTCTCAGCATAACAATGCTTGCAACCCGGACTGACTTTGGTGCAGCCTGTTACCGGGTTCCACGTGCGGTCAGTCCACTCAATCTTACTCATTTTTTGTGGCCCAGCGCCGCATCCGCCATCAGGCTGAACCGGCGGGCTCGCTCGTACAGTTCCTGCCGGACCAACGTTGGCATATCAGGCAGGTACATCAATGGATACTGCTCGGCCAGCCACAGCCAACCCGCCCGGGTGACCCGGTACTCATCCTCCTCAAACGCCAGGTAGCCGCGCCGCAACAGGCTGCCCTTGGTGCGCCGCGAGGTCAGGTCGTGGAAGCTGGTCCAATGGCCCTTGCCGGCGTGGACCAGGCACCGGCGCTGCCGCGGTGTCAGGCGGCTCATGCCTGACTCCCCGCGCGCCGGTGCCGCTCGATGACCCTGCGCACGGTCCGGGTGGACACACCGTGCCTGCGGGCCAGGTCGTCGTAGTTGCGGCCGTTGAAGGCGGCCAAGATGTCCTGGTCAATACGTTGGCGCTCCAGCGCGGCCAGCAGTTCCCGTCCGGACGGCACCCGCGGGACCCCGGACTGGTGCAGCGCGTCGCATACCGCCTCGGTAATCATCCAGGTGCGCTCGTGGGTGTCGCCGGCGCTCAAGGCCCAGCGGGACCCGCACAGCGTTTTCCACACCGCCCGGATCACGGCCGCACCTGCCGCCGGCACCCGGTCAGCCATGGCGCCGCCTGGCGTGCCCGCCGCGCTTTAAGCCCTTCAGCCCCTGTATCACCTTGCTGGCGTCGTCACGGTCCACCACCTTGTCCAGTCCCAGGCAGGTCTTCAGCCAGCGGGCATAACCGTCCGCATGGTCCCAGGCCACCTCCTGCTGGAGGTCGTGTATCAACTGGAACTGTTTGGGCGTGGGCAGGTACACCACCCGGCCGTCGCTGCGGTGCACGGGCGTCGCCGGCGTCCTGATGGGGCGCCGTTTGCGCGGCTTGTGTTTGCCGTTCAGGTGCACGAGCAGCCGGGTCGCCTGGCGCCGGTCCAGATCCTTGCAGGTGTCCACACCGTATTCGTTGCGCAGCAACTCCCGGTACGTCTCATCCTCGATGCCGTGCCGGTGCAGGGCCACGTGGATGGCCCTGATTTGTCCTTTGGTGATGTCAGCCATGACGCCGTGAGGAGGGGAGGTTAACCGGAAGTGCGAGATGGCACCCGCGCTGCTGGAACGCCGGCTCGCGCCGTTGCACAGCAAGAACAGAATGACCGGGATACAACTCGCACGCCTCCGACCTGGCCGTCGCCGCATCCGGCGCATGGATGACCTCGACGAACGCGTTAAAATCATCGTCGTCCAATTCCAGTGTCACTTCCCAGGGCACATGCAGCCCGTTCGCTACCGTCATGCGACCGCCGCCCTGGGCAGGCCGGCATGGCCGTCCAATGCCCGCGCCACCGCATCGTCGTCGGGCGCCCGGCTCGCCGGCGCCACGTCCGGCGCCGCCGGCGTGATGACCGCCTCGGCCACGGCCCGGGTCACCCGCCGCTCCCCGCGGGCGAGAGCTTCGGCCAGGCAGTCGTCCAGGAGCGCCTGCAAGTCCAGCCAGTTGCGCGCCCGGCTGTCGGCGGCCAGGGCCTCCCCCGCGTCCTTGTCCAGCACGGCCTTGCAGGCCATCCGCAGCGCGTTGCAGGCTTCCTCCCGGGTCAGGCCCGCCATCCGGTAGGAGTCCGAGCGCAGGCCGATTTCCGGGATGGCGCCGGCGGTGTCGCGCTGGCCGATGAGCAATATGCCCAGGAGCGGCGAGCGGCCCGCCCAGGCCAGCTCCCGCAGCCGCTTGAGCGCCCGCAACGTCTGCGGCCGCAACACGTGCGAGTCGTCGATGACCAGCAGCACCTTGCGGGTGCGCGTGGCCTCGCCCAGCACCCGCCGCACCTGGCGCGAGCGCGCTTCACCGGAGCGACGCGGCGTCTCGTCGGACAGGTCGCGGATAATGGCGTCCTCGATATCCCCCATGTGCAGCCGGTCCCGGGTCAGACGCACCGGCTCCACCACCTGCAGCCCCTCGTCGATCCCGGCCAGCTCCCGACGGACCGCATACGTCTTGCCGGCGCCGCGCGGCCCCAGGATTGAGATGAAGTGGCAGCCGAACCAGGCGTCCAGGACCAGTTCCCGGACCGCCTTGCCGTCCGCCGTCAGGGTGTGCAGGCCGCGCCAGGGGTCGCCGGCCAGCCCGAACGATTTGCGATGTATGATTTTCATTGTGCCCTCCTGTGTGTGAGTGTGGTCAATTCCTGCGCCAGGGCCGTTACCGCCTCCCGGCACAGGCCCGCCGCCTCGATACGCGCCACCACCCGGGCCCGGTTGGCGGCGCTTAAGGGGTGCGGGTAAATCCGGTGGAAGACCCGCATGGCGTCCTCCACGTCAGCGAACCCCGCCGCCTCCAGGGGATTCTCCAGCGGGGCCGCGGCCTCGCTCCTGGCCGCCAACGGCGCCACGTTGGTCGCGGGCGCATCCTGCCCCGGCGCATACACGTCGGCGCCGGCGAAGTCGGCCGGCCGGTCCTCCAGCAGCGCCTTGAGCGGCGGCGTTGCGAACGCGCGCACGTCGCCGTATTGCCGCGGCTGCACGGCGCGGGCCACCTCGGTCACGCCCGTCGCCTGGCAGGTGATCACCGCGTCGCCGCTGCCGTCCGGCGCCCGCCGCGCCGTCACCCGGCAGTTGTACAGCGTGGGCGCCTCGTATTGTTTGCCGTCCCAGCCCAGGTGGCCGTTGGCGTCGAGCGTGCGCGGCGCCTCCGCGGCCAGGGTGGACAGCGGATCGTCAGGCAGCCGCCGCAGGCGGTTGTCCGCGGGCCGGCCGTTGGTCAGCGCCGTCCAGGCGTCCGTCCTGGACACCCGGCGTCCGCCCACCGAGGTCCGCGCGGCCCGCAGGCCGTTCTCCGTCACCAGGTACTCCACCAGGCGGGCGTTGAGGTCGGACAGCGTAATCTCATCGGACCCGCGCAAAAACAGCGAGCGCTCAAACCGCGCCCACAGGGTGCGCCAGGCGCGCTCCACGCCGCCCATGCGCTCCTTGTTGTACGCCTCGCCGGTGACCATGGCGACGTCCAGCCTCTCCAGCAAATCGGCGGTCACCCGGGACTTGGTCAGCGGCCCCTGGTCCAGCCATAAATCATCCGGCACGCCATGCATGACCAGGCGCGGGTCCTTGTCCGTGCCCAGCATCCACGCCAGGGCCGCCGCGGAGTCGACCGCGTCCTCGCCCCTGGCCACGGTATAGGTGGACAGGCGGTAGCCGGAGCACATGTCCCATAGCCCGTAGGTCACCGGGCGCTCCCGGTCGGGCCCCAGCGGTTTGTTCTTGTAGCCGCGGGCCGTGATGGGCCTGCGGTAGAGTTTCAGCAGCCAGTCGCCGTCGCCCAGGGGACGGTGCGCGGACAGGTACATGGAGGTGGAGGCGTCGAACTGGCAGGCTTGCATCGGGTAATCCGCCGAGAGCCGCTGGGTGCGCCGATCCCGGCGGTGCAGGCCCAGCTCCCGCCGGATGCGGTAGGCGCTGCCCAGCGGCATGTCCGCCGCCGCTGCCGGCAACTCGCCGGCCTGCACCCCGGCCGCAATCGCCAGGTCCAGCGGCACCGGGTGGTCCGGCGCCCGGTGCGCAATCTGCACGGCGATGCGCACCCAGTCCCGGTACTCGGGGCGGGCCGCCTGCCGGCCCCGGGCCGCCCCCTTGCGCCCGGCGCACCGGTAGATGGTGGCCAGGGACACGCCGTAGCCGGCGGCGAGGCGCCTGGCGACACGGGTGCGCGACCCGTCCGGGGCCTCGGCGAGGGTCTCGGCAATGGCCTGCCGGGAGGACTCGCTCAACGGCTGGGACTTGCGGGCAGGAGTGTGAGGTTCTTCTTTTGCCATGCCGCTTGACACTCCCGCACGGTCAGCAGGGTGACGCGCCGCCCGCCGTCGGTGACCACCGCCACCCGCTGCGTGGCGCGCTCCAGGACGCCCACCGCGTCCGGGCGCGTGGCCATCGCCGGGTGCACCAGGACGTTACTCATCGCCCAGCAGCATCTGGCAGTCGCCCGCCAGGTCGTTGAGGGCGTACACCACCTTGTCGACCTGGGTGAGAATGTAGCCCGTCTCGATGCGGGTGCCGGGCGGGATCTCCGCCGGCTCCGTGTGCTTCAGCGCATTGACCTCGTGCCGGGCGGCGCCGGCCAGGGCCTCCATCTCCAGCACCAGTTCCGACACCTTGCGCGCCCGCGTGGTCAACGGGTGCTCCCGTTTGGCCAGCAACTCGTCGCGCTCGGCCGTCAATGCCCGGATCTGCTCCTTGTCCGCCGGGTGGTGGCCGTGCCGGGCGTCCACCAGGTCACGGATGGCCTCGTGCCGGCGCCGGGCCGGCAGCGACAGGATGCGGGTGACCTCCGGGTCCACCTCGGGCGGGCTGTCCCCGCCGTCGGCGGCCAGGTCGTTCACCAGGCGCAGGGCGTCATTGGGCGCGGTATGCGCCAGCTCGCGCAATGCCTTGTTCTCCCGGGCGCTGTCCCAGGTCAGCGCATAGCGCAACGCCTCGTCGGGCGGCAGGGTCAGGTGGCCGGCGATGAACTCCCGGAACGCTCCCTCGTCAGGGATCGCCCGGTGGATATCCCACAGCTTCTCCATCAGACGGGCCTCGGCGAATTGCGCCACGTGCCGGACCATGGACTGCAGCAGCTTGATTTCC
Source organism: Gammaproteobacteria bacterium (assembly GCA_965220815.1). Lineage (GTDB taxonomy): Bacteria > Pseudomonadota > Gammaproteobacteria > Eutrophobiales > Eutrophobiaceae > JAAXHV01. Next base: position 4,057,568 of record OZ244846.1, read on the forward strand.
CGGACCGCGTCCAGGGCCGCCGCCGGGTACGCAGCGTCCGCCTGCGCGGTCATGGGGCGGTAGTCTTCGCTCATGCCTCATCCTCCTGGGGTTTCGGCTTCCGGCCGCAGGCGTCGTTGACGATTTGCCGGATGTCACCCTGCTTCAACCCGCGGTAGCGGGCCTCCTGCACCGCGGAGCGGACGCGCATGGCAAGGGAATCCTCGGGCGTGTTCTCGGGCACGTCGTCCGGCGCTTTCACGGTCGCCAGGTGCAGCGGCACCTGTTCCCAGGACGCCGTCGGCGCCGGCCGCGTGTAGATGCGCACGTATTCGGCGCGGCCTGCCGGACGGAGGGCATCGCCTATCGCCTGTTGCGCCCGGCGCCAGCGGTCGTCATCAATCTCGATCCGCTTGAGGTTGAGCAGCTGGGCCACGGACAGGCGCCCGGCCGCGTCCCTGGAGAACGCCTGCTTGACCAGCGAGCGCAGGTTAATCTGCGCATTCGCGCTCCACTGGTCGATGCACTCCTCAATGAGCGCCTGGGCGGCCTCGATCTCCGGGCCTATCTCTATCACGTCCGCAATCGACAGGTCCACCCGTTTACAGCCGTCGTAGCCCACCAGTCGCACGTTGCCCTTCTTGCCGCGCGGCTTGGCGCCGTACTCTGTAATCAGCCGATCGCAGAACAGCGCGATATCGCGCATGGTATATTCGCGGAACCGGTACATCTGCGCGGACAGGTCAGAGCCGAAGGCATGGATTTTGTCAACGACCTCGTCCATGTCGAGCTCTCGACGGCTGATGTTGGTCGTTTTGATCAGGTCGCCTTTGGCGTTCATGCGGAAGCCGGCGGGGATTTCTTCAGTCATAGCAGTCTCCTATATATATGTAAGGTGCGTCGCCGCGCCAGGAGAGACGCGGCGACGCGAGGAACGCACGGTACCGGAGGGACGGATGCCGTGCGGTCATGAGTTATCGTCCAGCAGGGATATCTGCCCGGTCAGCATGCGGTACTCGTACACTTTGGCGCCGGTGGGCGTGGTCTCCCGATATCGGCAGTCGATGACACAGCCGTTTTTGCGCAGGGCGGAAATGGCCGGGCTCACCGCCGCGAGCGGCGTGTTGTCCAGGATGTCCTGCGTCGTGTGCAGCTTTCCGTCGGACAGGTACTCATGCAGTCGCTGGAGATGCACGGAGGTCCCCAGGTTGCCGGCGTGCATCACGACGCCTCTCCGGCCGGCGCGGGCGGCCACAGGGACTCGGCCCAGGCCAGCATGCGTTTTTTCAGGGCGGCGTCGAACTCATAGGACGCCACTTTGCGGGACCACTCTGCGACAGCCCGGCTGAGCGCCTCGCTCTCGGAGGGGTACGGATTGCAGAGCTTCATAAACGGGCCGAAGCCGTGACCCCCGACGGGGGTGTGGCAGGAGTAACAGAACGACCACAGGTGGGCGTATCTCAGGATGGAGATCCTATTCGTGCCGATCAGGTACTCATGCTTTTTCGGCAGCGTAATCCGGTGAATCTTGACTACCGGCAATTTCAGGCGGGGGTCCTCCGGGTTCATCGGCGGTGTCAGGCCCCAGCGTTCAGCCGACTCATCAATCAGACGCTGATAGCCGTCGCTCGTCACAGGTACTCGCCCTCCGGCCGGAACCAGGCGCCGCCCAGGTCCACCACCGCGGCGCAGCCGTGCGGCATCGCCCGCACCACCTGCCAGCGACCGTCCGGCGCGGCATAGACCGTCAGCACCCAGCCGCTCCGGGACACCAGGCTGCGTCCGCGCTCGTAACCCGCCCCGGCCAGGTGTTTGTCCAGCACCGCCGCCGAATCGCAACCCGACGACGGCAACGGCGCCTCCTCCGCCAGGGCCATGTGCACCCGGCAGGTGAACCCCAGGGCCAGCGCGCCCAGTGCGAACAGCACTATGCGCAGGAGCCAGAGCAGGGATTTCACAACACGCTCCGGAGCACAAGCGCCAGCAGCTGTATCCCGCCAATGATAAGCAACAGGGCGCCGATGATGCGGCCCGTCATCACAACGATGTCCTGGTCTATCACGCCGCATCCCCGAATATGCGTTGCATCAGCGCGGCCCGCTCGGCGAAGCGCCGGTCGCCGGCGGCCATCAGCGCGTCCAGCACCTTGCGGGCGTTGCTGTTGCGGCGCGGCCAGGCGGTCGCCCTGGGCTTGCCGTCCGCGTACTGGGCCACCACCTGGTCGTAGGTGGGTCGCAGTATCGGGCAGATGCCGCCGGTCAGCGCGTCCAGGAAACCCTGCACGTCGGCGATATGGCCCTGCTCGTTGAGCCGGGTCAACGCCGAGCGGTCCGGTCCGGCCTGCCCGCCGGCGTCCGCCCCGGACGGCGCCAGCAGCGCCTGCATGTACGGCGAATCCGGCGCAGGGTCGGGCCAGGGAATGTCCGCCGGCCAGGCGAGGTCGACAGGCCAGTTGTCGGAGAACCATTGGATGGTGCGGGTAGCCCGTCGGGCAGTAATGTCGCAGCCGTTGAGCAGTCTGTCGTACATGTCACCACTACCTAAAGCATCTCGTGCGACTGTGCGCGGAGACAGGTTAGAGTGACCTGCAAATGCCAAAATCAGCGTGAGAATGTGTTGGTGAACCATGCTCCTAATAACACAATATGTTACCTATCACACAAGTATCGTGCTAAAGATAGCACAAAGTCAAGTATTTTTTTAGCAGCGTGTGTTTTGTGCTATTTTTAGCACTAGATGAATGCCAAAAATGAGCTAACTTCCACGGTTCGGTCTGTTGTGAAAGAATCTGGACTTAGACCCAGCGCGCGGTCTATGGGAGTCTCTGTTGGCCTGTTGAGGAGCTTGCTAGATGCGCGTGACGTATCAATCTCTAATGCTCAACGAATTGCTCACGCCCTCGGCCTGGAGTTCTACATAGGCCCGCCCCGCCCCGTCGCCTCATCCTTATTTAATCGCGAATTAAATAAGGACGCCCCGCCCCCGGATTCGGCCCTGGCGCCGGTCGCGGACCGGGACCTGGCGGAGATTCTGGCGCTCCTGGCGGATGAGTACGAGGCCCTGAACGACCACGGCCGCCGGCAACTGGCGGCCCGCTTCCGCGCCGCGTTCCCGGAACTGAGGGGGGGGGCGCCGCTACGACGCGTTATCCGGTACCTCGGATGGGACGTGATAGAGGCGCCCGCCGGCAAACAACAGAGAGGAGATAAAGCGGAATGAACGAAAAAACCGGTATTGATGAAGAAATGCTGGCCGCGATTAACCTACCCACAAAAGCGGCGTTTGATATTTTAACGGTATTCGTCAGCTTCCTGGTCAAAAAGGACGTGCTGTCCGACCAGGACGTTGAGGAGTTTATCGTCGGGTTGGAGAAACACGTTGAGTCCGACGATCCTGATCGTGATGTGTATCTGCTTTTAATTCGTCGGATGCGCCAGCGCCTTCTCGGATACTGAACGCTTTCTGTAGCGCCCGCGCCGTCGGCCCGTGCGTGCTGAGGTCCTTAGCGATGACGTCGATAATCTCACTTCTGTTCATGCTCTCTCTCCGGCCAGGCGTGCGACGGTCGCCCAGTCTCCCCGCTCGATGGCCTCGGCGATATCGTCAGGCACAACGACGGCGCGCGCCTGGCTGCTGTCGCCCTTGATCGCGTCAAACAACGCCTGGTCAACCGTCCAGGGGCCGCTCGGATCGCTTTGGTGCGGACACACGCCGAGGTACCGCCCGTCGGGCGCGGTCTGGACGAACAGACTGAAGGCAGCGAATTTGTCGTCGCGGCTGTGCATCACCCGCTGGTTGTACGCGTACTGCTCAGGGGTCAACACGTCATAGCCGTCAATGATGAGTTGACGCACTTCTTCTGCCGGCACCATGCGGGTCTCGGTCTCGGTATTGTTCGGCAGGTGGCAGAGACACCCCTCGTAATTGAGGGCCAGCCAGGAAATCTGTGCAGGGCCATTCGGCGGCCTGGACAAGCGGTAGCGTACATTCTCCGCAGTTAGCTCATGCCGCCTCTTTGCAACTTTGTCCCAGTTGATCGAACAGCCGTTCCTGGCATCTGTAACATACACCCCGTTGTAGGTAAATATCTGCTGTGCTTTCTGCCACTTCCAGTCATCGAATTTCATTTTACTGCCGGTTTCATCCCGCCATTTCTGATACTCCGCAACCTCGGCAGCATAAGCATCCTGCCCAGCCTTATACGCCTTTTCTTCCGGCGTCAGCTCTGTCTCATCTCCCATTTTCATGCTGCCGTCAGGCTGCTCTTGCGCAAAGTCTCCGTTCAGCCAACTTTTGAAGTTGTCGTATTGAACCTGCAAATCCCCTCGATTATCAGGCACGTCCTGTTCGACATATTCAATCAACTTTCCAAACACGTCATGCTTAACAACCGGATGCCCTGCGCCGTTAATTTTTACAGCCATCTCCCGCTCAACTTGCAGCCACTTCAGGAAGCGCAGCTTATGCGCCGGGGCGACCAGGGGCTGGTTGTCGTCGGCCTGCCTCGTCTCCGGCACAGCCGCCGCCTCCGGTGCAGCCTCCACCGGTGGCTCGTCCTGCTGACTGCCGCCTTCGATTTTCTCCAGCGCCTCACGCACCGGCTTCCATCCGCTCCATACGTTTTCCTGCGTCCTGGCCTCGGCAGCCGTGAAGGGCGTCAGCCCCGGTGCAACTTGAAAATCGCCCGTATCGCCGAACGCTATGAGGACTCGCAACCAGTTCTCCCCGAAGTTGCGATTGGCCTTGTCCTTGTTGGACTCGTAGTAGCCTCTCACCGCGCGGACAAGCGACTCGGGAACCCGGTAAGCATCCGGCGCCGATTCTGTTTGCGTGTCTTTTTCGGGCATCGTTTCTGCCTCCCCATAGTTGTTTTCAAGCTGCGCCAACCAATTTTTGACCTCGCAGTTCCCCCGCAGACCTCCGTACTCGGATGCTATGTCGGACAGTTTCCTGGCCGTTGCGCCTGTTCTTTTTACCTCGTTCCAATTTGCTGTGTCCTTTACCCGGCAGGGCTTTCGGTCCGGCCTGTTCTGTTGGTGCAATCCCTGGGGCTTGCCTTCCCACATCTGGCACAGGTGCAGGATAGCATCATCATAATCACCGTTGCCGATGCAGATATATTCTGTCTTCCCGTACTGTGTGATTTTGCCAAACCACACCATCCCAGCAGGCGGGTCGCCGTACACTTTTTCCAGTCTTGCCACCTGATCTTCCGCCCAAGCGTCGAATGTTCCCGTCGCCTTGTGGTACTCAATGTCTTCGATGATGCGGTCAACGACGCGTTGGCTGGCGGCCTGGCGGCGGCTGCCGTCCCGCATGCCCTCGCTGCCGGTCGCCATTTTCCCCTGTGCCAGTTCGACCAGCCGGTATTCGACGCTGCCTTCCTTGTATGGGTTCTCGGCGGGCAGGCTGGCGATCAGCTGCTCGGTGGCCGCATCGTGGTTGTCCTCCCACGCGTCCGGTAGGTCGAGGTCCTGCTGGACAATCTGGTTGATGCGCAGTCCCAGGCGCTGGCAGGGCGCCGCGGTGACGCCGTACTGCTGCTGCATCCGCCACAGTTCCACCCGCTTGCGGGCGATCACGTCCCGGCGCCAGGTGTCCGTCATGTCGTTCACCGGCTTCGGGATATTATTGGGCTCCAGTTTTTTGTACTCTTGCTCCCACAGGGTTAAATCGTTCATTTTGTCACCATCGTTACGTTGATCTGGCTTTGCCCTGAGGCACAGTTGTCGTCAGCATTTTCTCTTGAACTTCGCTTGCTGTTTGCTCATTATCGTTATGCCCACAATTCAAATCTGACCAGGTTGCGGACCGCGCCCCGCCCGCCGGCGCTGTACACCAGGTTGCCGAGCGCCTCCCGGTTGCTGCCGCGGCCCAGGATGATGTTGTAAGTCGAAGACCCGAACAGCACGCCCACGCCCAGCCGTGAGCCGGCCGGCGCTTCATCGTCCGCCGTATACCGGTATCTCGACGCCTCCACGGCGATGTCGGTCGCGGTCAGCGCAAACAGGTCCGCAGGCCGGAACGCGCCGGCAAACCCGCTGGCAAAGTCCGGCGCCCGAATCCACCACACGTCGTTCTCACTGTACGCCGGCCAGACCGCCTCATCACCGACGTCCGTGCTGATGGCCAGGTCACCATCGTCGACGGTGGACCAGTCGTACTGGTACATGTGCAGGAACATGTTGTTCCTATAGCGGTTGGAAGAGGAAGAACTACTGGCCCCACGCGCCGCGGCGACAAAGATTTGTTTCGACGGGCCGCCTCCTCCTGACGCGGCCGCGGCCGCGCCGCCGGGTCTGCCGAAGGGGCCGTATTGGGGGGGCATCAGGACTCCGAGACAACCAGGACGGTTTCGGCGGCGTTCACCGCCCAGACCCACACCGGGTCTGATCCTGCCGTCACCCCGAAATTCCAGGTGCCGCCGCGCGATATGGGGTGGCCGAACAGCGGGTCGGGCGCCTGCGCGCCGCCCTCGAAGATGGCCACGTTGTCGCCGCCGACGTTGGACAGCACGTAATCGGTGTCCGCCGTCAGGCTCATTTCCGTGACGATATCGACGGCTGCGCCGCCGGCCGGGAGTGTGTATGGGGCTTTGCTGGCCATGGCGCCACTATGCCCCGGAAAATCTGACAGGGGCGCGGCAACGTGTCACAAAATCTGCGTTATAACACCCACATGAAGCTGCACATTCTCTACCCTGGCACGTTCACTGACGAATCGGGCCAGCAGGTTACCCTGACGGACGACGATATCGGCGATATCGCCGCCACGTACCGGCCGGCGCTGCACGAGGCGCCGGTGGTGATCGGCCATCCCAAGAGCGACGACCCGGCCTGGGGCTGGGTCAACAAGCTCAGCACGGATCGGGACGGCCTGCACGCCGAGGCCGGCAACCTGGACAGCGATTTTTCGGAGATGGTGCAGGACGGAAAGTTCAGGAAGGTCAGCGCGTCCCTGTACGGTCCGGCGCACCCCAACAACCCGGTGCCGGGCAAGTGGTACCTGCGCCACGTCGGGTTCCTGGGCGCCAAGCCGCCGGCGGTGAAGGGGTTGCAACAGCTCAGCCTGGACGACGGCGACGGCCAGGTGCTCCTGGTCGAGACGTCCCTGGCGGACTCGCCGGTGCGCCCCTGGATATTCGGCGCCCTGGGCCGCACCCTGAGAGGCTTCCGGGAGTGGATTATCGCAAAGGACGGCGTCGAGGAGGCGGACAAGATCATACACGGCCAGGTCATCGACGACCTGGTGGCGGAAGAAGAGCGGCTTTTCAAATTACAGCAGGAGAAAGCGTCTCCTGCGATGACAGAAACCAAAGACGGAGGCGACGACATGCCATTGACCGAGGCCCAACTGACCGAAAAAGAGACGTCCCTGGCCGAGCAGGAAACCGCCCTGGCGACCCGTGAAGCGGCCCTGGCCGAGAAGGAAGCCACGGCCCGCAAGGCCGCCATCAAGGAGCGGGTGAACAAACACGCCGAGGCCGGCCGCATCCTGCCCCGGCAGGTCGCCCTGGTCACGGCCCTGGCGGAGAGCCTGGCCGAGACGCCGGTGAGCGTGTCCCTGGCGGACGCCGGGGGCAACGAGGCCGAGCGGGACCTCGGCGCCGCCTTCGAGACGTTCCTGGCGGAGCTGCCCAACCAGGTCGATTACACCGAGCGCGCCGCCGCTGGCGGTGACAACAACCAACCGGCGCTCATCCGCATCCCGTCCGAATTCACGGTCCGGGAGACGGACCAACACCAGCGCATCGTGAACTACGCCGAGGAGAACAACTGTTCGTACCTCGACGCGGTGCATGCCATCGGTCACGAGCTCACGCCGCAGGCGAGCGCTGAGTAACGCTGGTAACGCCAGGCAACCGAACAAACCGGAGAATGTCATGACAGCCAAATCCATCTGCAAATTTTCAAAATCCATCAAGCTGGCGGCGGACACCGCCAAGCACCTGTTCGTCGAGGTGGACGGCTCGCTGCCGTCCGCCGGCGCCTATGCGCTCGGCACCACCGAACGCGCCGGCAAGAAGGGTGAGTACGTCGGCGTGCTGGTCCTGGGCCAGGGCGTTGCCGTTGCCAGCGCTGCGGTCGCCGCCGGCGCGCTGCTCAAGGTCGACGGCGATGGCAAGGTGCTCACGGCCACAAGCGGCAAGATCGCCGTCGGTCGTGCCTTGACTGCAGCCACAGCCGACGGCGATGAGATCGAATACATAGCGATCCCCAACTGAGCGGCGCGCTACCACCAACCGGACTATGAGGAGTAACTGATATGACCAATCCAATTTCGACCTCGGCGGCCCGCGTCGTCGATCCCATCCTGACGGAAGTTGCGCGGGGCTACAAAAACGAGGAGCTGGTCGCAATGCACCTGTTCCCCATCGTGCCGGTGGGACAACGGGCCGGCAAGATCATCGAATTCGATGCCGATGCGTTTGCTGAATTCGACGGCCTGGAACGCGCCCCGGGCGCCGACGTGGCCGAGGTGGAATACGGTTACGGGAGCCAGGATTATGCGCTCGTGCAGCATGCCCTGGAGGGCAAGGTGCCGAGGGAGATCATGGAGGAGGCCGGCGCGGTGCCGGGCATCGACATGGGGATGGTCGCCGTCAACAACACGATGAACATCGTGTACCTGGCTATCGAGCGCAAGGCCGCCAAGCTGGCCACGACCGCGGGCAACTATACCGCCATGCACGTGACCGCCCTGGCCGGCAGCGCCCAGTGGACCCACAAGGATTCCGCGCCGGCGCAATACGTCGAGGGCCGCAAGGAACTCATCGCCGACGCCATCGGCAAAGAGCCCAACGTCATGGTCGTGGGCCCGGACGTGCACCGCGCCCTGAAGAACAACCCCGACGTGATCGACCGCGTCAAGCACACCGAGGGGCTGACAGGCGCCGCCAACCCGATAGTGAATGTCGGCAAGCTGGCGCAGTACTTCGACGTGGAGCGCTACGTCGTGGGCCGGGCGCGCGTCGGCGAGGAGGGCAGTTTCACGCCCGTGTGGGGCAAGAACGTCGTCATGGCCTACAGCGAGGTCGGCTCCCTGGCGAGCATGGGCACGCCGTCCTTCGGTTACACCTATCGTCTGATGGGGTACCCGGTGGTCGAGGAGAGCTACTACAACCGCAAAAACAAGTCCTGGATGTACCCGGTCACCGACGAGGACACCCCGGTCATCGCAGGCAAGGATGCCGGTGTCCTGATCCGCACGGTAGTGTAATCAGGGCCCAGAACCGACACAGAATAGGAGACCGCACATGACCAAAAAAACATGGTACGCCACGGGCTATATCTCGGCTGACCGGGAGTATGCGCCGGGAGATCCGATTGACCTGGACGCCAGTGAGGCTGAGGAGCTGCTGAGCGCCGAGGTGATCAGCGCCCACCCGCCGGCGGATGAGTCCGACGTGGTTGAACCAGGCCCGAAGGAAGTCGATATCGACGAGGCGATCGACGCTATCGCCCATCTGGACCCGGACGACAACGACTGCTGGACCAAGACCGGCAAGCCACAGGTCGGACCCCTGGAAGACTACCTGGGTTATGACATCAGCGCCGCCGACCGGGACGCTGCCTGGGAACAATACCAGGCCAAGGCCCAGGGCTGACCGGTGCCCCGCTACGCCACCATCGCCGATCTGAACCAGCGCGTGCCCTGGAGCGAACTGGCGGAGGTAGCGGCCCAGGACGAACCGGCGGTGGACGGCGAGCTGCTGAAAAAGGCCGCCGGGGGGGCCACACTCTCCACCGAGAGCGCCGCCGTCCGGACCGCGGTGCAGGCAGCCATCGCCCGGCTGGAGAATGCCCTGGATGATGCGTCCAACGTCATTGACGGGTACATCGTCGGGCGCTACGGCACGCTGTCGCCGGCGCCGGACGTGCTCAACACCCGCTGTGTGGATATTGCCGTATTCCGGCTGCTGGGCGGCGGCGAAGAGACCAAACGCTACCAGGCCAACAAGAACGCCATGGCCTGGCTTATGAGTGTGGCGGAAGGCAAGGTGGACCTGGTGTCCGACGACCAGGCCGACGCGGTGGGCGGCGAGGTCAGGATCAGCGCCGGCGAGCGCACCTTTTCGGATAACAGCCTGGATGAATTCACCCATGGGTACTATGCGTAAGACAATAATTCAATGGCTGGCGCCACTGGCGCTGGCGGCCCTGCTGGCGGGTTGCTGCCAGACTGACGCCCCTGTCGCGCCATCGGCGCCGAGGGCGTCTGCACACGTCAGTGAACCACGGCAGGCGAGCGACGCCGTTACCGCACAACCCTTGCTTAGCGAAGCAGTCGTAACCGAGGAGCCTGCCGTGGCCGACGACACGGCGGGCGCCGAGGCCGCCATCACGGACGCCATACGCGCCCTGGAGCCGGGCAATCCCGACCACTGGACGAAAGCGGGCAAGCCCCGTGTCCGGGCCCTGGAAGACCTTCTCGGCTACGACATTACCGCCGCTGACCGTGATGTTGCCTGGCAGTACTTTACTGCCGTCATCGGCGCCATAAGCGCCTTGGAGCCGGACAACCCGTCCCACTGGACGAAAGCGGGCAAGCCCCGTGTCCGGGCTCTGGAAGACCTTCTCGGCTACGACATTACCGCCGCTGACCGTGATGTTGCCTGGGCGTTGATACACTGATTTTTTAACCGCAATAACCGACATCGGAGGACCGACATGAACATATTGCATATCATTTTGGCGCTGCTCATCAGCGCCGTAATGCTCCCGACATTCGCCGGCGAGCAGGCAGACACCAGCGCCGCCGCCACCGCCGAGGCGATGGTCGAGGCTGCGGAAGCTGCTGCGGACGCGGCACAGGCCGCGGCTGAGACCGCCCGGGACCAGGCCCTGGACGCCCAGGCCACGGCTGACCAGGCCGAGGCCGCTGCGGCCGTCGCCGAGGCGGCCGCCGACGCCGCCGCGAGCGTGGCTGAGACATCCGCCGCCGATACCGCCGCCGCCGAGGGCGACGACGGCCAGGCCGGCGAGGACGCCGCAGGCGCGGATGCCGAGACAGGGGCCGGCGCGCCCGACGAGGCCGGCACGGACGGCCCGGAGGAATAACCGGATACTGGAGCGGGTTTGGGGGCATAGCGGCGCGCTGCGGCGTTACCGCCCCCTTTTTTAACCGACGATTTGCATGCTGCTACAGGACTGGATTGACCGCTTAAAGGAGAAAGTGGAAGTGGATGTCAAGGAAGCGGCAGACCTGGCCGCCGCCGAGGCCGATCAGCGCCGGGACACGATTTACGTGATGTACAACGCGGAGCAGGGCGGCGAGAACCTGCTGTCGCAAGGCGTACAGCAGTCGTTGACGACCACCATGTCCGTTGTCATGGCCGTCACGAACTACCGGGACCGGCGCGGCGCCGGTGGCATGACGGAGCTGGAGACACTGCGCAAGCAGGTACGCGGGGCGCTGCTGGGTTGGAACCCGCCGGCGCAGGCCGGGCCGGTCACCTACCAGCGCGGCCGCCTGCTGCAACTGGTGGAAGGCACCGTGTGGTGGATAGACGACTTTACGACGACCGGCTGGATAGCCTGTCCTGAGCAACCCTGAGGGGGCAACGATGACAAAAGCAACAGAGCAACATGGCAAGAACAATATCATTATCGGCGCCGGTGAGTTCTACCTCGTCGACCTGGATGGTGACGATAACCCCATCGGTGAGCGGTACCTGGGCGATTCCATCGGCGGCTCGCTGACCATTACCCCGGAGACCGCCTCGGTCTTCTCCGGCGACGGCGAGGTGGCCGAGACACTGGCGCAGGTTATAACGCAAGTTACCCGCACGTTCTCGGTCACGCTGCACGACATGTCGCCCGATAACCTGGCGCTGTTCACTCTCGGCGACGTGGGCACGCAAACGGAAAAGGCCACAAAGGTCACCGACGAGAATCTTAAAATCGGCAAGCAGGGCCGCTGGTACCCGCTCGGCATCGACCCGGACTCAGCGCCGGCCGGTGTGATGCAAGTAGACGAAGCGTCGTTTGCCATCAAAGGCAAGAGCGACGCGGCGGCGGCGGCAAAGACCGACTATGTGCTCGACAAAGATAATGCTCGCATATGGGTCGTGCCCGGCAGCGCCAAAATAGAGGCGGACAGCACAATTAAAGTCACCTACACGCCGGTCGCCCGGGAAACGAGCCAGGTGCTGGTTGATGAGAACAAGCAAATCCGCGCCGGCCTGCGTTACATCGAGACCTCTGCCTTTCCGGGCGGGCGCGCCGGCAACAACTATTATGCGCCGCTGTGCAATATCACGCCGAGCGGCGAAGCGCAGTTCAAAAGCGCCGGCCGGAACACCGAGCAGCAGATCCAGATTGCGGCCGAGGTCCTGGCGCCGGCGTCCGGACCGTCGCTCGTCATCAACGGCCAGAAGGCGGCGTAGTCAGAACAACCACAACGACGACCAAAATGGAATCAGGGCCAGGACGGCTGTAGCGGAGCGAGAAGGCGGGCCAGGGACGGCTAGCGGTGCGGGTGGTAGTGCGGGCGGTAATCGGGGTTGTAGGCGTACCAGGTGCGTAACCGGCGCTGCCAGTAATCCAGCCCGTCACTGTCCGCTGTCCGTATGGCCTGTATCAGACCCTCGTGGACGCGCCGGAGGCCGAGGGGACAACGGACGCGAGACATCTCACACGGGTTGACGCCCCAGGGCGTCGGCGGCACCGGGGCGGGATCGTGGGCCGGGGCCTGGACAGACCAGGCCAGCAGGGCCGGTACAAGTAATCGACTAATCACACAATAAGCATAGCACAGAGGTAAAAAAAATGACCAAACTGGTTTTCCTGGAAAAAAAGCCCCGCCTCTTTGATACCGTCGTCACCGTCCAGGTGCCCGGCATCGAGGAGCCCCAACAGTTTACCGCCACGTTCCTGGACACGCCCCGCTCGGCGTTGCGCAAGGAAATGGAGGACGAGAACGCGGACCAGCGGGTGGCCAGCGTGGTGCTGAAGAACTGGGACGGCATTGAGGACGAGGACGGCAAGGCTGTGCCCTACACGCCGGAGAACCTGGACATCCTGCTCGACCGCCCGTACATCGCGCTGGCCGTCGCCAAGGCGTATTACGATGCGATGCTGGGGCGAGACGCGGGAAACTTATTGAAATAGCCCGGGCCTGGTGGCAGGGCTATCCACAGGAAATCAGCGTATGGCCGGAAAACAGGGAAGCCGTCACGTTGTTCCTGGACTGCGTGCGGGCCTGGCGCACCTGCCCGATGAGCGGCGACCTGCTGGGGCTGCGCTACGCCGACCTGCACGCCGTGGCGCAGTGGAACGGTGTCACCCCCTCCCCGGACCTGTTCCGGCGTCTGCGGGTCCTGGAAGATGAGGTCCTGGCCCTGTCTCGAGACGGATGATCATCGGCGGTCAAGGTGCTCCCGGGCCGCGGCGAACAGTCCGTCCAGCAGCCAACACACGTACACAGGCACGCCCAAAAACAGGAGCAACAGCCCCATGGCGCCGATCAAAGGCGGCGCCGCGACGCCCGTCACAACCAGCAACAGCAGGACAAGTAACCATTTGCTCACAGGCGCAGGATAGTGGTTTTGCGCGCAAAGTCAACGGTGAGGCGACATGCCGGATAACTTGAGATTAGGCGTTAGAGTGACCGCCGACACCGGCCAGTTCCAGCGCGGGGTGCGCCCGGCCGCAGCGGAAATGGACAAGCTCGGCGCCTCGGTCAGCCGCGCGCGGCAGTCCGTCGGCCGGCTCGCCACACAAAACAATGTCGCCAATGCCGCCACGCGACGGGCGGAGCGCGCGGCCAGGCAACATGCCGGCGCCATGTCCCGGGCCGCCGACGCGGCGCACCGGCAAGCCGCCGCCCAGAATGCGGCGACGGCCGCAAACCAGAAAAGCGGCGCACAACTGGCGGTGCTCCATGCCCGGGTCTTGGCTTACGCCGGCGGCGGCTATTTTGCCGTCACGCGCCTCACCGGCGCGCTGACGCGGCAACTGGACACCTATACCGATCTCAACAACCGCCTGCGCCTGGTCACGGATTCCGAGACCGAACTGGCCCTGGTGCGCCGCCGGCTGCTCGACATATCGCAGTCCACGCGCACGGCGCTGGCGACGAACGCCGAGCTCTACAACCGTATCGCATTGTCGTCCGACGCCACCGGCCACAGCCAGGCCGAACTGCTGCGGGTGACCGAGTTGCTCAACAAGCAGGTGCTCATCGGCGGCAACAACGCCTCGGAGGCCGCCGCCGGCCTGGTGCAGTTTGCCCAGGGCCTGGCCTCGGGCCGGCTCCAGGGCGATGAGCTGCGCTCGGTGATGGAGAACCTGCTGGGCGTGCAGCAGGGCCTGATTGAGGGTTTCCGCATCCTGCGCGAGCGCGGCCAGATTGACTTTGACGTGACCCGCGCCAACATCCGGGACCTGGCCGCCGAAGGCGTGCTCTCGGCCGATCTTATCCTGGACGCCATCCTCGCCAGCGCCGACGACACCGAGCGGAAATTCGCCCAGGTGGAGGTCACCGTCAGCGGCGCGACGCAACGCCTGGGCAACGCCTTTCTGTTGATGACGGGCCGCATCGACGAGGTGACCGGCGCCTCCGAGCACCTGGTCAACGCGCTGACGGTGTTGACGGATGTGGTCGAGATAGTATCCGGCCTCGAAACGCTTGAGAGGCTCAACAGGCAGGCCGCGCGCCTGGAAAGCAGCCTGGCGTCTGAGTTCCTGGCCCGGGGCGACAGGGAGACACAGGAGCGCTTGCTGCGGCAAACCCGGGCGCGGATTGCGGCGCTGGAGGACGAGCGTCGGCTGGAGCAGGAGATACAGTCGTTGCGTAAGGCAGGCATCGTTGAGGAGGAGACCGGCGCCGCCGGCGCTGCCGAGCCAAGTGCTGCCGCACGTCTGATTGCCGAGAGCGCGGCGCTGCCCGACACTCGGACAGCATCGGGCGATGCGTTCGATGCGATCTTCGACGAGGCGCGCCAGGAACAACTGATCGAAGACTTGGAGCGGTTCCAGCGGAATATCACGCAGCTCGAAGCGAGGGCGCAACAGGAGAGAGCGGCCCAGCGCCGCGCCGATCGGCAGCGCCAGTTGGCCGATGCCCGCCTGTTCCCCGATCTGCTTGCCGAGGCGCAGGCCGGCGAGTTTGACAGGGATTACAGCCAGGCGGCGTTTGATCGCATCGAGGCGGAGCAGGCCCGGGTGACCCGCGCCAGGCTGGACGCCATTGAGGAAATCAGGCGGGCGGAGGAAAGCGCCTATGATGCCGCCCGCCGGGCCGCGGTGCAGTGGGAATCGGATACGCTGGCCGTGCTGGCGACGAATGAGGCTGCCTGGGAGGCCCATGCAGACGCGGTGGCGGCGATCACCGAGCAACGGCTGGCGCAGATTGCCACCGAGGAAGCAAATCACCGCCTGCGCGAGTCCGAGCGCTGGCAGGACGGCGCCCGGGTGGCGTTCGAGGAGTATGCCCGTGAGGCGATGGACGCGGCGGAGAATGCGCGCCAGGCCATCTCAAACAGCCTGCAAACCATGGAAGACGCGCTCGTGGATTTTGTCACCACCGGCAAACTGAATTTCCGCTCCCTGGTCGACTCCATCCTGGCAGACCTGGCCCGCCTGGTGGTGCGCCAGGCCATCACCGGCCCGATCAGCCAGGCCCTGGGCGGCCTCTTCGGTGGCGGCCTCTTCGGCGGCGGCACCGACGCGGCCGGTCGTCCACTGCCGGTGCCCGGGTCCGTATTACACGGCGGCGGCACGGTGGGCGAGCCGGGCGGACTTAAGCGCCTGGTGGATCCACAGGTGTTCACCCATGCCGCGCGCTACCACCGCGGCGGCGTCGCCGGCGATGAGGTCCCGGCCATCCTGCAGCGCGGCGAGGTGGTGCTCTCGCGCCGCCAGGTCGAGGGCCTGGGACAGGCCCCGATGGCCCCGCCGGTGGAAATCCGCTTCGAGAACCGCGGCACGCCCCAGCAGCCGGTGGAGCAATCCTCCCGCTTTGACGGGCGCCGCTGGGTGATCAGCGTGGTCACCGACGATCTCAACACCCACGGCCAGATTGCGCAGAGCTTAGAGCGCGGCTACGGGCTGCGGGGGGTCACCACCTGATGGCGGCAGCCTGGCCGACCTACGCCCGCATCCGCGCCGTAGGCTACACCCTGACCGGCGCGCCGTCCGTGTCCCGCCTGCGTTTCGACGACGGCGGCCAGCGCCAGGCGCCGGCGGTCACGGCCATCACCCTGGTGCGCCGCATACGCGTCGCCCTGGACCAGGCCCGGGAGGCGGATTTCCGGGCCTGGGCCGATGAGTTTGCCGGCGAGTATTTCGCCTTCCGGGATTTCGACGGCCAGCTGCGCCAGGGGCGCGTGGTGGGCGGGCCGGGCGCCATCCAGTACCGCCAGATCAACGACCAACCCGGCGGCGCGCTCATCTGGGATCCGGAACTGACACTGGAGAGCCTGCCGGAGCCGTTGCCCATGCCGACCGCCGAACAGCTCTTTTTCTGGCCGGAGACGGCACGGGTGCTGGCGTCCGTCAGCTGGCGCCGGGACTCCGTGGCGGACCGCACCGACCTCACCACGCCCACCGCCGTGCGCCAGCGCCAGCGGGAAACCGAGGCCCTGGCCGTCCGGCGCATCACCGCGCTGGTGCAGGCGCCGGACCTGGCTGACTTTTTGGCCTGGCTGCGGGCCTACTACCACCGCCGCATTGCCTGGCGAATGGAAGACGGCAGCTACCGTCAGGCCCGCATCCGCGAGGGCGCGGCCGGCGTCACCCTGCGCCAGCGCGGGCGGGCGCCAGGCCCGCAGCACTGGCATGTGGAGCTGGACCTGGAATTGTCCATCGCAGAGTTTACACTGCCGGACATTCCCGGCGTCGTCACCCTAGACGACCCGACCCCCACGCGCGGGTTCAGACTGACCGCCTCGCTGACTGACAGAGACGGCGAGGTGTCCGGCGTGACGTGGCAATGGCAGCGCGGCACGACGGACATTCCCGGCGCCACCAACGCCAGTTACACGCCGGTGCTGGCGGACGTGGGCAGTGCGCTGCGGGCGGTGGCGTCCTACACGGACGCACACGGCGTCGGCAAAACCGCGACCAGTGATCCGACCGACGCCGTGGCCAACACCACGGACCAGCCGGGCACGATCACCCTCGATGATACGACGCCCATCCGGGGCACGGCCATTACCGCCAGCCTCAGCGATGCAGACACGCCGATAACGATGCTGGCCTGGCAATGGCAGCGCGGCAACACGAATATCGCCCGCGCCACCAACGCCAGTTACACGCCGGTGCTGGCGGACGTGGGCAGTACGCTGCGCGTGGTGGCCGTCTATGACGACGCCCACGGCGCCGGCAAGATGGTCGTGTCCGATCCCACCGGCGCGGTGGCCAACACGGCAGACCAGCCGGGCAGGGTCACGATCAGTGACACCACGCCGACCCGGGCCCAGGCCATTACCGCCAGCCTCACCGATGCGGACACGCCCATCACCGGCCTCACCTGGCAATGGCAGCGCGGCACGACGAACATCCAGGGCGCCACCTCAGCCACGTACAGGCCGGTACTGGCGGACGTGGGCAGCACGCTGCGGGCCGTGGCGTCCTACAACGACGGCCACGGTCCCGGCAAAACGGCCACCTCGGCGGCGACCTCAGCCGTGGCGAATACGACAGACCAGCCCGGCACCGTGCAGATCGACGACACCACACCCACCCGCGCCGCGGCCATCATGGCCTCGCTCACCGATGCGGACACACCTGTCACCGGCCTCACCTGGCAGTGGCAGCGCGGCACGACGAACATCCAGGGCGCCACCAACGCCAGTTACACGCCGGTACTGGCGGACGTGGGCAGCACGCTGCGGGCCGTGGCGTCCTACAACGACGCCCACGGCGCCGGCAAGACCGCCACGTCGGCGGCGACCTCGGCCGTGGCCAACACCACCGACCAGGCCGGCACCGTGACGTTTGACGATGCCTCGCCGGTGTTCGGCGTGGCCATCACCGCCACGCTCACGGACCTCGACACGCCGATCACCAACCTCACCTGGCAGTGGCAGGTGCAAACCAAAACAACCTGGGGGGATATCACCGGCGCCACCAACGCCAGTTACACCCCGGTGCAGGCGGATATCGGCAAACGGCTGCGCGCGCTCGCCAGCTACAACGACGCGCACGGACCGAACAAGCAGGCCCGCTCGGGCCGCACGGCGGCCGTCCTAAACGTCGCCGATACCGCCGGCGTCGTGACCCTGGACGACACCACCCCGACCCAGGGCGTGACGGTCACCGCCACGCTCACCGACGCCAACACGCCGCTCAGCAACGTCACCTGGCAATGGCGCCGCGGCAACAACGCTATCGCCGGCGCCACCTCAGCGACCTACACGCCGACCCAGGACGACGTCGGTGCCCGCCTGCGGGCCGTGGCGTCCTACGATGATCGCTACCGCACCGGCAGAACGGCCACCTCAGCGGCCACCGCCGCCGTGGCGGACGTGGACGATCCGGGCGTGGTCACGATTGACGACACCACCCCGATCCGCGGCACGGCCATCACGGCCTCGCTCACCGATCCGGACGGCTCTGTGACCGGCCTCGCCTGGCAGTGGCAGCGCGACACGACGGACATCCCCGGCGCCACCAACGCCAGCTACACGCCGGTGCTGGCGGACGTGGGCCACGATCTGCGCGCTATCGCCTCGTACAACGACGCCGAGGCCAACGGCAAAACGGCCACCTCGGGCAGCACCACGGCCGTGTCCAACACCGTCGACCAGGCCGGCAGCGTGACCCTGTCCGACACCACGCCGACCCAGGGCGTGGAAGTCACCGCCACGCTCACGGACCTCGACACGCCGATTGAGAACCTCACCTGGCAGTGGCAGCGCGGCAACAACAACATCGCCGGCGCCACCGCAGCTAAGTACACGCCCATCCAGGACGACGTGGGCAAGCGCCTGCGGGCAATCGCCTCCTATGATGACGCCCAGGGCACCGGCAAATCCGCCACGAGCGGGCGCACCGGCAAGGTGGCGGACGTGGACGATCCGGGCGTGGTCACGCTGGATGTCACCGCGGCGCGGGTCAACACGGCCATCACGGCGAGCCTGACCGATCCGGACGGCTCCGTGACCGGCCTGACCTGGCAGTGGCAGCGCAGCACGGAGACAGGCTATGCGGACATCACCGGCGCGACCAACGCCAGCTACACGCCGGTGGCGGCGGACGTGGGCAAGACCCTGCGGGCGGTGGCCTCGTACAATGACGCCGAGGCCACGGGCAAAACGGCCACGTCCGGGGCGACCGACGCGGTGCTGCCGGACCGGACCGAGCTGACATTTGAGACTAATGACGCACTGCTGAATGCCTCCGGTCGTGTCTGGTGGCTCAACCTCCGCCAGGCCATACCAGCGGCCTGGATGGCAGACGGCCGCCAGGGCACGCTTCGAGAACTTCGACTGGATACGAACGTGACCTTGGCTATGAGCAGAGGCAGTGTCAGCGATGATCTGAAATCGGCCGTAGAGCAGGACCTGACCATAACCTTTACCGTCGGCAGTCGCTCGCTCACCGTTGAGCTCGCTGACGACTTCACCGACCCCTACGTCTGGACACCCAGCAACGCGGATGAGCTGAGCGAGTTTGTAACCTATGCTAACAATCTGGACGCAGGTGGTGGAATTGGAGGCAACCCAAGAGCTACGGTCGTACTATCCACCGGCGCGGACCTCTCCTGATGCCTGACACCTCCACATCCACCGACCTCTGGCAACAGGCCATCCGGGCCCAGGCGCCGGAGAGCGCCGTCGTCATCGCCCTGCAAATCACGCACCCGGACATCACCACGCCGATACGGGTCGTCAACGACGCCCGCGACCACGTCATCGGCGGCGAGAACTACATCGCCCTGACCTTCGGCGCGCGCCTCGCCGACGACGTGGAGGGCCAGGTACCCCGCGCCGAGCTGGTGATGGACAACGTCGGCGCCGCCCTGACGCAGTGGATCGAGGCGTCCGGCGGCGGCGCCGGGGCCGCGGTGCGCATGATGTCGGTGTCCGTGTCCGGCGCCGGCGCCACCACGGTGGAGTGGGCGCTGGACCTGGACATCGTCGGCATGACCGTCACCCACCACCAGGTCACCGCCCGCCTCGGATTCGACCCGGTGCTGCACCGCCCCGCGGTGCAGATCCGGCACGACCCCAGCCACTCCCCGGGGCTGTTCTAAATGCACTGGTCCGACCGCTGGGTGGGCAAACCCTACATCCGGGGCGAGTACGATTGCTCGCACCTGGTAGTCGAGGTGATGGCCGAGCAGTTCGGGCGCGCCGTGGCGCTGCCGGCCGCCGCCGAGGGCGTACGCGACCGGGACAAACAAATCGAGCACATGACCGGCGTGCTCGCCCGCCCCCTGGAAGCCAACGAGCCGGCCCGGGAGGGCGACGTGGTGCTGATGCGCGCCGCCGGCCGGCGCGTGTCCCTGGGGCACCACGTGGGCGTGCTGATGGTCGTCGAGGGCGACCTGTACGTGCTCCACTGCCTGGCCGATATCGGCGTGGTGCGCCACCCGCTCCGGGACCTCTTTACCCGCTGCCTGGAATTGACGGAGATCTGCCGGTGGACCTGATCCTGCCCGACAAGCCCAACGTCAAAGCCGACCTGTGGCCGCACCCGCTCACCGCTGAGCAACGCTACACGACCACGGTGTACGCTGCCCCGGATACGCCCCTGGTGCGTCTCCTGGGCGATCTGCTGCCCGGCGTGCCGCCCGCGGACCTGGTGGTGATGCTGAACGGGCGCCTGGTGGCGCCCGGTGAGATGGCGCTGGTCCGGGTCCAGCCCGACGACGTGCTGACCGTGCGCGCCCGCCTCCAGGGCGGCGACACCAACCCGATTAACATCATCCTCACCATCGCGGTGCTGGCCCTGTCGTTCTACGTGCCCGGCGCCTTGGGCCTGACCGGGTTCTCGGCCGGCCTGCTGTCCGCCGGCATCACTATCGTCGGCGGCCTTATCGTCAATGCCCTGTTTCCCGTGGAGCCGCCCGATGCGCCGGACGACGGCCAGAAACCCGGCCAGCAGTACTCCATCAGCGGCGGGGCCAACCGCCCGCGGCCCTACGAGCCGGTGCTGATGACCCTGGGCGAGCACCGGGTGTTCCCGGACCTGGCCGCGGTGGAGTACGTGGAATTCATCGGCGGCGAGCAGTACCTCAACCAGGTGTTTGATTTCGGGGTGGGCAATCTGGACATCTCGGACCTGCGCATCGGCGATACGCCCCTGGGCAGTTTTACCCGCAAGGCCGCCCCATCCACCCACACGGTACCCCACAACGTCCAGGGGTTCGGCACCATATACACTCAATGGACCGGTTATACGGGCGCCAACGCGCTGGCGGCCGTGGAGCAACAGCTGGCGCTGCCCGGCGAGCCGATTACCCTCGTCGCCGGCGACGTGGACACCCTGGCCGGCGTGCCCCTGGAGGACACCAGCCCGGTGGAGCGCACCGGCTCCGAGCGCGCCTACCAGCTCGGGTTCGACTTCGTGGCCCGGCTGGTCCGGTACAACAAGAAGGGCAAGCCGCGCTCGCAGTCGGTCACCGTCAAAATCGAATACCGGATTGCCGACTCATCAGACAGCTGGACAGCCAAGAACGTCACGCTGACCGGCAGCTCAGCCGAGCCGGTGCGCCACACCGAAACCATAGAGGTGGACACGGACCCGTCCCCGCAACAGTGGGAGGTGCGGGTCAGCCGCACCACCGCGCCCAGCTCGGACACCCGCACCGTGGACGACGTGGCCTGGACCGCCCTGCGCACCTACCAGGTGGCGGACGCGGACGCCACCGGCCGCACCCGCCTGGCCCTGCGCATCCGCGCCAGCGGCCAGTTGAACAGCCGCATCGCCCGCCTCTCCGGCCTGGTGCGCAACCTGGCGCCGACCTGGGACGGCAGCGCCTGGAGCGATCCGGCTCCCAGCAGCAACCCCGCCGAAATCCTGCGCTGGTTCGCCCGCGGGGTCTACGCCGAGGGACGGCTCGTCGGCGGCCTGGGCCTGGCCGATGCCCGCATCGACCACGCGGCCCTCGAGGCCTGGCGCACCTGGTGCGACACTAACGGCCTGACCTGCAACCTGGTCATCGACCGGGGCATGTCGGTGGTGGAGGTGATGACCGTCATCGCCCGCTGCGGGCGCGCCTCGCTCACCTGGCAGACCGGCAAGCTCGGCGTGGTCTACAACCAGGAAAACCGCCCGCACTCGGCCATGGTGACGCCGGCCAACGTCATTGCCGGCTCGTTCGCGGTGGACTACCCGGACGGGCGCCTGGCCGACGAAATTGTGACCCGCTACGTGGACCCGGCCTTCGACTGGCAGTACGCGGAGCTGCGGCGCCTGGGCAACGGCGTCACCGCGCCGACGCGCACGGCCACCGTGACGCTCCAGGGCGTCACCAGCCGCGACCAGGCCAAGGAGGAGACCAACCTCATCGCCGCCCGCCAGCTCTACCACAAGCGCCGCCTGAGCTGGGAAATGGGCCCCGAAGGGCAGACCCTGCCCCGCGGCGACGTGGCAAACGTCAGCCACGACCTCATCTCCGGCGGCGTGACCGGACGCCTCATCGGCGGCACCAAAAGCGCGCCGGCGCTGTCCGCGGAGATCACCATCAGCGAGGACAAGGATTACCTGGAATTCCGCCTGGCGGACGGCACCCTGCACCTGACCGAGGCGCAACACCCGGACGGCGCCGGCAGCACCGGCGAGACGGACACGCCCACGCTGCTCACGCCCCTGCCGGGCGCGCCGGATAACGGTGGCCTGGCCGCCAAGGCAGATCCCGGCGTGCAGGCCGAGGACGTGCTCTGGCGCTTCTATTCCGGCGATAAGACCCCCAACCGGGTCAAGATCATCGAGGTGGTGCCGCAGTCCACCGAGCGGTTCCGTTTTGTGGGTATCGACGACGTGCCCGAATACTACGCGGCCAAGGACCTGGCCCTGACCGACCCGCTGCCGGTCAACCGCTACAGGTTCCCGGCGGTCGTCGATATGCAGGTATCTGAAAACCCGATAGAGGTCGGCGGCGGCTTTGCAGCCGAGATTGTGGTGACGCTCACCGTCGCCGGCGACTGGCGCGGCGGCGTCATCCAGGCGCAGCTGAACGACGAGGCCGTGCGCACGGTCGCGGCGCTCAGCGGCGGTGAGACCCGGGCCTCGTGGATAGAGCAGCCCAGCGGCACCCTGACCATCACCGCGGTGCCCGGCTCGGAGGTTGCCCCGACCGGCCCGGCCCTGACCGTCACCTACGAGATCGGCGGCGACAACCTGGCGCCGGAGGAGCCGTTGAACCTGGGCGCCTCAGGGCTGCCGGGCGCCTACGTGGTGCACTGGGACGCCCCCACCGAGCCGGACTACGCCGCCACGGAAATACGGGATTCGGCGCCGGACGAGACCGACGCCGACAACGCTACCCCCCGCGCCGAGGTGACAGGCACGCAATTTACCCGCCTGGGGCTCACCGGCACCGATGAGCTGAAAGTCTGGGTGCGCCACCGCGACCACAGCGGCAACAAGAGCGATTTTGAGACCGTCACCGTGACCCCGGAGGCGCCGATAGAGGGCGCCGATGGTGTCGACGGCGGCGAATACGAGTACGTTTTCTGCGCCAGGGCCACGGCCGCCGCCATCACCGGCTCGGCCAACCTGCCGGATCCGGACTGGCACTTCGACATCCCGGGCCTGGCCACCGCCAACGGCGTCACCCGCGGGCAGAATAAATATTACGACGGTACGCCCGCCAACCTGGGCGCTGACCGCCCCTACGTGGTCCGCTTCAAACGCCGGGTGCAGGGGTTTCCGGCGGCGAATGCGGACATCGGCACGGTGGCCTGGGAGCAGGAGCCGGCGTACCGGCAATGGGGCAGGAGCGCCCTGCCCGGCGCCGGCCGCATCCTGGTCTATGACGACCAGGAGAGCGGCAGCCTGACCGCCGCCGGGCAGTACAAGTTCTCCAACGCGGCCGCGTTCTCCGGCAACAGCGTCATCACCCCGGCCAACGTCAAGGCCGCCGCCTACCTCTACGTGCACAAACAGGACGCCGCCGGCACGGACCAGTCGCACTACTACGATGGGGTGCAGGCCGGCGACGTGGTGGTCTGGTTCGACGACAACGATTTCTGGCTGGGATGGTTCATCACCGCCAAACAGAAGACCGGCGACGTGTACCGCTTCGCCCTGACGTTCATGGACGCGATTGAAGAGGACGCCCACAACCTGGTCGACGGCAACGTCGACCTGCGCTTTTCCACCGCCCTGGACGGCGTTGACGGCGGGGGGCTT
Source organism: Gammaproteobacteria bacterium (assembly GCA_965220815.1). GTDB lineage: Bacteria > Pseudomonadota > Gammaproteobacteria > Eutrophobiales > Eutrophobiaceae > JAAXHV01. The sequence goes on from OZ244846.1 coordinate 4,081,855, forward strand.
GAGTATGTTTACTGCGCGACGGCGCTGGGCGGGACGATAAGCGGCTCGGCCAACCTGCCGGATCCGGACTGGCACTTCGACATCCCGGGCCTGGCCACCGCCAAGGGCGTCACCCGGGGGCAGAACAAGTATTTTGATGGGGTGCCGAAAGATGTCTCCGCCACGAAACCGTTTGTCCACCCCTTCAAGCGCCGCGTGCAAGGCTTCCCGGCGAAGGACGCGAACATCGGCACGGTGGCCTGGGAGCAGGAGAAAGCCTATAAGTACTGGTCTGAGGACGGCGAAGACGGTGTCGGGATTTCGAGTGTCTCCGCCACCAATACAGGGGTCAAGATTACCACGACCGACGGGACGTCGACGGACGTGCCCATCAAACAGGTCATGGATGTCTCAAGGGACGTTGACACAGGCGTTGTCACCGTCACGTACTCGGACGGATCGAGCGACACGTTCACTGTTAATGACGGCGAGGCCGGCGGCTCGGCCAATTTGGGCGCCCTGTTAATACAGCGCATCTACCGGCTCACCTCCACCCCACTCAGGCCCAATACGGCCAGATCAACGAGCGCTCAACGCATGCGGGACAATTACATTCCCACCGGGGCAACCGCCGCCTACAACGCCCCGGACACCACAAACCCTTATGCCTGGGTCGCTTACAGGTATGGTGTCTCCGGCTCCTGGACGCACTGGACGGACTGGCAGGCCAACGGGTTCCACGCCTCGATACTGGCCTCGCAGACCCGCAGCGCGGAAACCTACCCGCCGGTGGAGAACACCGCCGGCGCCTGGTCGAACCAGATCGCAAATAAAACGACCAAAGGCAATAACGTCATCACGGACATGGTGACCCAGTACCGGGACCCGGACCCGGACAACGACATCGCCGGCTGGACGGAAACGCGCTATTGGGACGGCACGGCCTGGCTGGTCGTGGACGTGAAACTGTCCGGAAACTACTTTTTTGACGGCGCGATAGGCGCCAGGAAACTTGATGTCGAAAACCTCTCTGCACTTAATATAAAGGTTGTAGATGCCGATATCGAGGGGACGCTGAGCGCGTCTAAGTTGGTAACGAACGAACTGATTGCAGACGTGTTGAATGTGGATACGCTCTGGAGCGGGAACAGGTCGGTATCGCTCACAACCGGCATTGTGAACAGGACGGATACTGAAGCAATAACTCTTGAGAATGCAATCAACAGGACTAAGCACTCTTCTATTTTAATAATCGGGCAGCCTGATGTATTCGGGGTGCTTCCTGCGGCGGGAACCAAAACATTACGGCAGGAAACAAGAGCAGAAATCAGGGCTACAATCAATGCGCTAGGGACTGTAGTCACACTTGAGGCACGTCAAACGGGCAGTTTCGGCGATTCCGCCAGTGCCATATCCTTTACGGCTTTGAGCATCCTGGGGATTAAAGATAACCCTGAGGTTGTTTCCGTTAGCGCCCCGGGCGCGCCGGGTAGCGTGAGCGCTACGGTAGGAGACTATAGCTCCGGGACAGAGCAGAACGACATAAGAGTTACTTATACTGCGCCGAGTGATTGGGGGTCGGGAGCGGCGAATACCAGGGAATTTGAGGTTCGGTTATTTGATGACGATGACAGTCAGGTTGGAAGTACAAGAACGAATAATGCCAGTACGTTGACTGAGGATTTCACCGGGCTTGCCAATGGGACGTACTACGCACAAGTGCGGTCTAAGACTGAGGATGGGGAAAGTGCCTGGCAGGGGACAAGCAACGTGACGGTGAATGTCCAAGCGGCGACGTATGTCTTAACGCTATCGCCCTCCAGCGCAGATATTCCAGAAGGGGACAGTCAGGTTTTTACAGCTACATTAAGCCCGGCTGCGCCCGGCAATGTAACCGTATCCTGGGCGTTATCTGGCAGTGGGGCAGGTACAGATATATCGTTTCTCAGCAACGGTCTCCTTACCAGCGAAAATACAACGATCTCCTCTGGAAATACCGAAACAACCAATCGTATCTATGCCAGAGACCAGGACAGTACGGACGCTGCTACGCTGACGGTAACTGCTACGGTGGCGGGGCAAAATCTGACCGATACCAGTGCGCTGGACGTTGGCGATACTGCTCCGGTTTATGAGGCAACTATAACGGCTGAGACTCCCGCCGGATCAGGGGGAGGAACGGACGGATACAGCGAAACTTTAGACAGTTCCGCTTCCGAGCGGTATGCTAATTCTTCCTACGGTTCTATCTCTGTTAGCAACTCTGATAGCCGAATAGAGATCGACGCATTAATACAGTTTGAGAACGCTAATCACACTCGGTTGTATATGCCTAGAGGGACCAGTAACTCTGGTGCCACTTTTTCTTATATGGAAATTGAAGAAGGAGGAACTACCTCAAGATTTAACAGAACTAGTGCGACTTTTAGTACTGGTAGTGGGCCTGGGGTTTTTAACAAATCGCTTTGGGAGTGGGATCATTCTGGTTCTGCGGATTGGCCTGCTACCGGCGCAAGATTAACCGTGAGGTTTTATAGATGAACGAATTGACAGAGGAACAATTTAATCTTGCGATTAGTTATATGCAAACCTTACCTACTTGGGATGCTGAGAATAACGTTCCAATATACCGTGATTTGCCGCATGGTGTTGTTCCCGGCCAGGGACAGAGCAAGGTTAAGCCTCTGAATACTGAGGAGGCGTGGAATGAGTATCAGTGGAACCCGCCTGAGTTCTTATCTAGCAAGGGGTCTGAGGAAAATTGTGCAGCCAAACCTACATGGGAAATGCTTATCAAGTGGGCAATCGAGGCAAGGCGACAACAGGCAATCGCCCGCCTGCGCACGGCCTGCGAGACCCTCATAACCCGCGCCTACGGCGAAGATAACACCCAGGACGAAAACCACCAGCGCCTCCGGGCCATGGAGCCGGGCGCAGACTATGAACTGCAACGCCGCATCGCCGCCGGCCACGCCGAACGCGACCGGCGCCTCACCCGCTACCACGACATCAAAGCCTGGCTGCTCACCCTGACAGACCTCGACACCCTCAACAATCTCACCTTCGAGACTGATGATTACTGGACCACAACCTGGTCTCCGCCAGTCTGATTTCCAGCATCTGTAGCAGACCAAAATGGTGTGATCCCTATGCGACATCGGCCGCAAGACTTAACAAACCACTTTAACAGAGGGTGATTCTCATTTTCGTGTGAATCAGATCAAAAGATTCGCATGACTCTATACACAGTGTTTTACTCCTCCGGTTTGATACATTGAGTGACGAACTTGATGCAGTTTAACGCATCCTTGAGTTTCACCCATAAAATCGCTATATTACCAGTCTGATATTCAGGTTCCCGGATATCATTCGTTGTCATGGGGGCGTACCTGGTTTCGACGAGGGTGCTGAATCCCAAGGGGCATGCCGAGGTGCAGGTAACCTCGTTAATCCATCTGCAAACTTTAATAGTTGACGAAAAGTACAACTACGCTCTGGCCGCTTAGAGCCGGCCAGCCTCTGACTGAAATGTGCTTGTGCTTTCTACTCAGGGGTCACAGACACAAGCTCGCGATGAAGTCCGTCCCGGGCGGATTCGCTAAAGCTTAAGGGAATCGTTGCCTGCGTTCCCCCGCCGTTTCGGGTAACAGGCGATTAAATATAAAGATACGGCTAAGCATGTAGAACCGAAGGTTGATGGCTCGCGGACGCCGGTTCGACTCCGGCCGCCTCCACCAATATTACATACAGGGACGTAGCTGTCACCCTCCTCCATATCTACAATATATATGATGTATTTTCTTCATTATACAATCTAGTCATTGTTTTCAGGCAATTTACAATAAATTTAATGTATTCTTGTTGAAATACAATAATTTTATTGTATAATTGTGATTAAACTACTAATATATTGTATCTGTTGAGTAACCTGGTCAGCCATCATGAAAACATTGATTGAACTATCATCCGGGATCGGGAAGCGTCGCCGCGAGTTGGGTTTGAAGCAGTCGGATATGCTGATGAAAATCGGCATGTCACAGCAACAATACCAACGCGTTGAGGCCGGTCATGACATACGGGTGTCCTCTCTTCTGCGCGTCCTAGAAGGAATGGGTCTGGAACTGCTGATAGCTCCCCGCGAGCAGGTTCGGCACTTGGAAAACATGCTGCGGCTCGGTGAGCATGACTATGACCTCAAACCTGCCGGTCCTGATTGGCAGGATGAGGTCAAAGAATCCTCATGGTCCTCAATGTTGAAAGAATTCGAGGATGAATAACAATGGGAACGGCGAACCGGGTGGTGGAATCCGTAGAAGCATTACGATTGACACTGCACGGACAGAGAATCGGAATACTCACCCATTACACCGGCGGCAAGAATATCCTGACTTTTGATCCGGAATATAAGGCCTTGCGGGAACAGGACCGGCCCACACTGACTCTGACTCAAACTATAAACCCCAACTACCTGGACAGGGTGTTGGTAAGTTCCCAGAGAGTCCCGGCCGTCCTGTCCAACCTGTTGCCGGAAGGCGCGCTACGGGAACTGCTATCCGGGGCATTGAAAATTCATCCCGCAAACGAATTTCCGTTACTGGCATGGACCGGCAATAACCTGCCCGGGGCTATCATTGCGGCGCCAGTGCCCGCCGGTGAGATTCCGGAATGGGCATTGTCCGCTCGGAACCACATTGAAGCGGTTCAAATTGATATTGCAGGAGGTGCGCCAGAGTTTTCACTGGCCGGTATCCAAATGAAATTTTCCACTATCCGGCAAGACGGACGGTACAACATCAGCGCTGAGTTGGGGACTGATAGTTGGATTGTTAAAACACCGTCCACTCTTCACAGGAACGTACCGGAAAACGAATACAGCGCCATGAAACTGGCTGAATCAATCGGCGTGGATATTCCCGAGATAACTCTCATTTCCCTGGACACACTGGACAACCTGCCTTCAATCCAATTGCCGGACGAGGCGCATGCTTATGCCATCCGCCGTTTCGACCGTAGCGCCCGGGGGCGTATCCATACGGAAGACTTCGCCCAGGTATTTGAGTTTTTCGCCCACGATAAGTATGGAAAGGCCAATTACGAACAGGTTGCTAACGCACTGTATCGTTATGGCGAGGGTGGATTGGGAGACATCCAGCAAATGGCCCGGCGCCTCCTGGCGAATATCCTGCTGGCTAACGGCGATGCTCATTTGAAGAACTGGACCCTGATTTATTCCGATGGCGTCAACCCGAAACTGGCTCCTGCCTACGACATCGTGTCGACGCTGCCGTACGTCCCGGGCGAAACCGGTATCGCATTAAACCTTGGCAAACAGAAAAAATGGTATTCCATCAGCCTGAAAGCCTTTCAGACCTGGAGTGAGCGGATAGGCGTTCCGTGGCCTGCGGTAAAAGTACACTTGCTTGATGCTCTGACAGCAGCCCGCGACCTGTGGCCGGGGATGTTGCAGAACCTGCCCATGCATGAACTGCACAAGGAAGTCCTGAGATCCCACTGGTCGAAGCTTTCGGCAGATTTTAAATTGCTGTAACCATTCAGAAAATAGAAAAGGGGACAAATTTATCTTTGAGAGGAAAAAAATAAATCTGTCCCCTTTTTGCTATGTAACTTAATTATACCATTCCGGCCTCAGGGCGCGCGCAGGGGGGCGGTCTTCACAGGGTGAGACCGTAACGGAAGCTGGCGTTGCGTCGCTGCCCATGCCGGCCTGTCAGGTGGCCCCGCGCTGGCCTGTGGTCGGGAGGGGCGTTGCGGCGGCGGCGCCGGGGGGTGTAACGGGGTGGTGTGACCCCGGTCCCGGTCAGGCGGCGTCCGGCAGGGCGGTTGCCCCGTCCGGGGCGTGGTAGCCGTATTTTTCCAGCATTTTGAACCAGCGCGGTGCGTTGCGTTTCACCATCAGGGCCTCGTAGTCGGTGTGCGGGTCGTGGTAGGGGGTGTCGGTGGCCAGCATGCGGTAGAGGATGCGCAGCAGTTTGTGGGCGGTGGCGACGGTGGCGCGTTTATAGCCGCGGCGCACGGTGAGGGCTTTGTGGTAGCCTTTGAACTGGCAGTGGTGGGTGCGGGCGGCGCCGTGTGCGCACTCGATGAGGAGGGTGCGCAGGAAGGGATTGCCCTTGCGGGTGCGGCCGTGGCGGCGTTTGCCGGCGCTCTCGTTGTTGCCGGGGCACAGGCCGGCCCAGGCGGCGCAGTGGCGGGCGGAGGGGAAGACGCGGACGTCGGGGCCCAGCTCGATGAGGATGGCGCGGGCGGCGCTGTGGTCGATGCCTGGGAGGGTCATCAACAGGTCGAGTTGTTGCTGGCAGGGCGTGAGTTGCTGTTCGATGAAGGCATCGTAGTCGGCGATACGGGTCTCGGCCTGCTCGAACGCGGCCAGTTGGTCCTGCAGGACAAAGCGGGCATGTGGACGCAGGGGCGCGCTGAGGGCATCGTCCAGTGCCGTGAGTCGGGGCCGGACGTGGCCGGAGAGGGACGCCAGGATGTTGTCCGGGGCGCGTCCGGCCGCCAGTCCCTCGAGGATGCGGCGTCCGTTGACGCCGAACAGGTCTGAGAGCAGGCCGCCGACCCGGAGGCCGGCGCCGTCGAGGACCTGGTGGATGCGGGTGCGCAGGGTGGCGCGCAGGCGCACGACCTTGTGGCGCTGGCGTGACACCTTGCGCAGGGCGCGGAAGTCGGCGGGGGGCACGAAGCTGGGGGCGCACAGGCCGAACTGGCAGATACGCGCCAGCCAGACGCTGTCGGCGATGTCGGTCTTGCGTCCCTTGAGTTGCTTGACGTGCTGGGCGTGCACCAGTATCGGTTCGATGCCGGCGCTCTCCAGGGCCTCGAAGACGACCTCCCAGTAGACGCCGGTGGCCTCCATCACGGCGGCGCTGACCTGGTGGTCCAGCAGCCAATCGACCAACTCGCCAAGGCCGGCGGGCAGGGCGCTGAAGCTGCGGGTGTGGGTCTCGGCCTCGGCATTGGGCCGGGCCAGGCGCACGGTGGCGGTGATTTGCATCTTGTGCACGTCCAGGCCGGCGGCGCGGGCGTGGATGACGTTTAAGGTATCAGTGTGTACACTATCAGACATAACGCTTCCTCCAAATGGGTGGTGTGATACAGGGTGCGGGAACGGGAGCAACGGGCAGCTGGCTCGTCTCCCGGATGGGAGACGGCGCATTTTGCTGTGCGTCCTCGGCAGTGCCGGGTACAAAGCGGGGCACGATGCCGTTGCTCGGGAACAGTTTAGAGTCGGGCTCATAAGGCGCCGCAAAAAAAAAGCGTCCTCAGTCTCGCTCCCGCCCCGCCAGTGTGCACCAGGACGAGGCGTTAGCCAACGTCGGGGCCGCGGGTTGCCCGTGGCCCTGGCGTTTCTCAGTTACATGCAATCGGGGCGTGCAGAGAACTGATCATGAGAGTTTAGATGTACATCATGATGCTGTCCAGCGGCGCGTCTGCGTTGAGCAGGTCCACGCGCTTGGACTTTATTTTCAGGCCCTCCTCCGTCCGCACCAGGCGCCAGGTGATGGCGCCGGCATAGGTATCCTGCTTGCGGTGATGGATGACGGCAATAACGTCGGCCCTGACGATAATGTCGCCGACAGGTCCCGCCGACAAATCGATGTCCGGTTCCGACAGGATGCGCACCGACCGCACCTCGTGCTGCATGGACGGCGATAACGGGTTATGCAGGTTGTACCTGCGCATTTCCATCAGGGCGCGGTTGTCGTAGATCAGAGAATCGTGTTGTTCGGGGTCGGTCTGCGCCCGTTCCAGCGGCATCCAGTAATAGCCGTCTTCCGTGAACAGGGAGCTCCAGGTTTCCAGATCCGCTTCGTTCAGGCAGCGGGTCTCCAGGCGGATCAGGTCTCTGATACCGTTCTGTAATTTGTCGCCCGCCATGTCAGGTTATGTACTCAAGCCAGGCGGCATACTGGTTGCGTAATACCATGTCGCTGGTGCCCGTGGCCCTTACCTTGTCCCCGTCCCGTTGTTCCCTGCCGTAGTGGCGGTGCATGTCTATCCATTCAATGGCGCCGGCCTCGGCGCTTTCCTGGATGCGGATATAGCAGTCCAGGTCATCCGGGCCTACCATCGACGCCGGGGAGTTGATCAGACGGGAATAGCGCAGGGTGCGCTCCAGCATGTTCGGCGGTGCGCCTTTCAGCCTGAAGGTCCAGGATTCAATGATGGTCTCGTTGACCGAGACGGGGATGACCACGCGTACGGACTGGATATTGTCCCGTATCGTGCAGGACGGGTAGATCAGGCCGTTGTGGCGGTTGAACGAGAGGATTTCCTCGGTGCGCTCCTTGCCATAGACTTGTTCCATCGCCTCCAGGTAATCGGGATAGACCTGGTAGTGGCTGAAAATACTTATCCCGCCGCCCATGTAACCGTGCCCGTGCGGCAACCCGACAAATCCCATCTCGTCAAAGAAGTCATAGGAACCGCCGAACGGGGCTATCACTTCCGCTTCCGGCAGCGGGGCATGGTCGGGCGCAAGCTGCTCCTTGTATTGCCTTACCGCATCACTGGTGCCGGCATGGGCCACCATGGGGTGCATGGCGTCATGCAGGTTCTCGGTAAAGAATTTCCAGTTGACCGGGTGGCGGAACCGGTGGCAGGTCTTTCCGGTTACCTCCACGGCGCCTTCCGGCGCCCGGTCCACCATGTTGTCTATAGTCTCGCGCATGTCTCCGAGGAAGTCGGCCAGGTCCGGACCCGTCGCGGACAGGGAAGCAAACACGAAGCCCCGGTATTGCCCGGTCCGGGCTACCCGGGGCATGCCGAATTCGGTTGCGCCGGCGTCAAAGCCCACGTCCCGGTAGCCGGCGGGGCTCGGCTGTGAACGCAAGGCCCCGTCGGTCCGGTAGGTCCAGCCGTGATAGGGGCACTTGAATATTCCGTCGGCGCGGCCGCTGCGGGCCTCACAGACCTGCGCGCCCCGGTGCCCGCAGCGGTTCACCAGCACGTTGATGTCCCTGCCGTTCATGTCCCTGACCATGATGACGGGAGTCAGGCCGATGGTCGTGGTGAGATAATCTCCGGCGGACCTGACCTGGCTTTCATGGCCGACGTAGATCCAGGCCTGCCCCCAGATCCGCTCCATTTCCAGTTTGAAGATCTCTTCCCTGACGTAGACGTCCCGGTGCACGCGAGCGGGGTCGATAAGGGACTTAAGAGCTTCCGGGTTGTTGTAACTGTAGTTTTGCATAGCTAACTGGATATTGCGAATATACTACCATCTTGGATATTTGGGGTCAGAGTAAAAATTCTAACGAATTTCTTACTCTGACCCCGGAGATTTTCCGTAAAACAAAAAGCCGGACGATGTCCGGCTTTGAGTCGTTACCACTTTATAATTTTTATATCAACTTTCCGTGTTGTCGTTATTTTCTTCCGAACTCGTTACAGGCCGGTCAACCAGTTCCACGATGGCCATCGGCGCCTTGTCGCCGGCCCTGAAACCGCATTTCAGTATGCGCAGGTAACCGCCCGGCCTGCTCTTGTAGCGCGGTCCCAGTTCATTAAACAGTTTTGTCACCATAGGCCTGTCGCGCAGGCGGGCGAATGCCATCCTGCGCCTGGCTACGGAATCCGTTTTTGCAAGTGTGATCAACGGTTCGGCCACGCGCCGCAGTTCCTTTGCCTTGGCCAGGGTGGTCTTGATCACTTCATGGCGTACCAGCGAAACGGCCATATTGCGGAACATGGCGGTACGGTGACTGCTGTTCCTGTTCAGTTTCCGCCCGCTTTCTCTATGTCGCATGTCGAATTCCCGCCGCTATCAGTGTGATATCACCGACATTTCCCTTTCCTCGTACAGGTCGGAAGGGGGCCAGTTCTCCAGTCTCATGCCCAGCGAGAGGCCGCGGGAGGCGAGCACGTCCTTGATTTCAGTCAGGGATTTCTTGCCCAGGTTCGGAGTCTTCAATAATTCCATTTCCGTGCGCTGGATAAGGTCGCCGATGTAATAGATGCTTTCCGCCTTCAGGCAGTTTGCCGAACGCACCGTGAGTTCCAGGTCGTCGACGGGGCGCAGCAGGATGGGGTCGATTTCCGGTTCGTCACTCACTACCGGCGTTTCCTCGGTTTGTTCGGCTTCCAGGTCAACAAAAATAGACAACTGGTTGCGCAGGATGAGCGCCGCTTCCTTGATGGCTTCTTCCGGGTCTATGGTGCCGTTCGTTTCCACCTCCAGGATAAGCTTGTCCAGGTCGGTCTGTTGTTCCACGCGCGCGCTCTGCACGTCATAGGAAACTCGTTTAACCGGACTGAACGAGGCATCGAGTTTCAACCGGCCTATGCTCTGTCCGATATCATCATCCGGGCTGCCGACTATGACAGGGCGATACCCGCGCCCGCGCTCAACGATGATACTCATGTTCAATTCACCGGCACGGGTGAGATGGGCGATCAGGTGATCCGGGTTGGCGATCTCCACGTCGTGATCCAGCTTGATGTCACCTGCCTTGACTTCCCCCGGCCCCGTCTTGTTCAAGGACAGGGTAACGTCATCCCGGGCATGCAGGCTGATTGCCAGCTCCTTCAGGTTGAGCAGGATATCCGTAACATCCTCGTGCACGCCGTCTATGGTCGTGTATTCATGCAGCACGCCGTCTATTTCCACTTCGGTCACTGCGCAACCGGACATGGACGATAATAAAACCCGCCGCAGGGCATTGCCCAGGGTATGTCCAAAACCGCGGTTCAACGGTTCTATGGTTATTTTCGCCAGCGTTGCATTGATGTTTTCCACATCAACCCGGCGCGGCTTTAACAATTCACTGAATGTAGAGGGCATAGATATTCTTCCTGTAGCTGCTTACTTGGAATAAAGTTCTACTACTAACTGTTCGTTTATATCCGATGGTAATTCATTGCGCTCAGGCATGGATTTAAATGTTCCCGCCATCTTCTTGGTGTCGACATCGACCCATTCGGGAAACCCGATTTGTTCTGCGACGTTGAGCGAATCCTGGATACGCAGTTGCTTCTTGCTCTTTTCCCTGATCTCAATCTGGTCCTCCGGATTGACCTGGTAAGACGGAATGTTCACGGACTGCCCGTTTACCAGCACCGACTTGTGGCTTACCAGTTGCCTGGCTTCGTTGCGCGTGCAGCCAAATCCCATCCTGAACACCACGTTGTCCAGGCGGCATTCCAGTATCTGTAACAGGTTCTCGCCTGTAGAACCCCTGCGCCTTACCGCTTCCTTGTAATAACGGCGGAACTGCTTTTCCAGCACCCCGTAAATACGCCGCAGTTTTTGTTTTTCCCTGAGTTGCACGGCATAATCCGACAGCCTCTTTGACCTCATCCCCTGCTGTCCGGGCGGCTTGTCAATCTGGCACTTGGATTCAATCGGCCGGGCGCGGCTTTTCAGGAACAGGTCAACGCCTTCACGCCGACTCAACTTGCATTTGGGTCCGAGGTAACGAGCCATATCTCCTCCCTAGACGCGCCTTTTTTTCGGCGGACGGCAACCATTATGAGGGATAGGCGTCACGTCGTTGATATTGGTGATCTTGTAGCCCAGTGCATTCAATGCGCGTACCGCCGATTCCCGTCCCGGTCCCGGACCCTTGATATTCACGTCCAGGTTCTTCATGCCGAAGTCCTTTGCCACTTCACCCACTTTCTGCGCCGCGATCTGCGCTGCAAACGGCGTGCTTTTGCGCGAACCGCGGAAGCCGCTGCCGCCGGCTGTCGCCCATGCAAGGGTATTCCCCTGCCTGTCGGTAATATTGATGATGGTATTGTTAAACGACGCATGGACATGCGCGATACCATCCACTACCGTTTTCTTGACCTTCTTTCTGGTGCCTCTCGGTTTAGCCATTCATTCTCTCTTCGTGTTATTTCTTGATGATGCGGCGCGGCCCTTTACGCGTTCTGGCGTTGGTGCGGGTGCGCTGGCCGCGTAAGGGCAGTCCGCGGCGGTGGCGGATACCCCGGTACGAACCCAGGTCCATCAGGCGTTTGATATTCATGGACACGTCCCTGCGCAAATCGCCTTCGAGTTCGTAATTGGTGACTTCCGCCCGCAACAGGTCAAGCTGATCTTCGCTGAGCGCAGATACCTTGACACCAGGTTCTATTCCCGTTGCGGAACAGATTTTCCGGGCAGTAGTACCGCCTATCCCGTAAATATGGGTCAGGGATATGCTGACATGCTTTTGGTCCGGAATATTTACGCCTGCTATTCGAGCCATCTGTTTTATCTCCGGTTAATTTTCCGGCAGGGGACAGAATTGAATTCTGTCCCCGCATGATTCAAAGAGTCACGAGCTACCATACGGTTCACCCCTGTCTCTGCTTGTGGCGCGGGTCCGAACAGATCACCCGGACACTTCCCCGCCTGCGAATAATGCGGCAGTTACGGCAGATCTTTTTTACTGAAGCCCTGACTTTCATTTCTTCACTCTCCCGTTATATGCGCCGCCCGTGGCTTTTCAGGTTCGCCTTCTTCAACGCGCCTTCATACTGGTGCGACATCAGGTGCGCCTGGATTTGCGCCATGAAGTCCATTACCACAACCACGATAATCAACAATGACGTCCCGCCGAAATAAAACGGCACGTTATATTGCAGGATCAGGAACTCCGGCAACAGGCACACGAAGGTAATGTAGATGGCGCCGACCATGGTCAATTTCGTCAGTACGCTGTCGAGGTAGCGGGACGTCTGTTCCCCCGGCCTCATACCGGGAATGAATGCGCCCGATTTTTTCAGGTTTTCCGCAGTCTCTCTCGGGTCGAAAACGACGGCAGTATAAAAAAAGCAAAAGAAAATGATCCCCGCGGCGTAAAACGCGACGTAGATGGGTTGTCCGGGTTGGAGCAGGGTCGCCAGGTCCTGCAACCAGCGCATCTCCCGGGCCTGTCCCGCCCAGCTTGCCAGTGTACCCGGGAACAGTATCAGGCTGGAGGCAAATATCGGGGGGATGACGCCTGCCATGTTCAGTTTCAGAGGCAGGTGGCTGGACTGGCCCGCGTACATTTTCCGCCCTACCTGGCGCTGGGCATAGTTCACCGTTATCCTGCGCTGTCCCCGTTCGACAAACACGACAAATCCCGTGACGGCAATAGCCAGGGCAAATAGCGTAAATACCATTATCAGGTGCAGTTCGCCGGTGCGCGACAGTTCCAGGGTGCCGCCCACCGCGGACGGGAGGCCGGCAACGATACCGGCAAAAATGATCAGTGAGATGCCGTTGCCGACCCCCCGCTCGGTAATCTGTTCACCCAGCCACATCAGGAACATGGTTCCGGTGACCAGTGTGGTCACCGCGGTGATGCGGAAGCTGACACCCGGGTCAATCACGACCGATCCCCCCAGGACCTGCTGGCCCTCCAGCGCCAGCGACACGCCCACAGCCTGGAAGGTAGCCAGCAGCACCGTTCCATAGCGCGTGTACTGGGTTATCCTGCGCCGTCCTGCTTCACCTTCCCGGCGCAACTGCTTCAGTCGCGGGTCGACGAATGACAATATCTGCATGATGATCGAGGCGGATATGTAGGGCATGATGCCGAGGGCGACAACCGACAGGCGTTCCAACGCACCGCCGGAAAACATGTTGAACATATCCAGGATGGTGCCCCGTTGCTGCTCGAACAGTTGCGCCAGCGCATCCGGATTAATTCCCGGTACGGGTATGAAGGTGCATATGCGGTAAATGAACAGGGCAAACAGGACGAACAGCAGCCGCCGGCGCAATTCCGTCACCTGGGTCAATCCGGACAGTCCGCCGGGAATTGCAGGATTTCTTGCCACCATGCCCTACTCCTCGAATTTCCCGCCGGCTGCCTCGATGGCAGCCCGCGCCCCTTTTGTCGCCCTCAGTCCCTTGATGGTAACCGCCTTGCCGATCGTCCCGCCGGCTATGATTTTTACCCGCTTGATTTTTCTGCTGATCAAGCCGGCTTGCCTCAGCACGTTCAGGTCGATGACTTCGGCGCCTGCCTTCTCCAGTTCAGCCAGGCGGATCTCATCGGTGATCCGGGCCAGGTAGGACCGGAAACCGACTTTGGGAAGACGCCGCTGCAAGGGCATCTGCCCGCCTTCAAACCCTACCTTGTGGTATCCGCCCGAGCGCGATTTCTGGCCCTTGTGGCCGCGGCCCGCGGTCTTGCCGTATCCCGACCCGATGCCCCGGCCCACCCGTTTCGCCGCGCGTTTGGAACCGCTCGCAGGTTTAATCGAATTAAGTCGCATATCAGATCTCATCCACCGCCAGCAAATAGGCTACCTTATTGATCATGCCGCGGTTTTCCGCGGTGTCGGCAACCGTTACCGAATGACCTATGCGGCGCAACCCCAGCCCCGCAACACAGGCTTTGTGCTTTGCGGTCCTGCGGTTGACGCTGCGTTTCAGGGTGACCCTGAGTTGTTTCTTTGCTTCCGCCATGGTTACCCGGTTATGTCCTCTAACGGCTTGCCGCGTTTTGCCGCAAAGTATTCCGGCGCAGCTATCGACTGCAGGCCTTTCATTGTCGAACGCACCACGTTGATCGGGTTGGTCGAACCGGTACATTTCGCCAGCACGTTCTGAATGCCTGCGCATTCGAATACTGCCCGCATGGCTCCCCCGGCAATGATCCCGGTGCCTTCGGAGGCCGGTTGCATGTACACCTGGGCGGCGCCGTGGCGAGCAGTGACTGCGTAATGCAGGGTGTCGCCCTTAAGCGGAACGGTGATCATATTCCGGCGCGCTTTTTCCATCGCTTTCTGTATCGCGACCGGCACCTCCCGGGCCTTGCCGCGGCCGAAACCGACCTTGCCGTTGCCGTCACCGACCACGGTCAACGCGGTAAAACCGAATATGCGCCCTCCCTTGACGACCTTGGCTACCCGGTTGACTGCAACCAGTTTCTCCAGTAAATCTTCATTACCCGTGATGGAATCCGCTACCGCCATGCTGGTGTTATCTCCTCTTGAATCAGAATTTTATGCCTTGTTCCCTGGCGGCATCAGCCAGGGCCTTTATCCTGCCGTGGAATTTGAATCCCGACCGGTCAAATGCAACCGTGGTTACGCCTGCCTTCAGTGCGCGTTCCGCAACCACCTGGCCCACTACCCCGGCCGCTTCCTTGTTGCCGCTGTTTTTGATCCTGCCGCGCACCTCCTTGTCCAGGGTAGATGCGCTTGCCAGCACTTCCGCGCCGCTCGCACCGAGCACCTGGGCATAAATATGCCGGGGCGTGCGGAATATGCACAGGCGGTTCATGCCTTGCGCCTTGATGCGCATGCGTGATTTAACCGCCCTTCTCAATCTTGCCGTTTTCTTTTTCATGCCGGTTCAGGTTATGCCTTCTTTGCTTCCTTGCGCAGGATCTGTTCATCGGCGTAACGTACGCCTTTCCCCTTGTACGGCTCGGGCGGCCGGTAACTGCGAATGACGGCTGCCATCTGCCCTACCCTCTGCTTGTCCGCGCCCCTGACCACAACCTGGGTCGGGCTGGGGGTTTCGACCGTGATGCCGTCGGGAATGTCCAGCTCCACGGGGTGGGAAAACCCCAGGGACAGGCTGATACTGCGCGGGTTTGCCTGCGCCCGGTACCCTACCCCGGTTATCTCGAGTTTTATCTCAAAACCCTCGGATACGCCGGTCACCATATTCTGCATAATCGCTCTTGTCGTCCCGGCCAGGGACCGCGCTGATTTGGAATCATTCTTTGCCGAAAATTTCAGCAGGCTGCCTTCCCGGTCCATATCCACCAGGGCGTGCAGCGTATGCGTCAGTTCGCCTTGTCCGCCCTTGACCCGCACCACCGCGCCGCTCATGTCGACTTCCACGTTGTCCGGGACGGTTATTGGATTATTGGCAATTCTTGACATGGTTTTTCCTACGCTACGATGCAGATAATCTCGCCGCCAATTCCAAGCTGCCTGGCGCTCCTGTCCGTCATGACGCCCCTGGAAGTTGAGATTATGGCCGTGCCCAGCCCCCCGTATACCCGGGGCAACTTGTCACGGGGACTGTAACGGCGCAGCCCGGGCGAACTCTCGCGCCGCAACATCTCAATCACGGGCTTGCCCTCAAAATATTTCAATTGAACGGTCAATACAGGCTTGACCTTGTCCTCGCCCACGCTGAAGCCGGTAATATAGCCTTCTTCCTGAAGAATATTGGCAACGGCGAGTTTCATCTTTGACGAGGGCATGCTGACTTCCCGCTTCAGCCGCTCCTGGCCGTTGCGTATCCGGGTCAGCATATCCGCTACTTGATCCTGTAAACTCATGTCATATTCACTCGTTATGCCGGCAACTCACCAGCTCGCCTTGACCAGGCCGGGTATATCGCCGCGCATGGCAGCCTCGCGCAGCATGTTCCTGCCCAGTCCGAATTTCCGGTAATACCCGTTCGGCCGCCCCGTCAGGCTGCACCGGTTCCTCATCCGGGAAGGGCTTGAATCCCTCGGCATTTTATTCAATTTAATTCTTGCCTCCTTGCGCTCCTGCGCGGTCAACGACATATCCTTGATAATGCGCTTCAATGCCGCGCGTTTTTCAGCATATTTTTCGACCATCCGCTCCCTTTTGCGTTCCCGGTTCACCATCGATGTTTTTGCCATAGGTCTCCTCCGGCTCGTGTCCGCCTATCCTCTGAGCGGGAAATTGAATGCCTGCAGCAAAGCCTTTGCCTCATCGTC
The DNA here is from genome assembly GCA_965220815.1 of Gammaproteobacteria bacterium. Lineage (GTDB taxonomy): Bacteria > Pseudomonadota > Gammaproteobacteria > Eutrophobiales > Eutrophobiaceae > JAAXHV01. Next base: position 4,098,489 of record OZ244846.1, read on the forward strand.
GGTTTTTGCCGAGGTTGTAATCGTTATGTCCAGGCCGCGCAGTGTATCGATCTTGTCATAATCGATTTCAGGGAAAATAATCTGTTCCCTGACACCAAGACTGTAGTTGCCGCGGCCGTCAAACGAGCGCGGGTTCAAGCCGCGAAAATCCCTGATCCTGGGAATGGCGATTGAAATCAGCCTGTCCAGGAATTCGTACATGCGCTCGCTCCGCAACGTGACCATGCAGCCGTTCGGAAAACCTTTCCTGACCTTGAAGTTCGCTACGGATTTCTTTGCCTTGATTACGATCGGTTTCTGGCCGGCAATGCGCGCCATATCATCCACCGCATGTTCAATCATCTTCTTATCGGCCATTGCCTTGCCCAATCCCATGTTCAAGGTAATCTTGGTTATCTTCGGCACCTGCATCGGCGATTTGTAGCCGAACTGTTCCATCAGTTGCGGGGCAACCGTATTCCGATAATATTCCTTAAGTCTTGACATTCTGACAGCGCCGCTCAAACATCTACCACTTCATTGTTGGACTTGAAATAACGGACCTTGCGGCCGTCCTCGAGGAACCGGAATCCCACGCGGTCCGGCCTGTTTGCCACAGGGTTCCACAGCGCAATATTGGAGATAGAAAACGGCATCTCCTTTTCGATAATGCCGCCGGGGTTTCCGCGCATTGGATTGCCCTTGGTATGGCGTTTGGCCATATTGACGTTTTCGACGATGACCTTGTCATTTTCCATGTCGACATTCAGCACCAGGCCGCGTTTACCCTTGTCCTTGCCGGTAATAACGACGACTTCATCACCTTTTCTTATCCTGTTCATGTTCGGTTCCGGAACTACAGGACCTCGGGGGCGAGGGATACGATTTTCATGAAATTCTCGTTTCTCAGTTCACGGGTGACCGGGCCGAATATCCGGGTGCCGATGGGCTGCAACTGGTTATTGAGCAGTACCGCGGCATTGCTGTCGAACCGGATCAGCGAACCGTCCGGCCTTCGCACCCCTTTCCTGGTCCGCACGACGACCGCATTGTACAATTCTCCCTTTTTCACCTTGCTTCTCGGAATGGCCTCCTTGACGCTGACCTTTATCACGTCACCGACTCCGGCATAGCGCCTTCTCGAACCGCCCAGGACCTTTACGCACATGAGACGGCGCGCACCGCTGTTGTCCGCGGCGCCCAATACTGTCTGCATCTGAATCATCTCTCCACTCCTCCCGGTATCATACTTCCTGGGCTTTGGTCACAATACTGCGCAGACGCCAGGCCTTGTTCTTCGAAATCGGCCGGGATGATTCGATAATCACCATATCGCCTTCATTGCACTCGTTATTCTCATCATGGGCAAGCAGCCTGGTGGTGCGCCGGATGTATTTTCCGTACAACGGGTGCTTTACGGTCCTGTGGATATCCACGGCAATCGACTTGTCCATCTTGTTGCTTACAACCGTCCCGGTCATTGTCCTGGCTGTTTTCCCGGTTTCACTCATCTTGTTTCGCCTTCTCGTTTAACACCGTCTTAATCCTTGCGATTTCCCGGCGCAATGCCTTGAAACGGCTTGGATTGCCAAGCTGTCCGGAACCTTTCTGCATACGCAGGTTGAACTGTTCGCGCAGCAGCTCCACGAGCAATTGCTGCAACTCGCCGAGGTTCCTGGATCTCAGTTCGGCGGCCTTCATCACAATATGGTCCTGCTGGCGAATACGGTCTTGACCGGCAGTTTTGCCGAAGCGAGCTTAAAGGCATCTCTTGCCAGTTCCTCCGATACGCCTTCAATTTCGTACAGCATCTTGCCGGGCTGGATAACGGATACCCAGTATTCGACGTTGCCCTTACCCTTGCCCTGCCGAACCTCCAGGGGCTTTGTCGTTATCGGCTTGTCGGGGAAGATTCGTATCCATACTTTCCCCCCGCGTTTTACCTTACGGGTTATGGTCCTGCGGGCAGCCTCAATCTGGCGCGCGGTGATGCGCCCGCGGGTAGTCGCCTTGAGGCCGAATTCGCCGAAACTGACCTTGTTGCCGTTATTGGCCAGCCCGCGATTCCTGCCCTTGCTCTGTTTTCTGAATTTGGTTCGTTTTGGTTGTAACATCGGTTCAGCTTCCCATTACGGGCGCATCTTCATCGGTCCGGTTTTCCACGTTGAACACTTCGCCCTTGAATATCCAGACCTTCACACCGATAACGCCATATGTCGTATTCGAGTTGGCAGTGCCGTAATCAATATCGGCCCGCAGGGTATGCAGGGGCACCCGCCCTTCCCGGTACCATTCCGAACGGGCTATCTCGGCGCCGTTCAGGCGCCCGGCGACACAGATTTTTATACCCAGCGCGCCGAGCCTCATGGTATTGGTCACCGCCCGTTTCATGGCCCGCCTGAACATGATCTTTCTCTCTATCTGCTGGGCAACGCTCTCCGCCACCAGGGCCGCGTCCAGTTCGGGCTTCCTGATCTCCTGCACGCTGACCTTCGCCCTGACGCCCATCATATCGGAGACTTCCTGGCTCAAACGCTCGATGTCCTCTCCCTTTTTGCCGATCACGATGCCGGGCCTGGCGCTGTGTATGATCACCTTGATTTCATTCGGCGGGCGTTCGATCTGGATGCGGCTGACCGAAGCGTTCACCAGTTTTTTCCTCAGGTATTCACGCACCTGCAGGTCCGTGTTCAGATACCTGGCGTAATCTTTCGTATCCGCATACCAGGTCGAGGTCCAGTCCTTGATGATGCCGATACGGATTCCCGTAGGATGTACTTTCTGTCCCATGCTGTTCTACCCTGTCGTTTCTGTAACCGTTATAACGAGGTGGCTCGTACGCTTTAAAATCCTGTCCGCCCGTCCCCGCGCCCGGGTGCGCATGCGCTTGTGGACAGGTCCATTGTCAACGGTTATTGCGCTGATTTTCAGCTCGTCAATATCCGCGGCTTCATTATGTTCGGCATTTGCGATCGCCGACTCAAGAACCTTTTTGACGACGGCGGCTGCCTTCTTGTTGCTGAAAGCCAGGATATTCATTGCCCGGTCCACCGGCAGGCCGCGTACCTGGTCGGCGACCAGGCGCAGTTTCTGCGGCGCCATTCGCACATATTTCAGACACGCTGTCGTCATGATTAACCGATCCTGCCTACTTTGAGGTCTTTCTGTCCGCGGCATGACCGCGGAATGTCCGGGTAATGGCAAACTCGCCCAGTTTGTGGCCTACCATGTTCTCGGTGACAAACACCGGCACGTGGTCGCGGCCGTTATGTATCGCTATGGTCAGTCCTACCATGTCCGGCACTATCATCGACCTCCTGGACCAGGTCTTGATCGGGCGTTTGTCATTATTCTCCCGGGCAGTCTCGACCTTTGCGATCAGATGGTGGTCTATGAACGGCCCTTTTTTAATAGAACGCGGCATCAGTTTTTCCTTTTACGAATAATCAGGTTGTCGGTACGCTTGTTCTTCCTGGTCTTGTAGCCCTTTGTCGGGTAACCCCAGGGCGTACAGGGATGCCGTCCTCCCGAAGAACGCCCTTCACCGCCTCCGTGGGGGTGGTCAACCGGGTTCATCGCCACGCCGCGCACGGTGGGCCTTATCCCGCGCCAGCGTTTTGCCCCTGCCTTGCCCAGCTTTTGCAGGGAATGCTCGATGTTGCTTGCCTCGCCGATGGTAGCCCGGCAATCCAGCGGCACCTTCCTCACCTCGCCCGAACGCAGGCGTAATGTCGCATGGCTGCCTTCCCGCGCCACCAGTTGCACGCCCGCGCCGGCGCTGCGGGCAAGTTGCGCGCCTTTCCCAGGCTTCAGTTCCACACAATGAATGACCGTGCCCACCGGAATATTGCGCAACGCCAGGCAGTTCCCCGGCGCTATTTCGGCGCGCGGCCCCGACATCAGTTTCGCACCGGTCCCGACGCGGGCCGGGGCAATGATGTAACGGCGCTCGCCATCCGTATAACACAACAGGGCGATATGGGCCGTGCGGTTGGGGTCGTATTCAATACGCTCCACCGTGGCTTCTATGCCGTCCTTGTCCCGCTTGAAATCAATGATCCGATAGCGTTGTTTGGCGCCGCCGCCCCGGTGTCTTACGGTAATTCTGCCGCGGTTGTTGCGGCCGGCGGTCCTGCCCTGCTTTTCGACCAGCGGATTGTACGGCTCGCCCTTGTGCAGGTTCGGATTGACGACCTTGACGACACCCCGGCGGCCGGGTGACGTAGGTTTCGGATTGACTAACGGCATTTTCAAATTCCTCCTACGCGCCCATAAAATCTATATCGAACCCGGGTTTCAGCCTGACGTAGGCCTTTTTCCAATCCGGGCGTTTGCCCCGCGCGCGCCGAAACATCTTGCTCTTGCCGCGCACGTTCAGGACCTGTATCGACTCGACTTCGACTTCGAACATTTTTTCAACGGCCTTCCTGATTTCCGGCTTGGTGGCGTCACGCATGACCTTGAATACGAATTGCCGGTATTTATCGGCAGTCATGGTGCTTTTTTCCGTCACCCGGGGCTCGAGCAGGATTTTCATCAGCTTATCGTCATTCATTCTCTTCACTCCCGTTCGGCATTTCCTGCTCCGTGGTCTCATTCCCGCCGGTTTCCGCCTGCCCTGTGCTGTCCTTTGTCTCCGGCCCCAGCCATTTTTCCACTTCTTCCAGGGCCGCTCCGGTTATCAGCACCCGGTCAAACCCGACCAGTGAATAAGGGTCAATTTCATGGGAATTGATAACGGCAACGCGGGCCAGGTTTCGGGTCGCCAGGTGCAGTTCTTCGCTGATGGTATCGGTGATGATCAGCACTTCATCCAGGCCCAGTTGCGCCAGCATTTCCAGCGCAGCCTTTGTTTTCGGCGCATTGATATTCAATTTATCGATACACATCAACCGTTCCTGGCGAACCAGTTCCGAAAATATGGAACGCAGCGCGCCGCGGTACATTTTCCTGTTTACTTTCCTGGCATACCTGCGCTGATTGTTTGCGAACGTTACACCGCCTCCCCGCCACAGCGGGCTGCGGATGGTGCCGGCCCTGGCCCGGCCCAGACCCTTCTGGCGCCAGGGCTTCTTCCCGCCGCCTCTGACGGCCGAACGATTTTTCAGGGACTTGTTGGCAGATCTGCCCGTCGCCAGGTAGGACGTCAGCACCTGGTGCACCAGCGACTCATTGTACGCGGCGGCGAACACTTCATCGGCGACGGTTACGCTGCCGGCGCGTTTCTTTCCCGCTTTGTGCAATACCAGTTTCACCTGTGCGCTCCCGTATTCATGCCGACTTGACCGAGGGCCTGACGACCAGCGTCCCGCCTGCGGCGCCTGGTACGGAGCCCTTGACCAGCACCAGGTTTCTGTCCGGGTCCACCTTGATGACTTCCAGGTTCTGTGCCGTCTGTTTGACGTTGCCCATATGTCCCGCCATTTTCTTGCCGGGGAAAACACGCCCGGGTGACTGGTTCTGACCTATCGAACCGGGAGCCCGGTGGGCGCGGGAATTACCGTGACTGTTACGCTGGCTGCTGAAGTTGTGCCGTTTTATCACGCCCGCATAACCCTTGCCGATTGTTTTACCGGTTACATCCACTTTCTGTCCGACCTGGAAAATATCCACCGTTATTTCCGAGCCTGCGGCAAAATCCCCGGCGTCACTGCCGTCCAGCCTGAATTCATGCAGGCCCTCGGCAGTCTCGACGCCGGCGCTGGCCAGCGTCCCCGCCAGGGGCTTCTTGATCAGGTTGCGACGCTTGCTGCCGTAGGCAACCTGCACGGCGCTGTAGCCGCGCTGCTCATCGGTGGCCAGGGAGGTAACCCTGTTGGGGGTGGCTTCGATCACCGTTACCGGCACAGACCGGCCGGTCTCGGTAAATATCCGGGTCATCCCCCGCTTTTTTCCTACAATTCCAATCGCCATGATTCTGACCCGTGTTGAAGCCCTTGTCTTCAGCTCAGTTTAATCTGGACGTCCACACCGGCGGCCAGGTCCAGTTTCATCAACGCGTCAACCGTCTTGTCCGTGGGGTTGACGATATCCACCAGGCGCTTGTGAGTCCTGATCTCATACTGGTCCCTGGCGTCCTTGTTCACATGGGGAGATATCAGGACCGTATAGCGTTCTTTTTTTGTCGGCAACGGGATAGGCCCTTTGACATGGGCGCCGGTGCGGCGTGCGGTCTCGACGATTTCCCGGGTCGACTGATCGATCAGCCGATGGTCGAACGCTTTCAATCTTATCCGTATAACCTGTTCTGTCGCCATGGTTTTTTTGCTCTGTACCCGGGTTTGACTAAGCCGCGTTTCGTTTTGTGAGTTCTTCCGCTATCCCTGGAGGGACCGGAGTGTATTTCGAGAATTCCATCGTGTAAGTGGCGCGCCCCTGGGTGGCTGAACGCAATGCTGTCGCATAACCGAACATCTGCTCGAGGGGAACCTCCGCCTTGATTATCTTGCCTGCGGCAGAACTCACTGTTTCCGACAGGATGCCCCGGCGCCGGCTCAGGTCGCCGGTCACCGAACCCAGGTAATTTTCAGGTGTTACGACTTCCACTTTCATGACCGGTTCCAGCAGCACCGGCGCACCGCGCCCGGCGCCGTCCTTAAAGCCTATGGAACCGGCGATCTTGAAGGCCATCTCACTGGAATCCACTTCATGGAAAGAACCGTCGTACAGGGTCACTCTTACGTCCACCATCGGGTAACCTGCCAGCACACCGCCCTCCATCTGCTCCTGTATGCCTTTGTTTACGGCAGGAATATAATCTTTCGGTATGACGCCGCCGGCAATATTGTTGATGAACTCATAGCCGTGCCCCGGCGCCTGGGGTTCGATTTTCATTACCACGTGTCCGTACTGTCCGCGCCCGCCGGTCTGACGCACGAACCGCCCTTCCGCCTTCTCCACCGGTTTGCGGATGGTTTCGCGGTAAGCCACCTGGGGTTTGCCGACGTTGGCGTCCACCTTGAATTCCCGTTTCAGACGGTCCACGATTATTTCCAGGTGCAACTCTCCCATGCCTGAGATGATGGTCTGCCCGGACTCATCGTCGGTATACACCCGGAACGAGGGATCTTCCTGCGCCAGTTTACCGAGAGCCATACCCATTTTTTCCTGGTCGGGCCTGGTTTTCGGCTCCACCGCAACGGAAATGACCGGGGCTGGAAATTCCATCCTTTCCAGGATGATGGAGTTGCCCGCCGGGCACAGGGTATCACCCGTGGTAACGTCCTTGAGGCCGACCGCTGCGGCTATATCCCCTGCCCTGACTTCCTTTAATTCCTCCCTGGAGTTGGCATGCATCTGCAGGATGCGCCCGATGCGCTCTTTCTTGCCTTTCACCGAGTTCAGGACCATGTCGCCGGATTTGAGTACGCCCGAGTAGACCCGGAAAAAAGTCAATGACCCTACGAACGGGTCAGTGGCAATCTTGAAGGCGAGGGCTGCAAACGGTTCGTTATCGGAAGGTTGCCTGGAAACTTCGGTTTCGGCCCCGTTTGCAAGCACACCTTTCACGGCAGGAACGTCGACGGGCGCGGGCAGGTAGTCGATAACCGCGTCCAGCATGCACTGGACGCCTTTGTTCTTGAATGCCGATCCGCACAGTACCGGCACTATCTCGTTGGCCAGGGTTCTTTTCCTGATGCCCTGCCTGACCTGTTCAGCGGACAGGTCGCCATCTTCCAGGTACAGTTCCATTAATTCCTCATCTGCCTCCGCGGCGGCTTCCACTACCTGTTCCCGGGCTTCCCGGCAGGCGTCAAGCATGTCCTCCGGGATATCCTCCTCGGTGAAGTTCGTACCCATACTCACGTCATCCCAGAAAATCGCCTTGCCGCGCACCAGGTCGACGATGCCCCGATACTTGTCTTCCGCGCCGATTGGAAGTTGCAACGGCACAGCCGTGCTGCCGAGACGCTCCCTGATCTGGCTCACCACCCTCAGGAAATCCGCTCCGGAGCGGTCCATTTTGTTGACGAAGGCCAGCCTCGGCACGTTATATTTGTTTGCCTGGCGCCATACCGTTTCCGATTGCGGTTCGACGCCGCCGACGGCGCAGAACACCGCGCAGGCGCCATCCAGGACCCTGAGTGATCTCTCGACCTCGATGGTAAAATCCACATGCCCCGGGGTATCGATGATATTGATCCGGTGTTCCGGGTACTGGCCGGCCATACCTTTCCAGAAACAGGTTGTCGCCGCTGACGTGATCGTGATGCCCCGCTCCTGTTCCTGTTCCATCCAGTCCATGGTGGCGGCGCCGTCATGCACCTCGCCTATCTTGTGGGAAACGCCGGTGTAGTACAGGATGCGTTCAGTGGTTGTCGTCTTACCCGCATCGATATGGGCCATGATGCCGATATTACGGTAATGTCCGATAGGTGTACTGCGTGCCATGGCCGAATAACTCCTTTAGCTGCTCTCACCACCGGTAATGGGAGAAGGCCTTGTTGGCCTCGGCCATCTTATGGGTGTCTTCCCTCTTTTTTATCGCGGTTCCCTTATTGTCCGAAGCATCAAGGATCTCTCCCGCCAGGCGCAGTCCCATGCTCTTCTCTCCACGATTCTTGGCCGCATCGACCAGCCAGCGCATAGCCAGTGTCATGCTGCGCTCTGTGCGCACTTCGATCGGAATCTGGTATGTGGCGCCGCCTACCCGCCTGGATTTTACTTCGACCACGGGTTTCACATTGTCCAGCGCCTGTATGAACACTTCCAGGGAATCGGTTTTTTTCCTCGCGCCAATCTGGTCCAGGGCGCCGTAGACAATTTTTTCCGCGATGGACTTCTTGCCGCTGCGCATGACCATGTTGATAAACTTTGCCAGGACCGTATTGTGGTACTTCGGGTCCGGCAGTATTTCCCTTTTTTCAGCTTCTCTTCTTCTGGACATGACGCTTGTCTCGTTCTGCCTTACGACCTCGGTTTCTTGGCCCCGTACTTGGAGCGGCGCTGGCGCCGGTCAGCCACACCCGAGGTATCCAGGGTGCCCCTGACCGTATGGTAGCGCACGCCGGGCAAATCCTTTACCCTGCCGCCGCGTATGAGAATGACGGAGTGTTCCTGCAGGTTATGTCCTTCACCACCGATATAGGTGGTGACTTCATGACCGTTCGTCAGCCGCACTCTCGCAACCTTACGCAGGGCGGAATTGGGTTTTTTCGGTGTGGTGGTGTAGACGCGGGTACACACCCCGCGCTTCTGGGGACAACTTTCCAGGGCGGGCACGTTGCTCTTCACCCGCTGCCGTTTTCTCGGCTTGCGCACCAACTGACTGATTGTAGCCATAAATAACCTTTCGTTATAATCGGTTGTTAACCCTGTTGCGTTCGGGGTTTCAAGCGATACAGGGGAATTCGGCACGAACCGGCACTTCCCGAACCTGCGCTGATTGATAAAAAACAAAAAAACAACCACTACATCGGTCGTTTTTTTGCTCCTGAAAGGAAGGCAGGACACTTGAGTCCTTCAGCTTCCCAAAAAGAAGCGGAATTATAATTCTTTATGAATCAGTATGTCAAGAAAAAAATAGTCGGAGCAGATGCTCCCGCCAGGGCAACCGCATACTTTTATATGTCTGCTCCGAACAGGATTTCCGCCCGTCTGGTATCACTCCACCCGGCCTGCTTGAGTTTCCCCCGCATGCTGTTCTTCCTGGGGTCCAACCGCGCCAGGTTCAGACAGAAGCGCCGGATAATCGCCACGTTCTCCGCCCCGTCCCCCTTGCGGATGCGACTGTCATCCTCCTTAAAGGCCACATCCAGCACCCAATGCGCCTTGTTCTCCACCTCCCAGTGCCGCCGTATCCCCTGCGCCACCCGCTGGGCATCCACGGGCAAGGAGCTGATATAGTAATGTATCTCCGTCTCCACCGCTTTCCCGGGCAGGCGCCGCTCCCGCTCCATCTCAATGAGGGTTTGCAAGCCCGGCCACCTGGCCGCCCCACTCACCCACTCATCCACCGGCAACTGCCGGCAGGTGCGTTTCTCTATCCGGCCATGCCCGCCGTCCACCTCCTCATGCACCGCTACCTGCTGCGGCGCATCGCGCGTAACCTTATGAAAGTACGCCTGTATTTCCTTGCGCAACGTCTTGTGATTGTCCTTCAGCGACAACGTGTAATCGCCGCCTTTCTTGTGAATCTTCTGCGCTATCTTCTTCTGCGTATTCATCGCATCCGCCGTGATATGCGCCCCCTTCACCTGCAACAACTCCAGCATCTCCATCACCGACGACTGCTCATTCTTCTTCCCCTGTGACTTCATCTGCGCCAATACCAACCCGCACTCATGTCCCCAGGCCGTGATGCTGTGCAGGGCCGTGTGTTTCTCCCCGTCATGAGACCGCCGCAGGGTCTTCCCGTCCAGCGCTATCTGCTCCTGACCGGACGCCGCCCGTACCTCATTCACCCAATCGATAAACGCCCGGTTGAACTGCTCCGGGTCCAGCGCCCGCACCACCCGCGCAATCGTGTCATCCACCGGCATCCCGTTCAAAAACGGCCGGTAGCGACGCAGCCAATCCAGCTTCTCATCACCGAATTCCTTGATGTCTTTCCAGCCTTCTGCCCCCGACAGCACCGCACTCACTGTCAGAAACAGAATGTCCAATAACTCATGCTTCTTGTTAATATCACGCCGCGGGTCGTCAATCGTCGCCAAATGGGTCAGTAAACTCATGGGAATCTCCTCAGTTTGGGGTAATTACTGATCTGATCCCCGCAAAACCCATGAGTTCCCCACTTATCTATATCTTATTGGAATAAAAAACCTCTTACTTATGACAAAAAGTATGATCTTGCCCTGATGCTCCCGCTAACATCGACAGTTGGCGGTCTCATCGGGTCGGTTTCATTTTTTTCACACTGACCCGACCCTCAGGGGATGCGTAGCCCTCCGGCTGTGCCCGGTCGTTGGTCTCATTGGCCTGGTTTCCCCTGAAGTCCCCCGCCCCGAACTGCCCGACCACGGCGTGTGCTCAGGAGGTGTCATAGGGCACAATCACGCTGGGCGGCGCGCCGAATGCCAGCGCTTTATAGAGCGTCTCCCAGTCCGGCAGCAGCCAGGTGAAGAAGAAGCTTCGCAGCTTCTCCCAGAAGTAGCGCTTGCGGCCCTGTTTGGCCAGCGCCGCCCGGAACAGCCCGCAGCAATGCTGCTGCACCTGGTCCACCAGGAACGCCAGCATCATCAGGTGGGCGAACACCGTGGACAGGTGCTTGTAACCATGGCCGAAGTTATGCTCGAAGTGGTAGCCTTGGTTCTTCAGGGTATTGAACGTCTCGTTCTCAATCTTCCAGCGCGCCCGCGCCCCGCGCATGATGCGCATCAGGTTGTGCTTGTGCAAGGGGATATCCGTCACCCAGGTAAAGCGCTGACTCTTCCCGTTGCGGCGCTGTTCTTCATAATCCAGGAAGTTCACTTCCAGCTTAAAGTGCGACTCGTTCAACGGCGCGCCGTTCAGGTAACGGAACCGGTGCACCGTGCCGTCCTGGCCGGTTATCTCTGCCGTCTTCACCCCCGGCGTGGTCGCTACCCACTCAAACAGGAAGACATGGTCGCCGGGCTTGACCCCCAGGATATAACGCATCTTCAAGGACTGCAGCAACTCAATGTGCGGCCCGTTCGCGGCCAGCGCATCCTCCACCACAATCAGCTTCAGGTGCGGGTGTTCCCGGCGCACGTCCGCCAGCAACCGCTTGGCCGCATTGCGCTCACAGTCATTCTTGCTGCTCCCGTCTTCCCGCATAATCGGCTCCGGCGCCAACGGCAGCACCACCCGTTGCTCAGGATGCACCAGCGCCGCGCCCAACACCTGGTGGTAATAACTCACCCGCCCGTCCCGGTGATGCTTCTCACAACACTGCGCGCAATGCACGTTGTCCGAATAAAAATACCCGGTGCCGTCCACCGACAACAGGTAATGACCCGCCCACCAGAGGAAGTCCTCCAGCCCCTTGCCCCGCTGCAACAGGTGCAACACCCGACGGAACGCGCGCCGCAACAACGAGGGGTCCACCTCGTCCAGCCGTTCCCGCAACGCCGTGTCCGACGGCGCCCGCGCAATGCCGTACAAACTCTTCAGGTTCGAGGCCACCACCGCATCCTCACGGCCCGCATCAAACTGCAACAGCGACGGGTACTTCAACCCGAACACCGCCAGCCCCGACATCAGGTAATCGACCAACTCAAACCCACGGCCCACCGTGTCATCCTTAATGGCTTGAAAACAACGGCGTACTTCACTCAACAAACCAGGGGCACTCAGGGACTTGCGCAAGGAAGAACGGGACATGGCCTCACCTCACCTTTGACTTGAATAGTGCCTCTTATTATACTGAAACCATGCCGAAAGTTTACGAAAACCTTTTTTTACCCCGCTCCAAAACCCCCGTTTTTATCGGGATTCCAGCACCCAACAGGCGTTAGCGGGAATTGCTGTAGTCGGAGTCAGGCCTGGTCGGCCGTTGCGATTTCGACGGCATCTTCCCGCGTCGGAGGCAGGATGATCACTTCACTCCCATCGCCGCCGTCCTCCTCACCGAGGTCATGATCCTTGATGCCCTGCTGTACTTCCAGTTCATCTTCCGCGCGTTTCTTTCTACGCTCGAAATGGTACGCAAGTCCGGTGCCTGCCGGCACCAGGCGGCCGACGATGACGTTCTCCTTCAGGCCGCGCAGGTCATCCCGTTTGCCGTTGACGCTGGCTTCAGTCAGCACCCGGGTGGTTTCCTGGAATGATGCTGCCGAGATAAATGACTCCGTGGACAGTGACGCCTTGGTGATGCCCAGCAGCACCGGTTCCCACTGTGCCTCGAGCTTGTCCTTTTCCCGCAACTCCTCGTTCTCCATCAGGACCCTGGCCTTTTCAGTCTGTTCACCCTTGAGGAAAACGGAGTCGCCCGGGTCCGTGACTTCCACCTTGCGCAACATTTGCCGGACGATGATTTCGATATGTTTATCGTTTATCTTCACGCCCTGCAGACGGTAGACTTCCTGGATTTCGTTCACGATATAACTCGCCAGCGCGTGCACGCCCTTCAACCTGAGAATATCGTGGGGCGTCGGCGGGCCGTCTACGACTGCCTCGCCTTTTTCCACGTGCTCTCCCTCAAAGACGTTGATATGACGCCACTTCGGCACCAGCAGTTCATGGCTCTCCCCGTCCTTGTCGGTAATTACCAGCCGTTGTTTGCCTTTCGTATCCTTGCCGAAGCTTACCAGGCCGGTCTCCTCCGCCAGAATGCCGGGTTCCTTGGGTTTTCTTGCCTCGAACAAATCGGCAACCCTGGGCAACCCGCCGGTGATGTCGCGGGTCTTCAGTGACTCCTGCGGCATCTTGGCGATAACATCACCGACATTGACCTCTGCGCCTTCGCGTACGGTAATAATTGCCTTCGGCGGCAGCGGGTAATGCGCGGGAATGGTCGTGTCGGGAAAGGTCAATTGGGCTCCGTCCGCATCCACCAGGATGACGGTCGGACGCATTTCCCTCGCCTCACCGGGACGTTCCTTGGGATCCATAATCATCATGTTGGTCAATCCGGTGATCTCGTCAATGTGGCGCGAAACAGTCTTGCCTTCGACGATATCGGCGAACTGGACCGAGCCCGAAACCTCGGATATCACCGGGTGAGTATGCGGGTCCCAACTGGCGATCTTCACGCCCGGTTGCACCGCATCGCCGTCCTGTACAGTGAGTACGGCGCCATACGGAAGCTTGTAACGTTCGCGCTCCCTGCCGACTTCATCGAGCAGCGACACGTCACCGGAGCGCGACACGACGACCCTGTTGCCGCTCTCCTGCCCCAGCAACTTGACGTTATCCAGGCGCACGCTGCCGCCGTATTTCACGTCGATACTGCTGATCGCTGCCGCCCTGGATGCGGCGCCGCCTATGTGGAAGGTCCGCATCGTCAACTGCGTACCGGGTTCGCCAATCGATTGCGCCGCCACCACACCGACGGCCTCACCGATGTTAACCAGGTGGCCGCGCGCCAGATCCCTGCCGTAACAACACGCACAGATCCCGAAACGGGTCTCACAGGTAATCGGCGACCGTACCTCCACCTCGTCAATACCGTTTTCGTCCATAATTTCAACCAGTTCCTCATCCAGCAGGGAACCGTCGGGAATAAGTATGTCCTCGGGAGAACCCGGTTTGGCGATATCACCGACCAGGACCCGGCCCAGGACTCTTTCCCGCAGGGGTTCGACAACGTCTCCCCCCTCAATCAGCGAAGTCAGGTTTACGCCGGCTTGCGTACCGCAATCGTCCTCAGCCACAACAAGGTCCTGGGCAACATCCACCAGGCGCCGGGTCAGGTATCCGGAATTGGCGGTTTTCAGGGCCGTATCCGCGAGACCCTTGCGCGCGCCATGGGTGGATATGAAATACTGCAGGACGTCGAGGCCTTCCCTGAAGTTCGCCGTGATGGGTGTTTCGATGATGGAACCATCCGGTTTCGCCATCAGCCCGCGCATGCCGGCAAGTTGCCTGATCTGGGCCGCGGAACCGCGGGCGCCGGAATCCGCCATCATGAAAATCGAATTGAAGGAGGGCTCATCCACCTCGTTGCCGTCCTTGTCCTGGACCGTGTCTACGCCAAGCTTGTCCATCATGGCCTTGGCTACCTGGTCACTGGTATGGGACCAGATATCGACCACCTTGTTATAGCGTTCGCCGTTGGTAATCAGTCCCGAGGTATATTGCTGCTCAAACTGTTTGACCTGATCTTCCGTATCATCAATGATATCGCTCTTGTCTCCCGGCACCACCATATCGTCAACGCCGAATGAGACGCCGGCCCGGGTAGAGTAGTGAAACCCGGTATACATCAGGCGGTCGGAGAAAATAACGGTGGTTTTCAGGCCGAGACGCCGGTAACAGACATTGATCAGCCTGGAAATGGAACGTTTGTTCAGGACCTGGTTGACCAGTGAGAACGGCATTCCCTCGGGCAGGACGCGTGACAGCAATGCCCTGCCGACCGTGGTTTCAACCCGCTCGTAACGAGGCGGATCATCACTGTCGCCGTCGTTGTCGCCGGCGTCAGGCACCTGTTTGATACGTACGCTGATCCTGGCATGCAAATCGACCGCGCCGCATTCGTATGCGCGATGGACTTCGTTCACATCAACAAAGATCTTGCCGGCGCCTTTTGCCGCCGCGGACTCGCGGGTCATGTAATACAGCCCCAGCACGACGTCCTGGGTGGGCACGATGATGGGTTCGCCGTTGGCTGGCGACAGTATGTTATTGGTCGACATCATCAGGGTGCGCAATTCCAGTTGTGCCTCGATGGAAAGCGGCACATGCACTGCCATCTGGTCGCCGTCAAAATCCGCGTTGAACGCGGTACACACCAGGGGGTGCAACTGGATTGCCTTGCCCTCGATCAGCACCGGCTCGAAGGCCTGGATGCCGAGGCGGTGCAGGGTGGGCGCACGGTTCAGCATGACAGGATGTTCGCGGATGACCTCTTCGAGGATATCCCAGACTTCAGGCCCCTCTCTCTCCACCAGTTTTTTTGCAGCCTTGATGGTCGTCGCCAGGCCTCTCCCTTCCAGCTTGCTGAAAATGAAGGGTTTGAACAGCTCCAGCGCCATTTTCTTGGGCAGGCCGCACTGGTGCAATTTCAGGGTAGGACCTACCACGATAACGGATCGTCCGGAATAGTCGACCCGCTTGCCCAGCAGGTTCTGGCGGAAGCGCCCCTGTTTGCCCTTGATCATGTCGGCCAGGGATTTCAACGGCAATTTGTTGGTGCCGGTGATGGCTCTGCCGCGGCGCCCGTTATCCAGCAAGGCGTCAACCGCTTCCTGCAACATGCGCTTCTCGTTGCGCACGATAATATCAGGCGCATTCAGGTCCAGCAGGCGTTTCAGGCGGTTGTTGCGATTGATTACCCTGCGATACAGGTCGTTCAGGTCGGAGGTGGCAAAACGCCCGCCGTCCAGCGGGACCAGTGGCCGTAAATCGGGCGGCAGCACCGGAAGCACCTCCATGACCATCCACTTGGGCCGGTTGCCGGATCGATGGAAAGCTTCCAGCAGTTTAAGCCGCTTTGATATCTTTTTCAGCTTGGTTTCGGACTTGGTCTGCGGTATTTCGTCACGCAGTTGCGCTATTTCGGTGTCGAGGTCTATATTGGCAAGCAGTTCGCGGATCGCCTCCGCGCCCATTTTTGCCTCGAACTCATCACCATACTGCTCAATGGCCTCAAGATAACTGTCTTCCGCCAGCAACTGCCCGCGTTCGAGCTGGGTCATGCCCGGGTCAATGACCACGTAGGCTTCAAAGTACAATACCCGTTCTATCTCGCGCAGGGTCATGTCCAGCAACAGACCCATCCGTGAAGGCAGGGATTTCAGGTACCAGATATGCGCGACCGGGCTGGCCAGTTCTATATGACCCATGCGCTCGCGCCGCTCCTTGGACAGGGTGACTTCCACGCCGCATTTCTCACATTTCACGCCGCGGTGCTTCAGACGCTTGTATTTCCCGCACAGGCATTCGTAGTCCTTGATAGGGCCGAAAATTTTTGCGCAGAACAATCCGTCCCGTTCAGGCTTGAAGGTCCGGTAATTGATTGTCTCCGGTTTTTTGACTTCTCCCATCGACCATGAACGGATCTTTTCCGGCGACGCCAGGCCGATGGCGATGGCATCAAATTCTTCAATCTGGTTCTGTTGTTTCAGCAGCTTCAATAAATCTTTCAATGTTCACTACCTCACTCAAGTTCTATGTCTATGCCCAGAGACTTGATCTCCTTCAACAGAACGTTGAAGGACTCGGGCATGCCGGCTTCTATCTGGTGGTTGCCGTCGACGATGTTCTTGTACATCTTGGTACGGCCGTTCACGTCATCGGACTTGACCGTCAGCATTTCCTGCAAGGTATAGGCCGCGCCGTATGCCTCCAGCGCCCAGACTTCCATTTCGCCAAAGCGCTGACCGCCGAACTGCGCCTTGCCGCCCAGGGGTTGCTGGGTCACCAGGCTGTAGGGCCCGGTGGAACGGGCATGCATCTTGTCATCCACGAGGTGGTTGAGTTTCAACATGTACATATAGCCCACGGTAATCGGCCGGTCGAACGGGTCTCCGGTCCTGCCGTCATACAGGATGCTCTGGCCGTCGCGGTTCAGTCCGGCGAGTTCCAGCATGTCCTTGATTTCCTGCTCGCTGGCCCCGTCAAAAACCGGGGTGGCGATGGGTACGCCATCCTTGAGGTTCTCGGCGAGCTGCAGGATTTCGGCATCCGAGAGTTGAGCCAGATCTTCCTTCCTGCCGCCGCTTTTGTTGTAGACCTTTTCCAGGAACGCGCGCAACTTCCTGGTATTTTCCTGTGCTGCAAGCATGGCGCCGATGCGCCGGCCCAGGCCCTTGGCCGCCCAGCCCAGGTGGGTTTCCAATACCTGGCCCACGTTCATGCGGGAAGGCACGCCCAGGGGGTTCAGTACGATATCCACCGGTGTCCCGTCCTCCAGGTAAGGCATGTCCTCAACCGGTATGATGGTGGAAATAACGCCTTTGTTGCCGTGCCGGCCCGCCATTTTGTCGCCCGGCTGGATATGCCGCTTGACCGCAAGATACACCTTGACGATTTTCAATACGCCGGGGGCAAGATCGTCTCCGGAAGTCAACTTGTCCCGCTTGTCCTTGAACTTGTCGTCAAATTCCTCCTTGAGCTGCCGCAACCGTTCGGCCGCCTGCTCCAGCATGCGGCTCAGTTCATCGTTGCGAAAACGTATTTCAAACCATTTCTCGCGTGGTGTCTCTGCCAGGAATTCACTGGTGATGGCAGTCCCGCGCTTGTAACCGCCCGGTCCCCCCTGTGCTTTCTGCCCGACGAGATTGCGTTCCAACCGTTGATAAACCCCGTCTTCCATAATTCGCAACTGGTCGTTCAGATCCTTCCTGACCCGGTTCAGTTCCGCCTCTTCTATTTCCATGGCCCTGGCGTCCTTTTCCACACCGTCACGGGTAAATACCTGCACGTCTATGACCGTGCCGTTCATGCCTGAAGGCACCCGCAGGGAGGTATCCTTGACGTCGGACGCCTTCTCGCCGAATATAGCCCGCAGCAGTTTCTCCTCCGGCGTAAGTTGCGTCTCGCCTTTCGGAGTCACCTTGCCGACCAGGATATCTCCCGGACTTACCTCGGCGCCGATATATACGATGCCGGACTCGTCGAGCTTGCTCAGGGCGCTCTCACTGACATTCGGGATATCCGCGGAAATCTCTTCGGGCCCGAGCTTGATATCGCGCGCCACGCAATTGAGTTCTTCTATATGAATGCTGGTGTAACGTTCATCCTTGACCAGGCGCTCGGAAATCAGGATGGAGTCCTCGAAGTTATAACCGTTCCACGGCATGAAAGCGACCATCAGGTTCTGCCCCAGCGCCAGTTCTCCCAGGTCCGTCGCAGGACCGTCAGCCAGCACATCTCCCCCGGCAATCACATCGCCGGGCTTGACCAGGGGCTTCTGGTTGATACAGGTGTTCTGGTTGGAACGGGTATACTTTATCAGGTTGTAGATATCGACACCCGGCTCCCCGGGCACTATCTCTTCATCATTCACCCGCACCACGATGCGGCTGGCGTCGACGGAGTCTACGATACCGCCGCGTCCCGAGGTAACCGTGACCCCGGAATCTTTCGCCACCGTCCGTTCGATGCCGGTGCCGACCAGCGGTTTCTCGGCGCGCACCGTCGGCACCGCCTGGCGCTGCATGTTGGAGCCCATCAACGCCCTGTTGGCGTCGTCATGCTCCAGGAAGGGAATCAGCGCCGCGGCAACCGATACAATCTGTCTGGGAGACACGTCCATATACTGAACCCTTCCAGGCGTGGACATAATGGCCTCATCCTGGTGCCGGCATGACACGAGTTCGTCAATCAACCGGCTGTCATCGTCCTGGTCGGAGTTGGCCTGGGCAATGATGTAATCCCCTTCCTCAATCGCAGACAAGTACTCAATTTCACTGGTCACTTTACCCTCTTCCACCTTTCTGTAAGGCGTTTCGAGGAATCCGTATTCGTTGGTGCGCGCATAGACAGCGAGGGAATTGATCAATCCGATATTGGGACCTTCAGGGGTTTCAATAGGACAAACCCTGCCGTAGTGGGTCGGGTGCACGTCACGCACTTCGAAACCGGCCCGCTCCCGGGTCAAACCACCGGGGCCGAGTGCGGAAATGCGCCGCTTGTGGGTGATTTCCGACAACGGATTGTTCTGGTCCATGAACTGGGAAAGCTGGCTCGATCCGAAGAATTCCTTCACGACCGCTGAAACGGGCTTCGCATTGATGATCTCCTGGGGCATCAATCCCTCGGATTCAGCAAGGCTCAGCCGTTCCTTGACCGCGCGCTCCAGCCGGACAAGCCCGATCCTGAACTGGTTCTCCACCATTTCCCCGACACTCCTCACCCTGCGATTGCCCAGGTGATCGATATCATCAACAGTACCCTTGCCGTTACGAATGTCCATCAGGGTCTGCAATACGTCGATGATGTCTGACGCCTGGCCGAGTTCGGCGTGCATTTGTTTGGACAACTCATCATTGCGCTGGCTGAAATATTTTCCGTCATAGATGACGCCCGGTCCGGTGACTTCCTGGCGGTTGACCCGGCGATTGAACTTCATCCTCCCGACTGCGGACAGGTCATAACGGTCCAGGGAAAAAAACAGGTTCTTGAACAGGTTTTCTGCGGATTCCTTTGTCGGCGGTTCGCCGGGACGCATGACCCGGTAAATTTCAATCTGTGCATCCTGTTGCGACTCGGTCTGGTCCATGCGCAGGGTATCGGAAATAAACGAACCACAATTCAGGTCATTGACGAACAGGGTCTCCAGTTCCAGCTTACCCGGCTGTTGCAGGGTCTCCAGAATTTCCGGCGTTATTTCAGTGTTGGCCAGCACCAGGATTTCACCGGTCTCCATATCGACCGCGTCCCTCGCAAGCACCTTCCCGATGAGGAATTCCTCGGGGACTTTCAGTTCCTTGATGCCGGCTTTTTCAAGGTCGCGGATGTGTCTTACGTTAATACGCTTTTCACTTTCTATGATGACGTTTCCATTCTGGTCCGCGATATCGAACGTGACCGTTTCCCCGCGCAGGCGTTCTGCAATCAGGTTCAGGTATATACCGTCTTCGCCGAGTCTGAACCGGTCCGTTTCGAAAAAGATGTCCAGGATATCCTGGGAGGTGTAGCCCAGCGCCTGCAATAATATGGTCGCCAGGATCTTGCGGCGCCGGTCGATACGGCAGTAAACAATATCTTTCGGGTCAAATTCAAAGTCCAGCCAGGACCCGCGGTAGGGAATTACGCGGGCGGAATAAAGCAGCTTGCCGGACGAATGGGTCTTGCCCTTGTCGCTTTCAAAAAACACGCCGGGCGACCTGTGCAACTGGAATACTATCACCCGCTCCGTGCCGTTGATCACGAAGGTCCCGGTCTCGGTCATCAACGGGAGTTCGCCCATGTACACTTCCTGTTCCTTGATATCCTTTACTATCTTGTTGCTCAGGCCCGCTTCCTTGTCGTAAATGATCAACCTTACCCTGGCCTTCAATGATGCCGCGTAAGTGAGTCCCCGCATTTTGCATTCCTTGACGTCAAACGCCGGTTCATCCAGCCTGTAGCTGACATACTCCAGGGCGGCATTGCCGGAATAGCTGTCCATCGGGAAAACCGACTTGAACGCGGCATGTAAACCGGTATTTTGCCGTTCTTCGGGGGCGCGGCCGGACTGCAGAAACTGATCGTAGGAATTTCTCTGGGTCGCCAGCAGGTAAGGCACGCCCAGTATGCTTTGCCTTTTTCCGAAATCCTTGCGCAGGCGTTTCTTTTCAGTGTAGGAGTAGGTCATTACATACCCTCATCGTGGAGACACGCTGACAGGGGACGGATTTAAAATCCGCCCCCGGATAAAGATAGGCTCTGGTAAAAAACACACCAGAGTCGAACTATTTAAGTTCAACTGTGGCGCCGGCCTCTTCCAGCTTCGCCTTTACCTCTTCGGCTTCATCCTTGCCTATTGCTTCCCTGATCGTAGCCGGTACACCTTCCACCAGCTCTTTCGCTTCTTTCAATCCCATACCGGTAATAGCCCGAACCACCTTGATCACCGGCACCTTGCTGCTTCCGAAGCTGCTCATGACCACGTCGAACTCGGTCTTTTCCTCAGCTTCTTCCGCCGCTGCAGCAGGGCCGGCTGCAGCCGCGACTGCGACAGGCGCAGCGGCGCTGACGCCCCATTCTTCTTCCAGTTCCGAGATCAGGCCTACCAGGTCCATGACCGGCATACTGCTCAAGGCCGCTTTGATTTCATCTTTTGAAACAGACATTTTCTACTCCTCTTGTACACATACTGAATATTGATTAGGTAGCTTGATATTGATTAGTCCGCTTGCTGCTCGCGGCGAGCGTCAAGCAAGCGCAGGAATTTCGCTTCCGGTTCCGACAGGACGCGCAGGAACTTGCTGAGCGGGGCCTGAAACAGACCCAGCAACATGGCTCGCGCCTGGTCCTGGGTCGGCATATTCGCAACGCTTTCAATCTGCGCGCTATCAAGCAGTTGCCCGTCCACGGCAATAAGCCGGACGACCAGCTTTTCATTTTCCCTGGCGAAATCGCGGATCACCTTTGCCGCCGACCCCGGTTCCTCATTGGAAAAGGCCAGGAGCAACGGGCCGGTAAGTGTCTCGCGCATACATTCAAATTGCGTTCCTTCCAGGGCGCGGCGCGCCAGGGTGTTCCGGACCACCCTGAGATAAACCCCCGCGGTGCGGGCCGAGCGCCTTAACGCTGTCATTTCGGCGACGTCCAGCCCCTTGTACTCTGCCGCGATGGCCGCGGGGGCCGCGGCGGCTACTGCAGCGACCTCAGCCACAACGGCCTGCTTCTGTTCCAGTGAAAGACCCATTATCCGCCTCCGGTGATTACAACGCGGTCTGGTCAACCATGATGCCGGGGCCCATGGTGGTTGAAAGACTGATTTTTTTCAGGTAGATACCCTTGGAAGTGCTCGGTTTCGCCTTTTTCAGGTCCGCCAGCAGGGTATCCAGGTTGTCCTTCAGGGCCTCTGCGGCAAACGATGTCTTGCCTATCCCGCAATGGACGATCCCGTTCTTGTCCGTCCGGTAACGAACCTGACCCGCTTTTGCATTGCGTACTGCCTGGCCGGTATCCTTCGTCACCGTGCCCACTTTCGGATTGGGCATCAAACCGCGGGGGCCGAGCAGTTTACCCAGCTTGCCCACTACCGGCATGGCATCCGGCGCGGCAATGACAACACTGAAATCCATCATCCCGCCCTGAATCTGTTCAGCCAGGTCCTGCATGCCTGTGTATTCGGCGCCGGCAGCCTTGGCCTCGTCGGCCTGCTCGCCCTGGGCAAACACGGCCACCTTGACGACCTTGCCCGTTCCCTGGGGCAACACGGTCGACCCCCGGACGATCTGGTCGGATTTTCTCGGGTCTACGCCGAGGTTGACAGCCACCTCCACGGTCTCGTCAAACTTCGCCGTTGCATTCTCCTTAAGCAGGTTGAGAGCATCAAGAACCGCATAGGATTTCCCGGTATCGAACTTTTCCCTGGTCTCGCGCACGCGCTTCGATAACCTTGCCATCTCAGGCCACCTCCGTCTCGATGCCCATGCTTCTTGCCGTTCCGGCGATGGTAAGCACGGCCGCATCGAGGTCCATCGCGGTCAGGTCGGGCTCCTTGGCCCTGGCGATTTCCTCAAGTTGCTCCCTCGTCACCTTCTTGCCGACCTTGTCTGTGTTGGGCGTGCCGCTGCCGCTTTCCACTCCGGCGGCCTTTTTCAACAGGTAGGAAGCCGGGGGCGTTTTCGTCACGAACGAGAAACTCTTGTCAGTATAGACGGTGATGATTGCCGGCACGGGCAGACCTTCCTCCATATTCTGGGTCTGCGCATTGAATGCCTTGCAGAACTCCATAATATTCAGGCCGTGCTGACCCAGCGCCGGGCCCACCGGGGGACTCGGGTTTGCCTGCCCCGCCGGCACCTGCAACTTGATATAGGCGCTGATTTTCTTTGAACCGGTTTTCTTTGCCACTATCTTACTCCTGCGGATTACGCAGCGATATTGTCTCTACTCCTTCTCCACCTGGGTGAACTCAAGCTCCACAGGGGTTGAGCGCCCGAAGATCAACACGGAAACCCGCAATCGACTCTTCTCATAATTCACTTCTTCCACCACACCGTTAAAATCCGTAAACGGCCCATCGTTGACCCGGACCACCTCGCCCGGTTCGAACAATATCTTCGGCCTCGGTTTGTCCGCCCCGTCCTCGACCCGCTGCAGGATGGAATTGGCCTCGGCAGCGGAGATCGGCACCGGCCTGTCGGTTGTCCCGCCGATAAAGCCCAGTACCCGGGGCGCTTCCTTGACCAGGTGCCAGGTCGCATCGTTCATATCCATCTGGACCAGCACATAGCCCGGGAAAAACTTGCGGTCACTCTTGCGCTTCTTGCCGTCACGCATCTCCACAACTTCCTCGGTAGGCACCAGGATCTCGCCGAACTGCTCCTTGAGGTTACTCCGCTCGATGCGTTCCTTCAGCGAACGCATCACGTTCTGTTCATGGCCGGAATAGGCCTGTACCACGTACCACTTAAGTTCCACCGACCTACCCTCCGGGACCGCCTATCAATAATCTGACTGCCCAGCCCAGTACCGCATCCAGCCCCCACAGTATCAGGGCAGCCAGGATGACCACTCCTATCACGAGCAGCGTCGTCTGCAATGTCTCCTGGCGCGTCGGCCAGACTACCTTGCGCACCTCGAGCTGGGCATCCTGCAGGAAATTCCAGAATCTCCTGCCGGGTTCCGTCTGCAAACCAATCCAGGCGGCAACCCCCGTTGCGGCCAGCAATCCCGCTACCCGTAACGGCGTCGACTGATCATCAAAGACATAGAAACCGACAACCGCAGCTATGACGACAAGCGCCGCAATGACCAGTTTTACCAGGTCAAACTTCACGTTTACTGTCTCTGAACTCATCAATTCAAATAAATATAAACATGGGGTCAGAGTAAAATTTACCGGTATCCTTGCCCCAACTGTACTTGTCAAATAAATTTTACTCTGACCCCATATATGTCGTCCTGTTGGCAGGCCAGGAGGGAATCGAACCCCCAACCTGCGGTTTTGGAGACCGCCGCTCTGCCAATTGAGCTACTGGCCTATTGAGAATTAACAAGGATATTATGGAATACAGACGGCTATTCGATAATCTTGCTGACCACGCCGGCGCCTACGGTACGGCCTCCTTCACGTATCGCAAAACGCAGGCCGTCCTCCATCGCGATAGGCGATATCAGATCCACGGTCATGCTGATGTTGTCGCCCGGCATCACCATCTCCGAACCTTCCGGCAACTCCACCGCGCCGGTCACGTCGGTGGTCCGGAAATAAAATTGCGGGCGATAATTATTGAAAAACGGCGTATGGCGCCCTCCCTCTTCCTTGCTCAGCACATACACCTCGCATTCGAACTTCGTGTGCGGCGTGATGCTGCCGGGCTTGCACACCACCTGGCCGCGCTCCACCTCGGTCCGTTTCGTTCCACGCAGCAATACGCCTACGTTATCGCCGGCCTGGCCCTCGTCCAGCAGCTTGCGAAACATCTCCACGCCTGTGCAGGTGGTCTTGGCGGTGTCGCGGATTCCAACGATTTCCACATCTTCCCCTACCTTGACTATGCCGCGCTCCACCCGGCCGGTGACCACGGTGCCGCGGCCGCTGATGGAAAACACGTCCTCAATGGGCAGCAGGAAGGGCTGGTCCACGGGGCGTTCCGGTATCGGGATGTACTCGTCCATCGCTTCGATGAGACGGTCGATTGATTTGAGACCCAGTTCGCTGTCTTCGCCGTTCAGCGCCTGCAGCGCGCTGCCCGTAATGACCGGGGTGTCGTCACCCGGGAACTCGTAGGTGTCAAGCAGTTCCCGCACTTCCAGCTCGACCAGTTCCAGCAACTCGTCGTCATCCACCTGGTCGGCCTTGTTCAGGTATACCACTATCTTCGGCACACCTACCTGGCGCGCCAGCAGGATGTGTTCACGGGTCTGCGGCATGGGACCGTCCGCAGCGCTCACCACCAGCACCGCGCCGTCCATCTGGGCTGCGCCGGTAATCATGTTCTTTACGTAGTCCGCATGGCCCGGGCAGTCCACGTGTGCATAGTGGCGGTTCTCACTCTCGTATTCAACGTGCGCGGTTGCAATCGTGATACCGCGCTCGCGCTCTTCAGGCGCATTATCAATCTGGTCATACGCTTTAATTTCCCCACCGAAGCGCGCAGCCATCGCCATTGTGATGGCGGCCGTCAGAGTTGTCTTCCCGTGATCTACATGACCGATCGTTCCCACGTTGACGTGGGGCTTCGTTCGCTGAAATTTTTCCTTGGACATACAATATTCTCCTCAGATTGTTAAACGTAAAATGTCATTCATGGAGCCCATAACCGGAATTGAACCGGTGACCTCTTCCTTACCAAGAAAGTGCTCTACCGACTGAGCTATATGGGCATCGACCTCAGCTTTTGGAGCGGGTGATGGGAATCGAACCCACGCCGTCAGCTTGGAAGGCTGAAGTTCTACCATTGAACTACACCCGCCAGGTAAAACACCCCGGAATAGCTGCCATTTCATCAGGTATTCCGTAAACCTGCCCTGTACTGTTTCCCCACCCCCTGCACCAGTTGGTGGAGGGGGTAGGATTCGAACCTACGAAGGCGTCGCCAGCAGATTTACAGTCTGCCCCCGTTGACCGCTTGGGTACCCCTCCGGCATTAAGCAAGCCCGCGATTGTTATACATTTTGTTGAAGCTGTCAACATCAAATCCAAAAAATCAGATGCTCCCGCTAACATCGACAGTTGGCGGTCTCATCGGGTCGGTTTCATTTTTTTCACACTGACCCGACCCTCAGGGGATGCGTAGCCCTCCGGCTGTGCCCGGTCGTTGGTCTCATTGGCCTGGTTTCCCCTGAAGTCCCCCGCCCCGAACTGCCCGACCACGGCGTGTGCTCAGGAGGTGTCATAGGGCACAATCACGCTGGGCGGCGCGCCGAATGCCAGCGCTTTATAGAGCGTCTCCCAGTCCGGCAGCAGCCAGGTGAAGAAGAAGCTTCGCAGCTTCTCCCAGAAGTAGCGCTTGCGGCCCTGTTTGGCCAGCGCCGCCCGGAACAGCCCGCAGCAATGCTGCTGCACCTGGTCCACCAGGAACGCCAGCATCATCAGGTGGGCGAACACCGTGGACAGGTGCTTGTAACCATGGCCGAAGTTATGCTCGAAGTGGTAGCCTTGGTTCTTCAGGGTATTGAACGTCTCGTTCTCAATCTTCCAGCGCGCCCGCGCCCCGCGCATGATGCGCATCAGGTTGTGCTTGTGCAAGGGGATATCCGTCACCCAGGTAAAGCGCTGACTCTTCCCGTTGCGGCGCTGTTCTTCATAATCCAGGAAGTTCACTTCCAGCTTAAAGTGCGACTCGTTCAACGGCGCGCCGTTCAGGTAACGGAACCGGTGCACCGTGCCGTCCTGGCCGGTTATCTCTGCCGTCTTCACCCCCGGCGTGGTCGCTACCCACTCAAACAGGAAGACATGGTCGCCGGGCTTGACCCCCAGGATATAACGCATCTTCAAGGACTGCAGCAACTCAATGTGCGGCCCGTTCGCGGCCAGCGCATCCTCCACCACAATCAGCTTCAGGTGCGGGTGTTCCCGGCGCACGTCCGCCAGCAACCGCTTGGCCGCATTGCGCTCACAGTCATTCTTGCTGCTCCCGTCTTCCCGCATAATCGGCTCCGGCGCCAACGGCAGCACCACCCGTTGCTCAGGATGCACCAGCGCCGCGCCCAACACCTGGTGGTAATAACTCACCCGCCCGTCCCGGTGATGCTTCTCACAACACTGCGCGCAATGCACGTTGTCCGAATAAAAATACCCGGTGCCGTCCACCGACAACAGGTAATGACCCGCCCACCAGAGGAAGTCCTCCAGCCCCTTGCCCCGCTGCAACAGGTGCAACACCCGACGGAACGCGCGCCGCAACAACGAGGGGTCCACCTCGTCCAGCCGTTCCCGCAACGCCGTGTCCGACGGCGCCCGCGCAATGCCGTACAAACTCTTCAGGTTCGAGGCCACCACCGCATCCTCACGGCCCGCATCAAACTGCAACAGCGACGGGTACTTCAACCCGAACACCGCCAGCCCCGACATCAGGTAATCGACCAACTCAAACCCACGGCCCACCGTGTCATCCTTAATGGCTTGAAAACAACGGCGTACTTCACTCAACAAACCAGGGGCACTCAGGGACTTGCGCAAGGAAGAACGGGACATGGCCTCACCTCACCTTTGACTTGAATAGTGCCTCTTATTATACTGAAACCATGCCGAAAGTTTACGAAAACCTTTTTTTACCCCGCTCCAAAACCCCCGTTTTTATCGGGATTCCAGCACCCAACAGGCGTTAGCGGGAATTGCTGCCAAAAAATAGACCAGATATTGAAAACAGGGAGACATCGGCTGCCGGCAAACGGGAATTTCCTTTATTTTTCAGCCTGATTGTGGTATAACGCGCGGTTGTAACCTATAACCAAAAGTGAGGGGTTTTACGGTGCATAAACTGATCTTCCTGTTCGCGTTGTCACTGGCTGTCCTTTTATCAGGATGCGGTAACGGCGGCGATGCCAGACCCGAACCCGTGGTTGCACCTGAGACTGAACCTGAACCCGAACCTGAGCCGGAGCCGGAACCCGAACCCGAGCCGGAACCTGAGCCGGAGCCGGAACCCGAACCCGAGCCGGAACCCGAACCCGAGCCCGAGCCGGAACCTGAGCCGGAGCCGGAACCTGAACCTGAGCCGGAACCTGAACCCGAGCCGGAACCTGAGCCCGAGCCGGAACCTGAGCCGGAACCCATGGGCACATTCCCGGATATCGAATGGGCCGTGGATGCAAATCAGACCCTTACCAACATCGGCGGTACGGCGCTTGACCTGACGGAGGACCAGGTAAGAGACGCCATAACAGGTATAGCGGACAGTCCCGATACGGACACATATCTCACCAGCACCCTGGCCCTGCTGGTTACCGGTGATGACGATATATTTACCGCAGCCGACTGTGAGGGCTCGATGTGCAGCGCCGGTCCCGGCGGCATCCAGCAGATCGGCATTGCCGATCACAACCTGGATGGGAACGAGTACCAGGCAGTGATGACCTACGGGGGCATTTCCTTTGCCCAGTCGCGCAGGCTGGGTGGTGAAATACCTATCGTTGGCACCAGTGAAACAACCGAGGTCCTTACCTACGGCGGCTGGCTCGATCACCACTACTTCGGAGTCCAGGCGACGTTTGACGGGAATACGGAAGACCCCGCCCAGGTAGCCGTATTCAGTTTTACGTTCGGCAATGCGAGCGGCAGCAATCCTGACTCCGGCAGCGGCGAATGGAACGGCGTCGCCATCGGCGTCAACCTGCTTGAAAGGTTTGAAGACCGCAGCTTGCTTACAGCCGATGTGACAGTCTCCATTGCCGATTTCCTGAACCCGACGGTGGACGTCCTGTTCGACAGTATCAGGGACCTCAGGACAGGTGATCCTCTGGTCGTAAGCGGACTCACGATCAGCTCTGTCAGGTGGGATGATCTTGACCTTACCAATGGTACTTTCTCACAAGAATTGGGAGATGTTCAAGACGCACTTAATCCTGCCGACCCGCGCAAGAGGATTGACGGACGCTTCTACGGTCCGGGGCACGAGGAAGTCGGCGGTATCTTCGAATACGCCTCGGTAGTGGGATCATTCGGCGCCAAGCGTGATGATCAATAACGGCAGGACCAACGCAAACCAAAAGGGACGGATTTAAATCCGTCCCTTTTTTTCTCTTTTTCCTGCAATAACCTATTGATTTCCGGATGTTCCTGAACCAGCCTGGTTGCCTTTCCGTAACCGGTAGGCTTATCACGTTTGTCCGTATCCTCTCTCTGACCTGTATCTGCTGTATCTGGGCGGGCATATCACAAGCTGATAATGATAGCGGTGGCACTCTGACGGTTGATGCAACCGGCGAACTCCCCCTGCTGGATGCCGGCAAGGCCATGGACCTAGCGCGCAAGTGGATGGATGAAGGACAACCGCAACAGGCGTTTGAATTGTTACGCCGCATAATGCAGGCCGCCAGGGCCGAAGGGGATATCGATACTACCAATATCCGTTTCCTGGCAGCGCAGGCCTTGTTGAAAATGGGCCGCACGGCCCATGCGGCGGTGATCCTCGGCCAACTGGCCGTGGAGCGGCCGGAACTGGACCGCGTGCGCCTGGATTATGCCTCTACGTTGTTCACGCTCAGGCATGACGAGCACGCCGGGAACATCTTCCGTGAACTGCGCGGCAAGGAAGACCTGCCGGCGCCGGTGCGGCGCAACGTGGAAGGTTTCCTGGAGCGCATCCGGGCGCGCCAGAGGTTCCAGGTCAACTTCGACTTCGGATTCTGGCGCGACAGCAACGTCAACCACGCGCCGGAACAGGACTCCGTCCAGGTACCGATTTTCGGCGGTCTGGAATTCGAACTGGACGAACAGGCTGTTGAAGCCTGGGTGGCGCGCACCGGCCTCAACCTGCGCTGGCGCCACACCCCGTTACTGGGCGGGCGCGCCTTTTTCGAGACCCGCGGGGGCATCGCCCGTAACACGGCCATCAACGCAGAAGAGCATAATCGCACCTGGCTCAGCGTGTCATCCGGACCGCGCTGGCGTTATGCCATGACGCTCGCCGGAGAACGGCGGCCCGGCATGGTGCGCGCCGACATCGGCGGCGAGCGGCGCTGGCGCGGCGGCGATGAATACGCGATCAGCGGCTGGGCGCGGCTGGGACTGGAACAGGCCCTGAACAGGCACTGGAGCGTCGGCGCCGGCGCCCGCGTATGGGAAACCCACTACGACGGGCTGGACAAGGACCTGGACCCGTTCGGGCAATCCGTGGAACTTAACCTGGTTCGGCGTCTGGGCCTTGGCTACCTGCGGGCCGGCGCCAGGCTGGCGCAGGAAATCACGGATCGGCAGAACCTGCGCTGGCAGGGCTGGGGCACCTCGCTGGATTACGCAACGGTACTTGGCCAGAACTGGAACCTGAAAGCGCAGGGATACATCGATGAACGTTATTACGAAGGAATATATGCCTTGTTCGGGGAGAGCCGCAGGGACCGGACCTACCTGGCCAGCCTGACCGTCTCCAACCGGGCAATTGCGCTGGCAGGTTACCTGCCGGAGGTTACTGTGGGCTGGACGCAGACGGATTCGACGATCCCGTTGTACGACCGGAAGAACCGAATACTGATGCTTGGTTTGCGTAGATTATTCTGAGATACCTGGGGCCAGTACGTCTTCCAGGACGGACAACAGTAAATCGGCGTTGTCCTTTGAAAACGGCAACGGCGGGCGCATCTTCAGCACGTTGTCATACATACCGATGTTGCTGATCAACACCCCCTTTTCTTTCATCGCGTTGACGATTGTTTTGGCCTGTGCCGTCGCCGGCGTCTTTGCCTCCCGGTCCGTCACCAGTTCGACGCCGATAAACAGGCCGCGGCCGCGCACGTCTCCGATCAGTTCGTGTTCGGACTGCAAGGCGCGCAACCCGTCCCTGACATACTCGCCCACCACCAGGGCATTTTCCTGCAGGTTCTCCTGTTCGATGACGTCCAGCACTGCCATGCCCACCGCGCACTGCACCGGGTTGCCGCCGAAGGTGTTGAAATACATGACCTGCTCCCGGAACCCGTTCACCAGGCCGGGCCGGGCCACCACCCCGGCGACCGGGTGGCCGTTGCCCATGGGTTTGCCCATGGTCACGATGTCCGGCGTGACGCCGCTTAGCCGGTAGCCCCACATTTTCTCGCCGCTGCGGGCGAAACCGGCCTGCACCTCGTCGGCGATATACAGGCCGCCCGCCGCGCGCACATGGCCGATGGCCTGTTCCATATAGCCCGGCGGCACGTCCGGCAGGCCTTCCCCGGAAAACAGGGTGCAGATCAACATGCCGGCGCAGCCGATGCCCTCTTCCTCGAACTCATCGATGGCCTGTTTTACCTTGCCGGCGTAAGCAGCGGCCAGGGCCTCGCCCGAGAGGTCGTCCAGGGGCCGGTAGCTCTCCGGGAACGGCACCGCCTTCACGTTCAGACTCGGCGAGGTCCCGCCATGAAAGTAAGTAGCCAGTTCGTCCACCGCCGTGGTGTTGCCGTGGTAGGTGCTATTGGTGCAGATAATGCCCTGTTTGCCGGTGGCCTGGCGCGCCATGCGCAGGGCAATCTCGTTGGCTTCGCTGCCGGTGCAGACGATAAAGGCCATGGACAGGGGGTCGTCATGCAGGGCGGTCAGGCGTTCCGCGTATTCCAGCACCAGTTCGTGCAGGTAGCGGTTATGCACGTTCAGGGTCTGTGACTGTTTGTACAACGCCTCGACTACATGCGGATGGCAATGCCCAACGTTGGGAACATTGTTGTAGACATCCAGGTATTTTTTTCCGTCAGCGCCGTACAGCCAGACGCCTTCGCCCCTGACGATATGCACTGGTTCGTTGTAGAACAGGGGCGCGCCGACGCCCAGCAGGCGGTAGCGCCGCTCCAGGAGTTGTGTATTCATTGTCATCGTTGCTTTCAGGAAATAGTCGGGGTCAGAGTAAGAGTCGCAGAATTTTTACTCTGACCCCACAATTACGATTTCAGTTTTTCCACTTCCCGCCGAATCACATCCACAGCCAGGTCAATAGTATCCATATGGGTGCGGTATGACAATATGGAAAGCCGGAGCATGTAAACATTGTCGATCAGGGTTGAGGTAAGGAAGATCGTACCATCGCGGCGCAGCGCCTCGACCAGTTTCCTGTTGAACTCATCCACATCGCCATCCACGCCGATATAACGGAATACGAGGATGGACAGTTCGGGTTCGGGACCCACCTCAAAACCGGGTGTTGACTGCAGCCTCATCCACGCGTAGCGGGTGAGCAGCAATTTCTCGCTCAGCATGGCGCGGAACGGGGCGACACCGATGAGTTTGAGCGGCAACCACAGGCGCAGTGCGCGGAAATGGCGGGTCAACTCAGGACTTACGTCTGCGGGCGAGAGTTCCTGGTCGTGGAATGCCCGGTCCTGCAGGTAGTCGGCCGTATAATAATGCGACCGGTACAAATGCTCGCCTTCCCTGATGAGGGCCGCACCCAGGCCGAACGGCGTATGCAGGCCCTTGTGGGGGTTCATGACCACGGAGTCGGACAGTTCTATCCCGCGAAACCTGTGCCTGACCAGGTCGCACAGGATAAAAAACCCGCCGTAGGCCCCGTCCACGTGAAACCACAGCCCGTGCTCGCGCGTCACCGCGCCGATCCGGTCAAGCTCGTCCACGTTGCCCAGGTCAGTGGTGCCGGCCGAACTGACCACCAGCCACGGTTGAAGTCCTGCTGCCCGGTCGGCGCGGATCATCTCCGCCAGGGACTCCGGGTCCATGCGGAAGTCGGCATCGGTACCCACTTCGCGCATGACACAGCCGCCCAGGCCGGCGATGTGCAGGGACTTGGCGACACAATGATGGGTAAAGCGGGTGGAATACACCACGGCCCGCGGGTAGTCTTCAGCTTTCAGGCCGTGGGCTTCCCGGGCCGTTACAATACAGGTCAGCGTGGCGATGCTGCCCCCCGAGGCCAGTACGCCCTTCGCGGTGCCGGGGTGATAACCCACCAGTTCCGCCATCCAGTCCAGCAACTGGTATTCCATGCGCACCGCGCCGGGGGAACTGGCAAACTCACCGGCATATTCATCCATCACTGCCGCCATGTAATCCCCCAGGGCCGAGTAATACATGCTGCACGGGGCTATATAGCCGAAGAACTTGCCGGACACGGCACACAGCGCCTGGTCGTCCACGTTTTCCTTGTAGATGCGCAGGATTTCCTCTATTTCCATGCCGTCTTCGGCAATAGGGGAATCATAGAGCCCGGCGCCCATGTCCTCGGTAAAGTTAAACGCTGGCCGGTCCGGCAGGGTCTCCAGGAACCGTTCGGTATAGTCGTTGACCGCGCCCAGCAACTCCCGGCGGCGATCCGCATCAGGCTCGATGATACCGGCCTGTTCAGCGAAATCGTTAATTTGCCGGATCAGTTCTTCCATCAACCATCCATAGCGACGTTCAGGCAGCGGCGCCCCGTTCGAACAGGCTGTCCCGCATGGGCGGCCTGGTCTTGGCCTGGATGCAGACTTCAGGCGGAATATCGAACACGAACGCGTGATCGGGGCCTATGCCCTCCTCGCGCAGGCAGGCGGCCATATCATCGTCAGCCTCGGTAAAGCCGGCCCGGCGGTTGAACTCCCATTCATCGTCAAGGCACTGCCAGCCCTGGTCGGCAATCTGCCGGCGCGTCACCTCTTCGCCGTAAAACAGGCTGTAACAGCGGCGTATCTCATCGAGGTTGGGTTGCATGAACTGGCACAGACCGGAGGAGTCGCACACCGCGTTGACGATCTGCGCGTCCTGGGATGCGCGTACCGCGTCCTCGCCTGCCAGTTCCGGGTCGATAACCAGGCCGGCGGTATGGTCCGCGCCCATTGCGCTGGTGGAATAGGTTACGCCGGCGGCTTTCAGCGGACGCGGGTCCCAGGCAGGCAGCGCCTGGCCCTTGGCTACCGGGATGCGGTCGTGGTTACGGTGCGTACCTATGGACAACGCGCCGTTACCGACCAGCGTACCGATCTCCGTGCCGTTGCCGACGTCATTGCGCAACAGGGCTTTCGCCCCTTCCGCATCGCCCCATTCCATGCCGCCGGAATCCATGTACACGGCGATGGCCGCGCCCGTCTCGATGGTGTCCATGCCCAGCTCGTCGCAGAGCCGGTCCAGGTCGGCCACGTCCTCCCAGTTGTTAATGGCGCAACAGGAACCCAGCAGGGTCAGGGTCTCGAATTCCAGCGCGGACGTGACGTAGTTGCCGGAGGCGTCATGGACGATGTTGGAACAGCGCACGATACAGCCGCTCATGCAGTTGTGCATGCCGCCGCCGCGTTCGGGGAAAGCCTCGTGGATGCGGGCGCCGTCCAGCTTGTCCACCTCCGGGTTGCGGCCTTCGGTCCGGTTCTTGTAGGGGAAGGTGTGCAACATGTTGGCGATGGGCACGCCGGTGCTGGTGCCGCCCTTGAAAAGATTGTGCCGGCCGTCGCTCAGGTACGTCTTGCTGAAGGTCTTGTTGTTGGCGTTGAACGCCTTGCTGTCCGCCGCCTGCCTGAAGCGCGCCTTGCCCGGTTCTATCAATACCCATTTCAGGCACTTGGAACCCATCACCGCGCCGACCCCGCCGCGTGCGGCATGGCGTGCGGGATGGCGTCCCTTGCTCTTGTCAGTGGTGGCGACCGACGCCGTCTTCAGCATCATCTCTCCGGCGGGGCCGATGCTGATGGCACAGGCATTTTTGGACTTCCCGGCCAGTAACTTCTCGCAACTGGCATAGTTCCACAGACCCTTGTACTCATCGGCCTCCGTCAGTTCCGCACCCTCTGCCGAAACCGTCAGCCCCCAGCGTCTTTCCCGGTCGGCGGGCTGGCCGGTGACGACTATAGCCCGGTAACCCAGCTTCATTAAATCCTGTCCGGGTTCGCCACCGGTGTTGGCTTCCTTGATGCCGCCCGTAAGAGGGCTTTTGCAGCCGACGGACAAGCGCCCCGAGGTGGGCGCCGACGTCCCCGACAGGATGCCGGGCGCCAGGACCAGGATATTATCCGGACCCAGGGGATCACAGCCGGGGTCACATTCATCCAGCAGGATACGGGCAGACAGGGAACGTCCCCCCAGGTATTTCCACTCCGCCGGATAGTCTTCGATGGTGACGGTAAGTCTCGTCATGTCGACCCGGATCAGCCTGTCGTTATCCCAAACCCCGTTCATAGCAGTCTCCTCAGAAAATGGTTGTGAGCATATTATCCCCGCTGGAAGCCCGATAGTCCAATATGGGGTAATATTACGATATGCCTGATAAGATACGAAACATATCGGTTGCGGATTTCAGCCTCACCAACCTGCCCGATGATTACTACGAAGATCCTTATCCTTACTACCATGCCCTGAGAGAGCAGTCCCCCGTACATCGTTTTGGCGACGGCAGCTACTTCTTCACCCGTCACGCGGACCTGTTCCGCATCTACCGCGACCCGAAACTGTTCAGCTCCGACAAGAAAAAGATGTTCAAGCCGCTGTTCGGCGACACCTTATTATATGAGCACCACACGACCAGCCTGGTATTCAACGACCCGCCGCTGCATACCCACGTGCGCAAGGCCATCGGTGATGCCTTGTCGCAGAAGACCCTCATTGCCATGGAACCGGGCCTGCGCGAGTTCACTGCGGGATTACTGGACAGGCTGGAAGACAAGGGAGAGTTCGACGTGATGTCTGATTATGCCTCCCTCATACCCGTAGAGGTGATCGGCAACCTGCTGCGTCTGCCCCGCGAGGACCGCGGGATGTTACAGCGCTGGGCCAACGCCATCCTGGGCGCGCTGGAATTCGACCTGTCCAGGGAAAAGCTGGATTACGGGAACCGTTGTGTGGAGGAGTTCCTGGATTATCTCGCCGATCTCGTTGAAGACCGCCGGAAAAACCTGTCCGACGACCACGACGATATACTGAGCCGGTTGATAAAATGGGAATCCGACGGTTTCGTATTGTCCGATAAACAACTCTATCACCAGTGTATTTTCATACTGAATGCCGGCCATGAAACGACCACGAATCTCATAGGCCACAGCATCTATTGTCTACTCACCCATCCGGACCAGTTGCAACTGCTGAAAGAAAAACCTGGATTAGTCAATTCCGCGATCGAAGAGATACTGAGATACGAGGCGCCGGTACAACTCGGCAACAGGGCAACCACCGAGACAGTGCAATTCGATGATGCCGTCATTCCGGCCGGGACGACGCTGACCTTCTCAATCGGCGCCGCCAACCGGGATCCCGCGGTCTACCCTGAACCTGACCGGCTGGACATTACCCGCTATCCCCGCAACCACATGGCCTTCGCCGGCGGGATACACACCTGCGCGGGACTCAACGTGGCGCGCCTGGAAGCGCGCATTGCCGTCCCGGCGCTGCTCAACCGCTTTCCCGCCCTGACCCCGACAGGCAAACCGGTGCGGGACAAGCGCGCCCGTTTCCGAGGACTCCTGTCATTGCCGATATCCATTCGTTGATCACGAATAAAGGGGTCAGAGTAAGAAATTCTTAGAA
The DNA here is from genome assembly GCA_965220815.1 of Gammaproteobacteria bacterium. Taxonomy (GTDB): domain Bacteria; phylum Pseudomonadota; class Gammaproteobacteria; order Eutrophobiales; family Eutrophobiaceae; genus JAAXHV01. Next base: position 4,134,769 of record OZ244846.1, read on the forward strand.
TTTTTACTCTGACCCCATGTATCTTAAACACTCAACTTATCCAGCAATCTGTCCAACTGCGACTGCTCATCCGCAGTCAAAACCGCTTTCAACTCCTCTTCATAACTCAGCGCCAATGGGACGATCTGCGCGTACATGCCATAACCCGCCTCGGACAGGGACAGGATGGAGCGGCGCCGGTCCATTCCTGAAAACTCACGGTCCAGCAACCCCTTGTCCAGCAGTTTCGTCACTGCCCGGCTGACCGGCACCTTGTCCATCTCGGTTTCACTGCAGACTTCATCGGCAGAGAGACCGGGCTGCTGTCCCAGCACCGCCATCACCCGCCACTCGGGAATGCTCAGGTTGAACTTCTCCGAGTACAACCGGGCGAAGGACGCGCTGATCCGGTTGGTAACGATGGAAAGCCGGTAAGGCAGGAACTCCTTCAGGTTCAAGCCCGGGTTTTGCCTGGTCATGCTGCTTCCTGCCCTCGTATCAGGGGTTGAAGTGTCTTCCCAGCTTCTGCCAGCAATCGACATAATTCTGTTGCCGCTGCGCCGACTCCAGGGCGAACCGGGTCGGCTGGATCACGTAGCGGGACTCGAACATGAAGGCCATGGTATCCGTCTGCTTGACCGGGACCAGCCTGGTATTGGAGGAGCCGTCAAAGGCCGCTTCGTCCGGACCGTGGGCGGCCATGCAGTTGTGCAGGCTGGCGCCGCCCGGCACGAAGCCTTCCGGCTTGGCGTCGTACACGCCGTAGATCAGGCCCATGAACTCGCTCATGACGTTGCGGTGGTACCAGGGCGCCCGGAAGGTATCCTCGCCCACCATCCAGCGGGGCGGGAAGATCACGAAGTCCACGTTGGCGGTTCCCGGGGTATCGGAAGGAGAGGTCATGACCGTAAAGATGGACGGGTCAGGGTGATCGTAACTGACCGTATTGATCACATTGAACAATTCAAGGTTGTATTTATATGGCAGTGAGTTGCCTACCCAGGCGACCACGTCCAGGGGCGAATGGCCGATGGCGCAGGCATGGAGCCGGCCGGCGAACTTGCACACCATTTCGAATTCACCCTGTTTGTCCTCGTAGGCGGCCACCGGCGCCTTGAAGTCGCGGTCGTTGGCGAACCCGTCGGAACCCACGGGGCCGCGTTCCGGCAGGCGGAAATGGGCGCCGTAGTTTTCACAGACGTAGCCGCGGCTGGGGCCGTCGGGCAATGCCACCGAGAACTTCATCCCGCGCGGGATCAATACGACTTCACCGGGGGACAGGTCCAGCCGGCCGCATTCCGTGTGGATGTCCAGGCGCCCCTGTTGCGGCACGATCAGCAGCTCGCCGTCCGCGTCGTAGAAGTAGCGGCCCTCCATGGAGCGGTTCGCCAGGTAGTAATGGATGCCGCAACCGACCTGGGTCGCGGCATTGCCGTTGGCGGCAAACGTGACCAGGCCGTCAATGAAATCGGCGGGCGTATCCGGTATGGGTATGGGGTCCCAGCGCATCTGATTGGGCGGTGTCGCTATGTCGGTGATGGGCCCGTTGCAGATGCGCGACTGCTCCTGGGGTCGAAAATCCCCGTGCGTTACCGAAGGCCGGATACGGTAAAACCAGATGCGCCGGTTGGATTCCCGCGGCGCGGTAAACGCGGTGCTGCTGAGCTTCTCCGCGTACAACCCGTAAGCCACCTTCTGCGGAGAGAACCGGCCCTGGGGCAAGGCCCCAGCCAGGGCCTCGGATTCATGCTCATTGCCGAACCCGCTCAGGTACTCGTATGACTCTGCGGCAGCAGGAATTTCTGCTACCCTTGAGCTGATAACTGTTGCCATGATGAATCTCCAGCTTTAATCTTCAAGATACAGTATAGTTACAAATGAAACTAATTGCAATATAACCCGATAATGACCCAAATCAACTTCACCAGCGAACACAACAGCCTGGCCGCGGCCCGCCGGTTCGACCAGGCAGACGAACTGGCCGGTTTCCGCTCCGAGTTCACCTTTCCGACTGATGCCGGGGGCGAACCCCTGCTCTATTTTGCGGGCCACTCACTGGGGCTGATGCCCCGGCGCGCCCGGGAGATGCTGAATGCGGAATGTGATGCCTGGGGAGAATACGCAGTCAAGGGCCACTTCGAGGCCGACTATCCCTGGGTCCGGTCTCACTCCCTTGTCGCCGACAGCCTGGCTCGCATTGCCGGCGCCAAACCTGCCGAAGTGGTGGCGATGAACACTCTCACCGTCAACCTGCACCTGATGCTGGTCAGCTTCTACCGCCCGACACGGGAACGCTACAAGATCCTCATCGAGAAAAACGCTTTTCCCTCGGACCAATACGCGGTCGACTCCCAGGCGCGCTTCCACGGGTTCGACCCTGATGAGGCTATCGTCGAACTTGAACCGAAACCCGGACAAATGGCCATGGCCGACCAGGACGTGCTTGAGCAGATAGAGGCGGTAGGCGACGAACTGGCCCTGGTAATGCTGGGCAACTGCAACTACCTTTCCGGTCAGTGCTTCGATATGCGCGCCATCACCGAACTGGGTCACAGGATGGGCGCCATGGTCGGTTTCAACCTGGCCCACGGCGCCGGCAACATCCTGCTGGCCCTGCATGACTGTGATGCCGATTTTGCGGTCTGGTGCTGTTACAAGTTCCTCAACGCCGGTCCCGGCGGCATGGCTGCGGCCTTTGTCCATGAACGGCACCATGGCAACGATGGCATCCCGCGCTTTGAAGGCTGGTGGGGCACAAGGGAACAGGATCGTTTCAAGATGCGCCGCAGGATAGACCGCATCCCGACGGCGGAAGCCTGGGCCATGTCCAACCCGCCCATTTTCCAGATGACCGCGCTGCGCGCCAGCCTGGAACTGTTCGACGCGGCGACCATGCCCAGGCTGCGGGAGAAGGGCATCAGGCTTACCTCGTACCTGGAATGGTTATTGAAAGAAAATGCCGGCGAGTACGTAGAAGTGATGACGCCCCCGCATACACCGGAAAAGCAGACCCGCGGCTGCACCCTGTCCTTGCGCTTCAGGAAAGACCCCCGGGGCATGCTGCAAGTCCTGTCCGAGAAGGGCGCAGTCACCGATTTCCGGGAACCGGACATCATCCGCGTCGCGCCCATACCGATGTATAACAGTTTTGAGGATGTATACCGTTTCAGCGAGATTGTGGCGGGGTTTTGCAGGAGTGGATAGTTGTAACAGACTGGCGGAGATGGCGGAGAAAATGAAGGAGATACAAAGATGAATGAAAAACAGTTAAGCAAGATAAAACCGGAACATCGCCGGGCCTTTGAAGAGGTATGCCAGCACAGCGAAGACGGATATGAGTTCTGGTCAGCAAGAGATTTGCAGACGATTTTGGGATATGCTGAGTGGCGTAATTTCGCGGATGTTGTTGAAAAAGCGAAAGTTGCATGTTTGGAGTCTGGACAGACAACAGGAAACCATTTTGTTGAAACCAACAAAATGGTCAGCCTGGGTTCAGGGGCAAGACGCAAAGTCAAGGACTACCACCTGTCCCGCTATGCATGCTACCTTATTGTGCAAAATGGAGATCCCTCCAAACCCGTCATAGCCAGCGGTCAGACCTATTTTGCCATTCAGACACGCCGACAGGAACTGGCAGATGACGAGTCCTTTCAACAGTTAGATGAAGACAAAAAAAGACTGTTCCTGCGTAATGAACTCAAACAACACAACAAGCAACTCGTGGAAACCGCCAGCCATGCAGGTGTAAAGAGTAGTCTGGATTTTGCGATTTTCCAGAATCACGGCTACCAGGGCTTATACGGCGGACTTGTCGCAAAAGACATCCACAAAAGGAAAGGACTGAAGAAAAGCCAGCATATTCTCGACCACATGGGCAGCACCGAACTGGCCGCAAACCTTTTCCGGGCGACGCAGACCGAGGAAAAACTGCGCCGCGAAAACATCAAGGGCAAGATCAGGGCCAACACCACCCATCAGGAAGTCGGCGCAAAGGTACGAAAGACCATAAGCGAACTTGGAGGCGAGATGCCCGAAGACCTGCCGACGCCTGAGACCAGTGCCCGGGTACTTGAGAACAAAAGCAAGAAGCAACTGGAAGAAAAATGAGCGCCGCACTATTGCAAGCGACAATCCCCAATATCAGTACGCACATCAAGAATATCTATGACGAGGGGGAGTTGACACGGGAAGCAACTGTTAAGGATTTCTTAATAGTTCAGCAGGAGGGGTAAATTGAATTCCGCGAAGATTTCGGCCAAGACATGGTCTGGGGGGCACAAAAACAGATAGCTGAGGTTTTCAGTATAGACAGGTCAGTTGCGACCAGATATATCAACAAGATAATGCAAGACGGAGAAGTAGACCGGAAAAGCAATGTGCAAAAAATGCACATTGCAATTTCAAACAAGCCGGTGGATTTTTGTTCTCTGTATGCAGCACAGCCTGAGGCAGCTGTTGCAATTTTTGCAATAACTGCCATTGGTTCGTGAAACCTGAATTATCCTCTGAGTCAAACAGCGCCAAATAGTAAAAAAGGGTATATAGCGATGACCGGAAAAACAGGTAAGGATGAATTATCAGTGATTTTCAGAACTATTTGCCTTGTTGATGTCAATATGCTAGCGTATTGCTTTCACCTTAATCGGAGTTCAGAGCATGGGAACCTTAACCATCCGCAACCTTGATGATAACGTGATCGAGACGTTGAAAGCGCAAGCCAGGACAAACCAGCGTTCGCTTGAAGCAGAAGTGCGTTATATGTTAACGCAACGGGCCGACCGTCGCATCAATATTGCTGACTTTCGGGAACGGACGCGACAGATTTCCGCCATGACCGACAGGATTCAAACCGATAGTGTTGAACTTTTACGGGAAGACCGGGATCGGTGAAACTGACCATAGATGCCAGTGTCGTCGTCAAGTGGTTCGTGCCTGAAGCGCTGTCCGATGAAGCCCGTTTATTACTTGGTTACCGTCTCAGTCTGTACGCCCCCGACCTCGTACTGGTCGAGTTCGCCAATACCATCTGGAAAAAAGTTCGGCGAGGAGAGCTTGCCGACCATCGGCCCTACATTGATGAGCTTCCGCATTTGAGCGAGGTTATCACCTTGTGTCCCGCCTGCGACCTGTTGGCGCCAACGGCACGGATAGCACAAAAACTCGACCATCCGGTTTACGACTGCCTCTATCTTGCCTGCGCCGAAGCAACCGGGTCGATGCTTGTCACGGCCGATCGCAGGTTCGCCAACAAAATCGTTGATGATTATCCTGGTGTCGATGTCCGTTATATCGGCGCAGACCAATTCGCAGCTGAAATCGGCGCAGCCGGCGAACCGGCTGGCAACGATACTTTGACCAGGCCCGCAAGTTGAACACTGGTTGACTTGACCTGCCCGGTAACGTTACAGTTTCAAATGTAACTAATTTCGTGAGGAGAGAGCTGTGAAACTGGCCAGTCTTAAAGAGGGAGGGCGCGACGGCACCCTGGTAGTAGTGAACCGCGACATGAGCAAAGCGGTTAAAGTGCAGGACATCGCGCCGACCATGCAGGCGGCGCTGGACAACTGGGCGCAAACTGAACCGGTCCTTATCGAGGCATTCAACCGCCTCCAGGAAGGAAACGCCGAGGGCGCCTTCGACTTCGACCCGGAACAGGTTGCAGCGCCCCTGCCCCGTTCCTACCATTGGGCGGACGGCAGCGCCTATGTGACCCACGTCGAACTGGTGCGCAAGGCGCGCGGCGCGGAACTGCCCGATTCCTTCTGGACCGACCCGCTCATGTACATGGGCGCCTCCGATGTGTTTCTTGGTCCCTGCGATGATATCCCGATGGAAAGCGAGGACTGGGGCATAGACTTTGAATCAGAGGTGGCGATCTTTACCGACGACGTGCCCGCAGGCATCACTCCCGAACAGGCAAAGGCCCATATCAAGCTGGTCACCATCATCAACGACGTATCGCTCAGGAACCTGATCCCCAAGGAACTGGCCAAGCAGTTCGGGTTTTACCAGTCCAAGCCCCATACCGCGTTTGCACCCGTCGCCGTCACGCCGGACGAACTGGGCGATGCCTGGGACGGCGGCAAGATCCACCTGCCGTTGCATTCCACCATGAACGGCGTAAAGCTGGGTTCGCCCAATGCCGGCGTGGATAACACCTTCGACCTGCCTCGGTTGATTTCCCACGCGGCCAAATCCCGTCCACTCATGGCGGGCACGGTGGTCGGATCAGGCACGGTGTCCAATGTAGGCAGCAAGGACGGGTCATCCTGTATCTCCGAGATCAGGTGCCTGGAAACCATCGCCGACGGCAAACCCACCACCGAATTCATGAAGTTCGGCGACCGTATCGAGATTGAAATGTTCGACGAGAACGGCGAGACCATCTTCGGCAGGATCGACCAGGTCGTCGCCCAATACCACCCACCCAGGTAATTCATGAAACTGTACAGCTACTGGCGATCATCGGCTGCATACCGGGTACGCATCGCGCTCAACCTGAAAGGGCTGGACTACGAGGTGGCGCCGGTGCACCTGCTGAAGGACGGCGGCGAGCAGCTCCAGGCCGAATACCAGGCGATAAACCCCCAGGGCGTCGTCCCTGCCCTGGTGGATGGCGACGTCTGCATCGGCCAGTCTCTCGCCATCATGGATTACCTGGAAACCAGGTACCCGGAACCGGCCCTTTACCCGCAGTCGATTGAGGAGCGGGCATTCGCCCAGCAGCTTTCCCTGGTAGTCGCCTGCGATATCCACCCGTTGAATAACCTGCGCGTCCTGAAATACCTGAAACGCGCCCTGGAACAGGGTGATGAAGCAAGGGATGACTGGTACCACCATTGGGTGAGGAGGGGTTTTACGGCACTGGAAAAACTGTTGGACGGCAGGGACTGGCAAGGTCCCTACTGCCTGGACGGACAGGTCGGCATCGCCGATGCCTGCCTGGTCCCGCAGATCTACAATGCCCGCCGCTTCAAAGTGTCCATGGATGATTTTCCCACCCTTGTCAGAATTGATCAGGCCTGTATGGAACTGGAGGCGTTCCGGCAAGCGGCGCCGGAAAACCAGGTGGATGCAAATACATGAGAGGTATTAATCATGTCCGGATTTGACAAAGTTGTGAACACGTATGCCGAGGCGCTGGACGGCCTGCAGGACGGCATGACCATCATCGCCGGCGGCTTCGGCCTGTGCGGCATACCGGAAGGGTGCATCGCCCGCATCAGGGAAATGGGCGTGCGCGACCTGACCATTATCTCCAACAACTGCGGCGTGGACGATTTCGGACTGGGCCTGTTGCTGGAAGGCCGGCAGATCAAAAAGATGGTCTCGTCCTACGTGGGCGAGAACGCCATTTTTGAACAGCAGTTTCTCGACGACGAACTGGAAGTGGAACTCACACCCCAGGGCACGCTGGCGGAGAAGATGCGCGCCGGCGGCGCCGGCATCCCCGCGTTCTATACCGCCACCGGCTACGGCACGCCGGTGGGCGAAGGCAAGGAGGTGCGCGAGTTCAACGGCCGCAACTACATCCTGGAGGAAGCGGTCACCGGCGATTTCGCCATCGTCAAGGGCTGGAAGGCGGACCGCTACGGCAACGTCATCTACCGGCATACCGCGCAGAACTTCAACCCCATGGCCGCCACCGCCGGCCGCATCACGGTGGTGGAAGTGGAAGAGATCGTGGAACCCGGCGAACTCGAACCCGGCACCATCCACACCCCGGGCATCTACGTAAACCGGCTCATACAGGGCGAGTTCGAGAAACGCATCGAACAGCGTACCCTCACGGAGTAATCCCATGGCACTCTCACGTCAACAAATGGCAATGCGCGTAGCCCGCGAACTGCGCGACGGCTACTACGTCAACCTCGGCATCGGCATCCCCACCCTGGTCGCCAATTACGTCCCGGACGGCATGGAGGTGATGCTGCAATCGGAAAACGGCCTGCTCGGCATGGGCCCGTTCCCCACCGAAGCGCAACTGGACGCGGACATGATCAACGCCGGCAAACAGACCGTAACGGCCATCACCGGCGCCTCCATCTTCAACTCCGCGGAATCCTTCGCCATGATCCGCGGCGGCCACGTGGACCTGACGGTGCTGGGCGCGTTCGAAGTGGACGTGGAAGGCAACATCGCCTCGTGGATGATACCGGGCAAGCTGGTGAAAGGCATGGGCGGCGCCATGGACCTGGTGGCTGGCGCGGACAACATCATCGTTACCATGACTCATGCCAGCAAGAGCGGGGCTTCCAAGCTGTTGCCGGAATGTACGCTGCCGCTGACCGGCGCGGGCTGCATCCACAAGGTGGTGACCGACCTGGCCTACGTGGAGATCAATGACGGGAAGTTCTGGTTGAAGGAACGGGCGCCGGGGGTGAGTGTGGATGAGATTGTGAGCAAGACTGCAGGGGAGATGGTGGTGCCGGAGGTGGTGGGGGAGATGGGGTTTTGAGGGATCCGATTGCTAAGAAATGGAAGAATATTTTGATATCTTCAAGTTCGTTTAACTCATAAATTTTGCTCAAAAAAATCCTCATCAATCTCTTTGAACTTACGAACATTCAATTATGAAGCACTCACCCATTTTCAGTCTGGTATTACTGACGGCATTAAGTCCATTCGCGGTTGGAGAACAATACTATCCCAATATTCCGGGTGAAGTGTTGATGGAGGATGATCGTGTCGTTGTGCAAAGATTCGTTTTGGAACCCGGCCAGTGGGAAGGCATCCATTCCCATCCGGAATACCAGTTGGTCATTGTACTGAAGCGTAGCGATGAAGTGACGTATCGGATCGGGGACAAAGACACCATATTTAAATCCACAGAAGCTGAGCTTCTTGAAAGCCCCAACTCGGTGTTCTGGCGTCCCGGACCTGTGCATTTGAGTGACCGGCATAATTCCGGCAATACCGGCAGCAAAACCCTGGAATGGATAGCAATTACTTTCAAGCGTGATTCCATTGCCACCGAACCGGTGAAAAGTCTCGTGCCGGAAACAAGATGAAGTGAAGTTTTCTATTAGACCTTAATCTCTGCATTACGTCCATAAAACGTGCAGATAAACACGTTTTTCCCACGTAAAACGTGATCGTTTATCACGTTTCTGGTATGATTCAGCCTCATAACCACCATACAGGTGTCTTATGCGGCGTGATATCGAACAACATCTCCTTCAATGGAAAGACTCGGACAGGCGCAAGCCCCTGGTCTTGCGCGGTGCACGCCAGACCGGGAAAACCTATTCCCTGAGAGAGTTCGGCCAACAGTATTACAAGCGCCTTGCCTACCTGAACTTTGAAGAGACGACGTCCGCCTCACAACTTTTCCAGGCGGACTTGGACCCGCATCGGATCATCTCCGAAATAAGCCTTATGCTGGATCTGCCAATCGTTCCGGCTGAGACGTTGATCGTTTTTGATGAAATCCAGGCTTGTCCCAATGCGCTTACGAGCCTGAAATATTTTGCCGAGAAGGCCGGTGAATACCATGTTGCTGCGGCAGGTTCGTTGCTGGGCGTTAAACTGGGCAAACCGGCAAGCTTTCCGGTGGGGAAAGTGAACTTCCTGGATTTGTATCCGCTCAGCTTCTGTGAGTTCCTGGACGCCGTGGATAAAAGTCGGTTGCGTGAACATATCGATTCCATCGACAGGTTAAGCCCTCTCCCCGCGCCCGTTCACGAGCAGTTGATTCACCTGTTGAAGGTCTACACCTTTACCGGGGGGATGCCGGAAGCTGTCATGCACTACCGGGAAAACCAGGACCTGCATAGCGTCAGGACAATACAGAGGGAAGTCCTGGACGCCTACTTGCTGGACTTCTCCAAGCATGCCAACCCGCGCGAGGTCATGAAAATTACCACTGTCTGGAACCAGGTTCAAAGCCAACTGGCAAAGGAAAATAAAAAATTTATCTTTTCGGCGGTCCGTAAAAGCGCCCGGGGACGCGACTACGAGGGCGCCATTCAGTGGCTGCTGGATGCAGGGCTGATCTACAAATCGCTGAAAATTTCCACCCCCAGGTTGCCGGCTGAGGCGTATGCCCAATCCAACATATTCAAGATCTACCTGCTGGACCCCGGCCTGCTGGCGGCGATGGCCGACATACCCGCCCGCATATTGATCGAAGGCGACCGGTTGTTTACCGAATACAAGGGAGCTTTCATTGAAAACCTGGCCGCGGTCACCCTGAGCGGCGCTCACGGGAAACAACTATATTACTGGGCCAGCGAAAACATGGCTGAGGTCGAGTTCGTCGTTCCCTACGAGCATGAACTCTATCCACTGGAGGTGAAGGCAGGAATTTCAAGGAAGAAAAAGAGCCTGCTCGCTTATGATGACAAGTATCATCCCTCCAGGCTGGTCAGGACGACACTGATGAACCTGCGGCAAGATGGCAGGATAATCAATATCCCGTTGTACCTGTTGCACAGGTTTCCGGGCATTGTTCTTGGGGATTCACCTTGAGCAGCATTAAGTATCCGGGGTATCAGGAATTTTGGTGCCCGCCAACTGTCTGGCTTTCTGTTTGACAGATTCCATATTAAGCTCCCCGGTTTGGCCGATCTCAATGCCTTGCGTAATCGCCACCTGAAGGGCGGCAAACTTCTCCGGCCAGCCGTCCTTTGATAGGTCGGGAGCGGTATCCGGGTCAAAATCCCGATGTGTTGAGTCTTCGTTCACGTTGGTTTTCGACTGCATAAGTATGAATTAATGTTATTACAATCAATCGACTTGATTCAAGAACATACCTCTTCCCTTGACATTCAGTACGTTAAAGCGTACGTTACTACGATGGAGGTGTATTATGGTCACAGTTAATGCAACAGAAGCTCGTTCCAGGTTATATAACCTGATTGATGAAGCATCCCAAACGCACAAACCGATCGTCATTACCGGGAAAAGACACAACGCGGTCCTTCTCGCAGAGGAGGACTGGAATGCCATCAATGAAACCCTCCACCTGGTTTCAATTCCCGGTATGCGAGAGTCCATCATTGAGGGAATGGAGGCCAGCCTTGAAGAATGCGATAAGGAACTCGATTGGTAGTGTGGGAACTGTATTTTACCCGGCAAGCCAAAAAAGACGCCAAAAAACTGGCCGTTGCCGGCCTCAAAGAAAAAGCCGAAGCATTGCTTGCCATTCTCCAGGAAAATCCATATCAAACCCCGCCCCCTTATGAAAAACTGCTGGGAGATTTGACCGGAACCTACTCCCGGAGAATTAATATTCAACACCGATTGGTTTACCAAGTGCTGGATGACAAAAAAGCCGTAAAAGTATTACGTCTCTGGACACACTACGAATAGTAGTTCTGAATATTGGTATCAAGTACGACAACCCGCACGAATGGTGTCTACTTCATCATCAACCAGTTCGAGAATCTCTCGTGGGTCATATCCGGCGAAAGAAATTTGACACTACCCGTCTTTCTTCCCTCCATTGGTAATAAACCTCAACCGATATTCGGCACGGCGCCGAATACACCGCCCAGGTACTTTTTATAGTAGTTGTCTACTCTTCTGACCCCGGAGATGTCTTTTAACCCGAATACCTGGGTTCTGCCGTCAGGAGTTTTCTCAGTGAAATAGATTTCCTCTTTTTCCAGATGCTCCAGTAAAGATGCGTTGTGGCATGCCATAATTAATTGGGCGTTATGGGGATTGGTTCGTTCATCGTGGAACCAGCCGATGATTTCCGGCATCAGGGCCGGGTGAACGTCATTGTCTATTTCATCAAGAACCAGTAATCCTCCTGATTCAAGCACATGGTCAATATAGGGAAACAGGGTAAAAAACTTTTGTGTGCCCTGCGATTCCAAAATGTATGGCACTTCACAATTTAACCCGGAATGTTTGAAAACAGGCTCTGGTACATGGTTATAAATTGTACTGATGACAACATTATCGATGCCCAAATCCAGCATTCGTAATTTACTGTTCAGTTTTTTCAGCACATCCTCGTTTGATGCATAAAATTTAGTGATCAGATTCTCATCAAAATCATTTTTTTGCAGTGTAGATATATTTGTGAAAATTGAATTTAATACCGAAGTGAAAGCATTCGAGACTGCATGGTTATATGGAACCAGTGTGGGTATGACACTGGCATTATCCCGAAAGGTTTGAAGCGGATAATCTTTTACTTTGACTTTAAATTCGGGGGAATCCTTTATTTGTTCCCTTTCACGATAGAACAACCTGCGGAATTTACCTTCCGGCGCAAAATACAAGCCTTCTGACTCAACAACAGGCCTGGCTTCTGATTGGAGTAGAGTTTTATTGCCGGGATCGTGTCGTATCTCCAGGCTGTATCGATAAATACAAGACTTTCCTGCCTCTATCAAATCGCTGTCGAATTCAACTTCAAATCGTGAAATACTATGCTTGGCCTCTAAATCGAGGAACGGCATCAGGTGTAAAGTATTTGTAGGTGTCAGATTAAACGATTCGGTCAAAAACCACTTTAAAAATCCCAACGCTCGCAATACGGTCGTCTTACCTGAAGCATTTGCGCCAAAAATTGAAACTACCTTGGGAATCCTGGTAGCGGATATTTCCTTATTAATGGCGAAGCAGGGAGAATCCGGCGCATTGCTGGGCACAGCAAGGTCAAGAACCTGTTTGTCCTTAATCGAAAAGAAATTTTCGATTGATATCTTCCTTAGCATGGCTTTACGACAAAAATAATACTTATTTACGAAAATAACGTGTTATAAATATGTGTTAAATGTAACATAAGACATTTTTTTGTCGATATCAAGTCTTAACAGATCCTTTTACTTATCTTCCAGCACTCCCCGACACGCGGCCGGCAAATCAGCCATCATAATTTCAGGAGGTTGATCTTCCGGATCCCGCGGCGGCGGATACAGCGCTTCATCGGTGAACCACCATTCCAGTTCCTCGTTGCAGCCATCGCCTTCGGGAGGCGGTTCCTGGTCGAGGCACGCGCCTGTTTCCGGGCAATGCAGGCGTACGTGAAAATGGGAGTCGTGACCCCACCACGGGCGCACCTTGCGCAGCCAGTCGGCATCTTCCTCCGTCCGGTCCCGGCACAGGCGTCGCTTGATCGCCGCGTTTACGAAGATGCGGGCAACGGCCTCGTCACGCGCCGCGGCCTTGATGATCTTTGAGTGCGCGCCGGTCCAGGTGTCGTTCACCTGCAACCGGTTCGCCGCGACCATGGAGGACGAACTGATCTGTTCCCGCTCTGCTGCGCTCAGTTCCAGGCTGTCCGGCGCACGCAGCCAGATATCGGCATCGAGACCAATCTGGTGCGAACGGTGGCTGGAAACCATGGGCCCGCCGCGGGGATGGCTGATATCTCCCACGTAGAGGCCAGGCCAGCCGGCGCCCTGCGCGGCATCGGATAACCGCTCAATGAACGCGATCATTTCCGGATGGCCCCAGTTACGGTTGCGGGACAGGCGCATCGCTTGCCAGCGAGCGCCTGTCTCGGGAAGCTGCGCCGCGCCTGCCAGGCACCCTGCGGCATAACCGCCGAGCGGGGCAGATGCAGCCTTCGTAGGCGCATCAATCGCACTGAAAGCAAACTTGGCTGGCTGCTCGTCTTGCGCACCTGCGCTGAAAGCGGTTGAAAAGGTGAGGGCGAATATCAATACCCATCCAGCACGGCGGGCGAGCAGGCTATCTGTGAAAACACTTATATTTGGCTTAAACAAGGTACCTGTTCGGAGAACTGTCTGGGTGACGAAAGGGGGTCGGAATGACGGGCTTAACCAGAAAAATACACCTCCTTATCGTGAATTTTACAGGCCAGGACGAATAATTCAAGACGATGCTGTTTTCTGACTAATCTGTCGGAGTGAACTCGTCCATACTTGGCGGATAGGTATCATATTTCGGCAGGTCATCGTTGACCTCGCACCAGCTTGCCTTTGACGGCCAGAACATGTGTGCGGCATGCCCGATTTCAACCTCCCCGTCCAGGGTGGCGGCAGTGGCGGCCAGCACCTCGCCGCCGTTGATTTCCGCGACCAGGGCGGAACCGCACACGCTGCAGAACAGCCTGGCGGAGTGGGAGCTGGACTGGTAGCGGGCGACCAGTTCCTCGCCTTCCAGCCAGGTGAAATGCTTCGGGGCCACAGGTTCGATATAAGTGCCGAACGCGGCGCCGTGGTATTTCTGGCAGAAGGTACAGTGGCAATGATCGATATCATCGGACGTGGTGTTCACTTCGTAGCGGATTTTTCCGCAAAGGCAACTGCCTTGGGCTTTCATGGCGACCTCTGATCAGGTTGAGAACCTGTAGATATTATGCCTCATCCATCCCGCATCTGCTTGAAGCCCGCCACGAACCGGCTCAAGGTGTTGGACATGAGGCCGCGCGCCAGGCTGATGTCGATCAGTTGGAAGCACGTGTCATCCTCGAAAGCCTGTTCCAGGGCGGTGTGCAGCTCTTTTTTCGTGCCGGCCGAGTGACCGCGGCCTCCCAGGTTGTTGGCCAGGGCGGCGTAGTCCAGCTTGTCCAGGTCATTGAACGCGGATTCCGGTTGAAACGCCCGCAGCATCTCCCAACTGCTGTTGTTGAATACCAGCACGATGGGGTTCCAGCCGTAGCGCCGGCAATTGAGCAGTTCCATCCCGGTCATCTGGAATGCCCCGTCCCCCACCAGGATGAGCGGCCGGCGGCCGGTAGCGGCCTGCACCCCCAGGCCGGACGGCACGCCGTAGCCCATGGTGGCGTAATAACCCGGCGCCACCAGTTCGGTGTATTCCATATCCATGGCCGTGAACAGGCAGTCGCCCATGTCCGCGGCGATGGGCAATGCGCCGTAACGGTGAAACATGTCGTTCACCGCAGTGGCGATATCCGTGGGCGTGACAGGCGTATCCGTTAATTCCAGGCCTGTCGGGTAATCGGATAAGGCAGCGTCATGCCGGGGTTTGTCCGGCAGCTTGTTGTTCAGTGCCAGCACCAGTTCCTGCAGGGGGATGTTGTGGTAAGTGTGAAACCCCAGTGACACCGAACCGTCGCAGGCCAGGATAGTCCTGCGCAGGTCGATCTTCTTCTCCGAGATACCGAAGTTGGTATCCGACAGTAATACCCCGAGCAGGAACAGGCCGTCGGAGGACTCGACCAGACCGGTCAGCGCCTGTTCCCCGGCTATCCCCATGTAGGTGCCGCGGAAGTCCACCGGCTGTCCCGCCAGCAGTCCCTTGCCCATGAAGGTCGTAGCCACAGGGATGCCCAGTTTCCGGCTCAGCAGGGCAACGTCCTGCTCCAGTCCGTAGCGGCGTATCTCCACCCCCACCATCAGCACCGGGGAGCGGGCCTGTGCCAGGGATTCGATGATCTCATCCGTGCAGGCATCCAGGGCATCGGCGTCGCAGTCACTGGTCAGCGGCAAAATGGGAACCGGATCGCAGGCATCGAAGACCCTGTCCCGCGGCACTTCAATATAAACAGGACGGGACTCGATAATGCAGTTTTTGAGCGCCCGGGCAATCAGTTCGGGCGCCAGTGCCGGATCCTCCAGGATCACCTGGTCGCAGGTCACTTCCCTGTACACCTGCACCTGGGAATTGAGTTGCTTGGCCTGGTGGTGCACCAGCAGGCCGGTGGACTTGTCCGCCATCCCCGGACCACCGGATATGACGATAACCGGCGATTTTTCCGCGTAGGCCGCGGCGATGGGATTGACCATGTTGAGCGCCCCGGCCCCGTAGGTAACCGCCGCTACCGAGGGTTTGGAATGGAAACGCGCCGCAGCATCGGCGGCGAACCCCACTGCAGGCTCATGGCTCAGGGTGTACAGCGGCAGGATGCCGGTCTCTTCGATAACCTTGAATAAAGGTAAGGCAAAATCGCCGGGGATGCCGAAAATCTCTTTCACCCCGTATCCTTGTAAGGCCTTGAGTAATTGCTCGGCAAGATTCATTTTTGAGTCATGGTCAAATCTGGTGTATGGCCTCATAGCCAGGCGGCCTGATTATGTTGCTGAACAGTCTCCTCGTTTACTCCATTTAACCCAAGTTTAACATTTTCCGCCTGTCGGGACGGGGAATCAGGGTGATTTTGGCGGGTTTTCGGTCGTAACCCATTGATTTATGGTAAGGGGGGAGTAGTGTAGTGCCATAATATTTATTTTCTTGTTGACTCGCTCCGCCACCCCCGGTATCCTCTCCCCTATGTTCATCCGGCGCACCAAAACCCGCGCCACCACCACCGGCGAGGCCTACTACACCCACCGCCTGGTGCGTTCCGAACGCATCGGCGAGAAAGTGCGTCAGCGCACGCTGCTCAATCTCGGTCGCCACTTCGACGTCGCCCGCCAGGACTGGCCCGCACTGTGCCAGCGCATCGACGCGCTGCGCGCCGGTCAGATGGCCCTGTACGCCGATGGTCCGCCGGCGCTGGAGACCCATGCCCGGCACATCGCCGAACAGTTGCTCGCCCGCGACCGGGACGCACACCGGGAGACGCCGCCGGGCCGGGACCTGCAGGCGGTAGACGTGGGCTCGCTGGCACTGGTGCGCCCGCGCTCGGTGGGGGTCGAGCACGTTGCGTTGTGGGCCATCGAGCAACTCGGCCTGCGGGCACGGCTGGAAGCACTCGGCATCGGCCCGTCCCTGCGCGCGGCGGCGCTCGGCTCGATTGTCGCCCGTCTGGCGCAACCCGGCTCGGAGGCCGCCGCGGCGCGCTGGCTGCGTGAGCGCAGCGCCCTGGGCGAGCTGCTGGGGGTGGACTTTGAGACTCAGCATCCCATACAGTTGTACCGCGCCTCCGATGCCCTCATGGCGCACCGGGACGCCATCGAGCAGCACCTGTTCGACCAGGCCATGGACCTGTTCACGCTGGCGCCCACCGTCACCCTCTATGACCTCAGCAACACCTACTTCGAGGGCGAGGCGGCCCAACAGCCCAAGGCGCGCCGCGGCCACGCCAAGGACAAGCGCACCGATTGCCCGCTGCTCACCCTGGGGCTGGTGCTCGATGCCAGCGGCTTCGTGCGCCGCTCGCAGGTGTTCGCCGGCAACGTGCGCGAACACCACACCCTGGCCGACATGCTTACCGCACTGGATACGCCGCCCGGCGCCCTGGTGGTCATGGACCGCGGCATCGCCACCGAGGACCGCCTGGCCTGGCTGCGCGAGCAGGGCTACCGCTACCTGGTGGTCAGCCGCGAACGCACCCGGCAGTTCGACCCCGAGGGCGCGGTGCGCATCGAGACCGCCTCAAAGCAGGGCGTGCAACTGCAGCGGGTGCTCGATGAGGACGCCGGCGAAGTGCGCCTGTACTGCTACTCCGAAGCCCGCGCCGCCAAGGAACAAGGCATCGCCGAGCGCTTCGCCCAACGCCTCGAGACCGCCCTCACGCAACTTAACGAGGGACTGGCCAGACCGCGCACCCGCAAACGTATCGACCACGTCCACCAGCGCATCGGACGTATCAAGGAAAACAGCCACGGCATCGCCCAGCACTACGATATCACCGTCGAGACCGACCAGACCGGCCAACGCGCCAGGGCGGTGCGCTTCACCCGCAACGCCCGGCCCGGCTCCCTGCTCACCCACCCGGGCGTGTACTGCCTGCGCAGCAACCGGACCGACTGGGACGAGGACACCCTGTGGCGCACCTACTTCATGCTCACCGACGTCGAGGCCGTGTTCCGCTCGTTAAAGTCCGAGCTGGGCCTGCGTCCCATCTACCACCACAAACCACTACGCGCCGAAGGGCACCTGTTCATCACCGTCATCGCCTACCAGTTGGTGCAGGTGATCCGGACCCGCCTGCGTAAGGCTGGCGAACACGCCAGTTGGACCACCCTGCGCCGCATCCTGGCAGGACAACAACGCATCACCGCCACCTTCCGCCGGGATGACGGGCGCACCCTGCACGTGCGCAAGGCCACCCTGGCCGAGCCGCCGCAGCAGGCAATCTACGATGCGCTGGGCATTGATTCATCACCGGGAGGTGTCCGCAAAAACCTCGTCTGAACCCTTCGACCTGGACCCCGGCGTCCACATGTAGTGCCACTCGGCTGGCCAGATCTTCGTAACTGGCTGATATACAACAAGTTCGTAAAGACCTATGTTAAAGATGGGTTAAACTTTGTTAAACAAAAATTTCTTATTCACCAGGATGAAAGATAAAAACACGTAGATGGAAAAACCAATAACAATCGCGTCTACTGCAGGAACGGTTGTAAATACAATCATCTTATTATCTGACAGGTAACCTGTTAATGAACCCAGAATCCAGGCAAGAAACGCTACGGGATTATACCGGGGGGCGCGTTGCAATGCTTCATCAGTATAACGCTGTTTGTGTAACCAAAAATAATCCGCCAGGTAAACACCGGCAACGGGCGGTATCATGAAAGCAAGAAATTTCAGGAAATAAAGAAAGTTATCCAGGATCGGCAGCATGGCTATCAACGTACCTGCAAAACCGACGACGATAACCAGCTTCCATTTAGCCACTGTCTCCGCGATGGTGGCAAAGACCAGGGACGCGGAATAAAGGTTATAAGCGTTAGTGGTCCAGGTAGCCAACAGCAATAATGTAAGGCCAGGCACACCCAGACCGACAATAAGGATAACCTTTAGAAAGTCTGCTTCAGCGGTGGCGACGACCGGTATCGCGGCAAGTAATAAAACAACAGGCACTCCGAGCCCGAAGCTAAATGACGCCGCCTGAACAGCATCAGTAGGTGAACGAGCATAGCGGCAAACATCGGGAAACATGGTCGTAGCAACAATGAAACCACCAATTCCGGCAGAAATCCCTTCCGTGAGCCCCATCTTCGCCTCATGATCAACGTTCAATCCAAAAGAAGTGGCTGCCACGTAAACCAGCCAGCCCAGCAAGCACACCATGATCGGTACCGCCAGCTTGGACAAACGGTCCAACCCTTTAAAGCCAAAAATGGCAACCGCAATCATTAATCCTGAAGCCATAACCAGGTAGAAACGATGGCTTAATGGCTCCCCTCCCATGTCGCGCACTATGACCTCGACGGCGCGCGCAAACATATCAACGGTGGCGCCATACCACCCCAGCACGGTAATGCCGATAAATGCGCTGACAATTCTGGCGCCCGTATGGCCGAATGAATACCGGATGATAACCCAGGTTGTCAGCCGGGTGCGTGCAGCGAGCACCCCGGTAGCGCCGGCAATAACGGACAATGCGATACCTGCAATGAAAAAAGCCACAATAGCCTGCTTAAGTCCCAGGGCACTGGCCAGTTGCGCCCCCACCAGAAACACCGGCAGGGTAATCATCGCACCTACAAGAACAACTGTGATCTTTAACCCGCTGACGGTTATCGAATCCGGCACGCGGTGGCGAGAGTAATCTTCAGTCAGTTGATCGAAATTCCGCATCTGTATCGTGCCTAGAGTTTCAGAACTACCTTGCCGGTTGCAGGTTTGGCGCTACAGAGCAAAACCTGATTCTCTTCAGGTTGATGAGTTAAACTGAAATCATAATGTACCTTTCCTTCTTCCAGCCCAACACTGCAACTCTGGCATACGCCCATACGACATGCATTATCGGGAGACAAACCCGCGGATTCGGCAAGCTCCAGCAGTGTCATATCTCCTTCAGCCGTCCATTGAACGGTTTTCCCCGTATGTGAAAAAACGACGGTAGCACTATCGATTTGCCCGTGCTGATAGCTGCCGCTATTAGGCAGAAACGATTCCTGAAATACGCGATCAGGATTAGCCCCGGCGCCGGTTAATTCAGAATACAATTTATCCTGAAACACCGGTGGCCCGCACATATAGATATCGATGTCCACCAACGGCATGTCGATGCGTTTGCCCCCATGGAGGATATGGCAACCTTCCATGAACTTCTGAATGTGCTCCAGGGACAGATAGCCTCCCAACTGGTAGTCTTTTCCCTTTTTATCCTCCGCGGCAGGCTGGTCATAAACATGCAGCATGGGAACATTATATTCCTCCGCTATCTGGTCCAGTTCAGCACGAAAAGCCTGTGCGGCCCGGTTCCGGCAGCAATGAATAAAATATAGAGGCGGCGCCTTTTCCCCACGCGCCAGGTGGGACTTGAGCATGGAAAATAAAGGTGTGATCCCAATCCCGCCGGCAATCAGCAGTATGGGTTTGAAACTACTGCGGTCCAGTACGAAACGACCCATGGGTGGGCAGATCGATAAACGTCCGCCTGCTTTGATGTGCTTGTGCATAAACCCGGAACCCAGGCCTTGCGGTTCTTTTTTGATACTTAAACGATAGTGATCCGGTTCATCCTGGTAATCCGACAGACTCCAGACCCGGAGCAGTGGTGACTCAGTATCAACGGGGACCTGTACAGTGAGAAATTGACCTGCTCGAAACCCTGCCAACGGCTGATTATCCTGCGGCTTTAAGACGAAGGATTTTATCTCCTCTGTTTCGTCAATGACCTCGGCGACCTTGAATTCACGCCAACCTTGCCAACGGCCAAGCTGCGTGCGTTCCTGGTCCAGGACCTGGTAAAGTTTGTTACGCAAGAGCAGTGCGGCAGTTTCGCTGAGACCCGGGAGGGCAAGGACATGTCGTAACGTGGCTTCATCAATGTCCTTGCCAAAGATATATTGGGCAATTTCATTTATCGCAATACTGTCTGTAGCTTTGCCGATTATCTTCACTTCATCCCCGGCCTGGATCATCCCCGGCCTGTCCACATTGAAATACACCCCGCTTTTCCCGGAAACGGCGAATTCCCGGATAAAGCTGGCCGGCTGGCGCATACGCCAACACAATTTGAAACAGGGCACCCGCGGACCGGATACTTTCAGTTGCACTTGTTCACCGATGGAAAGTACATCACCAACCTGAAACTGCGCCTCATCCAGTCCGGCAATGGACAGGTTTTCTGCGAAAAACCCCGGCGGCCAGCCTTCAAATTTTACATCCAGCCGATCCGCCCAGAATTGATAGTGTTCCGGTGCAATGGCATACACCGCATCCGTATGCACCGCTACTTCATTTCCTTCTATGCCGTGCTCGTTTATTCGTACCGGACCGGTCATCGGGGTTTTCAGGTAGGCAGTCTTTACTGATTGACCATGGATATCCAGTTCCTGTGTCTTACCAACACAGACATTTATCAGTTTCATCGTCGTCATAAATTTTTTGAGGAATACTCTCTCGATAAATTATGTAAGCAACACAATATCAGGAATTGGAAAACCAGGTAGCGGGGCATGGCCACAGCTGGTGGCCATGCCCTTAACCAAAATACTTGTTCGCCGGAATTACTCTCGCGTTATTCGAAAGTATAACGGACGCTGACCCCCCAGGTCAGGGGCGGGATATAGTTTGCTGCAAGTGTGCTCTGGCCGGCTATCGCCTGCGGCAAACTCAACATGAAGGGAGTGGAATCATTCAAATAATTGTATGCGCGTTCATCCGTCAGGTTCTTGCCCCACAAGGTAAACGCCCAGTTGGATTTCAATTCCCAGGTGATACTGGCATTGACGATACTGTCCAGCCCGTTAACAATTCCCGGTTCATTGGCCGGATCCTGGAAGTACTCGTCCTTGTGCTGTACATCCAACCGCATCCTCAACGCGCCCTTGTCGCCAAGCTGCTGCCTGTATGCCATCCCTGTCGAAAAGGCATGGGGAGGTGAAACCATTTCGTTACCCGGAAACAGTTCGTCCGAGGTATATTCTCCATCAAAGTAATTATAGTTGATCCACGCGGTCAACCCCTCTGTAATGGCTGCATTGAGTTCAACATCCACCCCTTCAGCTTCCGCTTTACCGGCGTTGGTCTGCAAAAAAGTTGTGCCTACAAGTTGCGATACCTGCAAGTCCGTATAATCCACCATGTAGCCTGTTATGTTGGCGGTCACGCGATTGTCGAACCAGCTTGAACGCACGCCGATTTCATAGTTTTTTGCGCTTTCAGGATTAAGGGGTACGGTATGGGCATCGGCAGTCGGGAGGCCGAATTGAATAAAACCGCCGCTCTTGAAGCCCTCTGAATACGTCGCATAGACCATGATGTCTTCGGTAAGGTCGAAGTCAAGGGTCACGCGTGAGGTATACTTGGACCAGGACTCGGACACCGGCAGACTGAAGGGCGCGCCAGTGGTAAAAATAAAGCTGGTGCCTGCATGCGAAACCACGCCGTCCTTTTTGTCGTGAGTATAGCGTCCGCCTACCGTCAGGCGCAGGTTATCCAGTATGGAAAATGTTCCCTGGAAAAAACCGGAAATACTGTCGGTTTCATTGTTCAGGGTGGTATCCAGGAAATCAGGCTCCGCCGCCCCCGGAAAAAGATCGCCAATAATCGTTCCCTCGGCAAAATCAGTTACGAAGTTACGATCACGGGTGTGATCAATGTAAAGATAGTACATGCCGACAACCCAGTTCAAGCGTCCTTGAATGGCATCATCACCGCTGATCCTGAGTTCCTGGGTAAACTGTTCCAGGTCGAATTCCTGGGTTTCCACAAGCAGGTCAGGCAGCGGTGAACCGAAAACATCGGTTGCGGGTAATTTTCCTTCGTCCTCGTAGTAAGCCGATATGGACTTGATTTGAGCAAACCCCATATCCCAGTCTACAACCATTGAGGCGCCCCAGGAGGTCCGGTCAACCCCGCCGTCATTGGGTTGGTTTGTGGTATCGGGATCATCCTCCGGCATAAATCCTCCAAACTCGGCAGAAGTGGGAGCCGGCCCGACGTAATCCCGGTGCTGGCCGAAACCCGTATCACGCATCAAATCGGCCTGTAACAGAACCTCAAATTCATCGTTGGGAACGAATCGCAACTGCGCCTTACCGCTTTGTTTGTCTACGCTGTCAACGTGATTTCCCG
The DNA here is from genome assembly GCA_965220815.1 of Gammaproteobacteria bacterium. Classification (GTDB taxonomy): domain Bacteria; phylum Pseudomonadota; class Gammaproteobacteria; order Eutrophobiales; family Eutrophobiaceae; genus JAAXHV01. The sequence goes on from OZ244846.1 coordinate 4,157,557, forward strand.
TCGCCTGGTTAAACGTATAGCCATCGCGGGTCTTGCTGGAAAACGCAATGGAACCGTAGACGCCGCTGTCTTCCATTAACGGACCGCTGACAACTCCTTTTATGTCAATCAGATCAAAGCGGCCCGAACCTGCCTCGAGAACAATCCGGGTCTTTTCGGTAGGTTTTTTAGTGACTACGTTTATCAGTCCGCCCACCACATTTCGGCCGAACAAGGTGCCCTGCGGTCCACGCAGGACTTCAATGCGTTCCACATCGAACAAGGCCAGGTCCCAATCCGTTACCCGCCCCTTGTAAACATCATCGACAAACATGGCTACCGGCTGATCAAGTCCCGGCCCATCTTCACCGGACTGCGCCCCGCGCAAGGTCGGCAATGCCTGTACGCGCGTAAATGGCGCAAGATGCAAATTGGGAATATGGCCGACCAGGTCGGTCGTACCATCGATCCTCGCTTCGTTGATGTAGGTCTCGTTGAATGCGGTCACGGCCACAGGTACATCCTGCAACGACTGTTCACGCTTTTCTGCAGTCACTATTATCTCTTCAATTTGTATTTGTCCATAGACGGCCTGCAGATTCATTACTGCAAACAAAATCAATATAAGTTTACTGATAATATTATGCTTAACTTTCATTTTCTTTCCCTCCTCGTTGCCTGCTGACATTTTTAACTGATAATTCAACCTTTCTGTTCTCAATCATATATCGTCATGAATATGTTCAATTCTCTGGAATGCTTCCTCAATTCCGAAACACTCCGGCCCGAATACGTCTAACGCCTTTTGAGATCGCATAATGGGCGCAGCACTGGTGCCTATAACCTTTACTCGCTGCCCAAATTTTAGTGCTTCAACGGTAATGGGTTGTGCCGTCTCCCGATCAACTATGGTGATCAGATCAGGGACAATAGCCAGCGTTTGACCCTTGCGTTTTGCCAGGAGATTTTCATTTTGAAATTGGATATGCACTCGATCATTCGCATCATCCATATCGCTTATTTCACAATGCCCCATAGCAAAGCCTTTGGTGGTTTCCCGCCTGATATCCGTGATTTTTCCATCGAACAAAACCTTACTATGTTTGTAGTAATCGGTACTGCGCAGGTAAGCCAGCAAAGATTCAATTGGGTTGCCGTTATCTTGACCTGAACGGATTGCCCTGCCGATCTTCAGGGCCAGAGTCAAGGTTCCTCTGACGCTATAGTCTTTCACCTGCTTACCTGTCATTGGATAACCGCTGAATAAAACGCTTAAGCCCATTTGAATAGCCGCCACCCGAATGATGTCTTCAGCGCGTTTGGGATCAGAGGTTTCCACCACTACTGTTTCCAGATGTTCGTTGACAATTACAGCCGGCGTCGCTGAAACACCGTACACATTAAAGGTCACCATTTGGATTTCCGGAAAGGCGCGGCCCATACCATCACAATCCACCAGGGGTAACCCCAGACGCGCTGCGGCAACTATGGGCAACATGGAATTGATACCGCCGATCTCTATTGGAGTAATCGCATCAGCTTTTCTACCAATGATGTCACCAAGCCGATTGATAGAGAGATCGATATCCTCACCGGCAGTCCCCTTTTCCAACATAACGGTGGGCGCACCCACCATGGCTGCGGTAAAAACAGCCGCATCATCGCCCAGTTCGTCGGCATCAATGATTTCCGGCATGCCGAACTCCCGTATGGCATGCTCGGCCATCAATCTGCCGATATAAGGATCGCCACCACCACCAGTGCCCAGAAAGGCTGCGCCCTGTGCCAGGTCATATATATCTTCTACGCCAAGAGTTAATCGTTCGACATTTTCTGCTTGTACATTCAGCATACGTCCAACTCCCCGGCTGTTTTAACGCGCAAACGTACTGCGTTGCCTGGAATATAAGATAAGGGCACTTCTTCAAAGTCGATCATTTCTACGCTATCTTCCAGAGCACCGGCCTCAACCGCGGCCATTACCGCCTGTTGCTTTGCATCGATAATGGCGGCATCACGCCCCACGTTTTCATAGGAATAAACTTTGTCCACCTCACCACCCACCTGAGCGATGGAAGCACCTATGGCATTGGCGACGCCGGCATGTTCAGGAATAATCACTTCTGAGGTACCGGCGATATCGCGATTAATCAGGATGGCGCCACCACCCACTAAAATCAGCGGTATCGGCCTGGCGCTGGTCTTTATCCGGTCCACACCGTCTTCCAGTATGGAATGAATCTTCGTTACGGCCATGTCAATCAAGGCCATCGGCAAATTATTCACGTAATCCCGCCTGCCAATATCCGCATAGCCGGCCGCGACGGCGATGTCGGTAGTTGTGAGCGTATTGCCACCGAATACCCGCGCCACCTCGGTCAGGCGATAACCGACTGAGCGCGGTCCGACCCTCATGGGTTCGGCTTCTGTTACCAGGCTGCCGCCGCCAAGGCCGATGGCCAGAATGTCAGGCATGCGAAAATTCGTCCGCACACCACCGATGTCAACAGTCACGGAGGATTCTCGTGGAAAGCCATTGACCAGCATGCCAATATCGGTAGTAGTGCCGCCAATATCTGCCACAAGGGCATCTTCTACACTGGATAAATAGGCAGCACCGCGCATACTGTTGGTCGGGCCGGAAGCAAAGGTAAGCACCGGGTATCTCTCAGCAAACCCGGCGCTCATCAATGTACCGTCATTCTGGCTGATATAGAACGATGCCTGGATTTGTAATTCTGCCAATGCTTTTCTAAAAGAAGAGATTACCTTTGTAGAGAGATCCGTCAGACTGGCATTCATGATGGCGGCATTTTCCCGCTCCAATAAACTAATCCGGCCAATACGTGAAGACAAAGTGATCGAAACCGCCGGTATTTCCTCACGCACTATCTCCGCTGCCCGCTCTTCCATATCGGCATTCACCGGAGAAAACACGCCACAGATGGCGACGCTGCGTATACCTTTTCGTCTCAGTTCTCCCGCAGCCCGGGCAACAGCCTGTTCATCCAGTGGAGATATTTCACGACCATCGAATTCGTAACCACCCTTGACCAGGTGCAGGTTATCGCCAATGACATTCGCAATATCCGGTGGCCAATCTATCATTGGGGGCAAACCACGGGTGGCGGGTAAGGCAAGGCGTATCACACCAACAGGCAACAAGCTGCGCCGCTCGACAAAGGCATTGGTAAACTGGGTTGTGCCGATCATGACGGAGTCTATTTCTCCGGCCGGAACGCCGGTACCATCCATGACATGACTGATTGCACTGACAATTCCATCGCTGATGTTGGCACTGGTAGGGGCTTTATAACTCGCTTTTACTACGCGGGCATCCATTAACACCGCATCGGTATTGGTCCCCCCTACGTCAACGCCTATTCTCACTGTCGATTGCTCCGCCAGGAATAATTGGATCAATTCCAGTAATACTAGGGAAAACCCATTTTTAATCAATGAGTTAATCGTATAGTATCGATGCTTTTTTGCTATGTAACTTAATTATACCATTCCGGCCTCAGGGCGCGCGCAGGGGGGCGGTCTTCACAGGGTGAGACCGTAACGGAAGCTGGCGTTGCGTCGCTGCCCATGCCGGCCTGTCAGGTGGCCCCGCGCTGGCCTGTGGTCGGGAGGGGCGTTGCGGCGGCGGCGCCGGGGGGTGTAACGGGGTGGTGTGACCCCGGTCCCGGTCAGGCGGCGTCCGGCAGGGCGGTTGCCCCGTCCGGGGCGTGGTAGCCGTATTTTTCCAGCATTTTGAACCAGCGCGGTGCGTTGCGTTTCACCATCAGGGCCTCGTAGTCGGTGTGCGGGTCGTGGTAGGGGGTGTCGGTGGCCAGCATGCGGTAGAGGATGCGCAGCAGTTTGTGGGCGGTGGCGACGGTGGCGCGTTTATAGCCGCGGCGCACGGTGAGGGCTTTGTGGTAGCCTTTGAACTGGCAGTGGTGGGTGCGGGCGGCGCCGTGTGCGCACTCGATGAGGAGGGTGCGCAGGAAGGGATTGCCCTTGCGGGTGCGGCCGTGGCGGCGTTTGCCGGCGCTCTCGTTGTTGCCGGGGCACAGGCCGGCCCAGGCGGCGCAGTGGCGGGCGGAGGGGAAGACGCGGACGTCGGGGCCCAGCTCGATGAGGATGGCGCGGGCGGCGCTGTGGTCGATGCCTGGGAGGGTCATCAACAGGTCGAGTTGTTGCTGGCAGGGCGTGAGTTGCTGTTCGATGAAGGCATCGTAGTCGGCGATACGGGTCTCGGCCTGCTCGAACGCGGCCAGTTGGTCCTGCAGGACAAAGCGGGCATGTGGACGCAGGGGCGCGCTGAGGGCATCGTCCAGTGCCGTGAGTCGGGGCCGGACGTGGCCGGAGAGGGACGCCAGGATGTTGTCCGGGGCGCGTCCGGCCGCCAGTCCCTCGAGGATGCGGCGTCCGTTGACGCCGAACAGGTCTGAGAGCAGGCCGCCGACCCGGAGGCCGGCGCCGTCGAGGACCTGGTGGATGCGGGTGCGCAGGGTGGCGCGCAGGCGCACGACCTTGTGGCGCTGGCGTGACACCTTGCGCAGGGCGCGGAAGTCGGCGGGGGGCACGAAGCTGGGGGCGCACAGGCCGAACTGGCAGATACGCGCCAGCCAGACGCTGTCGGCGATGTCGGTCTTGCGTCCCTTGAGTTGCTTGACGTGCTGGGCGTGCACCAGTATCGGTTCGATGCCGGCGCTCTCCAGGGCCTCGAAGACGACCTCCCAGTAGACGCCGGTGGCCTCCATCACGGCGGCGCTGACCTGGTGGTCCAGCAGCCAATCGACCAACTCGCCAAGGCCGGCGGGCAGGGCGCTGAAGCTGCGGGTGTGGGTCTCGGCCTCGGCATTGGGCCGGGCCAGGCGCACGGTGGCGGTGATTTGCATCTTGTGCACGTCCAGGCCGGCGGCGCGGGCGTGGATGACGTTTAAGGTATCAGTGTGTACACTATCAGACATAACGCTTCCTCCAAATGGGTGGTGTGATACAGGGTGCGGGAACGGGAGCAACGGGCAGCTGGCTCGTCTCCCGGATGGGAGACGGCGCATTTTGCTGTGCGTCCTCGGCAGTGCCGGGTACAAAGCGGGGCACGATGCCGTTGCTCGGGAACAGTTTAGAGTCGGGCTCATAAGGCGCCGCAAAAAAAAAGCGTCCTCAGTCTCGCTCCCGCCCCGCCAGTGTGCACCAGGACGAGGCGTTAGCCAACGTCGGGGCCGCGGGTTGCCCGTGGCCCTGGCGTTTCTCAGTTACATGCAATCGGGGCGTGCAGAGAACTGATCATGAGAGTTTAGTAGGGCAAAAAATTGCATATGGGTAGGTTAATTGCACAAATGGGTAGGGTAGACTAAACTATTAAACGGAACAGTTATGATTATCCAGGACAACTATCAGATGCCAAACGATAGCGGTCGCTTGCTACTGAACAGGATGCGACCACTTCGCCGCAACGTTGCATCAATAAAACGGCAGAGTTTACTGGAAAGACTCGAACAGCAGAAAGACACTCACCTCAGCATTATCCATGCGCCGGCAGGTTATGGAAAAACCGCCTTGCTTACACAATACTATGAGCAACTGCAGACACGGAACCAACATTGTGGTTGGCTTACCCTGGACAGCAGCGACGATGATCCGGTGCAATTCCTGGCATATCTTATTGCCTCACTGGACTCAACGACACTTATCCCGAAAGATATATTGGATGCAGCATTCAACGGATTTCACGGACTTGAGGAAAACGAAACCTTTAATATTATCGTCAATTGCCTCTCAGGATTCCAGACACCAGTTTACATTTTACTTGATGACTACCACCTTCTTCAGGCAAGCCCCAGCCAGCGACGCGTACAGAAGTTAATAGAATTAACACTCGAAAATACACACTTCATTATATCCAGCAGGGAAGTTCCTACCTCATTAAAAGGGCGCTTACAGGTATCCGGTTCTTATTTTGAATTGACGGCCAGCGATCTTGCATTGACAAAGTCAGAAACCATCGAGCTGCTGGGATTATCAGGACAAATAAATATAACTGATGAACTTGTCAGTCTGTTACACGAAAAAACAGAGGGCTGGGCCGCAGCGATTGAGTTCGCCAAAAACTGGTTAACCAAGAATACCGAAATCGATGTTAACAGCTTTATCAATCAATCAACGGATTTCTCGACATTTGTCATGACTGAGATTTTCAATCAGCTTCCAGTTGATTTACAAGGTGTCATGGTAGATACATCAATAGTCAGCCAATTTGATGGAGATATCATCAATGTTGTCTGTGCACGAAACGATGGCTGGCAAGTATTGGAAAAACTTTTTCAGCACGACCTGATCATTCCCCTCGATGAGGCAAGTACATCGTATCGATACCATCATTTGCTGACAGTATTTCTTCTAAACCGGTTTCGTAAGAAGAATGATAAAGACAAAAGTGAATTGCACAAACTCGCATCAGAATGGTATCTGGCGACTGATAATTCTGCTGAGTCCATAAGACATGCCATTGCCTGTAGTGATCCGGAATTTCTTGCATCGGTGACCGAGCGGTCCGGAGGCTGGCGTTTCGTTCTGGATGGAAGAATTTCGACCTTAACTTCCATACTTGAAGTCCTGCCACTGGAAACATTTCAGAACTATCCCCGAACCTACTTAGGCTACATTATGCTGATTGCGAAGCACGGAAATGTTCACGAAGCGTCAGTGGAGTTTAATAACTTCCGCGACAATACACATGGTTTTACCATATTGAATGAATCCCCCTTACCTTCTTTTTTTGCGGTAGAAGCCAATGTAGTAGAATTTTTCCTTGGTGGAATAGGAGATAGACCGCAAACTCCACAATATATCGCCAGAATGGAATCTGCCCTTAAGGGGATAGATAAACAGGATCATCTTCTACAAGCCAATATGTTGAACTACCTCAGTTTTGGTTACTTCGATTACGGTAGTTTTGAGAAAGCCTTTAATGCGGGGGAAGATGCAATTTTTCACTATAAGGAATTACGTTCTATATATGGTGAAAACTTTCTCTATTTCCACCTGGGGAAAATATGTCTTGCCCAGGGTCGGCTGCGTGATGCAGAACAGATTTACAATGAAGGATACCGACTGGCCGTTAATAATTTCGGGACTGACAGTGACATGGCTGCCATTGCCGCCGCGCATCTGGCAGAAGTAGCATATGAAAAAAGTGAGTTTGAACAGGCACAAACCTACCTGGCTATTGCCTTCCCCAGAATAGAACAATCAGAAGCCTGGTTCGATGTGTATCTTTCTGCCTATTTGACTGCCGCGAATATTGCCGGTATCCAGGAAGGTGCCGGTGCTGCAATGAAGGTGTTGATTGACGCATTCCGCACCGGCAAACGCCGCAAGATTCACAGGCTACGCATATTCAGTATTTGTCAGCAGGCTCGTATTTTTATCCGGGAGGGCCGCTTACAAAGGGCAGGTTGGATCATTAATCGTTTACAGTTTGAATCATTCATTAATCCAACTACCGAGAATGAGTTCATCAGTCATCGAGTCATTGAAGAAATTGGTTCAACTACAGCCTATTACTTTACACAAAATGAACGCCCTCTCGATGCAATCAAGGTAATTGATTCCTTGCTGAAAACAGCGAAACGTAATAACGGTCGCCGGGGTTTGATTTCACTGTATATCCTGCTAAGTCTGGCTTATTTTAAGCTAGCAGTCTGTCGGACTTAGGCGCCAAGATTGTTTTTATAGACCATGATTCATGCCCTGTTATCACAGCAAGGCATACTTGCCAGTGAACTCACTCTATATGTGTCCTACCTTGACGTAGTCAGACCCCAATCAATGCCCAAACCGGCAGGCACAGGCCGGCCACGTTCGCACTCAGGCCAATTGCAGCTTGTGTAACCGTTTACAGTTGTACGCCAGGGCCAACAACTGCCACTCACCCGTTACCTTGGCATGACCGCGCAGCAGAAACTGCCGAAACCCCATAACCTGCTTCATGATGCCAAACACCGGCTCCACCGTTTGTTGACGCAGTCGGTAGCTGGCCCGGTTGTCCGCCTCGGACAACTTCTCCTGCATCGCCACCAGCCAGGGCGCCTTCGGCGGCTTGGTCTCGGTCACCTTCTCCGGGTCCGGCAACGGACGAAAGTCATGCTGCCGACGCCGGTCTTCCGTGCCCACCGCCACCAGGACGTCTATCTTCCGGCCCGTCAGTGTCTCGACTTCGGTCTCCGTCGCATAGCCGTTGTCCGCCAACACCTGCGTGGGTGTCCCTACCTTCGCCGGCACCGTGTCAACGTCAGCCACCAGTTCGTTGCGGTCGCTGGCACACCGGCTCACCCGCGCGCCCAATACCAACTGGCTGCCGTCCACATCCACCACCGCCTGCGCATTGTACGCCTGCTGGTACTCACTGCGCTTGTTCTTGCGCATCAACTCGCTGTCCGCATCCGTCAGGTTCACCTGGGACTCCGCCGCCGGCGCCTCGGCCGGCGGCTTGATACGGCGTCCCTTCGCCCGGCCTTCACGCTGCTCGCGCGCCGCCACCTTGCGCGCATACTCAGCCTGCTCCGCCGCGGCCTGCGCCTTGGCCTGGCGCGCCAGACGGGCGCACGCTGCATCCAACTGCGAGGCCAGCTGCTCCCGGCGCGCCAGGTCTCTCGGCAACTGCTGCGGGTCTGTCTCATCCTGGCTGTCCGCACGCTCGGCCTGGCCCAGCAAGTCCCGCACCTCACCCCGCAACTGCTCGCGCAACTGCACCGCCCGGTCATAGCGGATGCTGCGCCGCTTGCTGGCGTTCGCCTTCATCTTCGTCCCGTCCACGCTCACCCGGCCTACCTTCAACAACTTCAACTCCTTCGCCAGCAGCAATACCTCCACGAAACCCGCCTCCACCGCCGCCCGGTTCTCGCGCCGAAACTTGCATAGCGTGTCATGGTCCGGGTGCGTGTTCGCCGTCACGTAACGCACCCCGATATCACGGTACGTCGCACGCTCAATCCGGCGCGAAGAAAAAATCCCGTTCGCATAACAGTACACCAGCAACGCCAGCATCATGCGCGGATGATACTGCGCCGAGCCCGTGCCCCGGACGTTCACCACAAACTCACTGAGCGGCACCCGCTCCACCGCGGCAACAACAAAATGCGCCAGGTCGTCCTCAGGCAGCCACTCGCGCAAATCCGGCGGTAATAAATACGGTTGTGTGCGGTCACTTTGTACAAAGTTTTGCATTGGAATGTAGCCTCTATCGCTCGTGCACTGTTATCATCAAACCATGTCGTCTATTATACCCCTATGCAAACCCTAAGTCCGACAGACTGCTAGGAAAACAAAAGCCGGCGCTGACCAGGTTGAACGACGCAGTATCGCATGCCATATTTGAGGGATTCAAAAGACCATTCCTGGAATACGGTAAAGACCAGCGGGTAATACTGGAGTTGGCGCTTTCCAACAACCAGTTGTTTCCTATCAACCGATTGAAACGATCTTTCCTGGCTGAACTTATAAATATGATCGACCTGGAAAACCGAAATCGTGAACGTCATTCACCAGGCGTGCTAACTTTCAGAGAACGGGAGATCGTGAAATATATTTATAATGGGTATTCGAATAAGGAAATAGCTCGAAGTCGTAATTGTTCAGAGAATACGGTGAAATTTCACTTAAAAAACATTTTTTTGAAGTTTGGTGTCAAAAATAGAAAAGCTCTGGCGCGAATAGCCTGGGAGCACATTGATATGTGACCCCAGACCATGAGTTACCGTGACTTCGAGGAAATAAGTCAGGACCGGATAATGCTTAGCAATAATACGCCGCCAACTCAACCCATATGGAAAAAATCTAGCTTGTTTCCGTCGAGGTCTCGAAAATAAGCGGCATAAAAACCCGGCATGCGCTCTCCAGGCGCACCTTCATCTGTGCCTCCCAGTTCCAGGGCCTTCTCGTACAATCTATCCACCGCTTCTTTGCTGTCCACTGCCAGGGCGACCATCGCGCCATTACCTGGTGTTGCAGGATTGCCGTCAAACGGCTCGATTACACCAAATAAAGGCGAGCCCTCGCCGGAACTCCAGGTAACCAGACGTTTAAGTTCAAGCGCTCTTGCTGCACCAATTTCTCCAAGTAATGCATCATAGTAGGCGGCTGCGCGCTCCAGGTCGTTAGTACCAATTGTTACATAACCAATCATAATTACTCCTTAATGGAAAAGTCCGGTATATTACCGGGATGAATGAATACCGCCGAAGATTATACTAAATCTGAATGCATCCGTCCCGCGCCGATTAGTAGCAGCTGTCGCAAAAATCAAGCGCCAGCCTGTTGAAATCATCGGCAAACTCATGGAAAGATAGATGCGCGGGGATCACCCTGGTCCGTGCATTCGGCTGATTCTCATCGATCCATTTCCCCGCGGCCTGTTTCCAATCCTCGCGGACAACCTGTAATACCGGAATCTCTTTATCTATTCTACGGGCAATCTCCCGGTAATCCAGGTCAAAACCGGTCCTGATAAGCTCGCAGGCAATGGCCTCCGGGGTTTTGGCCGCTTCACTCACCATCTCCTGTACGAACTTGCTGTCGGGGGTATTGACGTAACAATGGTGCAGGTAGTGTTCAAAGAATTTCAGATGGCCGTATTCCGTGAGCATCCCCAGGCCGGCCTGCAGTTCCTGCTCCTCTCCCTCCCCCCAGTCAGACCCGTTTTCTTTCCTGATTTTCGGGGGCTCGTCAATGCTGATAAAACCGCGCACGTTACCGGTACCGTACTTCTGAAAACAGGAATAGGCGGCCGATACGCCCATGGACCAACCGGCAATGATGCAATTCTCCAGCCCGAGACGAGCGATGAATTCATGCAGGTCGGCGCCATGCTGATCATAATTATTGCCGTGAGACGTCACACTTGATTCACCGTGACTGCGGGGGTCATAGGCCAGGACCCGGTAACGCTCGGCGAAGACCGGCAGGTTTCTCTCGAAGACTTTCGTGGTGTAAGTCCAGCCCGGTATGAAAATCACCGGTTTGCCGGCGCCATATTCTACGTAAGCGAGCGTTAATTCATCGGATATAACGAGCCGCTTTTTCATCAGAAGTCCTTGCGGACTTCGATACCGAAACTGCGCGGGCGATTCGTCATGATACGCGGCCGTCCGGGCTTCTCCGCAGCAATGGAGCGGTTATCGGACAGGTTGGCGTGGTCGTTGGTCGCGTTTTTCATGAACAGGGCCACATTCCAACTGCCTGCCTGGTAGGCGCCGATACGGAAATTCAGCAACTCGAATGAATCCCGCACCCGGGGCGGAATGGTGCCGCTCACGTTGTTGGCGCTGAGACTGTCGTCATAATAGGAATAATCGCCACGGATATAACCTTCCCAGCCGGTAAACAGGGGGAAGCTGTATTCGGCTGCCGCGTTGAAGGTTACCTCAGGCACCTGCAGAATACGATCTCCCTTAACCGTGCCTATGAGGTCGTCACCTTTTGTTATTTTGGCGTCGGTATAGCCAAAGCCCATGGAAACATGCAAACCTTCCACCGGCGCCGCCTGCAGTTCGACTTCTACTCCCTTGTTCTTCGCAGAACCTGAATTGGCCACGTACTGGAAGCCGCAAGCCAGGCGGTTCGTTTGCAGGGTATCGTCCCAGTTGATATTGAAGGCGGCAACGTTCAGGTTAACCCGGTCATCAAACAACGATGACTTCATGCCGAGCTCATAATTCCACAGCGAGTCGGACTCGAAGGTCGCTACGTCTTCGTTGGTGATACCCAGGTCTGCAAGTTCAGCGGCGCAAAAGGCCACGGGTACGGGCATATTCACGCCACCTTCGCGAAAACCCTTGGAAGCGGACCCGTATATCAGCAAATCCTCGGTCACATCCAGTTCCATCAGGACCTTGGGTACAACCCTGGAACTGCTGCGCCTGGGAGGCATGACAATCGCCGGGCCGCCGTTGACAAAGCCCCCGCGATCGGCGCTGAAGTCGATGGTGGTCTCCGACCAGCGTGCGCCCGCGGTCAACCTCAGGCTGTCGCTCAGCCTCAGCGTCAGCTCACCGAAAACCGCAATTTCCTCGGTATCCTTGTCGTCGTAAGTATGAAACACCATGTCGGACCCGAGCAGACCGGGCGGCACGGGTACCGGGAACCCGGGAGCAATGCCGGTTAATATCGAGTTCAGGATGCCGGTGAACTGCGCATTGATGCCGGGCGCAAACGACGGCGGATAATTGAGTATATGCTCCCTGTCCTCGTAGAACACGCCCAGGGTCATGGCCACGCCGTCAAACGGCAGGTCGCCGAAATCGGCAATCAACCGGGTTTCATGCACGAACGAGGTGTCTTCCTCTTCTTCATAGACAAAACTCGGTATGTGGGGCTCGGGCAAGCCGCTGGCCGCGAATATCAAGCCGTCCAGCGTTCCTGTCTGATCCTCGTACTCCTCGATCTTCCGGTCGAACCCTGCCGTGGTGGATACGAGCTCGCCAAATCCGGTATCGATATTCACGGTCACGCTGGCCAGCCACCATTCCTCCTCGCCGGGTTCCTCGATGTTGTTATGCCGGGGCACGTCAAAATTGCCCGGGGAGAGGTCGGCAAGAGGCAGGTTATCCGAATCCGTGCGCTGGTACATGAACCGGGGCCTGATACTGATGTTGTCCGCAGCGTTCCAGACGAAAGAGATGGCGCCGCCGTAATACTCATCGTCATCAATGTTATTCACCGTATTGAACGCGGGCCGGTTGGAGCCGGCAATATGCACCCGGTCAAACACGCCGGAATTCTGCGCGTAGTAAAACAACGCACGCGCGCCCAGCACGCCTTCCACGATCGGCGCGTTCACACTGCCGTCCACGCGCCAGTTGATGTCTCCCTCCTTGACGTCCGAAATTGACGCTCCAAAGTAACCGTCGAACTCGTCGGCGTCCGCCTGTTTCGTGATAACGCGCACCGTCCCGCCCATGGAGCGGGCGCCGTAAAGGGTACCCTGGGGACCGCGCAAGACCTCCACCCGGGAAATATCCGAGACCCTCGGGTTCATGTATTCCGGCACCGGGATGTCATCAATGTAAAAGCCGGTCGCGCCGACCACGCCGCCGCCCGCCACACCGCGGATCGCGGGAGAGCCCGAATTGAAACGGCCATCGGCCTCGTTACTGAAGCCCAGGTTGGGTATCTTGACACCGTAGTCGAATATGCCCTCGGCGCCGATACGCTGCAGTTCGAACTCGCCCAGGGCCGTGATGGACATGGGCGTATCCTGCAGGCTGGTCTCGCGCTTGGTCGCGGTGACGATGATCTCCTCGATGACCTGGGCCTGGCCTGCCGTCGCCGCTACCGTGAGCAGCACAAACAAACACCCATGCCGAACGTGGGTGATAATATTCTTTTTAATCATTACTACCTCCGTAACAGGTGCAGTCGGATGATTTGACAAGTAACAGTATTACTGCTTGAATTAAGAGAGTGTTATCCTCAATGCGCAAGAAAGTCGTATTTTTCAAACAGATTTGGTGAATACGTGCGATGGATTATCCGATTTGCGCAAAAAACCCCCTGATCAGGAAACTTCATCACCGGGATATCGATGAACAGGCGGCGCGGCTGACCGGTTACGATCAATCCTACCAGCAGATCAGCAGGGGCTCTTTCCGCGGCACTTTCACCACTTGTGATGTGGACCCGGAACTGAGTCTGTTCTTTGAGAAGACCAACCAGGTGCTGTATCAGAATGCCATGGTCCCGCGTGATTATTACGCAATCGGCCTGCTGATGAATACCGACAGAACGCTGGTGTTGAACTGTGAACCTTTCCCGAAAGGCGCGGCGTTTATTTTACCTCCCGGTTCCGAGATGGAGGGCATCTCATCACCGGACATGAAAATCTGTATCGTCCATGTTTCCTGCGATTTGCTGAAGCGGGCGCTGCAACACCAGTACCGGGAGTTGAACCTGTTCAGCCCGGATTATCTTCCATATATGCTCATTCAGAACGAAAAAGAAACCCGGCCGTTGATTTCAATACTGGAAGATTTCCATTCCGGGGCGGATAAGGCACATCTTTCACTGGAAAGCGCGAACCAGTTGGCGGCGCTGAAAAATGCCCTGGTAGAAACGATATGTTCGGTATTTATCACAAGGAAGGATCAGAGCAGGACTAAATCCGGCATCACGACGATAACCAGGCACCACCGTCTGTTTCATGATGCTCTCGATATCATCAAGGACAACATCTGTGAGGAATTGACTGTCGGGAAACTGTGTGAGGAGTTGGCGACGTCACGGCGCACGCTGGAATACGTGTTCAATGAGAACATCAAAATGAGCCCGGCCAGGTATATCAGGGCCTTGCGGCTCAATAATATCCGGCGGGAAATCATGTCAAGGGAACCCGGCACCCTGGGCGACATCGCGGCAAAATGGGGCATCTGGCACCTGGGCCGCTTCTCCAGGGATTACTACGAGCTTTTTGGGGAACTACCCTCCACGACCAAGGGGAACTTTATCAGGCGTTAACGGGAGACCGAGTCGGGATATCCGTCCCTTTCTCCGCCCAGGACGCCGCGCCGGACCTGGTCCTGCTCGATGGACTCGAACAGCGCCTGAAAGTTGCCCTCGCCGAAACCCTCATTGCCTTTGCGCTGAATGATCTCGAAGAAGATCGGACCGATGACGTTTGCGGTAAAGATCTGCAGCAGGAGTCCCTGGCCCTCCAGGGGGGCGCCGTCAACCAGAATGCGCCGCTGCCTGAGTGCGTCCAGGTCTTCACCATGGCCGGGGACGCGCCGGTCCACTCCTTCATAGTAACTGTCAGGCGTGTCCTGGAATACGACGTCATGGCGGTGTAATGCATCAACGGTTGCATGGATGTCATCCGTTGCCAGGGCGATGTGCTGGATTCCCTCGCCGCGATATTCGCTCAGGTATTCCTCGATCTGCGATTTATCGTCCGCGGACTCGTTGATCGGGATGCGTATTTTGCCGCAGGGACTGGTCATAGCGCGGCTCTTCAGGCCGGTCAGCTTCCCCTCGATATCGAAGTACTTCAACTCGCGAAAGTTGAACAGTGTCTCGTAGAACCCGGCCCACCTGTCCATGTTGCCGCGCCGGACGTTGTGGGTAAGGTGGTCCACGCAGGTCAAACCGGCGCCCATGACGTGGTGATCGGCCTCAATCGGGATGAAATCCACGTCGTAGATGGTCCTGTCCTCGTAGCGGTCAACCAGGTATACGCGGCTGCCTCCAATCCCTTCTATGGCGGGTATATTCAATTCCATGGGTCCGGGTCTGGCCTCCACCCCATGCGCGCCGAGATCAAGCGCCCGGGCGTAGGCCCTGGCCGCGTCCTTCACACGGAAGGCGACCGCGCAGATGGACGGCCCGTGCTGTTCCGCAAACTGCTGGGCGAAACTGTCCGGCTCGGCGTTGATGATGAAATTAATATCGCCCTGGGAATGCAGGGTCACGTTCTTGCTGCGGTGTTTCGCCGTTGCCGGGAAACCCATCTTTTCAAACAGGTTACGCAGCAACTCCGGGTCGGGTGCGGTGTATTCGATGAACTCGAAACCGTCGGTGCCCATTGGGTTGTAGATGTCTGTCATGCGGTTGACCTCATCCTGGTAAATAGTTGCATCTACAACTAATATTAGTTGCACAAACAACTTTTGTCAACCAGGATTGTGCCAAAATTGTGCGAAGCCTGGGGTCAGAGTAAAATCCTGTAGAATATTGCCAATGGCGAGGTCAGAGATGATTTTACTCTGGCCCCAAACATTGACCCCATAGTTCTTTATCATGCAACATCGTAAACCCCTGCAACTGGAAGCGTTTCTCCCTTACCGCTTGTCCTTGCTGTCAAATGCAATCAGTGGCGCCATCGCTGCCGTGTACGGTGACAAGTTCGCCATTTCCATGCCGGAGTGGCGTATCATGATGATCCTGGCGGAATACCCTGACATATCTGCGGACGAGGTCTGCCGCCGCACAAAAATCGAAAAATCCGTGGTTTCCCGCGCTGTGGCTCGACTGCTGAAACGCCATCTCATCAACCGGGACATGGATGAAAAAGACCGGCGCCGTTCAATATTGAGGCTTTCCGAGACCGGCCTGTCCGTCTATGATGAAGTGATGCCCATTGCCAGGGATTACGAAGCAAAACTGTTGTCCGATTTAAGCGCCGGAGAACTTGAAACCTTTAACGATATGATTGACAGACTGATGGAAAAGGCAGCCCGTATTGAATATTAATTTCAGTAATAATTGACAGGAGAATATTGATGGAATTAGCCGTTCTCGGCGGCGGACACGGCTCTTATGCCGCTGCTGCGACTCTCACCGAACAAGGTCACCAGGTGCGTTTCTGGCGCCGTGACAGGAAAGCATTCGAACCGGTATTGCGCTCCGGGTCCGTCAACATCCTGGACAGCAACGGGGGACGGGAGGTGAAGATACACCGCGTCACGACCGATCTCGCTGATGCACTAGACGGGGTGGAATTGATAGTGATTCCCCTGCCGGCGCTGACCCACGAAGCCCTGGCAAAAGCGATGGCGCCCCATTTAAGCGACGGCCAGGTCGTTTATCTCCCGCCAGGCACTTTCGGCAGCTACATCTTTGCCAAAGCCATGCGTGATGCAAGAAACCAGGCAGACGTCAGTTTTGCCGAAACCGGCACCTTACCTTACCTGGCCAGGAAACGCGCAGCCAACCTGGTCGCCGTCAGCGCCTACGCCACTCGCCTGCCCACCGGTGTCTTTCCGGCGAAAAACTCTGCTCATGCCTTCCCCATACTCGAACAGGCATACCCGGTCATCGAGCGTATCGAGGACGCCCTGAGCGGCGCCCTGATGAATGCCGGCCCCATTATCCACCCGCCGTTGATCATGATGAACGCCGGTCCCATGGAGCATTTCGACGAGTGGGACATCCACAACGAAGGCACACAACCTTCCATCCGCCGCGTCACGGACGTACTGGATGCGGAGAGGATCGCCATCCGCGAGGCATTCGGCTACGCCCCGCCCCATTTTCCCCTGGCCGACCATTACAGCCTGGGCGGCGACGAGTGGATGTACGGTAATGCCGCCCATGAGAAACTGACTGACAGTGAAGACTGGCGTGAATACATCGACCTGACAAGCCACCGGTACATGACCGAGGATATGGAACTGGGCCTGGCGTTGCTGGTCTCCTGCGCCGATTACCATGGGCTGGACACGCCCGTATCCCGCGGCCTGCTGGCTCTCGGTTCGGCAATAACGGGACGGGATTTCCGTGAGACGGGGCGAACCCTGGGGAACCTCGGCCTTGCCGGTATGGACCGTGAAGCCCTGGCTGAATTGCTGTATGAAGGTATCCGTAGATGATATATCCGCAGATTACGCAGATTAACGCAGCTTCTATTGCTGGTGAATGACGCATCGAGCGAATCTGCAAGTGACAGGGGAAGCCATAAAAAACAGACGTATTCTTGCTGCCGGCGCTGGACGCATGGGCAGGGGGATTGCCCACATGTTTGCCTATGCGGGCTATCCGGTCACTCTGCTTGACGTGAAGGAACGCGACGGGAAAGGGTACAGCCAACTGGTCGATACCGCGCTGGCTGAAGTTGAAACAAACCTGGTGTTCCTGTCCGAACTTGGTCATATCACCACTGTACAGGTAAAAAAAGTCCTTGAACTCATCCAGGTCAAGCCACTTGCGAGCGCAGCCGGCGAGCTTGCCGCAGCCGATATCGTCATTGAAGGGGTGCCGGAGACCCGGGATGCGAAAAAGTACGCACTTGAACTGGTCGGAGCGCATGCCCGCGATGATGCCATCGTGACCTCCACTACCTCTTCCATGCTGGTGACCGAGCTCAAGCAGTGGGTGAAGCGGCCGGAGCGTTTCCTGAATACGCATTTTCTCAACCCTGCCTACCTGATCCCGCTGGTGGAGGTCAGTCCGTCCCCGGAAACTGATGAGGATGTGGTAACTGACGTCATTGCCCTGTTCGAGGCTATCGGCAAAGTGCCGGTCCGGTGCTCCGCATCACCGGGTATGATCATCCCGCGCCTGCAATCCCTGCTGATGGCGGAAGCCTGCCGCATGGTGGAAGAAGGTGTGGCCACCCCGGCGGACCTCGACAAGGCCATCACCCACGGCTTCGGTCCGCGTTATGCGACCCTGGGGGTGATGGAGTTCATCGACTGGGGCGGGGTCGATATCCTCTACTACGCCGGCCATTACCTGTCAAAGGCGCTGGATTCCCCGCGCCACGCCCCGCCGGAGGAAGTGACAAGAATGATGGAGGACGGGCGCAAGGGCATGCGCGAGGGGCAGGGTTATTATGATTTTCGCAACATGGACGTGGATGCCTGGCAAAAGGAAAAACTGACCCGCTTCGTCACCCTGCTGGGCGGCCTGGGGCAGATTCCGAAACCCGGCGTCTGACGATCGGAAAAATCCAGGGGTCAGAGTAAAATCCTGGAAAACATCGCCAGTGGCAGTGCCAGTGGTGATTTTACTCTGACCCCAACATATTCTGACCCCTTAATTCTTAATCGATCAGGATAATCCCCTTGTTCTTCATGTAGTCGGTGATTATCCCCACTTCTTCTTCGACAGTCATCCGGTCGGTGCGGAGGTGGATTTCCGGACTTTTCGGTTCCTCGTAGGGATCGTCAATCCCGGTAAAGTTCCTGATCTCCCCTGCTCGGGCTTTCTTGTACAAGCCTTTGGGATCGCGCTGCTCTGCGGTCTCCAGGGAGCAATCCACGTGTATCTCGATAAATTCGAACCCCGCCTCCCGGTGTAATTCCCGTACCCGGTCGCGGTCCGCCCGGTAAGGACTGATAAAGGCGGACAGGACCAGCAGGCCCGCATCCACAAAAAGTTTGGAGATCTCACCGATGCGGCGGATGTTCTCCGTCCGGTCCTCCGCGGAGAAACCTAAATTCCTGTTTATGCCCATGCGGATATTGTCGCCGTCCAGCCGGTAGCTCAGCTTTCCATATTCGTAAAGAACCGCCTCAAGCGCGACTGCAATGGTGCTCTTGCCGCTGCCCGAGAGGCCGGTAAACCAGAGGGTCGCCCCTTTCTGACCCAGAAACCGGTTCCGGTCCGCGCGGGTGATGTCTCCTTCATGCCAGTGAACATTGGTCGCTTTTTGTTTTGTCACGTTCTGTACCTGTGTATTACTGTTCCGATTGAGCGGATGAGAGGAAAACAGTTTAACATGTAGCATGAACCAGGATATATCCGGAACCAGGGTGAATAACGACAGAAAACCGGTAGTCATCAGTTACGCAGCCAGTAAAGTGGGACGGCTGGAACAGGCGCGCTTCGAGCATGAAATCCTGGCAGACCTGGTGATCGATGCCGTGCGCTCTGCCGGCCTTGAAAAGGCGGATATCGGCTCCGCCGTGTTCACCGGACCCACGCCTGCCACGCGCCAGCGGGCCTTCGCCACGTTCATGGCGAGCCGGCTGGGGTTGCGCTGTCACGGACAGATCGCCGAAGTCACAAACCTGGGCATTACCGGCGGTCTGGCCTTCGACCAGGCCTGTGCCGATATCCGGAGCGGACGGGTCAAAGCAGCGCTCGCACTGGGAATAGAGTACAACTCGGGAGTCGATGCTGCGACCATGATGGAATCCGGGATACGTGCGGCAGGCGATGTAAATTTCCAGGCTCCTTTCGGAGTGACGCCTATCGCCTGGTACGCGCTGGACGCCGACCGTTACCTGTTCGAGACCGGGACCACCCGGCGCGATCTTGCCGCAATCGCAGTCAAGAACCGCCGACACGCCATGCTCAACCCCCTGGCCCAGTTCAACTCGCCCCTGACCGTTGAGGACGTATTGCAGCAACCCCCCATCGTCGAACCGCTCGGGCGTTTCGACGTGCCGCCGCGCAGTGACGGCGCCATTTGCCTTGTGATTACATCCGGGCAGGTTGCACGCGAGCTTGGAAAACCTTTTTTACGGGTTCTGGGACGGGGGTTTGCCCACGACGGACACCACCAGGTCGGCTGCAAGCCCCACGATATGATCGACTTTCCCGCCGCCAGGGAAGCAACCAGGCAGGCGCTTGATGATGCAGGCACAAGGCTGGAACACATCGATGTTGCGGAATTATATGCCCCCTGCACGATAACGGAGGCGCTGGTTACCGAATCGATCGGGCTGACGGACAAAGGCAAAGGCGCGATCGCAGCGGCAGACGGTGAGACTGCAATCGGCGGGCGGATCCCGGTATGCACCTCCGGCGGTTGCCTGTCCCGCGGTCATCCGCCCGGCCTGACCGCCCTGTACGGCATTGCTGAATTATTCGACCAACTCACGCACGGGGCAGGTGAACGGCAGGTTGCCGGCGCCGGCCTGGGGCTGCACATGTGCGAACTGGGCAATTACAACGCCGCCCTTGCCCACGTGATGGATGCCGGGAGCTGATCATGGATATCATCAAGGTCCCCGGACGCCTTCCACTATTACCGGAATACTCCAGTTTCACCGAGACGTTCCGGCAAGGTCTGGAGGCAGGAAAATTCATGACGACCAGGTGCGCCGCATGCGGTAAATTGACGTTTCCTCCGAAACAATATTGCCCGAACTGCTGGTCGGACGAGATGAACTGGGTCGAACTGTCAGGAAAAGGCGTCCTGTACGCAAGAACGACCATCCACGCCGCGGCCACACAATTCCGGGACGAAGTGCCGTTCAGCGTCGGCATTGTCGATCTGGAAGAAGACGTCAGGCTGGTTACGGGTTTAATCGATGACCCGGCACGGATCGAAAACGATGCTGCAATCAGGCTGGTAGCATTGTCATACGAAGACGGGCTGTTATTCGCGGCAACACCGGCATAACAGATATGTGGGGTCAGAGTAAAAATACACAGAGACAATGGGGACGGACTTCAAGTCCGTCCCCGGCATGCCGAGATGTGTGGGGTCAGAGTAAAATTTCTGGCGAAATTCTTACTCTGACCCCGGAATTCGCCGGAAATTTTACTCTGACCCCTGATATCAACGGGTTATCCTGCATAGGGAAAATGCGGCATTGCATAAATTTTTGCTAGGATAAGGTACTAGAATAATTTTGAGTGGTCTTTCCTTTACGGGGGTCGTTGTGGATAAAAAGTATCTCTTACCTGTTATATCCGGTTTCCTGTTAATGCTGGTTTCCACCCTGACCGGCGCCCAGGCGGTGCTTGAAGAGGTTGTGGTGACCGCCCAGAAACGTGAACAGTCCATCCAGGACGTGCCTATCTCAATAACGGCGATAAGTGGGGAAAATCTGCAGGCTAATATCGTTCAGGATGTATACGATCTTCGTGCGACCGTGCCTGCGCTTGAGGTCAGGGGTGTGGACCCGCCCAGCCAGGGCGCCGCGTTCGCCATCAGGGGTCTGGGATCTTCAGTTTTTAACATGGGATTTGAACCGACTGTCGGTACGTTTGTCGATGGTGTATATATCAGTCGCTCCGGCCTGGTGGCGAGCAGTGACCTGCTTGACCTTGACAGGGTAGAAGTTTTGAAAGGGCCTCAGGGTACATTATTCGGCAAGAACACCACCGGTGGCGTTGTCCATTTCATAACGAATAAACCCTCGTTTGATGAAGTCGAAGGATCTGCTGAAGTAACCTACCAGGAATATGACCAGGTCAGGGTGAGAGGCGTGATTAATGTGCCTGTCCAGGACAACTTCGCGGCCCGTATCGCCGCTTCCTGGCATAACGGAGACGGCTATCTTGACAACGCCAACGGCGAGGATCTCAATGACCGGGACCGTTTCACGATTCGCGGCCAGTTGATGTGGGAGCCGAGCGCCGATTTGAACATACGGGTTATTGCCGACTACAGTGAAGTGGATGAGAACTGTTGCTGGCCGGTACGGAATACCAACAACCCGCTTAACGCGTTTGTAAACGTGCCTCTGGCTGCCGCGAATGGTTCCAATGTAATTGACCCGCCTGATGTGGACAACCTCCGTGTAGCCGCTAACGGCGACCTGATCTTCGACGCCGAAGACTTTGGCATATCCGGTGAAATAAACTGGCAACTGGGTAATATTACGGTGACTTCCATCACGGCGTACAGGGATTACCAGGACCTGAATACCAAGGACAACGACTTTACCGGTGTGGATATATTAACCAATACAGACACCTTGCCCGAGGTGAGTATTGTCTCGGAAGAATTCCGTATTGCCGGAGTGAGTGAGGACATAGGTATCGGTCAGTCACTGGACTGGGTAGTTGGATTCTATTATGCCAACGAGAAGGTCCAGCGTACCCGGGAATTTGTCTGGGGACCGCAAATCACTTCGTTTCCATTTTTTGCCCCCGGCTTGTTCGGCAATATTCCAGGCCGGGCTTTCTATGATCAATTCAGCCAGGAAGTGGATACGATAGCCGGTTTTGGGCATATCACCATCGACATCAATGACAAGCTGTCCCTGACAGGTGGCGTCCGATATACCAATGACGACAAAAACGCCAGTCACAGGGGTCAGACAGGTAATGCCATGGCGCCTTTCAATAACCTGCCGCTGGCGGTAGTGCATGATTTCGACGCCAAACGGGAAGACAGCGAAGCCACGGGCACGGCCAGTATCCAGTACCAAGTGACGGACAATGTCATGGGGTTTTTCACCTACAGCCGCGGCTATAAATCAGGCGGCATCAGCCTGAACCGGGATGCGGCAGGTAATGCGCTGGGATTTGGTCACCCGGTATTCGGGTGCCCGCCGGGAGGCACCCCGGTACCTGCATCGCCATTCTGTGCTTTCCCGCCGGGCGATCCTACATTTGACCCGGAATTTGCCGATCATTACGAAATCGGCTTCAAAAGCACGCTGTTCAACAACCGGATGCGGTTAAACGCTTCTCTCTGGAAAACGGAGTTTGAAGGACTGCAGCTCCAGACGTTAAGGCCGGACGGCTCTTTTCAGGTCATCAATGTATCAGGAGCAACTTCGCAAGGCATTGAGGCAGATGTAAATATTGCCGCTACCGATTACCTGGACGTCTTTTTCGCAGTTCAATTCCTGGATGCGGATTTTGACGATAACGCTCCGGCATTAACACCAGGACTGCCGCCAATGGGCGGCGAGGACCTGCCTTTCGCATCCGACATTACCGGTAACCTGGGCGCCAATCTCAACCTGCCAATCGGTGACAGCGGCTGGAACTTTTTCCTCAACGGCAACCTGTTTTTCCGGAGCGAATATTTTTCCTTCACGGAACCGGACCCCGCCCGCACCCAGAAAGCACATGAACTGCTGAGTCTTCGTGGCGGCGTGAGTTCGCCCGATGGACAATGGGAACTCGCGGTGTGGTGCCGCAACTGCACGGATGAAAGGTATAAATACAGTGATTTTGCCATTCCGTTTGACGGAGCAATACTCTCCCCGCCAGGCACCCCACTCGGAACGCTTTGGTCACACTATGGTTCACCCAGGTTTGTCGGGGTAACCGGCACTTTCCGTTTCTGATTTCGCTTTCACGGCAGCCTGATGGGAGCGAACTGCAACAGTTCGCTCCCTCCTGTTAATCCATGAAGCACCGCCGGCTTTTAGTTTTACTGTTCCTGCCGGCCTGTCTGGCGGGTTCTTTTGCAAAAGCGGAAGCAACGTGGGCGGAGAAAAGCGAAACCACGCGTATGCTGATGCAGGAAATGGACAAGACCATCAATCTCCCGGACAGAAACAAGGCATATGATGATTACATGAAATTATTCGCCGGGGAACTCCAGGCTTACGGGTTGCTTGAATCAGGCCCGGCGGATCTGGAGTACGTTAAACAACACTATAAACCGGTGTTCGAAAATTTTGATGACGGCTCGCTGGTAACGGACACGCTGGTGGTGGCCGGAAACATGGCAGCGCAGCGTTACCATTCCCTGTTTACCCTGAATGGCAGTTTCGACGGTGTTTACTACGAGGACAAACTGGCTGCGATAAGGGGCTTCACTTTTTTTGAATTTAATGAGCATAACCGGATAATCAGGCGCTGGTCGAACCACGACCATGCCTACCGGATGGGACAATTACTGGGCGCCAAGGGAAGAGAACAGGGAGCGCTTCTTTCGAAACAGCTCAACGGTCCCGGCCTGTCCGCCCAAAAAGTAGAGGAACGTATCAGGGCTCTTGTCGCAGCGGCTAACCGGATTCACGACCCCACGCTACGAATGGCTGCGGTTATGGCCATGTTCTCGCAGAACGTAAAAGCATGGGGTGTAGCTGAAACTGAAGCAGGATATAACGGATTATCCAGGTATTTTTCCGGTATCTGGGAGTTTTTCCCCGACCTTGTTTTCGTCCCTGGTGACGTGTTGTCGGCCTGGTGGTTTGGCGCAACAATTCTTAACGGACATGGTACATGGAGGAAAAACGGCCAAAGCCATCATGCTAGCGACATTATTCGCAAGGTAACGATTGAGTTGATTGTCCGTTTTGACGACCAAGCCAGGATAGATACAGTCTATCTTTACCAGCATCCTATCGAGAGACCAGCGGAAAATCCAGGCTAGCCCGGCATCAGGTTTTTCCTGCCCAGCCAGCGCCGAATGACGCCGTGCCTGTGCTTGTTGATGGGATAGTTGTACAGCAACACTGCCCCGGCGATGCCTATAACTGCGGGCAGGAACATCCCTACGAAGATGAGTCCCCGGATTGCGTATGCATCATTCTCACCCATGGGTTGAAATCCCAGAACGCCCAGCAAGGGCAAGGCGATACCCACTCCGCCGGCAAAGGCGACCTTTACCATGAAGTTGTAAACCGCCATGTATATCGCTGCATCATCACTGCCGCCTTTCATCATGCCATACTCGATGGTGTCGGCGATCAAAGCCGGCGGCATCACCCAGATAACCGAGATGATGGGTCCATGCACCAGGGCAACCAGCAACAATTGCGAAAAATCGCCGGGGGCGACCAGCAGGTACAGGGGCTGGACCGCAAGATACCCAAAGCCTCCCCAGAACAGGGCCCGGTGCCGGCCATAACGGTTGCCGAACCTGACCCACAACGGGAGACAGGCAATGCCGATCACGTATTGAATCAGGACAAACTTCAGAAATCCCGAACGCGGCATCTGCAATATGTGTTCGAACGTGAATATTAGCGATGCATTCATCACACTGCCGCCAAGCCAGAGAAAAAAAACGCCGATGACCAAGCGCACGAAAGGTTTGTTTACAAACAGTAGCCTCAAAGCGGAAAACAGGCCGTGTTTACCCGATTCCACGAACGTGGTCTTGGGCGTGACCAGCGTCGCTCCGGAAGCCGCAACCGGAAGCAGGATCAGCAGGAACACGACGTACACCCATAATATTTCCCGCAATGCAGGATTTTCTTCCCGCAAAAACACGACGGGCAACAGGGTTGCAAGAATGATCCCTATCATGGTGCCCGTCTCCCGGTAGCCGTTGATACGGGTGCGCGCGGCATAATCCCGGGACAGTTCAGCACCCCAGGACAGGTAGGGTATCTGCACGGTCGTCCAGGCCACGTAAAAGACCAGGGCCACGACGAACAGGTAGGTTTTGCTGACGGAAACAGGCGGACTCAGGAACAGGTAGAGACTGATCATCAGCAGCGGTACGCCGGCTACGATCCAGGGCTTGCGGCGTCCCCAGGGTCCGCGGGTCCGGTCCGACAGGTTACCGATCACGGGGTCCGTTATCGCGTCCCAGGCGCGGGCAATAAAGAATATGCCGCCAACCGCGGCCAGTTCCAGTCCCAGTTCCGCGGCGTAAAACGGCGGAACGTAGATGATCAGTGGCATCCCCAGCATAGCCAGGGGGATAGCCGGCAACATATAGGCCAGTAGTGAAGTTCTGTCTGTTGCAGATCTCATGTCATGCCTCCTTCATTTTTATTACCGCGGACTTATCCGGCTAATGCGGACTTCATCAGGTCCGCACCCTTCTCACCGATCATGAGCACCGTGGCATTGGTATTGCCGGTGACCAGGGTCGGCATGACGGAAGCGTCTATGACCCATAACCCGTCAACACCTCTTACCTTAAGGTCCGGGCCGACAACGGCCTGTGCGTCATGCCCCATCCTGCATGTCCCGACCGGGTGGTACATGGGGAAAGCCGCATCCTTCACGAAGTCCCTGAGTTGATCGCCGGCAAACATCTCATCATCCGGATGACGCCAGCGCGACAGGTAGCCGGCAAAGGCTGGCTGCTCCGTGATCCTCCTGGCCAACCGGCATGCATCTATGAGTTGTTCAATATCCTCCTCAGAGTCCAGCATCGGGTAATGAATCCTGGGAGGCGCCAGCGGGTCGGGGGAACGCAAGGTAATCTCTCCCCTGCTCCGAGTCTGCATCAGGCCGACCGCACCGCCTGCGATCTTTTCTTTGCTGAGGGTGGCGCTGTTGTCACCGATATCGATATGAAACGGCGCCATGGTAACCTGAATATTGGGTGTCCTGTATTTCTCTCGAGTGCGGATGAATGCGTGGACGTGGGCGATGGGGGTCGTCAGCAATCCTTTCCCATTTACCAGGAATTGAAACAACTGCCCCAGATTATGCAACAGGCCGGTCCGGCTCCCCAGGGTCTCGCCGTTAACGTCAAAGGAATAACGGATGCCGGTGTGTTCCTGCAGGTTTTTACCTGTCCCCGGGGCATCTGCAATACAATCGATGCCCATGCGGTTAAGCACCTGGGCATCCCCGATACCGGACAGTTGCAACAGCTTTGGCGAAGCGATAGCCCCTGCACTTATGATGACAGCGGAGCGAGCCAGCGCCTTGCGGGGTTGTGTATCCCCGTCTTTGATGAATTCGACACTATTGGCCCTGCGGCCATCAAACAGCACACGGGTAACCCGGGTGTTGAGTTGTATTTGCAGGTTGGCCCGTTTCCTTGCCGGACGCAGGTATGCCTGTGCGGCAGACTCGCGCCAGCCCCTGCGCTGGGCCACCTGGACTAAATCCACCCCTTCATGGTTCGCCCCGTTCAGGTCGTGGCTCCTGGGGATACCCGCCTCCTGCGCGGCCATGAGCCAGGCAAGAGTCAAAGGACTGTCAACGTGCAGGTCTTCCACCGAGTGGGGGCCTTCCCCACCCCGCCAGTCGTCCCCACCACGGCGATTACATTCCAGCCGTTTGAAACAGGGTAAAACCGACTCGTAATCCCAGCCATTACACCCCAGTTCCGACCAGCGGTCATAATCGTTGGGGTGGCCGCGAACAAACATCATGCCGTTAATGGCGCTGCCCCCGCCCAGACAAAGGCCGCTCCACCAGGTGTCCACCTTGCCGGCGCGGGTTGGGTCCGGTTCGGCCTCATACATCCAGTTGAACCTCGGACTGAAGACGGCAGCGCCGCTGGCCGCGGGGATACGGCTGAAGGGATGCCTGTCGCTGCCGCCTGCCTCTATCAACAAAACGGAAAGCGAGGGGTCTTCGGACAGGCGTCCTGCAACTACACAACCGGCTGTACCGCCGCCGACCACAATGATGTCAAATTCGATGATGGCGTCCCCTGTGTAAGATACCTGGATACCTGGGGTCAGAGTAAAAATTCTCCGAATTTCTTACTCTGACCCCAATGATCCTCTGACCCCGACTGCTCCCCCTTACGGCGTATTGTTATTCCCCATATCCAGGATAATCTTCCATGTGCCGTCGTCCTGGCGTTCCCATAACAGGATATATTTGCCTTGTCGCGGGTTAGTCCAATTTTCGGCACCTGCGTCTTCAGGAACAAAATTGGCGACAAAATTGCCGCGTGTGAGCGCCCAGTCGCCCTCCGTAATCACAGAATCGACGGTTACGTCCAGTTGCTCAATATTGAAAGTGCTGTGAACGGTCTCCGCAAACCGGCGCAGCGCCTGCTTTCCCTCAAGTACCGGTAACGTGTTATGCATGCCGACTGCATCATCGGCAAAGATGTCCAACCAGCGTTCAGTATCACCCGATTTATACGGCTTGATATAAGAATTGAGCACCAAATGTTCGAAATCCGGAAGGGGTACATCATGCTGCTCCCGTTTGGAGCAACCAGGCACCAGCAGCAGTAATACCAACATGAGAATCACTAAGAAATATTTATCCTCCCTGCCCATGCAATTCAAATAATTATCGGGAGTCAGATAAAGTTGTGTAATCAGCATATCTTCAGTTTCATGATAATAGTTCCCCCATGATAACAACGGACATAGCGATATTAAAGCTACGAAATGGCTGCAATTTATTATCGGACTATGTCATTACAACGTATTGACAAAATGCCGGATGCCTGGCATGATGCAGTCATGCCAAAGACCAGCCAGCTTCAAATCCGAATTGATGCCGACCAGAAAGAACGTATCCGGCAACGCGCGCAGAATGCGGGAATGGATATATCGAAATGGGTGTTGCGCCAACTCCTGCCTCCTGCCGGGGAACGTTTTCAAACGCTTTGCAAAGAACTCGCAGAAAAGCGCACGCTACGCGCCTACACGCTTGCGGAGTTACACGATTTCTTCAAATGCCTTGAACCACGGGAATTTTCCAGGGCGATGCAATATCCCCCTGCTGCTCAACTACCGTCCTTTGAAGCAAACTACCTGGCGGCGATGATTGAATATGCCGCTGCCGCAAGAAATGTGCCTGTCCCCGAGTGGGTGAAAAATACAGAACCTCTCCAGACGCCCTGGTTTGCTTCATCCCTGCAAGGCCTGCGGTTGTACTTGTTGACACACTCCCCGCCTGCTTTTCGCCGGCGCAACCTTTTTGTCGACAGCAGTGTCGGAGAACGGATTTAATGGCGCTGCAAAAGGATGAGATTCACCGTTTACTGGAACGCCTCAATGATGAACTGGCCCGTGCAGGTATTACCGGAGAGTTGTACCTGGTGGGTGGCGCCGTTATGTGCCTGGCATTCAATGCGCGCCAATCAACCCGGGACCTTGATGGCTTTTTCAAACCGGCGCGTGCTGTGCGTTCGGCAGCAAAACGTGTCGCTGCAGCTCTGGGACTGGATGAAAACTGGCTCAACGATGCCGTGAAAGGATACCTGAGCAGTCAGGACGACTTTCAGGAATACCTTGATCTTTCAAATCTACGGGTGATGATTGCAGGTCCCGAATACCTGCTGGCCATGAAATGTCTGGCCCTGCGTCTTGGTGAAGAATTCCACGATGAGGCTGATGTGCGTTTCCTGCTCCGTTATCTGAATATTCCGAGTTACCAAAAAGCATTGGATATCATCTGTCAATATTACCCGTTGGAGCGATTCCCGCAAAAGACGCTGTACGCGTTGGAAGAAATGGTAGACGATTTGGTTCCGGATTAGCAGGTT
The DNA here is from genome assembly GCA_965220815.1 of Gammaproteobacteria bacterium. Taxonomy (GTDB): domain Bacteria; phylum Pseudomonadota; class Gammaproteobacteria; order Eutrophobiales; family Eutrophobiaceae; genus JAAXHV01. The sequence goes on from OZ244846.1 coordinate 4,186,814, forward strand.
GTCCCAGGTTCCATACCATCAATCAGATATGCCTGAGGAAGCTCTGACTTAGTCTCAGAGGTTCCCTGACTTCAGTTTGGCAAGATACTCTTCTTTTATGTGCTTCTTCTTGATCTTGCCGGAATCCTCGCGGGGCAGCCGATCAACAAACTCATAAATTCCGGGAACCTTATAGTCCGCAATCCTGATCTTGAGATAAGCCGCTACTTCATCTTTGTCCAGCATCCCCGTATTCTCGATGATCGCCACCAGTTTTTCGCCGAACTCCGCGTCCGGGATGCCGAATACGGCACAATCGATAACATCTTCCATGGCGAGCAATTCCGCCTCGATCTCTGCCGGATAAATATTGACGCCACCGGAAATCACCATATCCGATTGACGGGACGAAACAAACAGGAAACCCTCCTCATCCAGGTAACCGATGTCGCCTGTAACCAGAAAGCCGTTCTGGTGTAACCCCGAGGCTTTCTGTGCGTTCAGGTAAGTAACACAATCGGTACCCTCATGTTTTACACAGATAATTCCTTCTTCGAGAGGCTTGAGTCGGTTTCCCCGTTTGTCACGGATTTCAATTGCCACACCGGGAGCGGGGCAGCCGACCGTTCCCGGGCGTTCAAGCCACTGGCGGGAGGTTGAACAGGTAATGATGCCGGTTTCAGTCATGGCGTAATATTCGTGGATCACGTCTCCCCACCAATCAATCATGTGTCTTTTGACATCTGCCGGACAAGGCGCTGCGCCGTGGGTTACGTGAACCAGAGAATCATGCCGGTATTTTGTCCGAACCTCATCGGGTAAGGCCAGCAGCCGCACAAACATGGTGGGCACCAGGTGAAGGTGGGTGATTTCATACCGCTCTATCAATGCCAGCAAGCCTTCCGCATTGAAACGCGGCGCCAGGACCAGCGTACCCCCGGATTGCAGGACCATGTTGGCGTAGCCGTTGGGCGCGGAATGGTACAGGGGCCCGGTCATTACCGAACGGATGGGGGTTTGGTCGAAGCCCCAGGCATAGCTTGTCCTGGCGCTGATCCTGGCGGCTATTTCAGGGGTTACGTTGTTGCGCAACACGGCCTTCGGCCTGCCGCTGCTGCCGGAGGTATAAAACAGGGGCGGTCTGAAATTCTTATCCAGATATGCATGCGGCCTGCTCTCTTCCATCCAGTCATCCCAGTTCAGGAAACGGGGATCGCGTATATGCTCTCCAGGTTTGGCTCCGTAACCCTGCAGGATTTCAGCCGGCGGGTTTACCACGACCACTGGGATGTCTTTTATAACCTCCACCAACTCTTCAGTGAGCAAATCGGCATGGACAATTACGGCCCCGGCCCGGCAATCGGTCAGGATGAAATCGACCTCCGCCGGTTTCAAGTGCCAGTTGATCGGCACTACATCGAAACCGAGGTAGTGAGATGCCTCATGGATTATGAAGTAGGGAATATCGTTACGTAACATGACCGCAACGGCGTCATTCTCCCGGATGCCCATGGACTGCAAGCCGGCAGCGACGCGTCGTGCTGCAGCGTCAATGTCCGAGACAGAGCAACTTCGCTCGCCAAAGATCAGGGCGCCCGGGGGCAATTTCACGCAAGCAAACCCTGGTCCAGTCCGTCCCGGCCGCGCCTGATCAAATCGGCAAAGCCGTCAATATCGATGTTTGAACCACAGACAATGAGCGCGACCCGTTTGCCCCTGAGCCGGTCTGCAAGGGGTCCGAATGCAGCAGCCGTGGTGGCGGCGCCGGCAGGTTCGACCGCCAGTTTCATGTGCTCAAACAGGATGGCGGCCGCGGCGGCAAGCTCGTCGTCCGATACCAGGACCAGGTCGTCCAAAGAACGCTCGCACATCGCATAGCAGTAGTCGGCGGTGAACGGCGGGGCCAGGCTGTCGGCTATCGTTGACAGTTCAGTCAGGCTCTGTGGCGAACCCGCTTCCAGGCTCTTCTTCATCACGGCGGCCCCTTCGGGTTCAACACCGTAAACCTTGCAGTCCGGATTCAGCAACCCGGTTACCACCCCGACACCGGAACACAAGCCACCGCCGCCGATGGGCACAACCACGGCGTCCAGGTCTGCTACCGCAGCGTGCAACTCAAGGCCGCAGGCGCCGGTGGCTTCCGTAATCCGCTTGCCTTCGAAAGGGTGGATAAAGGTCCGCCCTTCCTTTTCCACTATTTCCTCAACCATGGCGAAGCCCACAGGCCCGTTCTCCGCTATCAGGATCTCTGCGCCCAGGGCGCGGGCGATCTCAACCCGGGCCGGGTTGGCGCTGGCCTGCATCACCACTTTTGCGCTGGTATCGACACAGCGCGCCGCGTAGGCGGCGGCAATGGCGTGGTTGCCCGCGCTCATCGCGGTAATGCCCCGGGCAAGCTGGCCGGACGACAGGGCCAGCACGTTATTGACCGCGCCGCGGACCTTGAACGTACCGGTCCGCTGGAACAACTCCAGCTTCAGGAATAACTCCGTGTCCGGTCCGAGCCGGGAGGCGACCGTATCCCCCTCCCAATGGAAGACCGGTGTCACCCGGGTGTAGGGTTTCAGCCTCTCGGCGGTTAAACGGAATTCTTCCAGGGTAGGGGGACTGTGCTCATTCATTCGACAATGCCGTCACGCAGGAAACATCATTACTTGTCAATCAGGCCTGCAAGCGCTTGGCGTATAACCTGCTCCGAGCGAAACCATACCGATGCCCGCCATTCCGGATCATCAGGAAAATGGCTCTCCAGCACTCGTGACTTGATTTCCTTTCCCGGTTCGCTGTCCACGTCACCATGATACGTCAACCAGTGGTCATCGACCAGCGCACGCAGGTTGACGTCCTGAACGTCGCTGGTGCCAAACTCCAGAACGATGGAAACAATATCCCTGTCATTGCCGGGTTTGCCGTTTGCAAGTACCGCCGACAGGCCGTCGCTGGGATGGCCGGTCGCGGGATGATGTTGCCGTTCAGGATCGCAGCCCCGTTCACGCGGCGCTACCAGCCACCTTCCGAATATTTCCCTCGCGGCGCGTAACCGCTCACCCGTATGCATACATACAGCCATACCATAACCGTAGGGACCCAGGCCTGAATGGTAATCAACATGGCAGACCTTGCGGGCACCTCCGCAATACTTGGACAACAGGCTGCAAAACAACTCGTTCGACCATGTCGCCCCGTTACCCCCGTAGCCGAATCCTTCCGGGTACACATACTGTCCTCTCATCAGCGCATCAACGAACTTATGGTTTTCCTCATCCGATAAGTATCTCGATAACGTGTTGCAGAACCGGGCATACGTCTCTTCCGAAAACAGGTGGTGGATACGCTCATAATCAGGATTTACGGGCAACGGTCTGTTGAAATCGACGAAGTTCCGGGCAAGGTCAACGTTATCCTCCGTATTCCGGCGCAGGTGATGTGCGCCCCAAGGGTTGAGCGCGTGGATAAAAAGCACGCCTGAGTCCCCCGGTATATCGGCAAACCTGTCCTCCATGAGCAGCCCCGTCTGGCAACCGGAGCCGCACATGAGCTCGGGGCCATGGAGGCCGGAACTCAGAATCAGCAGCTTATCTGCGCCCTCCTCCCCGATATAAGCGACGTCACAGGCCAGCTCGACGCCACCTGATGCCGATAGCGGGTGAAGATGGGTCTCTGTCCTCTGACTTTTTTCCCTGCACGCTGTAAGAAACCGGGATCGCGCACTCTGGTAGTCATGCCTGAAACAGTCGTTTATATCCATTTACACCGCAATCGGAGCATGTCCGGTCCTTACCTGCCTGGGGGTTACCCCAAAGTGCTTCCGGAACGCAGTGGTAAAATTACTCGAATACTCATAACCCAGGCTCATGGCGATTTGAGTAATCGTCATTTCCGTATTTGCCAGCAGATCACAGGCCTTCTCCATGCGCGCCCGATGCAGGTAATTATGTACGGTCGTGCCTACGGCCTGCCTGAACACCCGCATCAACTGGGTCTCGTTCCAGGACAGGGTTTTGGCCAGTTCACTGATGGTGGGCGCTTTCGACAGGTCATTATCGAGAATTTCACATATTTCCGCGACGCGTTTGATGTCCCTTTGCCGGAGCGGGGTTTTGTCCGAGCCCGCAGCCGTCCACATTTTTGATAACTGGTCCAGCGTGTAACAAAGCAATTCCAGGGTCTTGGCCTCAATCTGCAATTGTTGCAGGCGACCCGTGTAATTCGTCTCGAACAGGGACTTTACCGCAGAGATCATCTCCGGGCGCATACGCACGGCACAGTAATACATGTCCTTCTGCTCGCCGTACAGGAACTGCCCCAGGGGTGTGGACTTCAATAGCGACGTGCCGGAAATGATTTCTTCCAGGAACGGCGGCTCACACAACAGGGTGACCGACTGTTCGTGCTGGTGCGCCGGAAAACACTCGATCTTTTTCATGCCCGAAGGCTGGATAAGAACGCCGAAGGTCATGGGGTCCACCGGCTCAAGTTCTCCCCCCTCGGCGCCTATCTCGCTGCTGCCGCTGTAACGGAAATGGAATTTGACCACGTCATCGCTTTCGCTCATGTCGCTGTGGGCGTAATCATGTTCCACGTCGCCTATCAGGACCGCCAGCCCTTTCCTGACCATGCAGATGTCTTTTATGCCGTGAGTCTCCGGTACGGGCGTCGCCAGCCTCAAACCGAAATGACGGTCATAGGGCTGTTGTTCAAGCGGCGCATACTTGGGTGGTATATCCTGGAGCAGTTCAGACGCGGTGTCTCCCTGTTCAATTCGAACTACGGTTTCCGGTTTGCTTTCAGCCATTAATAAACCTCTACGGTTCTGTTTTGCGCTGTCATTGTCGGCATTCCTGCCAAACGTATAATTTTTAACACTGAAAGCAGACTTTATTACATAATGGCACTCATTGACAAACCCGATTGTATGGCCTTAACCATGTTAGCCCATCTACGAAGAAGAGATGTATTACGACACCTTGGCGCCCTGGGGGTGACGGGTGCCATCGGCCAGTTGTATTCCGGTTCCCTGTTTGCCGGACCGGACGGTGCTGACGAAAAGCTGGAACAGTTGGTAACAGGTGACGTCGTCAACCGTAGCGATGACCAGTACGAAGCCTGGCGCAACAGCATGGTCTGGCACCTGAGAAAGCCTGAGCGCTACCCGGACACGATCATCCGGGCGCAATCCGAACAGGACGTTATCCGCGCGGTGAAATACGCCACGGACGAAGGACTTAAGGTCTCAGCCCGAAGCAGCGGTCACAACTCTACCGGCGCCGCCCTGCGCGACGGCGGCATATTGATTGACCTGGCGCTGTTGCGGGCTGTCGAAATTGATGCTGCTCGTCAAACTGCACGCATACAACCTGCGCTCTGGTCGGAACAGCTTGTGCAGGAAGCCGGCACATACGGCCTCGCGTTCCCGGCCGCCCACTGCCCTACTGTGGCCCTGGGCGGTTACCTGCTCGGCGGCGGCATGGGCTGGAATAACGCCCATTGGGGCAGCATCGCCTGTCATTCGATAATAAGCGCTGACATCGTCCTGGCCGGTGGCAGGAAGGTTACCGCCAGCGCTAATTCTCATCCGGACCTGTTCTGGGCTGTGCGCGGCGTCGGTCCCGGTTTTTTCGGGATCGTCACCGGGTTCGAATTGCAGCTTTATCCCTTGCCGGGCGCCATATACACCAGCATGTATATCAGCCCCCTGGACGAACTGCAGACCGTGGTGGCTTCACTGGATGAGCTTAACCGGGTCAAGGATGACCGTGTGGAGATACTGGTCCTGCTGATGCACGATCCGCAGGCGCCCGGCGACACACCGCATGGCGAGGCCAAGGTATGTATGGTAGGCGTACAGGCCTTCGCCGACACGGAAACGGAAGCAAAGTCGATGCTGGCCCCGTTTGCAAAAAGCAAGCTTGCCGCGGCAAGCGTGTTCAAGGTGGAGGAGCAGCCGTCTTCATTTGCAAAACTGTATAACCCGGAAAACGTCGATTCCGGGATTGGCCGTTATGCGGTAGATAACATCTGGACCGACGAACCGGGCCGTGCGCTGCTGTCGCTGGCGGATCATTTCAGGAACACGCCGTCGGCCCGCACCCACGTATTATGCTCGTACGGGGTCAAGGCGGAACTGCGGGATGATGCCTGTTTTTCACGTATCGCCGATCACTATGTAGCCAGCTACCTGCTCTGGAACGATGCGGAACACGACGAGGCCAACCACGCCTGGCTGAAACAGACAAACGACCTGCTACAACCGTACAGCAAGGGCACTTATATCAATGAGATTGAAGCGACTCTGTTTCCGGAGCGGGTCAGGTCCTGTTTTTCCGATGAGAGCTGGGCGCGTCTCGCCGAACTGCGTAAAAAATATGATCCCGACAATATCTTTCATACCTGGCTCGGGTATGCATAGCATTAATTTTTGGGGTCAGAGTAAAACTCTGTGAGTTTTACTCTGACCCCTACATTACTGGAGGCTCACTGAAAATGCATACAGATAAAGAATATTCTGATCGATTTGCGCAGGAAGTCATCGACCTGCACGTTTTTTTTGAAGACTGGTTCGGCGGCTACTGCGAGAACAGCGAGGAGGTTTTTGCAGAGCGTCTGCTGGATCGGATGCACGGGGGTTTCAACATTATCCTGCCCGGAGGCATGATGATTTACGGGGCCGATTTCTGGCCTGAATTCAGGAAACTGTACGGCAGCAACCCGGATTTTCATATCAGTATCCGCGCCGTTCAAAAGCACCCGCTTCCCGGTGATTCAATATTTCTGGTGAACTACCAGGAATGGCAGAGGAACGCCCTGCAATCCAAACCACAAGATAACGGGCGGCTGTCCTCGGCTGTTTTTGTCAACGATGAGGATGCGCCCAACGGCATAAAGTGGTTCCATGTACACGAAACGTGGCTGCCCGATGCCGTTATCGCGGCAGAAACGTACGACTGGCAACACAATTAAATAAAAGGGGGACAGATTTAAAATCTGTCCCCCTTTTATTCTGAGCTGAGTAACGTATCGGTCAACCTGTCTTTGAACGCCTGGATGTCCTGCCACTTCGTGGCGCAGTGAACGATACGGCCGTTCCGGCTGTCCACCACGGTGTAGCCGTCGTCCGTGACGCGCAGGGGCAGGTCTTCCATCACCAGGAATTCCTGTGAATACGCTGCATGAACGGCAACGGTATCGAACAGGGTCGTGCTCATCAGGCCCGGATCAGTCCCCGGTTTGATGAAAGGCGCCAGTGGTAGCCAGATCCGGTAATTCTCGATCAAAGCCTTGAGCCAGGGATCTTCGCTGCGATAGATTCTCTGGTAATTCGCGCCAGTCAATGTTACCAGTCCGCAGGTGTCCAGCGGCGTGATGGTGCAATCCCAGGGGGCAGCGAATACTTGTTGCAGCGCTGTCGCGTCGGACTTGACGTTCCACTCTGCCGCCGGTGTCGCTACGCCATCGTAACCTTTGTATACGGAACCGTGCATACCCACAAAACGGGCATTGCCCGCAATGGCAGGCTCCCGCCTGAGGGCCTCGGCGATATTCGGAACAGGCCCGATGCATAGCAATGTGACCGGGTCCGGAGATTGCATAACCGTATCGATCAGCGCTTGAACACCATCGCGGTACACCGTACCCGGATAGTCTTCCAGCCGATAATCTCCTATCCACCCGCTTTGCCTGCCTGGTTCGTCAACCGGATCAAGCCCCACTCCGACAGGTATATGGGTACAACCGGTAAGCTCCAGCAACTTTGCAAACAGACGGCAACGATAGATGGCATTGCCGAAATCGCTTACCGCGAGCTTCACGTCAAACTGCGGGGAACGAAGCAGCATCAGCAATGCCCAGGTATCGTCTATGTCATCACCGATGTCGGAATCGAGTATGACGGGTATCCTGCGCCCTTGCGCGCCGGGCAAGGACCGGTTTCCGGCAGAACCGGCTATCTGTGGAATAAGCGTCCCGCCGGCCAGAAGCGCAAGCGATGTTTCAAGAAATGAGCGTCTGGTTACAGTCATGGGAACAATAAAAAAGGGGTCAGAGTAAAACTCTGCGAGTTTTACTCTGACCCCGTGGTATCGGCCTCACGGGTACTAGAAGCTGTACCTGGCTTCCGCGCCCCAGATTCTCGGCTGGTTGACGTAACCGAGGTTGTTGGCGAAGTCGATGCCGCCGATGGGGTTATGCTCGTTGGTGATGTTACGGGCGAACATGCCGATTTCGAAGTTTCTGACCGTATCCCGGTAACCGGCGCGCAGTCCGCCTTCGAACTGTGTGCCGAAGGTGAACTCAATACTCTCATATAGAAAGTCACTGGTCTTGCCCTTCAGCTTCCAATCGGTGAACAGGTAGAGTTCAGTGCCGCTTGACAGGGGTTGGGTGACGTCCAGTTGCACGTTGGCAGTCCACTTGGGCGCATGCTGGAACGGGTTACCGTCAATAATGGCCCTGCCGTTTTCATCCAGCGGGTCCCTGCTGGTGGCCATGGGGCCTATCGGCAAAGTCAGTTGCTTATCATTAAGTTCCGTCTTGTTATAACCGAAACCGCCGGACAGGATCATATTGTCGGTCAGGGCAATATCAACGTCGAACTCAACGCCGTAGCCGACGCCCTCATCCGCATTCAGCAGGGTCGTCGTATTGGCATCACCGCCTACCGCGACCAGTTGCATGTCATCGACCTCGTAATAGAAGCCCGCCACGTTAAGCCTTACCTTCTCGAACAGCGCCTTGAAGCCAGCCTCGTAAGACCTGATGGTCTCCGAGTCAGCGGTGGTGACTTCAGGATCATCTTGCAAGCGGTCCTGGATAGTGGGCGCCCGGAAACCGGTGGCCGCACGGAAATAGACCTGGACGTCGTCGTTGATAGCGTAAGCCAGAGACGCATCCCACCCGACGTGACTGTCCCCCAAGCTGATCAGGGGAAGCACCTCGGCAACGGGCCTGAACCTGGAATGTTCAGCATCCTTCTCATCGTCAGTGTAACGCACCCCTGCGGTTAGAGTTAATCGGTCTGTCACATTGTAGGTGCCCTGCCCAAACATAGCCCAGGCCGTGTTCTCGACATTGGAAACAGACACTGGAGTGAATTCCGTAGCGCCAGCATTTTGGTCCGAGGAGACGCTCTCCAGAACATCCTCAAAGTAGAAAATGCCGAACTGGTAATTCAACGCCCCATCCAGGTTGCTGGCGAGGCGGAATTCCTGGGTAAGCTGCTCGACGTTCTGGTCGCCACCGGTATCGACGTTAACCACGAAAGGTGAGGCGAACGGGTTGAAAGGCGTGCTGGGCGGACCGAACGGACCATGCGGCCCCGGTGCAAAGCCTCCACAGGTAAATAGACAGCCGTACCCCCCATCAATGTCGCCGCGGGCAAACCGGTCGTAGATGTCCTGGTATGACGTGATTGAGGTGATGGTGTGGTTGGTAAGGTCATAGTCCAGTCTCAAGGTAACCCCAAAGCTCTTTATTTTCGCCGGGTTATTGTTGCCGCCATCGAAATAGATCGTATTACGGTCGTAATTTTCATTCAGATTGTTACTGCCCTTGTCGAAAACATTGGCGCGAAACAGCGACGCAGAATTGCCGCCCTGGTCCTGGTGCTGGTACAACAGCAGCGCGCTGAAATCATCGGTGGGCGTCCACAATAACTGCGCGCGTCCGGCAAAGATATCGAACCCGCCCAGGGCGTCGTTTTCACCGGTATAGGCGTTATTGACCCAGTCCGAGCGATGCTGCGTAATGAACGAGACCCGGCCCATCAAGGTGTTCTCAACCAGGGTGCCGCCGACGGCTCCCTCCACGTTTATCGTCCCCAGGTTACCGCCGGAAGCCTTGATATAGCCTTCCGTTTCTTCCGTGGGGCGGCGCGAATCGAACTTGAGGATTCCCGCCGTGGTGTTGCGCCCGAACAGGGTGCCCTGGGGGCCGCGAATTACCTCAATATCGTCGAGGTCGAAGATGGGAAATGATTTGAGCGACGCTTTTTCCATCGGCACTTCGTCAAAAACGATGGATACGGGTTGCGATGCGGCTGCGGTAAAATCCGCATTGCCCAGGCCACGCATGTAGAAACGCGGGGATAACCGCCCGTTGGAACTCTCCACGTGCAGTCCCGGCACCGTGCTGGCCAGTTCCAGGACATCCCCTCCGCCTGCGAACTTGGATTCAAGCCACTGACCGGACATCCTGGTGATTGAGATCGGCACGTCCTGGATGTTCTGCTCGCGTTTCTGCGCGGTTACCACTATCTCCTCCAGTACGGTCTGGGAATGAGAAGGCGCAGCGATGACACACAGCAGGGTGAAAAGACCAAACTTTGAAGTTATTCTTTTGCTTATCGTATCGCCCATTATTGTTCTCCTGGCAGGGTAATATTGTCTTGATATTATCGCTGTGATTTTACACCAATATTTGCCCGTTGTGAATGTAGTTTTAAAAACGCCGCGCGAACGGGGTGATTTTACTCTGACCCCTGAATTATTCACGTTCGGAGCACGCGGCCGGTAAGCGCATCCCTGATTGCGCTGGGCCTTTTATCTCCGCCGACATTGCCTGGAACGTAACAGTTCACATCCGGGCCGAAATAAGCCCTGACGCGCCGCCGGGTTCGGGCCGGCCGGCAACCGGACGGGTTGGCGCTGGTAGAGATGAGCGCTCCTGCCCTGTCGCACAGTTGCCGTACAACGGGGTGCGCCGGCACCCGCACGGCCAGGGTATCGTGCCGGCCCGTCAGCCAACGCGGCGTAAAAGGATGCGCCGGCACCAGCCAGGTGACCGGGCCGGGCCATGAACCGGTTATTTCTTCCAGCCTGGGCACCCGGGAAAAATCCACCAGGTCGGATAACTGTTCGATGCTTGAGGCGGCAACGATCAGGCCCTTGTCGGCGGGTCGCCGCTTCAGCCGCAGCAGTTCAGCCACCGCGTCTTCATCCCAGGGGTCGCAGCCCAGGCCCATCACCGCCTCGGTGGGATAGGCGATGACGCCGCCGTCTTGCAGGGCAATCAGCGCATTATGGACGTGCCAGCTTTTCAAAATAGCTTAACCGGTGGATACCTGGGGTCGATAAATGGGGTCAGAGTAAAATCTTGAGGAACGTGGCCGATAGCATGATCAGGGGAGATTTTACTCTGACCCCTGGATATCATAGTTGCTCCTGCAATGCGGCATCCTTGGCCTGGACCGAGCGGGTCATCTGCTCCCGTTCCGCGGCGATGGCTGCGGCCAGGTCCGCGTCCTGCAGGGCGAGGATCTGCGCGGCCAGGTAGGCGGCATTCTTCGCACCGGCCTTGCCGATCGCAACGGTGCCCACCGGGATGCCTCCCGGCATCTGCACCGTCGCCAGCAATGCATCGATACCGCTTAACGGCCCGGCGTCCAGGGGTACGCCGATGACCGGCTTCGTGGTGGTTGCGGCCACCGCGCCGGCAAGGTGCGCGGCCAGGCCGGCGGCGGCGATGAATACCGCGCAACCCCGCGCTTCCGCGTCCCTGATGTAAGCCTTGGTTGCCTCGGGGGTACGGTGCGCGGAGGTGATTTTCACTTCCCTGGCAATGGAAAAGCTGTCCAGCACTTCAACTGTGGAACGCATTACGGGCAGGTCGGAATCGGAACCCATTAAAATTGCAACGAACGGTTTGTTTTCACTCATCGTTATTTCTCATCATTAAAATATGCGGGGTCAGAGTAAAATCACCCCTGAATTTCACTTACGGCGTTTGCGCGCCGCCGGCGCTGCGGCAATCAGGTCCCGGCATTCCTGCAGGGTCAGGTCCCCGGCTTCCCTGTCCTTCGGTATCCTTGCGTTCTTTTTCCCATCCGTAATATACGGCCCGTAGCGTCCGTTGAGGATGGAGATACCCTCTTTTTCAAATACCTTGATGTATTTTTCGGCGTCCGCGGCCTTCTTTTCCCGCACCAGTTCCAGCGCCCGCGGCAAATCAATCGTATAAGGATCATCCTCCTTTTTCAATGAGGCGAACTTGTCGTCATAACGCACATAAGGACCGAAGCGGCCGATGTTGACGCTGATCTTCTCACCCTCTTCGGAGACGCCCAGTTGCCGCGGCAGGTGGAACAGTTCCAGGGCCTGTTCCAGGCTGATGGTATCCATGCGCTGGTCGGGCAGCAGGCTGGCAAACTTCGGATCTTCGGCGTCATCCCTGGCGCCGATTTGAACGAACGGCCCATAGCGTCCCATGCGCACCGTCACCGGCCTCCCGGTGGCCGGATCATCGCCCAGGCTGCGCGGGCTCACCGCTTCACTGCGGCTTACTCCACCCTCCTTGTCCTGCACCCGCGCCGAGAACGGTTCCCAGAACTCCCTCATCAGCGGGATCCACTCCTTCTCGCCCCTGGAAACGGCATCGAGTTCATCTTCCAGCCTGGCGGTAAAATCATAATCGACATAACTGTCGAAATGCTCGGTCAGGAACCTGTTCACGACGCGCCCCACGTCGGTGGGAACGAAGCGCTTCTTGACCATCTCCACGTATTCGCGGTTACGCAGGGTGGAAATGATGGCGGCATAAGTCGAGGGCCTGCCGATACCGTATTCCTCCAGGGACTTGACCAGGGTCGCCTCGGAATAACGCGGAGGAGGTTCGGTAAAATGCTGTTCGGGCCGTATTTTCAACAATCCCGCCGCATCACCCGGCTGCATGGGAGGCAGTTTCCTCTCAGCGGCATCATTCCCCTGCCCCGTTTTGCGGTCATCTTCTCCTTCGGTATAGACAATCATGAAACCCTTTTCAACCACGGTAGCGCCGTTGGCCCGCATCAGCGCGCCGGGGCCGCATTCCAGGTCCACTGCGACCGTATCGATGACGGCCTGGGCCATCTGGCTGGCCAGCGCCCGCTTCCAGATCAACTCGTACAGCCGGAACTGCTCCCTGGACAGTTTCGAGTGGATTTCCCGGGGCACGCGCTGCACGGAAGTCGGCCGGATCGCCTCGTGCGCCTCCTGGGCGTTTTTAGACCTGGTCCGGTACCGGCGCGGGTTTTCGGGCAGGTACTTTGCGCCGTATTGTTTGTCTATGTACCGGCGCATTTCATTGATCGCATCCGCCGCTAGGTTCACCGAGTCGGTCCTCATATAAGTAATCAGGCCGACCGCTCCTGAACCGGTATCAATACCTTCATACAACTGTTGCGCGACACGCATGGTCTGCTGTGCGGTGAACCCGAGCTTGCGCACGGCCTCCTGCTGCAGCGTGGAGGTGATGAACGGCGGCGCCGGCTGGCGCTTGCGCTGTTTACGGTCAACCTTGCTGACGATCAGCGCCCCGTTGTGCCGGGCCTCCTGCCCGGCCTGCCCGCGCTGTGCCGCGGCATTGTTTTCCAGCGCTCCCGCCACCTCCTGCGCCCGTTCTTCGTCCGTAATGCTGAACTGCTCGATTTTCCGCTCCTCATAACGCACCAGTCGGGCCTTGAACTCCATCCCCGCCCGTTCCAGGTCCGCTTCGATAGTCCAGTACTCACGGGTCTTGAACTGTTCAATTTCCTCTTCGCGTTCGACGATCATCCTCAGGGCGGGGCTCTGGACCCGGCCGGCGGAGAGACCCCTGCGAATCTTCTTCCACAATAACGGGGACAGGTTGAAGCCTACCAGGTAATCCAGGGCGCGCCTTGCCTGCTGGGCGTTGATCAGGTCCCATGAAAGCTCGCCGGGATTGTCGATGGCGCGTAATACCGCGTTCTTCGTGACCTCATGAAACACCACCCGTTTTACTTCCTTGCGCTTGAGCGCGCCGCGCTCCTTGAGCAGTTCAAACAGGTGCCATGATATGGCTTCACCTTCCCTGTCGGGGTCGGTGGCCAGGTAAAGAACGTCGGATTTCTTCAGGGCACGCACGATCGCGTCCACGGAACGGGCATTTTTATCGATGATTTCATAACGCATGGCGAATTCCTTTTCCGGGTCCACCGCGCCGGTTTTCGGCAGCAGGTCGCGCACGTGGCCGTTGGAGGCCATAACGGTATAACCGCTGCCCAGGTAACGGTTCAAGGTCCTTGCCTTTGCAGGGGATTCAACTACAACTAATGCTTCAGACATATTTTCTTACACGCTTTATTGTTATTCTCAAAATTCACTGCGACGGTTCCCGCTCAGCACGCATATACAGGCCCGGCGCAACCGCTGTTATCAATCCTTCCAGTTCCAGGTTCAACAACTTTCCCATGATGTCTTCGATGCCGAGTCCGGTCATGTCCACAATTTCATCGAGGCCTGTCGGTTCGTACCCTATATTATCAAGCAGCACTTTTTCCCGTTCGTCAAGTGTATTGATCTTCCCCGCCCGGGCTGAGGCTCCTGCCCGGGAAATCTCTTCAAGGTTACGGAACCGGCCGATAACGCCCGCAATATCTTCCACCCGCTCTGCGAGTCCGGCCCCTTCCCGCAACAGGCCGTGGCAACCCTGTTTCATGGGGTTCCTGATGGAACCCGGCACTGCGAACACCTCCCGGTTCTGTTCCAGGGCATGCCTTGCCGTGCTCAGCGAGCCGCTCCTGCGGGCCGCCTCAACCACCAGGACTGCCTCGCTCAGGCCGCTTATAACCCGGTTGCGGCGCGGGAAATTGTACGGCAGCGGCCGCCAGGACAGGGGGAATTCGGACACCAGGGCGCCGCTTTCACTGATCCTGTCTGCCAGTTCCGCATTGGACTTCGGATAGATGCAATTCAGCCCGTTACCCAGCACCGCCACGGTCCTGCCCTGTTGCCCCAGCGCTCCCCGGTGCGCTTCCGTATCTATCCCCCGGGCCAGGCCGCTGGTCACCGTAATCCCCTGCCTTGCCAGTTCCCCGGCAAAATAGCGGGCGTCCCTGCGTCCGTCCATGGTAGGTTTTCGACTCCCGACCAGGGCAACCTGGCAACTCACCAGCACTTCCGGGTCACCGCGTACGAACAGGCATGGCGGCGGCGCCGCTATCTGTTTCAATATAGCCGGGTAATGTGGACTGTCAAGCGGGACCAGGTGGTAATCCGGACGTTCCAGGCACCGCAATGCGCGTTCAATTTCTTTCGCGTCGGGTTTTCGCAGCGCCTCGAGGACGGGCCCCGGCAATTGGTAACGGTCGATTGCCCCGGTCCTGGCTGCATTCAGCACGGCCTGTGCAGTCCCGAAGTCCCGCAGCAATTGAGACAGGTCATGCTCAGCCGCGGCCGCGGCATGCAACAGCGCCAGCCAGGCATATGTTTGGGAATGTTCTGAAGCCCCGTCCATGACTGTGTTCACCGATATCCTCCCTGACATGTCAAGAAAATTCTGCTGATGCCTGCGAAGGCATGCAATGTGGAATATGTAAAAGCGTAGAGCGAATCAGGGAAGGAGTCAAACATTTCAATACATGGGGTCACCCATTAGCCAGGGCAAGATCATACTTTTTGTCATAAGTAAGAGGTTTTTTATTCCAATAAGATATAGATAAGTGGGGAACTCATGGGTTTTGCGGGGATCAGATCAGTAATTACCCCAAACTGAGGAGATTCCCATGAGTTTACTGACCCATTTGGCGACGATTGACGACCCGCGGCGTGATATTAACAAGAAGCATGAGTTATTGGACATTCTGTTTCTGACAGTGAGTGCGGTGCTGTCGGGGGCAGAAGGCTGGAAAGACATCAAGGAATTCGGTGATGAGAAGCTGGATTGGCTGCGTCGCTACCGGCCGTTTTTGAACGGGATGCCGGTGGATGACACGATTGCGCGGGTGGTGCGGGCGCTGGACCCGGAGCAGTTCAACCGGGCGTTTATCGATTGGGTGAATGAGGTACGGGCGGCGTCCGGTCAGGAGCAGATAGCGCTGGACGGGAAGACCCTGCGGCGGTCTCATGACGGGGAGAAACACACGGCCCTGCACAGCATCACGGCCTGGGGACATGAGTGCGGGTTGGTATTGGCGCAGATGAAGTCACAGGGGAAGAAGAATGAGCAGTCGTCGGTGATGGAGATGCTGGAGTTGTTGCAGGTGAAGGGGGCGCATATCACGGCGGATGCGATGAATACGCAGAAGAAGATAGCGCAGAAGATTCACAAGAAAGGCGGCGATTACACGTTGTCGCTGAAGGACAATCACAAGACGTTGCGCAAGGAAATACAGGCGTACTTTCATAAGGTTACGCGCGATGCGCCGCAGCAGGTAGCGGTGCATGAGGAGGTGGACGGCGGGCATGGCCGGATAGAGAAACGCACCTGCCGGCAGTTGCCGGTGGATGAGTGGGTGAGTGGGGCGGCCAGGTGGCCGGGCTTGCAAACCCTCATTGAGATGGAGCGGGAGCGGCGCCTGCCCGGGAAAGCGGTGGAGACGGAGATACATTACTATATCAGCTCCTTGCCCGTGGATGCCCAGCGGGTGGCGCAGGGGATACGGCGGCACTGGGAGGTGGAGAACAAGGCGCATTGGGTGCTGGATGTGGCCTTTAAGGAGGATGACAGTCGCATCCGCAAGGGGGACGGGGCGGAGAACGTGGCGATTATCCGGCGCTTCTGTCTGAACCTGGCGCGGTTGGACCCCAGGAAGAACAGCATGCGGGGGAAACTCAAGCAGGCCGGGTGGAGTGATACCAGACGGGCGGAAATCCTGTTCGGAGCAGACATATAAAAGTATGCGGTTGCCCTGACCCATTAGCCAGTCGTTGTCAAGTGGCACAGATTAACCCTCCTGAATAAACAGGTATTATAAACCAAGCACCAGATTGAGCTACGCACCTGTTGTTTCGCTCAAGTGTTGTCGTCGTCTACCCCTACGCAACAGTCACCCATCAGGATCAAGTCCCCCGGAGGAGACCCTGGCTTGCGCCCCAGAAACCTATCAGTACCACCCCGCGTCCACGGGCATTAAACAGATTCACGGCCTTGACATCGACCACCCTATCGGTCGGCTCACGGTGTGGGCGTATCCTCTTCTCTGTGTGCAACGTGACGCACCCGGACCAATCAGAGTCACGGGTTATGACCCAACCTCACCGCGGGTTAACCGGGTGCGTCAAACCCTATACAAACACTTTGTCTTCGTCGAACGGCACCCCTCTCAATAGAATGTAATAACAGGCCCGCGCCAGTTTATGCGCCAGCGCCTTCAAGGCCACCACCCGGTGTGTCTTCGCCTCCTTGCGCTGGTAGAACCGACGCGCCTTGTCATGATGCCGGACGGCCAGGTTGGCCGCCTCCATGTACGCCCAGGCCAGGTAGTGATTACCGTTCTTGCGATTGCCCTCGCCCTTCTTCCTGCCGTTGCTCTCCCGCCGAGAGGCCACACAACGACAGTAGGAGGCATACTGCCCCACACTGCCAAACCGGCTCACCGGCCCGGTCTCCAGTAAAATCGTCTGCGCCAGGATCGGCCCGATGCCGCACACACTCTGTAACAACCGGTAATCCCGGTCCGCCCGCACCTGCGCCAGCACCGCCCGCTCCAACGCCCTGACCTGCGCATCCAGGGCCCGGCTCATATGCAAATTGCACTGCAACGCCAACTGTACGTTCGCATCGCCCAGCACCGGACACTCGAAGCCCTTGGCCTTCACCTCACTCACCGGGATCGCCTGCCCCGTCAAGCGGTGGTACTGCGTCTTGAAACTCAACAGGTGCCGGGTGCGGTCCTGCACCAGTTGCAGCCGCTTGCGCAGCACGTCCCGCAAACCCCGCAAGGCCGGCGGATAGATATACCCCGTCGGTAATATCCTTAAACGCATCAGGTGCGCCAGGTGAAACGCATCGTAGCGGTCATCCGTGCGCTTGAGACCCTGGTACTGCACCACCTTCGCCGGATTCACCAGGCGCACCGCAAACCCCGCACCCTGCAACGCATCCGCCAGCCAGTACCAGTTGAAGGTCGACTCCACCGCCACCGCCTCCAACTCTCGTTGATAGGGCGAGAGCGCCCCCGTAATAACCGCCGCATCGTTCCTGAAACGCCGCTCCAGCACACGCGTGTCCTGCTCGTCAATCACGCACACGTAACTATTGTTTGAATGTAAATCAATCCCCGCATATAGTGTCATGGTCAGTCTCCTCATGTTGAATGGTAACCACCCAACAGTCTAACCTGCCTCGGCAGGTTAGGGAGACTGGCTTATGAGTATCAGAGTAAACATTCTTCGAATTTCTTTCTCTGACCCCGGAATTGAGAGCGCCTGAATTCCCGCATTGCCCGCGGCACTTTTTTTATGGATAATGGTCAAAGGCTTACCCGGCAGAATTGAGCAGGCATCCAGTGTCAAGATTAACCGTATTACATTTTCCCGACCCCCGATTGCGCAAAAAGGCGCGTCCCGTTGCCGCCGTGGACGCGCAGGTCAGGCAGCTCGCCCGGGACATGCTGGAAACCATGTACGCGGAAAACGGCATCGGCCTGGCCGCCACCCAGGTGGACGTGCAGCAGCGGATCGTCGTCATGGACCTCTCGGCGGAGAGAAACGATCCGGTGACCCTGGTGAACCCGGAAATTATGGAAAAATCCGGAACTGAGGAAATGGAGGAAGGCTGCCTTTCGGTGCCCGGATTTACCGACCTGGTGCAGCGGGCGGAAAAAATCTCCTACCGCTACCTCAACCTGGACGGTGAGGAAATCGAAGCGGAAGCAGGCGGGCTGCGCGCAGTCTGCATACAGCACGAAATCGATCATCTTGACGGAAAACTGTTCATCGATTACCTGTCCCCGATTAAACGGCGGCGCGTGCGCAAGAAGATAGAGAAGCAGAACAAGATCCGCGCCTTGTGAACCTCTCCTTTGCCGGCACGCCTGATATCGCGGCAGTCATTCTGGGCGCGCTGATCGATACCCCGCAGCACCGAATCCGGCATGTTTACACCCAACCCGACCGGCGGGCGGGGCGCGGCAGGAAGACCCGTCCGAGTCCGGTCAAGCAGCTCGCTCAACAGTTCGCAATTCCCGTCAAACAGCCCGCGACCCCGGCTGAACTCGCGCAGGACACCGACCTGGCCGGCCTCGATGCGCTGATCGTCGCCGCCTACGGTCTGATTATTCCTGCATCGGTCCTGTCAGGACCCCGCTACGGTTGCATCAACGTCCACACCTCGTTACTGCCCAGGTGGCGCGGCGCGGCCCCTATCCAGCGGGCAATCCAGGCGGGAGACAGGGAGACCGGTGTTTCAATCATGCTCATGGACAGCGGCATCGATACCGGGAAGATCCTGTTGCAGAAATCCTGCGGCATTCGCGACGACGAT
This sequence comes from Gammaproteobacteria bacterium, assembly GCA_965220815.1. Lineage (GTDB taxonomy): Bacteria > Pseudomonadota > Gammaproteobacteria > Eutrophobiales > Eutrophobiaceae > JAAXHV01. Next base: position 4,205,987 of record OZ244846.1, read on the forward strand.
ACCTCCCTGTCCCTGTCCGGGCGGCTGGCAGCGCTGGGAAGTGAATCCCTGCTCGAGGCCCTGGCCGCAACGGCAGACGCTTCCATCGACCTGACCGACCAGGACGACAGGCTCGCCACCTATGCGCACAAGGTGAGCAAGCAGGAGGCGGAAATCGACTGGAATGCGGGGGCGGAACAGATCGGGAGGACCATCCGCGCGTTCAACCCGGCGCCGGTCGCGTTTACTAGTCTGGACAACGTGAAAATTCGCGTATGGGAAGCCATTACCCTGGATACCGGAGTGCAAAACGGCAAACCCGGCGAGATCATTGCCTACGGCCCCGAAGGACTGGACGTCACGACCGGAAGCGGAACCTTGCGCATTCTCACCCTGCAACTGGAAGGGAAGAAAAAACAGGGCATCAGGGAGATCCATAACGGCTATCCCCGCCTTTTCGTTCCGGAAAAATGAACCTCCGCGCGCTTGCCGCAAAGGCCGTCCGGCGGGTTGCCGATACCGGACTGACTCTGGACGCGGCGCTGGCAGAGTGCCTGCCTGTTATCGAACGCCGGGACGATCGCGGGTTCGTCAAGGAACTTTGCTTCGGGACCCTGCGCTGGTTCGATCAACTGGAATTCCTTCTGGAACGGTACCTGGACAAACCCCTGAAAGCGCGGGACAGCGATATCAGGATGCTTATCCTGGTCGGTCTCTACCAACTGCACCGCCTGGACACGCCCGCCCATGCAGCGATCTCGGAAACGGTAAATGCAGCGGTTGAACTTGGCAAGGAATGGGCAAAACCCCTCATCAACGCGGTGCTGAGGCGCTCGCAACGTGAATACCCGCGGCTCGAAACGGAACTTGGCCTGTACCCCGCTGCGTACTATTCCCATCCGGGATGGCTGTCGGACAGTATCAAACAGGACTGGCCCGACCTGTGGGAAGCCATTTTACAGGCGAATAATCAACGGCCGCCGCAACACCTGCGGGTAAACGTATTGCGCAGTTCCAGAGAAAATTACCTGGAGGATTTGCGGCAGGCCGGGATCCGGGCGCAATCATGTGACGCGGCGCCCTGCGCGGTTCAGGTGCTGGATCCGGTTGACGTCAACCGGTTACCCGGTTTCGATGGCGGCCAGGTATCGGTACAGGATGCCGGCGCCCAGCTTGCGGCAATCCTGCTGGACCCGCAACCGGGAGACAGGGTCCTTGACGCTTGTGCAGCGCCCGGCGGGAAAACCGCTCATATCTGCGAACTGCAACCGGCCATTGCCGAAATAACGGCCCTGGATGTCGATGAGAAACGCCTGACGCTGCTACACGACACCCTGAACAGGCTGAAGCTGGAGGCAACCGTAACCAGGGCGGATGCGGCCAGCCCGGACACCTGGTGGGACGGCCGCCTGTATGACCGCATCCTGGTGGATGCGCCGTGCAGCGCTACCGGGGTCATCCGCCGCCATCCGGATATCAAACGCCTGAAAACACCGGGACAGTTCCCAGCGTTGCAGCGTAGCCAGACAGGACTGCTGGCAGCCCTGTGGCCGTTACTGAGACCGGGCGGCAGACTGGTCTATTCAACCTGTTCCATGTTGCATGGGGAAAACGACCGGGTAGTCGAAACATTCCTTGAAAACCATCCTTCGGCAACCCCGGAAACGATCCGGTCACGATGGGGAACCGCTGCTGCCTATGGCCGTCAACTGCTGCCTTGCCTGGATAATACAGACGGGTTTTACTACGCGATGCTGACCAAGACAGGTTGACAGGCATGTCATACAATGTCCAACTGTTTGAATTCATTTAACCAGTATTCGGGATACCAGTGGGAAAGATATTATTTTGTTGATCAGCATCAAATGACAGGATGTAAAATTGCAGCTTCCTTCGGGGAACAGCAAGTAAGACCAGTAGCGAGCATGACGAAAAAAAACAGACATTTAGCCCAGTTCGGATTCAGCTTCAAACGCGCCGGCGCTCATAGTGCCCGCACAATGATGCTTGAGGAACTAATCGCCTTATTGGCCTATGTCAAACATCCTGAAGCTGGTAAAAAAGACTACCTCCGAGCCATTGATGATGAAAATTGTTTAGGCAAACGCTCCGGCAAAACCCGCAGTCTCACGTATCGACACCTGGTTGATCTTTACTCACTCGATCGCGCTAATGTCATTTTCAGGGCTCTACTCTATTTTTGGAATCGTGACATAGATGGCCGACCCTTACTGGCGCTACTCTGCACATACGCTCGGGACCCTATTTTCCACTCGACGGCAACATTCATTCTAAAGTATCCAGAAGGCACAACGATTACCCGTGAGTCTCTCGAGGAGTTTATCGACAGCCAGGAGCCCGGTCGATTCAGCAAGGCGACACTGACATCGACTGCTCAGAACATCAATTCGACCTGGACCAAATCCGGCCACCTCCTTGGCCGCGCCAGAAAGGTACGCACCCGAGCCAATCCAACCGCCGGGAGTGTTTCCTACGCTTTGCTCCTCGGCTATCTCACAGGCGCGCGCGGACAGGCGCTTTTTCAATCAGAATATATCAAGTTGCTTGACCGAACCTTTGATAAGACCATTGAACTTGCCGAAGAGGCCTCTCGAAAAGGATGGATCGTATTCAAGCGTGTGAGTGATGTCATTGAGGTTCTGTTCCCGAACCTGATCAATCAAGAAGAAATGGAGTGGCTCCGTGAGCAGAATTAAACGGCTTATTCATTCCTACAGTAAATATATCTCCATCCCGTGGCGCGATGATGCCGCTGCTGCACAGCGCGTGATATTCTGTGTTTACAACGAAAATGAAGAACGCTCATTGCGGGCCAAAGTCGGCGAATTTGAAATTGTCACGCGCCAGGCAGACCACGAATGGGCCATGTTCGACCTGACGGACACCTTTGCCAACTGGCTCGCCTCACAACGGTACGCCAGGAGTTACTTCCAGGAGCCACATTTGCTCTCCACGTTGCTACCGAAGTACCTTGCTTTCATCGCCGATGAGTTCGAGAACTTCCTTCAAGAGAACGACACCGGAGCGAATTCCGTTGTGGCAATTCAAGGTGTCGGGTCGCTCTTCGGCTTTCTGAAGGTGAAAGAAGTCGTCGACAAGTTGGCCCCCATGGTCACCGGAAGGCTACTGGTCTTCTTCCCGGGCAGCTTTGAGGACAACAACTACAGGCTGCTGGATGGCTATGACGGGTGGAATTATCTCGCTGTGCCAATCACTGCGGACAAAGAATATTGAATAAGGGTTTGATAATGAACAATCGCGATATTTACCAAAAAAATCCGGCCACGCGAAAACTGGTCAACGAGGGTGTGGCAAGCGTCAATGACGAAAAGACCAGCCGGGCGCTGGAAGTTCTTCGTTACGAGTTGGAGACTTTCGTCTGTGATGGTCAGTACGAAAAGGGGATGTCACATGTCCTCGATACCTACCTGAAAAATATCGACCAGCCGCAGCAACCTGCCGTTTGGGTCAGTGGTTTTTTCGGTTCAGGCAAATCGCACCTAGTCAAAATGCTCCGTGCGCTTTGGGAGGATACGGTTTTCACAGATGGAGCCACGGCTCGCGGCATTGCCAACCTGCCCCAAGACATTGGCGATAATTTGACGGAACTGAGCACCCAAGCCAAGCGTCATGGGGGGCTGCATGCCGCATCCGGCACTCTGGGAGCCGGGGCGAGCGGCAGTGTCCGACTGGCGCTCCTGCGCATTATCTTCAAATCCGCTGGCTTGCCTGAGCAATATCCGGTTGCCCGCTTCGTCATGTGGCTCATGCACGAAGGCATCCATGATCAAGTCCGCTCCCACGTTGAGCGAAACGGCTACGACTGGCACGAAGAACTGGACAACTTTTACGTGGCTGAGGGCCTTCATGACGCCCTCGTTCAGGCGAAGCCCAGACTCTTTTCATCACCTGCATCCTGCGTTGAGACCTTGAATAACCTCTACCCTTACGTTCAGGATGTTTCCAGCGATGACATGCTAAAAGCTATTCGTCGGGCTCTGACGAATGATCGCAAATTCCCGCTGACATTGGTAGTTCTCGACGAGGTGCAACAGTACATAGGCGAAGACAGCCAGCGCTCCATCGACGTACAGGAGGCGGTGGAAGCCTGCTGCAAGAACATTGGCGGCAAACTGCTCTTCATCGGCACCGGCCAGACGGCAGTGACCGGCACCAGCAACCTGAAAAAGCTCGAGGCGCGGTTTACCATCCGTGTAGAACTCTCCGATGCAGACGTCGATGCAGTCATCCGCCAGGTCATTCTGGCCAAGAAGCCGGAAGCAAAGACGCCCATCGAACAGATCATGCAGACCAACCTGGGCGAGATCTCCCGGCATCTTGCAGGTACAAGCATCGGTCACAGACAGGACGACATTCCGCATTTCCCCCAGGACTATCCCATCCTGCCGGTACGCCGCCGTTTCTGGGAAAATACCCTCCGGGTCCTGGATCGGACCGGAACCGACAGCCAGCTCCGTAACCAGCTCAGCATGGTTCACAAGGTTATCCAGACTAACCTGAATGAACCCCTGGGCCATGTTGTACCGGCAGACTATCTCTATTTCGACTCTGCCGACAAATTGCTCCAATCGCGCATTCTGCCGCGCAAGGTCCACGAAAAGACGATGAGCTGGAATAAGGGCTCGGAAGAAGAACAGCTCATGGCGCGCGCCTGCGGCCTGGTATTCCTCATCAACAAACTCGGCAGCCAGAACGACGAAATCGGTATCCAGGCCACCATTGATACCCTCGCCGATCTACTGGTCGAAAACCTTTCTGGCGGAAGCAGCAGTTTGCGCAGCAAGTTGCCGAGCCTGCTCGATAATTGCGAGTTGTTGATGAAGGTCGGCGACGAATATCGCATCCAGACCGAAGAGAGCGCGGCCTGGAGCGACGAATTTCTGAGCCAACGCTCTTCTCTGTCCAACGAAGCGCACCGCATCGAAGCAGAACGCGACGACCGCATCCGCAGGAAATTCGGCGAAATGGTGCGCAAACTTTCACTGACCCAGGGCAACTCGAAGGTCACTCGTGACATCTTTCCGGTGTTTGACGCCCAGCTTCCCACCGACGCTGCTCAGCGCATTTCTGTCTGGGTTCGTGACGGATGGAGCATTGATGAAAACTCGGTGCGGGCCGATTCGAGGCAAGCGGGCAATCACTCACCGACCGTTTTTGTGTTTATCCCCAAGCGCTCGGCCGATGACCTTCGCCACAACCTCATCGACTACAAAGCTGCCGTAGCCACGCTGGATAAGCGCGGTGTTCCCAATGGCCCGGAAGGCGCCGAGGCCCGTGCGGCCATGGAGACCACCAGGCAGACGGCCGAAGGCAAGATTCATGAACTGCTCGAAGATACCTTCTCTGGAACCCGCGTCTTTCAGGCCGGCGGCAACGAAATCCTCGGCAACGATCTGCAGGAGATGGTGCTGGAAGCCTCCGATAACTCGCTGCAACGGCTCTATCCCCAGTTTCATACCGCTGACGACGAGGGCTGGTCCAAGGTTTACGAAAAGGCCCGAAAAGGCGCTCCCGATGCACTCAAGGCCGTAGGCGACGAAGGTGAACCCGCCAGGAACCCGGTGTGCAAAGCCATTCTCGGTTTAATCGCCGGCGGCAAAAAAGGCGCGGACATCCGCACCGAGTTCGAGTCTGCACCCTACGGATGGTCACGCGACGCCGTGGACGGTGGTTTGCAAGTGCTGTTAGTGGCCGGGCTTATCCGGGCGCAAGACGAACGCGGTCAAACTCTCGACCCGAAGAAACTGGAGCGCAAGACCATTGGCAAGGTGACGTTTAAAGTAGAATCCGCCACCGTCACTACTGCCCAACGCATCCAGATTCGCAAACTGTTACAGAAAGTCGGACTCTCGGCCAAGCAGGGCGAGGAATTAGTCTTTGTGCCGCAGTTCTTGCAGAAAATGCAAGAACTGGCTGACCTGGCTGGCGGCGAGGCGCCGAAACCAACCCGGCCTGACACCGCGAGCCTCGACGAAATCCGTCTCACGGCGGGTAATGAGCAACTGCTTGCCCTCTACAACTGGCGGGATGAACTGGTCAGCAGCGTTGATATCTGGACCGACCTAGGCAAACGCATCGCTAATCGTTGGCCTGACTGGAACGAATTGAAGCGCCTGATGGACCACGCCTCCGGGCTTCAGGACGCAGACGTCATCCTGGCTCAAGTGAATACCATTGAGCTGCAGCGTCAACTTCTCGAGGATCCGGACTTGGTCGCGCCGCTGATCGCCAACCTGACTCAACTGCTGCGTGATGAGCTCAACAAGCTGGATAGCGAATACGACACATGCCACAAAAAAGGTATGCAGCGCCTTGATGCGGACAGCAATTGGCAACAGTTGGAACCCGAGCAGCGGAATCTATTGTTGTCCGAGCAGCGACTCACCTTGCCTGACCGGCCCACAGTAACAGTGCAATCGGCCAGCGATGTACTGGCCACCCTGGAACTCTACAGTTTATCGATGTTTACCGACCGCGTTGCGGCGTTGCCTGGCCGCTTTGACAATGTCGCGGTTGGTGCTGCCGAGTTGTGCGAACCCGAAATTCAGTTTGTGAATGTGTCCCGCCGCACCCTTAAAACGGGTGACGAAATCGATGCCTGGGCAGAAGAAGTGAAGAGCCAGCTCAAGGCTGCGCTGGCCAAAGGCCCGGTATCGATCAGATAAAGGGCTGCCCGGACCATGCGAACCGCAGCCAATATCGAAACGCTGCTGGCAGAACTGGATCACTGCGTCGCCGATGATCTTGAGGATCAGGACCTCGACTTCAAACAATGGGAGATGCAGAGCCGCGATAAAGCCGTGAAAACCGTGGTACATATGGCTGTCTGTATGGCGAACGGGGGGGGTGGTACCGTAGTGTTTGGCGTATCGGATCGCGTTATCGGTAGAGTCAATGCGTTACTTGGAGTACCATCTGAAATCGACGTAAATCTGCTCAAAAAGGCTGTTTACGATAAAACTGATCCCAAAATCACCCCTGTCTTTGAAAATCTCAGCATACCTGAAGGTACCGGGCGCCTGCTGATAATGCAGATCTATCCCGGACTGCCACCTTATACAGACAGCGCCGGGAAAGGTACTATTCGGATTGGCAAAGACTGTCAGCCGCTTACCGGCACCCTGCGTCGCAAAATCAGCATTGAAACCGGAGAAACAGACTATACCGCGGAGCTCGTAACAAAAGTCGATAGCAAACTACTTTCTGCCGTAGCACTTGAAGCTCTACGAAATCAGGCCCGTAAAGAACTTGCGCCAGAAGACCTGATAAACGTCAGTGATACTCAGTTTCTCACCAGCCTGGGGCTGATCAAAGAAGGCAAATTGACTCGGGCTTCATTGTTGATGGCGGGCACCGAAGCTGCAATTCAGAAATACTTGCCAGGTCATTGCTGGACTTTTCTTCAAATGACGTCAGATACAGACTACAGCATCCGTGAGGATCAAGTCAGCGCTTTACCGTTGTCTGTGCAACGCATTGAAGAAATGTTGGTACCCTTCAATCCTATCACTACTTATGAGCACGGCATGTTCCACTACGAATATCGTACCTGGCCGGAAATAGCCGTGCGTGAAGCCCTGATGAATGCCTTCTGCCATGCCGACCTACGCATCGCAGGACCTGTGATGGTCAAACTTTTCTCCGACAGGCTGGAAATCAGTAACAATGGTGGCTTTATTGCCGGCATTACCCCCAATAACATTCTCCACCACCAGCCAGCAGCTCGAAATCCGTTGCTGGTTGAGGCGTTGACACGACTTCGTTTGGTGAACCGGACGAATCTTGGTATTAACCGCATGTTCTCAACCTTGCTCATTGAAGGCAAGGAACCACCCCGGATACGGGAGATCGGCGAATCCGTGCTGATCAGTTTCCCAAAACGGGAGCTGGATGTGGCTTTCCGTTTTTTCGTTGCTGAGGAAAGTAAGCAAGACCGCAAACTGGGGGTTGATGAATTATTATTGCTGCAATACCTGCTCCAGCATCCAGAGCTGGACAACAACACTGCCGCAGCACTTTGCCAGCGTAGCGAAGCGGAAATTCATGTGCGGCTTGTTGCCATGGAAGCAGCCGGCTACATCGAACACAGTGACGCGGATTTGAAGGTTTACTGGTTCATCCACACTGATCTTTACAACCGTTTAGTGCAGGATGGCAAGAGCAAGACACGTCCGATGATCGACTGGGAAATGGCGAAAACTCGTGTGCTGAACATTTTGATGGAGCGTGCCCACCGAGGAGAACCGGGTCTGAGCAATCGGGATATCCGGCAGATTACCCGTTTCGATCGTAATCAGGTTTACCGATTAATGACAGAATTACGGCAAGAAAATCCCGGTTTGCAGTCACCCGGTAAGGGTAAATATGCACGTCATACGTTTAAACAATGCTGAATTTTATGCGTTTAAGCATTAAAATCAGCATTAAATAGAGTTTAATGCTCGAATGTTTGCTGTGAAACATTAAAAAAAGCATTAGAGGGAAATAGCTTGGAACCTCTGGACAAAACATTAAGAAACCGACTTGAGCGAGCAATTAAAGATGCGCGTGATACTGCCGAGGACGCCGCTCGCGCTGCACTGGAACAACTCGGCGTGGGCGAAGCCACGCCATTTACCCACCTCAGTGAGCTGGATCGTGAACTACGCCGCAGACTCCGGGTTCACGGACGGCAGCTGGGCGACCTGCGCCACGCCAGGTCCAAGGTCCAGGAAATCGACCGCCTGATTGAAAAAGTCGCCTACGAGCACTGGCACCGAATGCTGTTTGCCCGCTTCCTGGCCGAGAACAATCTGCTGATGTATCCCGACCCGGATGATCCGGTGGCTGTCACCCTCGAAGAGTGTGAAGACCTTGCCGCCGATGAAGGCGCGGCCAACGGTTGGGAACTGGCCGCTCGTTACGCCGCCCGTATGCTGCCGCAGATCTTCCGGCTCGATTCGCCGGTCTTCCAACTTGTCCTGCCACCGGAGCACCAACAAAAACTGGAGCACCTGGTGGCTGACCTGCCACCGGAAGTGTTCACTGCCTCAGACAGCCTCGGCTGGGTCTATCAATTCTGGCAGGCCAAAAAGAAGGATGAAGTCAACGCTTCCGAGGTCAAGATCGGAGCACGGGAACTGCCCGCCGTGACCCAGCTCTTTACTGAGCCTTATATGGTCAGCTTCCTGCTCGACAACTCCCTGGGAGCCTGGTGGGCGGCAAGGAGGCTCACCGAGACTGACTTCCGAAACGCCGACAGCGAAGATGAACTGCGCGAGAAAGCGTCCATTCCCGGTGTACCGCTTGAATATCTGCGCTTTGTGCAGCAGGAGGATGACGACTGGACACCGGCGGCCGGAACCTTTGACGGCTGGCCGGAGCAACTTGCCGACTTGAAGACCCTCGACCCCTGCTGCGGCTCCGGCCACTTTCTGGTGGCAGCCTTCCTGATGCTCGTACCCATTCGCATGGAACGCGACGACCTTTCTGCCAAGGAAGCGGTGGACGCAGTGCTGCGAGAAAACATCCATGGCCTGGAACTGGATCAACGTTGTGTGGAATTGGCTGCCTTCGCCCTGGCCCTGACTGCGTGGAAATACCCAGGTGCTGGAGGTTACCGGGTATTACCGGAATTGAATGTCGCTTGTTCGGGGTTGTCGATAAGTGCCAAGAAGGAGGAATGGTTGGCTCTGGCGGGAGATGTCACCAATCTTCGAATTGGTCTCGAAGAACTTTACAAGCAATTCAAAGACGCACCAGTGTTGGGTAGCCTAATCAATCCGGAAGTGAGTCTCGGCAAAGGAGATCTCTTTAAACTGAATTGGGATGATATTGGTCCTCTACTAGAAGAAGCGCTTTCAGTTGAAGGTGATATAGAGAGGAACGAAATAGGCGTTGTTGCAAGCGGACTTACAAAAGCTGCGACATTGTTAGCTACTCGTTGGCATTGGGTTGTGACAAATGTTCCGTACTTAGCTCGCGGAAGACAAGATGATCTCCTGAAGGAATATGTCGCAGATTTTTACGATGACGCAAAACAGGATTTAGCAACCGCGTTTATTGATAGAGCCATCGGTTTCAGCAGACAAGGCGGATCGGTAGGAATCGTTTGCCCTCAGAATTGGCTCTCGCTTCCTGCTTACTCAACACTTCGTCGAAGATTATTGAAAACTACTGAGTTTAATGTTCTGGCAAAACTCGGCCCGCGCGCATTTGAAACCATAAGTGGCGAAGTTGTTAACGTCGCACTTATGATCATTTCAAAATCACGTATTGGCAATGACCACAAATATGGCGGGGTCGATGTAACATCGACGAGTACAATTCAAGGCAAAGCAGGGGAATTAGCTGCGTGCCAGTGGCGTTCAGTCAGAAATATTGACGCATTGAATAGCCCTGATTGTCGCATAACGCTTGAAGCACGTGGCGAAGTTCAAACGTTGGGAAAGTTCGCAATGTCTCCTCAAGGCATAAAGACCGGAGACGATTTTCGATTTCGTCGCAATTGGTGGGAAATCTCCATCACTAAAAGCAGCTGGAGGAAATTTCAAGGGACTCCTGAATCGGATGAATTGTATGGAGGCATGCGTTACGCCATTTACTGGAGTAATGAAGGAAGGGATTTCGCCCGTCTACAAGGACAAGCTGCTTGGAGGCATAATGGCATTATAGTCAAGCTAATGGGTGACTTCAGCTTTTCGATTTATTCTGGAGACTTATTCGATAGCAATGTGACTGCTATTGTTCCTCAACAGGAAGCTCACCAGAAAGTCATTTGGCCGTTTTGTCTTTCAGAAGAATTCAAGAGTGAACTGGGAATCCTTGAGGATGGCATTAAAGTAAACAACGCAACTGTTGCAAAAGTACCATTCGATTTCTCGCAGTGGTCCAAAATATCTGATGAACAGTATCCCAACGGACTACCTAAACCTTTTACTAATGATCTCACTCAGTGGATCTTCCACGGCCATCCATGCGGCTCGGTGGTCTGGAATGAAGCGCGAAAGTGGACCAGCCACGGCCCGTTGCGTACCGATGCATCCGTGCTACACGTCGCTGTTGCTCGCCTCCTTGGCTACCGCTGGCCTGCCGAACTGGATACCAACATGGAATTGGCAGACGAGCAGCGCGAGTGGGTCCATCGATGCGAAGCCCTGGCTAGTTATGCCGATGAAGACGGCGTCGTCTGCATCTCGCCAGTGCAAGGCGAGGCCTCGGCTTCCGACCGTCTTTTGAACCTGTTGGCCGCCGCCTATGGCGATGCCTGGTCCAACAACACCTTAGCCGCGCTGCTGAAAAGCGCCGATCACGCGGGCAAAACACTGGAGACCTGGCTGCGGGAGAAGTTTTTCACTCAACACTGCAAGCTATTCCAGCTCCGCAAACTATTCCAGCACCGTCCCTTTATCTGGCACATCTGGGATGGTTTGCGCGACGGCTTTGCCGCTCTAATTAACTACCACAAGCTCGACGCCAAACTGCTGGAAACCCTGATCTACACCTACTTGGGCGACTGGATCAGCCGCCAGAAGCAAGACATCGCCAGTGGCGTGGACGGAGCCCAGGAACGCCTGGCTGCCGCCGAGGTCCTCAAAAAAAATCTGGAGTTGATCCTCGAAGGCGAATCTCCGCATGACATCTTCGTGCGCTGGAAACCGCTGGAAAAGCAACCCATCGGCTGGGACCCTGACATCAACGATGGCGTGCGCCTCAACATCCGCCCCTTCCTCACCGTTCCCGATGTCGGTAAGAAAGGTGCTGGTGTCCTGCGCGATAAACCCAACATCAAATGGAATAAGGACCGCGGCAAAGACGTAGAATCCGCCCCCTGGTTCCACAAATTCAAAGGCGACCGCATTAACGACTACCACTTGACTCTGGCCGAAAAAATCGCCGCACAGGAAGACGCTGTATGACCTCCAACTACAAAGGAATGCGCTGGCTGAAATGCGATCTGCAGATGCAAACACCCGCGGACGCTAAGCATTGGGTTGGAGACCGCCCCGAAGCTGGGAATGAAGCTGCCTCAGCGAAAGCGTTTGCTGAGGCCTGCTATGAACAACGTCTTGAGGTGGTAGGCATCACTGACCACAACTTTCTCAGCATGGACTTCATTCCTCATCTTCAGTCGGCATTTGAGGAGATTGAGCAGAAGTTCAACCACAAGATCACCATGTTCCCAGGGTTTGAGTTTGAGGCAGATGTTGGTAAGGGAATGCATGTTCTCTGCCTTTTTGAGCCTGGAACAAGCACCAATGACATTGACCATATCCTAACGGAATGCGGAGTTGGAAGACCCCGAACTGACGGGGGACGGCTGGCCAAATCAACAAAGCGTCTTCCTGAAATTTTGAGTATTGTCCAGAAACCTAATCCAGATGGCACATGGCGAGGCGTTGTCATTCTCCCTCATGTTTTTGAAGACAGTCTTTTCGACAACGATCGGATTAGTGAGTGGCTTCAACAGGAAGAATATCGAAATCCTGATCTCTTAGCCGTTGAGGTTCCTAGGCCCATAAGTCAAATGAGTAGCGCGTTCCAGAAGTTATTTCGCTCTGGTGACGATTGCCATGAAGAGTGGAAACGCATCCGCCCCATTGCAACAATCATGTCTTCAGACAATAAACAGTTCGTCAAAGCTGACAAAGATGGGAAGCCTGTCCCAAATAGCATTGGCTATCGATACTCATGGATCAAAATGTCGGCGCCGTCCATCGAGTCGCTCCGACAGGCATTTCTTGATCACGATTCGCGCATCATTCTGCCAGAAGATGTAACGACAGACACGCATCCTGCACAGCGCATTCGGCAGGCAGCCATCAAATCGATCTCAATCAAGAACGTCGCGTTCCTGGCTGACCAGGAGGTTTATTTTTCCTCCAACATGAACTGTGTCATCGGTGGCAGAGGTAGCGGAAAATCCACCCTGCTTGAATACCTGAGAATCATTCTAGGCAAGGACAAATCCAAGGATCTTGATGACGGAACCACAGAGAGGATCGAACGAGTACGCGATACGCTGAAGGATCAGCGCACAGAAGTTGAAGTGTGCTGGACTAGCGCGGATGGCGTGGAAGATCGTATTGTCTGGCAAAACGGCAGCCCCAACGTGCAAGGTCGGGACCTGGCTGATCCCGAAACCTTTTTCAATAGCTTACCACTTCGTTTCTACAGTCAGCAGCAGCTCAATCGTCTGACTGAGTCGAAAATTGATGATGGAAGCGTTCGTCAGGCACAACGTCTGCTGGAGCTGGTAGACGGATTTACCAAAAGTGAATTGGACGATCTGGCAGATCGGGAGCACAAACTCAAGCTGCAAATTCAAGATGCTTTTTCTAATCTTCGCAAAGCCAAGACACTCAAAAAGGATCAAAGGCGGCTCAAGCAAGAGCTACAAGAACTGGATCGGCAATGGAAGGCGCGTAGCGAGATTCAAGAGGACGCACGGCGACATCAACTGCTTAAGGCCGAAGCGCGCTACCTCGAAGAGCTTATGGGAACACCCGGAAAACAGTTCACCGACGTCGCCACCATGGCCGAAGCAATCGCCGATTCGCACGTGCCATTTCCGACTATAGATTCACCTCACTCCACTTGGTTCAGGCAATTCGACGATAATGTAAAGGCTGCCAAGGATTCGTTGGCCAGGACTATTCGTGATTCAATCGAGCAATTCGAAGCTGGTGTCGATAACATTAAAGCCAGCGATCCGGTATGGAGTGCGATCCAGAAGGAACTGGATCAGGCCGACGCAGAATTTACTGAAGCTTGCGCGGCGAAAGGGCTGACGACGGATGATGTTGGTCACCTTCAGGAAATCAACCAATTGCGCGCCAGGAAGCAGCGTGAAATTGATCAAACTTCGGACGAAATTCAGCGGCTCACTGAAGCTGCGGGTGACACCGGACTACTCATGCAGCAGTTACACCAAATCTGGAGAGAACAATATCAGAAACGTGAAGAAGCTGCTGAGCGAGCTAATGATCTCGCTGTCCTGAACGAAGGTAGGCAGCGCTTTGTCGAAGTCTCGGCGAAGTACCAGCAGGATCACAAAAACTTCCGCGAACTCTGGCAGAACTTTGCACCCTCTGATGGGCGGACACGACTGGGGAAGAATTGGGAGAACTGTGGAGAGACGCTATACAAACTTTTTGTCGGACAGGAGGGTGCCGAATCTCCATGGCAAGTTCTGGAAGGACGTTTGTCTATGGAGCAAAGTTCAGCCGGGCCGGATTTCGAATCGTACAGCCAAGAACTATTCCAGCACATTCAGGACAATCTTGAACGCTGGGAAAAGCTACGCTGTTCCCGGGTACAAGATACCGTTGACATGAAACTGTTTCGGGCGGATGGCTCCACTGCTGGCAGCATCGCTGAGGGTTCACTCTCTGACGGTCAGCGGAATACCGCCGCCCTCGCACTGTTGCTCGCGCAAGAAGGTGGACCGTTGGTCATCGATCAGCCCGAGGATGAGTTGGATTCCAATTTCGTGTTCCGGGAACTGATTCCAATGCTGCGTAAAGTGAAATTGAAACGTCAACTCATTATGGCTACGCACAACGCCAATCTGCCGGTAAATGGAGATGCAGAACTGGTCTACGCCTTTGAGGCGCGAAACGGTAAGGGCGAAGCGCTCGCCTGTGGCGGACTCGATCAAGCGAATGTAACCAGGGCTGTTCTCGACGTCATGGAAGGGACGGAAGAAGCATTCCGCCGTAGACGAGAGAAATACAATTTTTGAGGTATCAGATGATTAAGTCCGTAAATAACTACCCAATATCACAGCTCTTCGATATCGACGCAGCAGTGGTCTACAACATCCCTCGTTACCAGCGAGAATACACTTGGGGCAAACACCAGCGGGAAAGGCTGTTCGACGATGGACTTGAAAACAATCCAGGCTATTTCCTTGGCTCAATCATCTGTATCAACCAATCGACCGATACACTTTCTGCAAGAAGGTGACGAATGAAAGTGCTTGATCATCTCCTGAAAGCAGTCCGTGACGCCGCTGTCTTCAATTCCAATGTTCAGGTTGCTCCGCCCTGTATACTGTGGGGGAGCGCGATCGTCAGGGGCGGCGGCCATCCCCGTTCTTCAGGCACAATTGACTGAACTCATGATCCTGGGTGACTATACTTCTGAAAAACATATTGTGCCTGCCATCAGGCTACGTTGCGTGACGCAGCTAACAGACTGGATCCCGGAAGCAACAACCACCACCTGACCCTGGCAGAAAAACACACTGCAGTGCGGGAGCATAACCATGCTAAATAGAATTGAGCTTAAAAATTTTGGGCCACTTTCCAAATTAAATTGGAGTGACCTTGGCTCCATCAACCTGATTGTCGGTGGCAATGGCACAGGGAAGACGTTCCTTTTGAAAGCTGTTTATAGCGCCATGCGGACTCTGGAAGAATACAAACGCGGAGATGAACGTAGAACAGATGCTGAGATCCTCGCCGAAAAACTTTACTGGATATTCCAGCCAGACAAGATTGGCGATCTTGTGACCAAGGGGACCGACGGCGCATTGTCTTTTACTGTGCAAATTGACCGACAGAACTTTATTTACAGCTTTGGTAAGAATACAACCAAGCAAATCTCATCGCTGGAAAACCAGGTCCCGCCACGGTCAAGCAACTCTATATTCCTGCCTGCGAAAGAAGTGCTGTCTTTACATCAGATTATTCTTAAATCCCGCGAACAGGATAAGGCCTTTGGTTTTGACGATACCTATCTCGATCTCGCCAGAGCACTGCGCCAGTCTACCCAGAAGGGCAAGAATGATGATCAGTTTGCCCAGTCGCGACAGAGCTTGGAAGATATTTTCGGGGGACGGGTCGAATATGATGAGACGTCCGGTCGTTGGCAATTCAAAAAAGGAAATCTGAAGTTCCCTATCGGCGTGACATCCGAAGGCATCAAGAAGCTTGCCATTCTCGATACCTTACTTGCTAACCGGTATCTCGATACCAACTCGATTGTATTCATTGACGAACCGGAGTCGTCCCTTCACCCCGTAGCAGTTTCGCAACTTTTGGATATCGTTGCTGTGCTTGCCAAGAGCGGTATCCAGTTCTTTCTAGCCAGCCACTCTTACTTTGTCGTGAAGAAGCTGTATTTGATTGCTCAAGAGCAGAATCTTTCCATCCCGGTCATTTCGGCTCATAACAACCAATGGACTCCCGCAGACCTTAGGGAAGGAATGCCGGAAAATTCGATCATTGATGAGTCAATCAAACTTTACAAGGAAGAGGTGGGGTTAGTACTTAAATGAGCACACAGCCGATTATCGAATCCGGAATGACATTCGGCCCGTATCCGGAAGGTCAATGTTTTTACATTGAGAAAAGCAATATCTACGCAGCTATTCAGGAACATGTCCAGATGGCAGAGTTCCTGTTGTTGCGCACAAGTAACGAAAAACCGGTGATCTGGATCGTCGAGGCCAAATCCAGTACGCCTCATCCCGAAACCCAACCTAAATTCGATGACTTCATCGTTGAGATCCGAGAAAAACTCATTAATGCCTTTTCACTTGGATGGGCATCTTGCTTGAAAAGGCACCAACATGCCAAATCAGAATTACCCGAAGATTTCAAAACACTTAACCTGTCACAAGTTGATGTGAAGTTTGTATTGGTGATAAAAGGACATCACGACGAGTGGCTGCCGCCACTTCAGGATGAGTTAGGGATTGCGCTGCGTTCAACAGTCAGAACCTGGGCCTTTGCCCCGACCTCCGTTGCGGTAATCAACGATGTGTTAGCACGACAATATGGACTGATACTTCCCGCGAAAGGAGGTGGCAATTGAGATTGCTTGATCATCTCCTGAAAGCAGTCCGTGATGCCGCAGTCTTCAACCCCGAGGTTCAGGTAGCTCCGGCCTGTATTCTCTGGCCGGATCGTGACCGTCAGTGGGAGGCCGCCATACCCGCTCTTCAGGCCGAACTGCCTGAACTCATGACCCTGGGCGACTATGCGCCCGAAGAACGTATTGGGCCTGCCATCTGGTTACGTTGCGTGATTGCCGGTCAGGTTCCCGATGTCTCTCTGCCCGAGGACCGGAGGCCGATTTTTTATCTACCGGGCATCAGCCGCCAAGACCTGAGGGCAATAGAAAGCTGCCCGGATCACTTGAAGCCGCTTGCCGAGTTGCAATACCGAGGCGTGATCTGGTCACAAATCAATGCCAAGGACTGGACGGTCCTGGCCTATCTGAAATCAGATCAAAGTGGGCTTGGGCTTGATGTAGCCCAAGACAACGATGCCAGGAATGCCATGCAGCTTGCGTTGCGTCGGCTTCTTGACGAGGATGTCGCCTTACTGAAAGGTAAGCGCCTGGATAAGGACTACTTCAACACCCTGTTGACGGGTGACCCGGTTCGCGATCTCCTGCAATGGCTCGACCAGGGGGATGCGTTCCAGGCGAGTCGTGGCGAGAACGAATGGAAAGCCTTTGTCGAGGTGTGCAAATCCCAACTGGCCTTCAACCCCCACAACGAAGGCGTCCTGGCCGGGAGCGCCAGGCTCGCAAACCACGAAGGCCCGTGGCAGGCTGTTTGGGAGCGTTACTGCGAGGCTCCTCAGCACTATCCGAACATCCCCGCTCAAATCAGAAGGTGTCAGCCGCCAGAATTTGATCTGTTCACAGATGAGCAGGTGGCAGAGGGCTGGCCCCAATGGAATGACATCCAGGAAAAAGAACTTTGCCATAGCCTTATGGGCCTTGACAAAGTGCCCCCGCACCAAGCGAGAACCAAGATTGAAGAGTTGGAAAAACAGCACGGCTACAGGCGTTATCTGGTCTGGGCCGAACTGGACGAAGCCCCTTTGGCCCGCGCATTGGAACACTTGGCGACCATTGCCGAGAGTACGAAAACCAGCCTTGCTGCAGGTTCGGTGGACGATCTCGCAACGGGTTATCGCAGTCAAGGGTGGCGGGTCGATGACGGAGTGATTAGGGCTTTGGCGCAGGTGGATAGCCCTGCTGACTTTGAAGCCGTGACGATCGCCATCCGGTCCGTTTACCTGCCATGGCTGGAAGAATCAGCCCGCTATCTCCAGAAACTGGTTGATGACGCATCTTACCCGGGAGGCACCTGCCTGACGGTTAAGGAAACGCCTTTCAGCTTCGGGGACTGCGTTCTGTTCGTCGACGGACTCCGTTTCGACGCCGGAAAGCGTCTGTTCGAGTACCTGGATGCATGTGGGCTTGAGATCTCCGAGGAACCGACCTGGGCGGCCTTGCCTAGCGTAACTGCTACAGGCAAGGCGGCAGTTACCCCAGTGAGAGATATGATTCGGGATGTGGACGGCAGCCCTGATTTCGAGCCTTCGGTAGCGGATACCGGCCAGTCGTTAAAGGGAGGTTACCATCTGAAGAAGTTATTGACCGACGCTGGATGGTCGATCCTGGGACACTCTGCTGATGGCGATGGTCAGGGCATGGCTTGGTGTGAATTCGGGGATATCGACCACGAAGGTCACGACCGTGGGTGGAAACTGGCCAAGCACATTGACGCTCTGATTCTGGAAATCAGAGACCGTATCATGGGACTGTTGGCAGCAGGTTGGAAGCGCGTCAGGGTTGTGACAGATCATGGCTGGTTGTTGCTACCCGGGGGATTGCCAAAAATCGAACTTCCCAGCGCACTGGTGGAAAGCAAGTGGGGACGCTGCGCCTCATTGAAGGCGGGCGCCTCGACCGAGGAACGGCTTTATCCATGGTATTGGAATCCAAACCAGTATTTTGCCCTCGCTGATGGCGTGTGTTGTTTCAAGAAAGGGGAAGAGTACACCCACGGCGGCCTGAGCCTGCAAGAGTGCCTGACGCTGCAATTGACGGTAGCGCAAGGCGAATCTGCCCAGGCAGCGGTATCTGTCGAATTTACCGACGTGGTGTGGAAGGGTTTGCGCTGTACTGTTGCCGTGGATGGCAACTTCTCGGACTTATCACTTGATGTCCGCAGCCAAGCCGGTAATTCTTCATCCAGTGTGGTCGTTGGCGTTAAGCTGCTTCAAGACAAGGGAACAGCCTCCGTGGTCGTCGAGGACGAGGACATGGAGGGGCGTGAAGCAACGGTTGTCCTGATTGATACCAATGGATCGCTGGTTGCGCAAATCGCCACGGTAATAGGTGGAGGTAATACATGATTGAAATGGACCAGATCGACAAGAAGGCGGCCACCTCGCTAGACGGGTACTTGGTTCGAAAGGATTTGGTTCGAACGTTCAGCCGCCAATTTCCGGTGCCGACGTACGTAGTCGAGTTTCTACTCGGCCGATATTGCGCCAGCACCGAGCAGGACGAGATCGATGAGGGTCTTGAGATCGTCCAAAGGCAACTCAAATCAAGAACGGTCAAAGCCGGGGAAGAAGAACTCTTCAAGGCCCGGACCAGGGAAAATGGCGAGATCAAAATCATCGACCTCATTACCGCTCGCCTGGATGCGAAGACCGACTCCTACATCGCAACACTACCCAGCTTGCGGCTAAACGATGTCCGCATCAGCCCCGAACTGGCGAATGAACATGAACGGATGCTGACAGGCGGCTTCTATGCTGAAATCAGTCTGAACTACGATGCGTCTATCGCGCAGGAGAGTAAAGGAAGACCCTTCGGTGTTGCGTCGCTCCGGGAAATCCAGCTATCCAAACGGGATGTGCTAGATATCCTGGCAGAGACCCGCAAGTCCTTCACTACCTGTGAGTGGATTGAGTTTCTGCTTCGCTCCGTCGGCATTGAGCCAAATGGATTATCTTTGCGGCAACGCGATGTCTTGATGCTGCGAATGGTTCCTTTTGTCGAGAGAAATTACAACCTGGTGGAACTCGGGCCGAGGGGAACTGGCAAAAGCCATCTCTTCCAGCAGGTTTCTCCGTATGCTCACTTGATTTCCGGTGGTAAAGCAACAGTTGCCAAATTGTTCGTCAACAACGCAACAGGCCAGCGCGGATTGGTCTGCCAATACGATGTGGTCTGCTTCGATGAGGTGTCCGGCATCTCCTTCGATCAGAAAGATGGTGTGAACATCCTGAAGGGATACATGGAGGCCGGCGAATTCAGCCGTGGCAAGGAAAGCATCCGTGCCGATGGCAGCATCGTCCTGGTTGGGAACTTCGATGTGGATGTTGAACACCAGCAGCGCATCGGGCACCTGTTTGGCCCCATGCCCCCCGAGATGAAAGACGACACCGCATTCATGGATCGAATCCACGCATATGTGCCCGGCTGGGATGTGCCCAAAATCAGCAAGGAGCTTTTGACGAATCACTTCGGTCTTGTGAGCGATTTCTTGTCCGAGTGCTGGAGTCAGCTCCGCAATCAAAGCCGTGTCGGTGTACTGCAAGGCCGGGTGTTTTTCGGTGGCGCTCTGTCGGGCCGAGATACAAATGCGGTCAACAAAACCGTAAGTGGATTGCTCAAGCTTCTCCATCCCGGCGAGGGCGAGGTGGCCGACGAGGACATCGAGTGGGCCGTCCATATCGCCATGGAGGCAAGACGTCGCGTCAAAGAACAGCAGAAACGCATTGGCGCGGCGGAATTCCGTAATACTCACTTCAGCTACGCAATGGGTGACGACGGCGTGGAAAAGTTTGTCTCGACGCCGGAACTGCAAAGCGAAAACAGCATTGGGAGCGATCCCCTTGAGCCGGGTCAGGTCTGGACCATCTCGCCGGGTGGCGGTGAAGAACACCCAGGGCTCTACCGCATTGAGATCAATGAAGGCCCGGGTACCGGTGTCAAGATACTCAACAAGCCCGTGCCCCCCGCCTTCAGGGAAAGTATGGGCTACGCCGAGCAAAACCTTTACGCGCGGTCAATGCAA
This sequence comes from Gammaproteobacteria bacterium, assembly GCA_965220815.1. GTDB lineage: Bacteria > Pseudomonadota > Gammaproteobacteria > Eutrophobiales > Eutrophobiaceae > JAAXHV01. The sequence goes on from OZ244846.1 coordinate 4,226,826, forward strand.
TTGGTCGGCGACAAGGACCCTCGACACCACGAATTCACTGCGCAACTCCGAGCCTTCGACGCGTCCAAGTCCGGTACGAAACTCGGCATGGCGTCACTCATTGCGCTATGTACTGCTTTATTGAAGAAAAGCGTGCGCGGAGGTCTCATCATCGTTGGAGAAATTAATCTGGGTGGCTCTATTGAACCTGTTCACAACCCCGTTACGATTGCCGAGATTGCGGTTGAAAAAGGTGCGTCTGTGCTATTGATACCGGTTGTTTGCCGTCGGCAACTTTATGATTTGTCCGATGACATGGCTACCAAAATTGACATTCAATTTTATTCCGATGGTAGGGATGCCCTGTTGAAGGCAATGGTGGAGTAATCCGAATTAAGGCCCGTGTCTAAATAGAATAAAATCCGAAAACCACCACTCTCACCATCTGATTACATGATTTCAAAAGACTCGAAAGACTTCATCGGCTCAATCGCACGCTGCATGAAAGTCATCACGGCGTTTGACGCTGAAGATGTTGAAATGTCTCCCGCGGACGTAGCCGCGAAAACCGGCCTGACGCGGGCGACGACCAGGAGGGTATTGTTGACCCTGACTTCCCTGGGGTATGTGGCCAGCGACGGCAAGTGGTTCCGGTTGTCGCCAAAAATGCTCGACCTGGGTTTTTCTTACCTGGCTTCCATGCAGATTGGCGAGGTGGTCCAGCCGATTATCAATGCCGCGAGCAAGAAGGTTGGAGAAACCTGCGCGATCTCGGTGCTGGATGGCCAGGATATTGTCAGTATAGCCCACAGTTCGTTCGATCGTTTCGACCAGGTGACGTTTTATCCCGGGACACACATGCCGGCCTGTATTTCGGCTGCCGGGAGGGTGATGCTGGCGAACCAGAACACGGAAAAACTCGATGCGTTTCTAAGGAATGTCAGGTTCAAACGCTACACACCTAAGTCGATTGCCGCCCGAGCGGATTTAATCAAGGAACTGGAACAGGTAAGGCAGCAGGGATATGCACGCGTTGACGGAGAACTCGAAGTCGGCCTGTATACGCTGGCGGCGCCGATTTTTAACGTTTATAAACATCCCATCGCCGCAGTAACTTTCGGCGGCAATGTAGCCCGCATCAACGATGAGAATATCGATAACTACCTGCCTGAATTATTCAATGTAGCGCAGAGGATAGGCCAGTTGCTGCCCAACAACCATTCACATTGGATTTGGTGAGATATGAGGACTGACAAATTATTCCTGGGGGTAGCTACCGGCAAGTTTATCAGTGTGCTCGGCCTGCTGTTGATGCCGGTGCAGATCGGGGCCATGATCGACGGCCTGGGCCTGGGGGAGGCCGCAATCGGTTTTCTGGCGACACTGGAATTTTCCGCGCTGGGGGCCGGTCTCATATTCGTTGCGATAAACCCCTTGAAAACGTCGGCGCTGAGGTACGCGCTGATTGGCGCTGCCTTGATAATAGCAGGCCAGATAGCCTCTGCACTGGTTACCGGGTACGGCGTTTTGACGGCCTTGCGTTGTCTCGTCGGTTTTGGCGCGGGTCTCGCCAATGCGGCGGCAACGGTGACCATTGCGGCGAATTTCAGGGAGCCCGAGCGTACCGCCGGCTATGCGTTCGGACTGGTCTACCTGGTAGGCGGGGCGCTCTACCTGGCGTCACCGTATATGACTGGATACGGGTACCATAAAGGTGTTTTCCTGAGCCTGGCAGTCGTCGTCCTGGTGTGCATACCGTTACTTTTTGCCTTGCCCGATACACCGCTGGAGAAGAAAAAAAGGGCCGCCGCCGGACCGGATGCCATATTAAGCGTGGCCGCTTTTCTACTGTTTACCGCCGAGGTATTCCTGATGATTGGTATGGGCGCGGCCTGGGCCTTCGGTGAGCGCATGGGACTGGCCGTAAACCTGACAACCCATGAGATCGGGTTTTATTTTGCCTGCACCATGATTGCGTCCATTGCCGGCTCGCTGTTTGCAGGCTGGCTGGGCACGCGCTACGGCAGGACGCTGCCTTTCGTCGTCTGTACGATACTGGTCGCCATCTGTTGCTATTTCATGGCTAATCCCGGTATCGCCCTGGTCTATGTAATCTGCCTGCTGAGTTTCCAGGTGTTCCAGGCGTTGTTCATCCCGTTTTTGATCGGGACGGGCGCGGCCCTGGAAAGCAGCGGGCGCCTGTCCGCTGCAGTGGTGGCGGTAGAGATTTTCAGCTTCGGCGCCGGCGGGGTTGCGGGCGGCATGGTAGTCGAGGCGTTCGGCCTGGCGGCAGTGGGCTGGCTGGCGGCCCTGGGCGGTATCGTCGCAATCCCGCTGCTCATTATGGTCTGCCTGCCCCTGGATCGGCGAACCCGCAGAGACAATGGGGACGGACTTCAAGTCCGTCCCCGGCAAAACCTGGGGTCAGAGTAAAAATACTATGAATTTTTACTCTGACCCCAAAAATCTATACATGCGGAAAAACAGGCAGTAACTGAACAATAACAGGATTATGCTGACATAGATGATATTGGTGTACCGGTTGCCGACGATTACCAGTCCCGCCAGTACCGGGCCGGCCGACAGGCCGATGCCCTGTAACACGGGTAACAGAACGACTGTACGTCCGCTCCGGTCAAGACTGGCTATCCAGCCGTTCTGAAACGGGATGACGAAACTGTAAAAGAAGTTGTAGACACATAATGCAGCCATATACATCGCGGCGGACGGATGCCGTCCAATAGCCGCCAGGGCCAAGAACAACAGCGCGTAACCGGATGAAATTGCCGCGATGCGTTTTATCCTGCCGGCAAGCCAGGCAGGAACCAGGGCGCCGGTAAAACTGAACAGCAGGGAGACGGCCAGGGTGAATGCAATGAAATCTGCGGCAAAACCTTCGGCATCTCCCAGCCGTTCCATGAACGACCAGATACTGTTCATGGATGCAAAGAATAATCCGACAGCCAGCAACCCGATTAACGCGGCGGGGGGTATCGCATCAGGCACACTATTCAAATCACGACCGCCACCCGGGAGTACGGTTAAAGGATTGGCGCGTGGCGCCGCGTGGAGGCATATAAGGGGCAACAGCGCCACCAGCCCGGTCATGATAAAAACAGCTTCTGCTCCCCATGCCACCCAGATATGAGATGCGCCGTACAGGCACAACGCACCCAGGAACACCTGCAACGTCATAGCATAGGCAAACTCCCGGTCAGGGTTGTCCGAAGCGCTGACGGTGGCGTACATGAACGCGCTCATCATCCCTGCGCCCCATCCGGCCAGGTAGCGGCATGCAAGCAGCGCCGCATAACTTTCCGCCACGCCGCACAACAGGTTGGGGATGACGGTAAACAGCACGGCGAGGGGAAACACCCTGCGCCAGTAGCAGCGATGTATCCAGTAGCGGGCGGTGAACGAAGCGATGGTGCTCGCCGTCATGTCCGCCGATAACAGCAGGCCGACCTGTTTAGTGTTAAAACCGTATGCTTCGGTGAATATACCGGCCAGGACGGGCAATAAATAATAGACTACCAGGCATGCCGCAAAGATTAGGTAGGTAAGCCAGCGAGTCGTTAAGGCATTGACATTGACAGGCTCCGGGTCCCGGTAGTCTTTGGGTAGAACTATCAAGGGATATATGGGGTCAGAGTAAAATTACCCCATACCCTGCCACCGACTACGATAACGAGACATACTCTGACCCCAGTCATTACATGCCATTGTGCAGAGACCTGCTCATGAGAGTTTATCCAGATACCAGCGGGTGAATTCACGATTCATCACTTCCTGCTCGGAATACGGTCCTGGCCGGTAGCGGGAAGATAATATCCCCGCCTGGTTATTTTCCGTGATAATCGCATCCTGTTTTAAGGTGACATCCCATACCCAGGACACGCGCTCCGGTACATAATCGGCCCCCTCTTCTGCATCAGCATCCACCAGCCAGATGGCTTCCACATCCGTGAGCAGTTCGGTTATGGGGGTAAACCGCAATAATACGGCATGGTCATTGGATGCGAGCAGGTAGTTCAAATAATTGAACGCCACATAGGTCACACCCCCGTCGTACTCCCTGAACTTCCCCATCAAAGTCGAAACGGGCCGGCCATCCTGACTTTCGGTTAAAAATCCTTCCTTGATTGGCATCCGGGTCATCCCCGCGCCATGATCGAAGGTACCCTCCAAGCAGGGATGTCCTAATGCCTCAACCTGAGTCCTCCAGGCGTCGAGTTCCACCGCATAGTCCCGGCATGCGGCTTCGGGTCCGGAACCCATACCCGCACCGGCAGCCAGCAATTTCAGTTCCGAATGCACGGAGCAGTATTCCGGGTGAGCCGGGACGCAGTGATAACATTCGATAAAATTCTCCACCACCAGTTTCCAGTTGGCGCGGGTCGGCAGTTCCAACCGCCGTGCGATCTTTGCGTTTTCCATTCCGTGAAAGGACAGGTATTCGCGGCACGCCTCGTCCAGGCCGTCAGGTTCGTCAAGCTCATCCCCTACGGACACAAAAATCAGACCGTCAAGCACCTTGCTCCGGCAGGCGTGCAGACCGTACCCTTCCGCGGAAAAACCTTCGGGCATCAAGCGCGCGCTGCGCAGGCTGCCGTCCAGGTTATAGGTCCAGGCATGGTAGGGACAGACCAGCGCGGATTTTCTCCCCTCACTGTCCAGACATACCCTTGAACCCCGGTGGCGGCAGACATTGTAGTGGGCATGGATGTCGCCGTCCCTGCCGCGTACGATAATGATTTCTTCCCCGCAGATCCTGAACAGGAAATAATCCCCGGCGGCAGGAATCCTGGAAACATGGCCGGCCAGGTGCCATAACCGGTCCAGGACCCTTTCGCGATCGAGTGAAAATACGTCCGGGTCACCGTAAAAGGGCTGTTGCAGCGTATGGCCGGCTACATGGCTGTCGACCAGGTCCTGTATGTTTACCTTTGGCATACGGGTTTAACCTGCGCGCTTGTTGAAATCCTGTTGCGCTTTATCAAACACAACCACCAGGATACCCGCCAATTCATCGACGTTCTCCTTGCTGAACACAAGAGGCGGAGAGATGATCAGGTTTGAGCCGACGTTCCGGATCAGCAAGCCCTCCCGGCGCGTCAGTTCCTGGAGAAGGTCAAGAAAAGGATCGCCCGGCATAAAGGATTCTTTTGATGTCTTATCCGTGACCAGTTCAATGGCCATCATCAGGCCCTTTCCCCTGATGTCACCGACAAAATCATAATGAGCCAGTTCGTTTTTCAGCTTCGCGAGACAGTAGCTGCCCACCCGCGCGGCATTTGCCGGCAAATCCTCATCTTCCACAATCTGCAGGGCGGCATTGGCCGCCGCGCAGGCGAGCGGATGACCCGAATAGGTGTAGCCGTGCAGGATGGCGGCCAGCGGGTGCTCGGAATCCCAGGCCTGGCGCACGCGTTCATTGACCACCGTCGCGCCCAGCGGGATGTAACCGGAGTTGATGCCCTTTGCCAGGCACATGATGTCGGGTTTGACGCCCCAGCCGCGGCAGCCGAACATGCTGCCGCTGCGGCCGAACCCCGTCACGACCTCGTCGGCAATGAGCAATACGCCGTACTTGTCGCAGACTTCCCTGACCAGCGGCCAGTAGTTGTCCGGCGGTACGATCACGCCGCCGGCGCCCTGTACCGGTTCGGCAATGAACGCGGCAACCGTATGAGGGCCCTGGTGCAGGATCTCCCGCTCCAGCAGGTCGGCACAGATCTTGCCCAGTTCCTCGGGATCATCCGACCAGGGGTTGCGGTACAGCCAGGGGGTATCGACCTGGAAACAGCCGGGCAGCACCGGTTCGTACATGGAACGGAGAAACATCTGGCCGCCGATGGACGTGCCGCCGAAATGCACTCCGTGATAACCCTGTTTCAGCGAGATGAATTTTGAGCGTTGCGCTTCGCCGGACAGTTTCCAGTATTGGCGCGCCAGTTTCAGCGCGGTCTCGTTCGCATCCGAACCCCCGGAACTGAAGAAGGCCCGGCGCATGTCCTCCGGCGCAAGCATCCGTACAAGCCGCTCCGCAAGTTCGATGACGGGCAGGTTGCTGGTGTCGCCGAATGTGGTGTAGTAAGGAAGTTTTTCCAGTTGGGCATTGATGGCCTGCTTCACCTCTTCACGCCCGTGTCCGACATTGACACACCATAAGCCGCCCTGTGAATCCAGGTACTGCTTCCCTTCAGTGTCATAGATATAAACGCCTTCGGCGCGCTCGAATACCAGGGGCGATGACTGTTCTGCCGCTCTGGGATCGGCCATCGGGTGCCAGTGGTGGGCCGGTGGTTGTTGGAGTTTCAGTTTTGCGATATTTTCCATTTTGATTCACCTCGCGTAGTTCAGGATGATACGTGTTGATCGGCTATACGCTTCACGGCGTCGACCGCGTTCTGCTTCAGCCTGCGTTTATCGGGTTTGTTGTTGGGCAGCAACGGCAATGACGTTTCAATTGCGATATGCTTCGGGATCTTGTAATTGGCGAGATACTGCCGGCAATGATCCACCAGGGATTGCTCGTCAACGGACCGTCCCGGGGTCAGGGTTACGAATGCGTAACCGGCTTCACCATAGATCGGATCGGGCGCGCCTACAACACAGGACAGGACAGTCGCCGGGTGAGATTCGAGTACCTGTTCGATTTCCTTCGGGTAGACGTTATAGCCGCCGGACTTGTACATATCGGATAACCGTCCGGCCAGTACGATATTGCCGTCGTCGCGTTCTACGGCCACATCTCTGGTATGCAGCCAGCCTGCTTTATCGATGGCCTGCGCGGTCGCTTCCGGTAAGCGCCAGTATTCTTTCATGAGAAACGGACCGCGCAGGAGAATTTCACCCGGTTCGCCTTTTTGCACTTCCCTGCCGTGCTCATCAACCAGGCGAAATTCGCAATCATCAAGGGGCTTGCCGATACTTTCCGCCAGCAGTTCGATATTATCCGTAGAGGGGATGGCCGTCGCCGCGCCGGCGGCTTCCGTCAGGGCGTACATGGTGGTGACAGCGGGGCATATGTCCCTTACCAGGCGTTCCAGTAACGGTTTCGATACGGCGCCTCCGCTGACGGAGATTTCTCTGATGGATGATAAGTCCGTAGCGGTAAAACCAGGGTGATCCAGCACCTTTTGCAACATGACAGGCACGCCGCCCCAGATACTGATGCGTTTTCCCTCAATTGTCCTGAGCGCCACTTCGGGGTCGAACTTTTCCAGGTAATGACCTGTGCCGCCGGTAACCAGACAGTACACCGAACAGGCGATGATCCCGGCAATATGATTGATGGGATAAGCGTTAATCATTCTGACAGCGCCGGATGAACGGAGCGACATTTGTACATGTGCGTGGCGGATGGCGCCGTAGTGATGCAACACGGCCCCTTTCGGCTTACCCGTCGTCCCGGACGTATAAACAAGAAAAGCCGCATCCATACTCGTGACGCGACTTTGTGCCCCGGCAAGGACGTCATCGCCGATTTTGTCACTGTTCAGAAGAAAATCGTTATATGTACAGGCAGGCGCGCGGGCAGACCCGTCGCCAAGCCCGATGACGCGCTCGACACTCCCCACCCTGCTACTGACGTCCAGCATCTCCTCCAGGTATTGCCGATTGCCAATCCGGTTCCTGGTAAAAATGAGCGACGGTTCTGAATCGGTAATCACGTGTTCCAGTTCCGCGCGGCTGTAACGTGGGTTCAGACCCAGCCAGATACCGCCGATCGCCGTCGTCGCCAGCAAAATAATGAAGTAATCCGGATGCGGTGGGGAGAGTGTCGCCACCCGGTCCCCTTTTCCGATGCCGAGCGCCAGCAATGCCCGGGCGCAGTCTTCCACGCGATCAAGCAGGGCAGCATACGAGAGCATGTCATCCCCGATACCAACAGCCACCTTCTCCGGTGTTTCACCGGCATGGTGATAAAGGTAATCGATGATACGTTTATCTTTAAACTGTGCCGGATCGACTTTCATGACTGTCGTCAGATCAGACCCAGCGCCTGGCGCGCGGCCCGCTCACCTTCTTCGATGCCGCGTGACCAGAGTTGCTGGCCGGACAATTCGGAGTGGCCGATGGTGACACGGCCGTAACCCTCCCGGACCACGTCGCGCGGCGCCGGCGCGCCGTTATTACCGAAATAAAATCCCGGTTGCGGCGCGATGTAGGCGTGTCCCCAGCGGTTCAGGACGATCGCGGCGATATCCTGTTTCGCATCGAACCCGGCCATGCCGAACAGTTTCTGCATCTGCCGGCGCACCTGGATCTCTATTGAACGGTAACTGCCGGCAAACAACTGGTAGCGGCCCAGTACCGTCTGTTCCTTGAGCGGCACGCCGGGGCTGAGATACGGGACATAAAAAGTCAATACGGTGGGTTTGGCCGGGTCCAGCGGATCGGCTTTGCCGCCGATCACCATCTGCCGCCGCAGGTTGGTGTACCAGCCGAAGCCGCTGAACCACTGGGCCGCGGAGATCCCCAGGCGCTCCATGAATTGCCAGTTGCGCACTGCCACGTTTACCGTCAGCATCGGCGCATGGTAGAACTGCGCATAGGCATCCCGGTGCGGCGCCGGCAGGTCACGCAATATATGCCGGTTGACCCAGCCGCCACTGGCCATCACGACCGAGCGGGCCCGGACACGGTAGAGCCTGCCGCCCTTGTGGTAAACCACGTTCACGAACTCTGAGCTGTCCGGTGTACCGTTATGCTCTACGTGGACGGCCGTTGCATCGAGGCGGATGCGTACCTGTTGTCCAGGCCGGTCGAGGGCCTGCCAGTTCACGTTGCCCCATAACACGTCCTTCAGATCGCGGCCGCCGGCGATTGAATCCGGGATCATGGCCTTGACAAAATGGCGCGCGGTGCCGGTGTTGCCGCCGGGCCAGCTTACCAGCGAAATCCGGTGGACATCGGCAGGGTCGATTCCACGCGTTTCGTAATAGCGGTCGGTAAACGCACGCGGGCCGGGCAGGTAGAAATCAAACGCCGTATATGCGGATATCTGGTCACCGCCCAGGCCACCCCCCGCCGCGGCAAAAGCCTTGTCGACAAATGGCAGTATTCCGGGTGAACAACCCATTTCCCTGACAACGAAGTCACGGTAAGTCATGGAATCCAGCCAGGGCTCCCAGTCTTCCCGGTCCGGCGGCGTGTAATAATTTTCCAGCCGTAACAGGTCCTGTCTTACCCTGTCCGTTAACGGCGCATCCTTGAAATCGTTCGCCCAGGGATTAATTATCCATTCTCCGCCCTGGTCATTGTCGAAAAAATAGCCTGTTGTCGCACCACCCCGGTCACTGTACATGGACGTATAGTGGTCTGCAGGGACAGCCAACCCGCGCTGACTGCCGGTAACTTCCTGGAATTCAAACGAGTCGGGCAAACCGAGATCGTGCCAGTAACGATGGAACAGGCCGTATTTCTCGGCGTATTTCGGCGGCCAGATCATCCCGTTGGAGCCCTGTGGCGCGGTCAGGTGGTAGCCGTCCACCTTGAATTCATTCTGCTTTGCTTCTCCCCCGAAAATGGAATGATTGTCCAGCAGCAGGCACGACTGGTTTTTTTCGGCTTCCCTGGTAAAGGTATAGGCAGCCCCCAGACCGGCGAAACCGCCACCCACGATCACCATATCGAATATCTCTCCGCTATCTTCGGCGTCGGGGACCGAGGATTGATAACGGCCGTCCCGAATACCGTGGGCGGCGTTGACGACCTCTGCGGTGTTGCCGTTGGCGCGGGCGTAGTCGCCGACCCCGCCGTAGCCGGTCCAGTCTTCGCCCACGTGAGGAAGCACGGCCTGGGCAGATGCGGTACGCAACAGGCCCGGCGCCTGCATACCCAGAAGCGCCGCGCCGCTGCCGATCAGGCCGGTGTTGATAAAATCGCGCCGGGTGATGTCGGCGCCCAGCCCGAGTTCGTCCAATTCATGGTTGTTCCTGTGTTTATCCATCTCTGGTAGACTCCGCGTTGTGTTGCAACAATACAAATCCGCGTGTTTTTATTGACACGCTATAATTAATTCTATAATATTACGGACGGATAGCGCTCTTTTGTGCGTTATGCGCACTTTTATAGTGTAACAGGTTTTTTTTAATTTTACGAGAAATACACTCGGGGACCAAACATCATGAAGTTACGGCTTATTTCATCAGTGACAACAAAATACGTAACGGGTTTGCTGTTCTGCACAGGTTTGCTGGGCTCGTCCGCATACTCGGCTGTGCTTGAAGAGGTGGTAGTGACGGCGCAGAAACGGGAACAGAGCCTGCAGGACGTGGGCATTTCCGTCACGGCTTTCAGCGGTAACCAGATCCGGGAACTGGGATATACGAATACCATTGATATCGCTGCGCAGACGCCCGGGTTGGGGATAATCCAGTATCACCCGACACTGACTACGACCAACATCCGCGGCATCTCTCAAAATGATTTTGCCGACCACCTGGAGCCCCCTATCGCGATGTACGTCGATGAGGCCTATGTCAGCGCCATGGGCGCCGGCCATACGCAACTGTATGACTTGGAGCGAGTGGAAGTATTGCGCGGCCCGCAGGGCACCCTGTTCGGACGCAACGCGACCGGCGGTTTGCTGCACTATGTCAGTGCCGGACCTACTGAAACTCCCGAGGGATATGTAGAATTTACCTATGGTTCTTATGATCAAAAGAAATTTGAAGGCGCGCTCAGCGGACCGCTGGGCGAGAACTTGCTGGCGCGTGTCTCATTCGCAGGAAATTTTCATGATGGCGTAGCGGAGAACCGTATCGGACCTGATGTGCGCGGCAGCGATCATTATGCCTTGCGCGGCCAACTGGAATTCCGTCCCGCTGACAACGTCACGCTGAACCTGAAAGCGCATTATGCCAATGATGACGACGAACACGGCAATGCCTACACGCATACACCTATCTCGGCAAATGAAGACGGCCTCGGTTATGAAATCAGCGCCGATTCCCTGGTAAACGGGTTCTGTCCGGGATGCGACTTTTACGGTTACCGGGATCCCGATGACGATCCCTACACCAATTCCTACGATTATATCGGGGAATTCCGCCGGTCAATTGCCGGTGTTACCGGCAAATTGAGCTGGGACATGGGCGGCATCACCCTGACATCCATTACCGATTACCTGCAAATGAATAAAAACTATGGTGAAGACACGGATGGTTCTCCCAATCCCGTATTCGTATTTATTACCGACCAGGATTTTGAACAGTTCTCCCAGGAACTGAGATTATACGGTGAGGCGGGTGAGAATCTGCGCTGGACCACCGGGTTTTATTACCTGGATATTGAACATGCCGGCAATCTCAATTACTTTCTTGACCTGCCCTTCTTTTCCCCAACGTATTCCTTTGGGGAACCGACTTCTTATATTTCAGGGCCGACGACTAATAACGTAGAGACGGAATCCTGGGCCATATTCGGCCACCTGGAGTACGACTTTAACGAACAATGGGGCGTCATCGCGGCCTTGCGTTACACGGAAGATAAGAAAGATACGGTGTTCCAGTCAGCTGACGTCCTGGGGGGCAACGTCACCGGCCTGGGATTTACTCTCACTATCCCGTTTGACCTGTCGACCGATCCGGATTTCGACTTGTTCGACCAAAGCTTTGAAAACGTGTCCGCCAAGTTCGAAATCGACTGGCGCCCGACTGAAGACACCCTGGTATTTGCCAGCTTCAACCGCGGTCACAAAGCCGGTGGCTCGCGCGTGGTGGCAGGCGGCAATCCGACCACTGCCATACCGACGTTTCCCCATGATGAAGAAGTGTTGCACAGTTGGGAGCTTGGCTTTAAAACCACTTTGTTCGACGGACGGGCACAGTTGAATGCCAACGCATTTTATTACGATTACCAGGACTACCAGGCTTTTGTTGTCATTCCGGGTGCGATACCGGCTTCGCTGACCATTATCAACCTGGATGCGGAAGCGGTCGGCGGCGAGGTCGAATTGACGCTGCAGCCCACCGAACGCTGGGGTTTTCGTTTCGGCGCATCATTTGAAGACAGTGAAGTGAAGGATGTCCTGCTCCCCAGCGGGCGCTTCGTCGATAATGACCTGCCCTACGCTCCTTCGTTCACCTTGAACGGGCTGGCCCGGTATGAATGGCCGGCCCTCGGCGGTACCTTGGCGATCCAGGGTGATTTCAACTATTCGGAAGATTTCTGTTTCAGTGTACTGTGTGCGCCGCTGGACCAGGAAGATTCCTTCGTGATTGGGAATTTCCGTGTCAGCTATACGTCAGGGGATGAAAGTTGGAAACTGGCTGCTTTTGTCAATAACGTGAGCGATACGGAGTACCGCCTGTACACGCTGGACATCAGTGGGCTGTCCATTGGAAACGATGCCTACGCGCATCCACGCTGGGCCGGCGGCACCATTACCTATAGCTGGCAGTAAATTCCAGTACCCGCAACTGATGCCCGGGATCAGAGTAGTGTCACAGAGACAATGGGGACGGATTTTAAATCCGTCCCCGACATGCTAGATTCAGGGGTCAGAGTATGCTTGCTCTGACCTCGCTCTGACCTCGAATATCCCGGCCCCATAAATCCATGGCTACAAACACAACGTATGACGCCGTCATCATCGGCGCCGGCCACAACGGGTTGACCTGCGCCAACTACCTGGCCCGCAAGGGGCTGAAAGTGAAAGTAGTCGAACGCCGCCACGTGGTCGGCGGCGCGGTCGTCACGGAAGAGTTCCATCCCGGTTACCGCAATTCAACCTGTTCCTATGCGGTGAGCCTGCTCAATCCCAAAGTGATCCGCGACCTGGAGCTGCAGAAATACGGATTGGAAATCAAAGACAGGGAATTTACTGCCCTCGTGCTTGGCGCAAATGATACATACCTGTTTACCGACAGAAATCTCGAGCAGTTTGTCGCGCAGTTACGCCAGGCCCGCCCGGGAGATGACGAGGCCTACCGCGAATATAACACGGTGATCCAGCAGGTCGCCGACGTATTGCGGGACATGGTGCTGGAGACGCCGCCGAATATCGGCGGCGGGTTAACGGACCTGTGGCGCGCCGGGAAACTGGCCAACAGGATGCGGCGCCTGGACCCTGCTCTGCAACGGGAAACGATCAAGCTGTTTACCATGAGTGTGGGGGATTACCTGAAACAGTGGTTCGGCGGGGACCTGATACTGGCGCTGGAGAGTTATATCGCCATGGTGGGTAACATGCAATCGGTTTACGCCGGCGGTTCGGCCTACGTGTTGCTGCACCACATGTTTGGTGAGGTGAACGGGCAGAAAGGGCGCTGGGGGCATGTTACGGGCGGGATGGGCGGCATCACCCAGGCGATGGCAAAGTCTGCCGAGGCACAGGGCGTAGAGATTGAAGTCAGCGCGCCTGTCAAGGAAGTAGTCGTAAAAAATAATCGGGCCTGTGGCGTAAAACTGGAAGACGGACGGGAGATCCGTGCAAAAGTCACTGCGGCGAACGTCAATCCGAAACTGCTGTTCCAGAGACTGGTGAACCAGGAATACCTGGAAGCGGATTTCAGCCGCCAGATCGATCATTACCGCTGTGTCTCCGGCACGTTTCGCATGAACGTAGCGCTGGACGAACTGCCGCGGTTTCGTTGTCTCGACGGGAAACCGGATTATGAGCGTTACCTGCAGGGAAGCATTTTCGTCACCAACTCAATGCAGTACAACGAACGGGCTTATCAGGACGCCGTGAACCTGGGTTGGTCCCGGAAGCCCATCGTCCACATGATGATTCCCTCGCTGTACGATAATACCCTGGCGCCCGACGGTAAACACGTTGCCAGTATGTTTTGCCAACACTTCAACCCGGTATTGCCGGACGGCAAAAACTGGGATGATGTCAAAGAACAGGTCGCGGATTTGCTCATCAATACCGTCAATGATTACGCACCCAATTTCAAGCAGGCAATTGTTGGCCGGATGGCGCTCAGTCCGCTGGACCTGGAACGGGAGTTCGGACTGACCGGTGGCGATATCTTCCACGGTTGCGTCCAGCCCGACCAACTCTTCTCACTGAGGCCGGTAGCCGGTTATGCCGATTACCGGATGCCGGTTAAAGGCCTTTACCTGTGTGGTTCCGGCGCACACCCCGGCGGCGGGGTAACCGGCTGCCCGGGACATAACGCGGCGCATGAGATCCTGAAGGATCTCTGATTTTCAGGTATTTTGAGTATCAGAGTATAATTCGAAGAATGTTACCCTTGGATTAGACGTCCGGATGTGCCTGCTGGTTGGGGCATACCTGATCTGTCCCTTCCAGCTCTTCGCCGTTAGAGAAATTTTGAGTTGTCATTCTATGTGGATTACAATAGCTGTTACTATCCACATATTAATGTCCGGCTATGAAAACAGTACAAATGACACTGGATGAAGAACTGTTGCACTCGGTTGATCAACTGGCAAGGGAGTTGAAGACGACCCGCTCGGCTTTTGCGCGTTTTGCCTTGCAGAAGGCCCTTGACTACCATCAGGTTCGGAGGCAGGAAGAGAAACACCGAAAAGGTTATGAGACTTATCCCGTGGCCAATGGAGAGTTCGACGTCTGGCAAGAGTACTAGCCGACTACTGCCGGGCTTGTTGCTTTGTTTATTTTGCGCCGGCCCGCTCGCCCAGGAAGAGATCGTCGTGGAACAGGTCTCCACCGAGTTGAGTGGAGACGACTATTATCTTGATGCACGGGTTGACTTCAACCTGGATGACGACCTGCTGGAAGCGCTCGACCACGGCATGGAACTGGACGTGCGTATCATTGTCAGGGTCAGGGAAAAACGCAAATGGCTCTGGGACAGGGTCTACAAGGAAACAAAGATAAAATTCAAGCTGGACCACCTCCCACTGTCAGACGTATATATTATTACCGACGTCAGGAAATCCGAGCAACGCCAGTTCGATACCCTGGAAAATGCCCTGAAGTACATGGGGAAGGTCGATCGGCACTTGTTATTGAACACGGGGGAAATAACAGGCGGACCGAAGCTGGGTGGTTTGATCAAGGGTGTGATTAACGTGAAAGACCTGCCGCAGCCGATGAAGCCCGTTGCCTTCCTGATTAACAAATGGCGTTCAGACAGCGGTTGGCACAAGTGGATAATCAGTCAATGAACAGCGGACGATTGATACTGCTGCTGGGCATCCTGTTGTTCGCCTGTATGCTGGCATCACTGCTGATATTGAGCAGGGCCTTGCAGAACCCGGCCCAGTTCTACCAGTTCCATACCGGCCTGCTGATTTTCAATACACTCGGCTTGCTCACCCTCATCGTGTTGATCGGGTTGAATATCCGCAACCTGATCAAGCAGGCCAGGGAACGTATCGCCGGAGCTCGTCTGACGGTGCGCATGGTCACCATGTTCGTGATCCTTTCGGTCACTCCGGTGCTTGTCCTGTACTACTTCTCCCTTGATTTCCTGTACCGGGGCGTTGACAGCTGGTTTGATTTACGCGTTGAGAACGCCCTGGAGGACTCCCTTGAATTAAGCCGCCTTGGCCTTGAGAATCGCATGAAGGAACTCCTCAGGCAGTCTGAGGAAATGGCTGAAGATATAGCGCGGACCCCTGACGCGTCGATCCCCCTTGAAGTCGACCGCCTGCGCAGCCGGAGCGGCGCCGATGAACTGACCGTGATAACGAGACAGGGGATTATCATCGGTTCCAGTTCGGCAAACCCGGACAACCTGGTGCCGGAATCGCCCGACGACAGCGTACTGTTCCAGGTTTTGCAGGGTAACAGTTATATCGGTATGGACACCATCAGAAACGCCGGGCTGTCCTTCCGGGTCGTGGTAAACCTGCCTATTTTCGGATTCGACGTCGGTCCGCGCATACTTCATGCCTTGTACCCCGTAACCGAACGGGTAAACGAACTGGCGCAAAGCGTTCAATCGGCTTTTACACAGTATGAGGAACTGTCTTACCTGAGGGAACAGCTCAAGCTGAGTTTTGTCCTGATCCTGACCATGGTCTTCCTGTTCAGCATGTTCTCCGCGGTATGGGCCGCGTTTTACTCCGCCAGGAGACTGGTCGCGCCGATACGCGACCTGGCGGAAGGAACCAAATCCGTGGCTGAAGGCGATTACCATACCACGCTGCGGGTACCGGGCAATGATGAACTGGGCTTCCTGGTCGCCTCGTTTAACGACATGACCCGCAAGATCGCCAGCGCCAGGGATGCAGCCAAAAGCAGCCAGGACGAGGCGGAAACCCAGCAGAAATACCTGGAGGCCGTCCTGGAACGGCTGTCGTCAGGCGTGCTGGTCCTGGATTCGGATAATTCCCTGCGCACCGTCAACATCAGCGGCGGCAGGATTCTCGGCCTCGACATCCGCGAAATTACCGGCCGGCCGTTCGGGGGAATTTGTGAACGCTATACCCACCTGGAACAACTGCACAACCTGATCCGGTCCCACGTGGACCGGGGCGATCAGGTGTGGGACCAGCAGGTAACGCTGTTCGGCGCCAGCGGCCGCCAGGTGCTCATGTGCAGGGGCACGTCCGTTGTCCCCGCCCGGGAAAAAGCCCCGGTTCACATCATCGTTTTCGATGACATAACGGCGTTGCTGCAGGGGCAACGGGACGCGGCCTGGAGTGAAATGGCGCGGCGGCTGGCCCACGAGATAAGGAATCCGCTGACACCGATACAACTGGCGGCCGAAAGATTACGTCACAAGTATCTCAGGGCAGACCCCGAGGACCGGACCGACGCGCTGGACCGGCTCACCACGACCATTATCAAGCAGGTGGAGACCATGAAAGGCATGGTCAACGCGTTCTCCGATTATGCCCGGGCGCCGGTCATGGCGCCGCGCGAAGTTGACCTGAACCGCCTGCTGGAGGAAGTGGTGGACCTGTATAAGGACATGGACACCAGGGTCACCATCACCCTTGACCTCACGCAGGACCAGTCGGTTATCAGTGCAGACCCCGGACGGTTGCGGCAGGTCTTTAATAATGTAATAAAGAACGCGCTCGATGCAGGCAGACAGGGAGAAGACCTGGCTTTGTCCGTCTCCACTGCCCGTGTAAGCCAGCCGGCCATGGATTACATGGAAATCCGTATCAGGGATACCGGCAGCGGCGTAAACGAGGATATAATGGCAACCGTATTCGAACCGTACGTAACCACCAAACAGAAAGGCACAGGCCTGGGGCTGGCAATCGTGAAGAAAATTGTGGAAGAACATGGCGGACTGGTAATGATCAGGAACAACGTGGACGAACCGGGTGCCTGTGTGATCATCAGGCTGCCGGTCACCAGAAGTGATGTTGCGCAGGCGCGCGCCGCAACCGGGAGCGAGGGCGCATAACATGAACCCCGGCGAAAAAATACTGGTAGTAGATGACGAAGCAGAGATCAGGAACCTGATCAGGGAGATCCTCGAAGACGAGGGGTTCGAGGTGGAGACGGCGGAAAACGGCGCCGGCGCCCGGACGCTGCTGGAACAGTTCCGGCCCAGGCTGGTGCTGCTGGATATCTGGATGCCGGACGTGGACGGCATTACCCTGTTGAAAGAGTGGCGTGAGTCAGGCAGGCTGACCAATCCCGTCATCATGATGTCCGGGCACGGAAACATAGGTACCGCGGTCGAGGCCACGCGTCTCGGCGCCTACGATTACCTGGAAAAACCCCTGTCCATGGCCAAGCTGACCCTCACCATAAAAAATGCCCTGGACGCCTCCCGGCTGCGCAGGGAAAACCTGAGGCTGCGCCGGCACACACAGGAACCGCACCGGATTATCGGCAAGAGCAAGTTGATGGTGAAACTGCGCGAACAGTTGAATAAGGTTACCGGCCTGGAAACCCCGATGCTGATTGTCGGAGAACCGGGCACGGACAAGGAAGCGGTCGCCCGCTACCTGCACTCGGCCGGCGCGCGCAAGGACAAGTCCTTTGTTACCGTAAGCGTACCGGCCAGGGACCAGGAATCCGTGCTTAACGAGTTGTACGGCGAAGAGACCGGGGCCGGCACGCAGGGCGGTTTCCTGGATGAGGCTGAAGGAGGAACCCTGTTCATCAAAGATATTGCCGATATGGACCTCGCAGCCCAGGCGCGCCTGCAGGACGTGCTGAAGAGCCGGGCCTATAAAAGAGTTAACGGTACGGCAACGGTCCCGCTCAATACCAGGATCATCGCCGCCACCCGCTACAACCTTGCCGACCGGGTAAGGGAGGCAGCTTTCATGGATGAACTTTATTTCCAGTTGAACGTGGTGCCGATCACGGTGCCGCCGCTCAGGGAACACTATGAAGACGTGCCCGACATCCTGGAGTATTTCGTCACCTGGTTTATCGAGCGGGAAGGATTGCCTTACCGGTCTTTTTCCACCGCGGCGCAAAACAGGCTGCGGCGCTATCCCTGGCCCGGAAATACCCGGGAACTGAAAAACCTTGTGCAGAGAATGCTGATATTGGGAGGCGCTGCGACTATCGACCTGGATGAAGTTGAGGCTGCGCTGGGAGATGCGCCGGCAAGAAGAGATTCCGATAGTGTGAAGAACCTGGATCTCCCCCTGCGCCAGGCCCGGGAAAACTTCGAGCGGGACTACCTGGAGTACCAGTTGAAACTGGCCAACGGCAGCGTCAGCAAAATGGCCAGGAGCGTCCACATGGAACGCACCCATCTCTACAGGAAGCTGAAGTCTCTCGGTATCGATATAAAATCGTGAAGATTATCATTCTCGGAGCAGGTCAGGTCGGTTCGTCCGTAGCCACCAACCTTTGCAGTGAAGCCAATGATATTACGGTAATCGATCGCAATCCGGCGGTCCTGCGCAATCTCCGGGAAAGGCTGGACCTGAAGACCATAAACGGCTCCGGGTCCCATCCGTCGGTGCTCGATCAGGCAGGAGCGCGGGACGCCGACATGATCATCGCGGTGACCAACAGCGATGAAACCAACATGGTGGCCTGCCAGGTCGCCTACACGGTGTTTCACACGCCGATGAAAATCGCCCGCGTGCGCAACAACGAATACCTGAGCAGCGACCGGTTGTTTGCCCTGGAAGCCATGCCAGTTGACGTCCTGATCAGCCCTGAACAGGTCGTAACCGAATACATCGCCCGCCTGATCGGCTTTCCCGGCGCCCTCCAGGTGCTCGATTTCGCCTCCGGCCGGGTGCAGATGGTGGTGGTGAAAATGACCGATCAAAGCGTGATCGCCGGTAAAAGGATCAGTGAGCTGGCCGCGCACATGCCGAAAATCGAGTTTCGTATCGTTTCGATCTTCCGCGGCGGCCGGGCAATCATCCCGGACGGCGACACGGAAATCCTGGCCGATGACGAAGTGTTCATCATCGGCGCTCCGAAGCATATCAGGAACCTGCTGAAATCGACCAAGCAGACGGACAAGCCGGTAAAGCGCATCATAATCGCCAGCGGCGGCAATATAGGCCGGCGCCTGGCGAAGCTGCTGGAGAACAGGTACCAGGTCAAGGTCATCGAACTGTCCGCAGAAAAAGCGCAGAAAGCCGCGGAAGAACTGAACAACGCCATCGTCCTCAACGGTGACGCCGCGGACGAGGAACTCCTCATCGAGGAAAACATAGACGACACTGACGTCTTCTGCGCCCTGACCAATGCCGACGAAGCCAACATCATCTCCTGCATGCTGGCGAAGCGACTGGGGGCGCACAAGGTCATGGCCCTGATCAACAGGGCGGCCTACGTGGACCTGGTGCAGAGCGACGTCATCGATATTGCAATCTCGCCGCAACAGGCGACCATCGGCAGCCTGCTGGCGCATATACGCAAGGGCGACGTGGTCGTGGTGCATTCACTGCGGCGCGGCGCCGCGGAAGCAATCGAGGCGGTTGCCCACGGCGACCGGACGACCTCCAACGTCGTCGGCAGGTCGATAGAGGAAATCCCCCTGCCGCCGGATACCAGCATCGGCGCCATCGTCCGGGACGACAAGGTGATTATCGCCCATCACGACACGGTCATCGCATCGGAGGACCACGTCATCCTGCTGGTGGGAGACAAGAAACGCGTGCCCGAGGTGGAAAGACTGTTCCAAGTGAAGATTACATTCCTATGAGTTAATGCAACTCCTCGTCATCCAGAAAATCCTCGGGCTGCTGCTGATGCTGTTCAGTATCACCATGCTGCCGCCATTAAGCATTGCGCTATGGTATGAAGACAAGACAGTCAAGACATTCATGCTGTGCTTCATGCTTATACTCAGTATCGGCGCTTTCCTGTGGCTGCCGGTGCGCAAGGTCAACAAGGAGCTGCGCCTGCGCGACGGTTTCATCGTCGTGGTATTGTTCTGGGCGGGGCTGGGACTGATCGGCGCCATGCCGTTCCTGCTGGCGTCTTTCCCCGATATGTCATTTACCGATTCATTGTTCGAATCCGTTTCCGGCCTGACCACCACCGGCGCCACGGTGATCACCGGCCTCGACCACCTGCCGAAATCCATCCTATTCTACCGCCAGGAACTGCAATGGCTGGGCGGCATGGGGATCATCGTCCTGGCGGTTGCCATCCTGCCCATGCTGGGCATCGGTGGAATGCAGTTATACCGCGCGGAAACGCCGGGGCCGATAAAGGACTCGAAGCTGGCGCCCAGGATCACCGAGACGGCCAAGGCGCTATGGTACATCTACCTGTCCCTGACCATCGCCTGCGCGTTCATGTACTGGATAGCCGGCATGTCGCCGTTCGACGCAATCAGCCACAGTTTCTCCACGGTCTCCATCGGCGGCTTCTCCACCCACGACCAGAGCATCGGCTACTTCGACAGCGGGTTGATCAACGCCGTGGCCGTGGTCTTCATGCTGATTGCCGGCATCAACTTCACCCTGCATTTCATCGGCTGGCGTTCCATGAGCCTGAATACTTACCGCAAGGACTCCGAGGTAAAAGCATTCGTCGGCGTACTGGTCGGGTTGTGCGTGATCACCTGCATCTACCTGAGCGTCAAGCAAACCTATGATGATCCCCTGGACACACTCGGCCACGGTATCTTCCAGTCCGTATCCATCGCCACGACGTCGGGCTTTACCACCACCACCTACCAGAACTGGCCCACGTTCCTGCCGGTCCTGCTGATCTTTGCCAGTTTCATCGGCGGCTGCGCCGGTTCCACGGGCGGCGGGCTGAAAGTCATCCGCGTGGTGCTCCTGTACAAGCAGGGCAAGAGGGAGATCAGGCGCCTGGTCCATCCCAATGCCATTATCCAGATCAAGCTGGGCGGCAAACCGGTCGATGAATCCGTCATCAACGCGGTGTGGGGCTTCTTTGCCTCCTACGTGGCCGTGTTCGCGCTGTTGCTGATCCTGCTCATGGCTACCGGCCTGGACCAGGTCACGGCATTTTCCGCAGTGGCCGCCTGCCTCAACAACCTGGGCCCGGGTCTGGGCGAAGTCAGCGCCAATTACACCGGGATCAACGACATATCCAAATGGCTGCTCTGCCTCGCCATGCTGCTGGGGCGACTGGAAATCTTCACCCTGCTGGTGTTGATGACGCCCACCTTCTGGCGCAGATAGTCCGGGGTCAGAGTAAGAAATTCGAAGACATTACTCTGACCCCATATATCCCGGACATCCAATGAACAAACCAGACCAGACAAAATGGGACAGGATTTATACAGGTAGCGGTGAAAAATCCGCCAAACCCTGTCGCGCACTCTCTTCCCATTCACATTTGCTGCCTGCTGAGGGAGATGCCCTCGACCTGGCCTGCGGGCGCGGCGGCAACGCGCTGTACCTTGCCGCCCGGGGATTTGCCGCGCACGCATGGGATATCTCCCCGGTTGCGGTAAAGGCCCTGTCGGAACGGGCGCGCCGCAACGGATTGCCCCTGGTTGCACAACAACGGGATGTCAGCACACAACCGCCGGAGCCGGAGAGCTTCGATATTATTGTGGTCAGCCGTTTCCTGGACAGGGCCATAGCACCTGCAATCTGCTCCGCGCTGCGGCAGCACGGCCTGCTGTTCTACCAGACCTTCATCCGGGACAAAGTCTCCGATACCGGTCCGAACAACCCCGCGTATCTTCTTGAAGCAAATGAACTGCTGCAGTTGTTCCGCCCGTTGCGCCTGATCTACTACCGCGAGGAGGGAACCACGGGCGACACCGGCAAGGGATTCAGGAACGAAGCCATGCTGATCGCGCAGAAACACAGTTAATCATGGATACAACAACACTCGAAGCCATGCTGGAATGCGGCCAGGACAACGCGTTGCTGCGTTTCACCCTGGGTAACCTGCTGCTCCAACAACAGGACTACGCCAAAGCCGAAACACACCTCGCCCAGGCGGTAAAGATGGACCCGAACTACTCCGCCGCCTGGAAACTATACGGCCGCACCCTGGCCGCCGCGGGCAAACAGGCTGAAGCGGCCAACGCCTTCAACCAGGGCATCACCGTCGCGGAACAACGCGGCGACATACAGGCGGCAAAGGAGATGCGCGTATTCCTGCGCCGGATTGAAAAATAACCCATCTGATTTATTCGTGGATGACACAGATGAACGCAGATATTTTTTTTAGAGCGCAGAGG
Source organism: Gammaproteobacteria bacterium (assembly GCA_965220815.1). GTDB lineage: Bacteria > Pseudomonadota > Gammaproteobacteria > Eutrophobiales > Eutrophobiaceae > JAAXHV01. The sequence goes on from OZ244846.1 coordinate 4,249,322, forward strand.
ACATAACCAACAGGACAGATGGATTAATCCTTCTCAAAACCATGAGTTTTGAACTTTAGGGTGTTGCTGTTTTCCGTGACAGTGCGAACCACGTTATCCGGCGCGCCATCTGGAATGTTGGCCTCAATTTCCAGCGTGACTTTAACCTCGGCGCCAACCAGTCCGGACAGGTGTGAAATCACTTCCTCGGCGACCTGGCCGGCATCGCGTCCTACGCGGGTTGCATCCAGTTCCTTGGAACCGTGAAATCGGATCGGAAGCTGAACCTCCACAGTTTCTCCTGAACCGCTGGGTCCAGGTGGTTTGCCAATTATGGGTGGCCCTCCCGCCTCTCTATCCTTTTCTTTTTCCTCATCGTCTGGTGAGCCGGGACGCTGTGTACGCTCATCATCAAGCTGCTGCTGCGCCACCTCCGGTTTCACCAGCAGTCCGATGCGCAGTTGGCCTGTTTCCTGGATTTGGCCGGTCTGCAAACCCTGATAACGCTTCGCATCTTTATCATACCCTTCTGCATACGCAAAACCATCTTGTGCCCAGGTCAGGCTGCCCAGGCCGCTGTTTACCGCCTGCATGAGCACATCCGGGTTGCGTAGACGGGGCAGGTACAGGTAGCTGGTGAAGTCCTCGATAAGCTGATTCACTCGGACGTGATTGCCGCGCCACAGAGGTATCTTGTCCAGTTCCATACGCAGGTTGGTGCCGGCAAACCCGTCGAGCAACAGTTCGTCATTCTTGAGCCTGTTCCCGGCGCGCACAGCCAACGCACCCTTGGCAGACAGTCGTAGCGCCTCCCAGCGGATTTCCGTTTGTTGCGCCTGCTCCTGGCCGGGGACCAGCAACCATTGCCAGGTTTCCGGTACTCGGACTGCAACGGCTTCCGATGCCGATTCCAATTGGGTCTGCGCCTGTTTCACCTGGTGTGGGTCCAGGTTGAGTTCTTCCCGCTCCGCGACGATGGAATCCCAGGCCAGGTAGAGGCATACGGCCTGTTCCAGTTCCTGCACCCTGGCCTCGTCCGCCGCAAGGAACACCAGGGTATTGCGGTAAAGTCGTGGCGCGCTGCCCCTGGATTCGAGAATGGTCCGGGCCGCCGCTTCCGCTTTACTGTCACCGCCTTTGCTGTAAGGCTGCGCCGTACCCAGTACGACCAGTCGGGCATCCCAATCATCAGGCACGTCCTGCGCGCCCTGAGGTAGGAGATGAATCCGGCTGAAGTCACCGGTTTCTCTCAGGTCAGCCCGGAGTCTGTCGGCCAACTCTGCCCTAACCTTGTCGTGGTCGCGCCTGAATTGCTCGGCGCGTTCTTCCGCCAGCTTTCTTACCGTCGGTTGAGTTGCGTACCAATAGCGAGTGCCCTCCCGGTACAGGTAGGTCGCATCGTTCGCCAGCCGCAACAGGGCGTCACCGAACACGGCCGAGGTCTCTCCCGGCATCACGCAACCCAGTTTCACCTGTCTGTCATCTACTCCCCTGTGCGTGGTTCCGGCGCCGGGGGCCGAGCCCAGGTAGATGGTGCGGGCGACTCGGCGACAGGCCGACAACTTGCCCAGGTTCGGCGCCTTGCGGTCAATTTGCAGTGGCAAGGAATGGGGGCCGTCCACGTCTTTTTCAATAATGGGCGCCCAGTTGTCTGACAGGTATCGAGTCAACTCGCGCTGTATGCCGGTGTCATCAAGGGCAACGTTGCACGGTAGTATCAGGGCACTTTTATCGCCTGTTTCCCACAGGTTGTGGATTACCGCCGCCATCAGGCGTAACACGCCGCGAGTGCGCTGGAAGTGTACCAGGGTGGACCAATCCTCATACAAACGATCAAAAATCTCAGGATGAATCGGGTAGGCTGAGCGGATGCGTTGCTCGTAGTCCGCTTCCCCGCACTGGGACGGAAACTCCTGGCTCTGACGCCGATAGAATTCGTTGAACTCTCTGGCGACCACGTCGCGCTGCTTGTAGGCTTCGTTGCCGCTCAAGGGCTCAAACAGGCGGCGCCTGACGATCTCGAAACCTTCTTCGGCGCTGGCCGGGCGCCATGCCGATTCAACTCGCCCAACCACGTTTTTCAGACGCTGCAATGCTTCCACGCCGCGCTGACCGCCGACCTCAACGGTCTCATGGTGCGACGCCGTATCCGAGGCCGGCAGGCTGATCACCAGCAAACAGTTCTGCGCCGCCTTGGCCGCTTCGGTCAGGGCCTGGGCAAAACTGAACTGGGTATCGAAACTGCCGCCCGGCAGGTCGCTGTGCTCGTGCAACTGGCGGGCGTAGGCTACCCACTCATCGATAAGGACCACGCAGGGGCCGTATTGATTGAACAGTTTCCGCAGGGTATCGCCGGGATTGGTGGCGTTTTCATCGTCCGCGGCCAGGATTTGCCAGGCCGCTTTCCCACCCAACTGCCAGGCCAACTCACCCCAGAGAGTGCGCACCACCACGCCATCTTCCTTCTGTACGGGATTCCCGGGGGAAATCTTGTTGCCGACCAACACCACGCGCCTTGCCTGCGGTAACCCACCAGCGCCGGCCTCGCGCATGACCTCCTCCATGCCGGCAAGTTCGGTCGGTTCGGCGCCGGAGAACAGGTGATACAAGGCCAGCATGGTATGGGTCTTGCCGCCACCAAAGTTGGTCTGCAACTGCACTACCGGGTCGCCACCCTTGCCGTTAAGACGCCGGACGGCATCCGTCAGCAGCCGTTTGAGGCTGTCAGTAAGATAAGTGCGGCGAAAAAACTCCCTGGGGTCGAGGTACTCGGCGGAACCCTCGCCCAGGTGCACCTGCCAAAGATCGGCGGCGAACTCCGCCTGCTGGTAACGGCCGCTGGCCACGTCCTCGTGAGGGGTTATCACCTCGCGCCAGGGTTTCATGTTCCCCGCGGCGCCAGTGTCCAACGCCAGCCCCGTTTGCTTTCTGCGCTCACCCCGGGTCTGTTCGTCGAAGCGGGTGCGCAGCAACTCCATCCTGAGTCGTTCCACCGCGCCCGACTCCGGCGCGGATACGGCTGTTAACAAACGCTCGGTCGAGTCCAGGGCGCGATAAGCGTCGTCGCTGGAAAAACTCTCCTGGTGCGCCCACTTGTTGCGCACCCCGCGCAACTCGCCCACCAATCCCCGTTCTGCTGGTCCCAGTATGCGGCGAAAGACATCGTTCCAGGTTTCCCACATGATCTGAAGTAATTTTGCGCTGTCCCATGCACTGATCGACTTGTCCGCAAGCAGCGGATCATCAGCATAAGCCTTCAGCTTGTGGGCATCCAACTGCCGCGATTTTATCGCGTCCTTGATCTCGCGATCCACAAACGGTCCCAGCCCCGCCTTCAGCAAGTCCAGCGCCTTGCCAACCCGCTCACGGTTGGTAATTGCCATTATGTAACCCCGCCCTCAGATATAGTGCGGGTAGTATAACACCGACCGGTTACACACCTTTTCCCGGGGGTGTATCCGTTCAGCGATAGCAACGGGCGCATGCAACCAATCGGGAAGCAGATGACGGATTGATGATATTCAATAAACAGCTAAGTCGCTATGAAGGGGACTATAGGCCGGTTTGAAATTTGTTCTTACGTTGCAATCAGGCTGCCACTTGCTTGCCTGTTCAAGCGTGTGTCTGCACTTTCAGAGACAGACCCAACCCTTGTATTATCTTTCTGAAACTGGACAGTTTCGGATTGCCTGCTTCCGAGAGCATTTTATACATGCTCTCGCGACCAAGGTGCGCACGTTTTGCCAGTCCCGTCATGCCGTCTTCCTGGGCTTCTGCTATATTACGTAGCGCCATCAACACAATACCCGGCTCATCTTCTTGCAAGGCCAGATTAAGGTATTCTGCTGCGACTTCAGGATCGCGCAAATGTTTGCTGTGAGTTGACCTTATATTACGGGCCATTACTTGTTCTCCTCTTGTGTTCTTGCCAATACGCCTTGGCTCTCCTTATATCCCTGGATTGTGTGGATTTATTGCCTCCACATAACACCAGGAAGGTATCCTGATTTTCTCTACAGTAATATACGCGGTAACCAGGACCGTAATGGATTCGTAATTCAGACAGACCATCACCGATAGACTGCGAATCACCGAACAACCCTGACTCCATCCGGTCTACTTGCATAATGACCTTGGCCCTGGCTCTTTTGTCACGCAGAGACTCCAACCACTCGGCGTAAGGACTGCTGCCCCGCTCATTTGTATACTCATTGATGCGATAGGACATTTAAGACGTTGCTAGTGTATTCTACAGGATACAAATTGTAAAGAGCAATACGGGGACGCGCTTTCTTCAAAACATCTCGGACTGGCCGGGTAGTGTGATGGTGCGGGACAGGCGTTCGATTTCGGGCCAGGTTTGTACCAGGGAGTTGTACCAAAGGGCTTCGGAGGGGCGTTGTTTGCGTTCGCATACGGTGTATAAGCGGTAGCACAGTTCGCGGGCGACGTCTGCCCTGGAACCGAGGCGTTTGACCAGTTCTCCGGTGGCGCTCTCGCCGCCGGTTTCCAGTACCCGGATCAGGTGGTGCGCCACTTCCCAGGCCGGGAGGCGGTTATCAGTTTCCGGGTTCCAGTCTTCCGGGAGTTCCTGTGGTTTGAGCAGGCGCACTTTACCGCCGCTTGAGGTGAGGATGCCGGCTTCCACCAGGCCGGCCACGCTGGTGTTCTTGGCCTTGGACAAGGTCTCCGCCACGCCGTACTCGCCGTCGTTAAAGCCCTGCTGCTCGAACCAGGCCAGCGCCCAGCGGCTGTCGGCGTCGAAGTCACCTTCCTGTTCGGCCAGGGCTTCATCCAGGGTCTGGTTGATCAGCGCCAGGGCGTCTCGCACCGACACGGGCCGGCCTTGGGCGTCCAGTACCTCGCGGTAGCGGGAATAAACAGCCATTCCCGGTCCGATGGCAGCCTGGGCCAGGTCTACCGGAGCAATGTTGCCGGATTGCAGGTGGGACAGGGCTGCGGGTAACTCGGCTTTGAGGGCAGCTACGAATTCGCGGCGGGAGGCGATGGGTGCAGCGTCAGGGCGGCGGCGACAGACGAGGACGATGCTGGAGGCGAGGGCGTTGGTGTCTTTGCCGATCATCCTGTTGCCAAGTTCGGTCCGCATAGGCCAGGTGCCGGTTATGGAAAATCCGGCTAAGATGACCGCATCAAGGAAGGTTTCCCAGCCGGTGCTGGTAGTCCCGGCGTCACCTTTGGTTTCGGATTGCTTGAAAGCGTAGTAGATGGTAACTGGAAATCCGCTATGTGCCTGCGTTGCCAGACGCTCCATGGCTTGCGTCATGCCGTCCAGGAAAAATTGTTCTGCTTTATCCTTGCCACCATGACGGTAAGGAGCAGCAACAAGTTCCGCCGCTTTCGGTACAGCAAGCGTAGCAAACAGGTCAGGAAAACTGGAACGTAATGAACGGCGCAACCAGACGTAGAAGAAATCGGACAAGTCTGCATAACCGATATTGTCGTAATAGGGTGGATCAGTCGATACAACTTTGTTCTTTGTCACTTTCTGAATAGAAGCATCCTGATTTTTCGACTCTCCATTTCTGGCTGCCGGTAAAGACATTTTCACAACTTTGGTTATCCAACTAACCCCCCCATTGAAGTTACCCGAAGCCTTGCTAAATGGATTACCTTCCGCATAATCCCAAGTCATTGCTATGGCTTGCCGACTGAAAGTGTTAATTACACCACTCGCAGTGGGAGTCGGATCCCATCTCCCTAGAGTTGAATGTCGATCAGACATCTTGTCAACAGCAAACCCCAAATAAACCCCCACCGCCTCCGCATAGGCGGTTGCGCCTGTGCCACCGTCCCGCAGGGGGAGATCATTGTTCTCCGGAGGTGGGGCGGTGTTGAGGATGTTGTGTTCCCCCTCACCCCGGCCCTCTCCCTCCAGGGGAGAGGGGGTATGTGGGGCGGCGGTTCCGTCCTCCAGGGGAGAGGGGGTAGTATTGCTGTTGTGGCAGTCGGTTTTGACCTTGTCGATGGCGGCGGCTATCAGGTCGGAGAAGGTGCTCAGGGCGAGTAGTTGGCGGGGGGTGAAGATTTCTCCGAAGGTATTCATGCCATAGAGGGGTAGTTGATCTCTGCATTTGCCTACAAGCTCGTTCTCAGGTTTCCACGACGGTTTTGCAGTTGCAGCAATTTCCTCCTGATCTTTTGACGGCGACAGGTATACACGCCCTCGATCACCCTCAGCAACAATTGCCATCAAGCGTGCTCCCATCCTGCCAGCCTTGCCCTCCGCTTTGATGTAGTCGCCTGAGAGCGGTGTCCCGCTCATGACACATCGAAAATTCGCGCCGCGAGCCAGTTTGGTGCCGGCTTTGGCCGCTTCCGGGTCTTTCGGTACTCCAACCTTCACGCTAAAACGGTAATCGCGGCCTTCGATGACCGGTTCCACGTAGGCTTCCTTACCCTTCTTGGTCGATAGCATGAAGGTAGAGACCAGCGGCACCTCCACCTCGGCAAAGGCCGGGTTCGGGCTTTTTACGGTGCGCGCCCACAGCCAGGCGATGACGGTGAGCTTGCGGTCCAGGTAAGGTTTCAGGTCGGGGCGTTCCCGTACCATCGTCTCGGTTATCTCTACCGGCGGATACATGTGCCCGATACGGCGTTCAGCCTCGGCGCGCATCCACTGCCCGTAGTAGCGCACGTCTTCGGCCAGACCCTGGGCGCCGCGCCAGAAGCCGGGAGTCTCTCCCTCTCCTTGGCCCTCTCCCTCGGAGGGAGAGGGAGTACGGCCTTGCGTTGTGAGGGTTTGTTGGCGTGATTGCGGGTTGACCGGCGCCTGGCCGGCAAACTTCGGTGGAATTTCAATCATCGCCTTGTTGATGAGCACGGCCACCGGGTTGAGGTCGCTGGCGTGGGCTTCCAGCCCCAGGCGTTGCGCCTCCAGGGGCAAGGCGCCACCACCGGCAAAGGGGTCGTGGAAGCCCGGCAGTCGCTCCGGGTCGAACAGTTCAGCAGCGCGGGGATGGTCGGCATTATCGGCGCAGGCACGGCGCCAGTTATCACGTATCTCCAGACGCGCCTGTTCCAACACATCCTCGTTGGTGGTGTTCTCCCATATAACCAGTTTTTCCAACAAACCGAACAGACGTTGCCGCTCCTTGTCCTGTTCCGCCTCAGTAGGGAACAACTCCGGACGTGATGAAGGATCATCCACCATCTGCGCAAAGATCACCGCCCGCGCCGCCGCCAACGGCCGCCGCGCCCACCACAGGTGCAAGGTACTGGGATGCCCGTGCCGAATGGACTTCTCCCGCGCCGACGCTTTGTTGATGGCGTCCAATGGCAGGGCAACTTCAATGAGTTTTTTTCGGAGGGTTGGATCGCGTTTATTCACGTTCGGATGAGGCTTATGCCAAACCTCCGAAACAAACTCTTCTGGAACTGATTATTTTATCGATGTATTTTGCTCGGCATTCATCCAAGGCGCTCTCCTCTATTATCAGGTAAACTATTTCAAACTTCCTCCGTATTTTCCCTCGTAACATCTGTAGTTCATTCTGCCCTGCAAATTCTCTGTTCAAAATTTTATCAACAAGCGCATCATACTCATTTATCTCAGCCAACAATGACTCCACCAACCGGGATTTTTTGTCTTGCAACAGTTGTTCTTTGTCCACCTTGTGCTTGTGGAAATAGTAGAAGAAACCCAACACTACACCGCTTAAAGCAGTCAATGAACCTGATATGGAACCAACTATGATGTAGTAATTCCTCAGGCCGGTGATATCGAATTTAGAAACGATTGCTGATGTATACAAGGACGCCGAATAGAACGGTTGGATAAAAAAGTGATAAAACAGCCAAACTACTGACAGAAAAATGACGGCAGCCATGCCAACAGCAACAACATTCCTTATGCTCATCTTGAGTAGCCTGATTCCAGTTCCTGTTCGATAATTAACTCTTGGACGCTCGATATATTCTTGAAGCGTATTTTCTTTTTCAGTCGTTCCGGCGTTGTGTATTTCATAAAATAGGCAAATGCTTCATTGGCAAATGAGGGGCCTATTTTTTTCACATTCTCAAAGTTGAAAATGATGGTAATTTTGTCATCTTTCCAAGTGTCTTTCTCATCCAAATCACACAAATACGCCTTCCTGAACTGTTCAGCCGTATGCCGACCATCACCTTGATACTTGTTCCGGTTTGCCAACCGATGATAAAACTCTTTGCCAATGTCTACTTCTCTCATGAAACACCTCTCTCTAAACGCATATCCATAATAGGATGGTATAGAAAATTCAATATCCTGTAAATCCGCATTAACTCGGCTTTTCCACCCTGGCAAGCAGTTCCTTGAAGTCGTAATTTACACTGGCAGCCATGGTATCAGGTTCTTTGCTGAATGGCTTACGGATGTAGTGTACGTTATGCCGGCCGTCTTCAAGGAATTCGACGATGGCGAGGATGAAATCATCGGGTTTGTTGAGTGAATACAGTATCTCGTTGCGTGTTACGGTGATGGTGGGGGCGCCGGCGACTCTGCCTTTGACTTCGATGAAGCGCAGGCGGCCGCTGTCGGGGACGGCGCTTTCTATGTCGTAACCCAGTTTTTCGGTCTCCCGGTCCACGGGGATGAAGCCAAGCGAGCGTTCCGTTTCCATGATGATAGCGCGAGCGCGGGCCGCGGCGGCCTGGGTGTCTGTTGTGTGGGTAGTTGATGCTGGTGTGTGACCGCGTATTTTATCGATAAGTCCCAGGGGGACCACCAGTGCGCCGCCCAGCGCGACGGGTGGCAGTGCAGAGATCTGCGCTTCCTGCTTTAACTGTTCAAGACGGCGCGTCAGTCTTTCCTGTAACAGGTCGGCGCGTTTGCGCGCCTCGCCGGAGTTCAGACGAGCGCCGCTCTTGCCGGCCTGTTCTTTCAGCTTGAGGTCTTCCGCACGGCGGTCCCAGTATGCGATTTCCTTAGTCAGCCGCTCCTTCACCGCGGCCTCGGTTTTTTCAATGAGAGTGAGCTTGGTCTCGCGCACTTCCTGCAGGTGTTCGGGCACCACGCGCGCTATGGTGTAACGCAGGATGACGTCCTCCAGAGCGTGGTTGATCCAGCGACACTCGGCGCGTCGCAGGATTTGTCCGCATTCGGGCTCGGCATCGGTTAGTGGCCGGTAATCGAGGTGCGGTGCATTGTGCAAGTGAACGGTGTTGCCCTGCTCATCGGTCTCCACGTACAAAATCCGCTTGGATATGATGCGGCGTTCACCGGAGCGGGTCAGGCTCGCATCCTGTATGGCGTGTTCGAGATAGAACAGCACGCGAGGCGCGGTGCCGGCATCCTGTTCATCCACCAGGATAGCGCCGCGCCGCAGTAACGGTCGGTAGCGCTCGAGTACCAACGCGGTGACGGAGTCCAATAAGGGATGGCCGGGGCAGATAAAGGCTGCCAGGGGACAGCCCGGCGCTGACACCAGGGATTTATCAAAGGTGATACGCTCATAGCGGGACTGTACCCGGATACCGGCGTCGTTGTGCCCGTCCTTGTTCTTTAATGCCGCGGGGACGTGGGTGATTTCATAACGTCTTGGCTCGCGTTGTTTTATGGTCCCGCCCACGGTCTGAAAAGCCTCGCGCAGGAATAACTCGATGAAATACGGCTGTAACCGGCGCAATTGCGCCCGCTCCATTTGTTCACGAATTTTGTGCACACGACTGGTATCCATCACGTCATGTACCAGTGCGTGATCATCGAGCAGGTCGCGCACCTTGTCCTGTTCCAGGGCGCCGCCGACTGTCGTGGCAAGACGCGCTCGCACCTCCGGTTGCTCTCCGTAACGGATTGCTTCCACCATGAGTTCGCTTAACGGCTTGCCGTCAAACTCCAGCTTGCCCAGCACGTCAAAGACCTGTCCGCCCAGAGCCTGGCGCGCCTGTTCCAGTTTTTCCAGCAAAGTACGGTACACGTCGCCCTCGCGGGTGCCCTCCGCGACCAGGTTCCACAGGTGGCAGACTTCGGTTTGACCGATACGGTGGACGCGGCCGAAACGCTGCTCAATGCGGTTCGGATTCCAGGGTAGATCGTAATTCACCATCAGGTGGGCGCGTTGCAGGTTGATACCCTCGCTGGCTGCATCGGTGGCAATCAGCACCTGTACCTGGGGGTCGTTACGGAAGCTTTCCTGGGCGTTGTTCCGGTCTTCCCGCTTCATCCCGCCGTGGATCAAAACCACCGCTTCAGAGCGTCCCTGGAACGTGGTAATGCGTTGTTGCAGGTACGTCAGGGTATCCCGGTGCTCGGTGAAGATCACCAGTTTCTGGCGCGGCGATGCTTCGGGTTCAGGGATTTTTCCGGTGCGGTAGCGGGGTTCCGGCTCGCCGATGCGATTGCTGCTCCCGGCTGACGTGAAGATTTTCTCCAACAGGCCGCTTAGCTCCTTCCACTTGGCGTCAAGCCCGCTACTACGCACGCGTGTAGCCAGCGTTTCAAGTTTTTTCAGTGTGTAGATTTCCGCTTCCAGTTCGGTAATGGAACCTGCCGCGGTGGCCTGGTCCAGGATTTCTTCTTCAGCGCTTTCAATCTCATCACCCGGCGCATCATCCATGTCCTCCAGGTCATCCTTGTCCAGGTAAGCGCCTGACGACATGGGTTCAGCAGTGCTGTGCCCCTTGCGTTGCAGTGTTTCGAGTTCCTGCAAACGTCCTTGCAGCCGCTCCCGACGCCGGCGCAAGGACTGATAGATGGCCTCCGGCGAGGAGGCAAGCCGGCGCTGCAAGATGGTCAAGGCAAAGCCCACCGTGCCGGCGCGGGTGCCGTTGCTCAGGGCTTCGGCGCGGTTAAATTCTTCACGGACGTAATCCGTTACCGCCCTGTATAAATTCTCCTCCAGGTCCGATAGCTGGTAGGCGACCGTATAGGCGATACGCTCGGGGAACAACGGCATGCCGTCAAACCTGAGCAGCTTTTCCTTGATCATGCGGCGCATCAGGTCGGATGCGTCCGTCGTATCTGAGCCGTCACGCAAGCGTCCCTCGAAGCGGTCTCCATCCAGCAAGGCCATGAACAAACGGAAGTCCTCCTCCTTGCCGTTGTGCGGCGTTGCCGTCATCAGCAGAAAATGGCGGGTGATGCCGGACAGTAACTGCCCCAGCCGGTAACGCTTGGTGTAAGAGATTTCTCCACCAAAATACCTGGCAGACATCTTGTGCGCTTCGTCGCACACTACCAGGTCCCAACCACAGTCCTGCGCTTGCAGCTTGTGTTGTATGTCTTCGTTGCGAGAGAGTTTGTCCAGGCGTGCAATGGCCAGGTCCGTTTCCTTGAACCAGTTGCCGGTGCGGGCGCTTTCCAGTTTGTCGTTGGTCAGGATTTCAAAGGGCAACTGGAAGCGGTGAAATAACTCATCCTGCCATTGTTCAGCCAGACTGCCGGGACAGACGACCAGGCAGCGTTCCAGGTCGCCCCGGGCCATCAGCTCCTTGATAAGCAAGCCCGCCATGATGGTTTTCCCCGCACCCGGATCGTCGGCCAGCAGAAAGCGCAGGGGCTGGCGCGGCAGCATGGTCTCATAGACTGCGGTAATCTGGTGCGGCAACGGGTCCACCACGGAACTGTGCACTGCCAGCAAGGGATCGAACAGGTGAGCCAGATGAATACGCAACGCTTCGGAAACCAGACGGAACCGAGCGCCATCCCCATCGAAACCCCAGGGCCTGCCGGCCGTCACGCTCTGTAGTCTGGCCTCGTCCTGGCGGTACAGTATCTCGTTGGCTACCTTGCCCGACGAGGTTTTATAGGTCAGTTCCAGCGCCTCGGAACCGAACCAGCGGACACTGACTACGCTAACGCTCTCATTGGCAAGAATACCCTCAACGGTGGCATCGGCTTTGAGGTCTTCGAGTTTCATGCCACATTCAACGCCCCCACCAGTTCCGTTACATTGTCAAGTCCGTGTCTGTCCAGGTATTGCACGATGCCGGCGTTGATCTTTTTGCACACCAGCGGGTCGTAGAACAGGGCGGTGCCTATGCCGATGGCGCTGGCGCCGGCAAGGAAAAATTCCAGGGCATCAGTCGCCGTGGTGATTCCGCCCTGCCCTATTATCGGTATGTTCTTTTCCCTGCATACCCGGTACACCTGCCAGGTCTTCAGCAAAGCGATGGGCTTGATGGCCGGGCCGGACAGCCCGCCCTGGTTGGTCCCGATAACGGGCGTGCGCGTATCCAGGTCGACTGCCATACCGGTGATGGTGTTGATCACAGCCAGGGCGTCACTGCCGGCGGCGATGCAACGGCGCGCATTTTCAACGATATCGGTCTGGTTCGGCGACAGCTTGGTTATGAGCGGCTTGTCCGTCTCGCGCCGGCACGCCGCTACGACCTGCGCCGACATCTCCGGGTAATTGCCGAAGCTGACGCCCCCCTCCTTGATGTTAGGACAGGAAATGTTGATCTCTATGGCGTCAATCGGTGAGTCATGGAAGATACGGGTTACCTCCGCGTATTCCTCGATCGTGGACCCGCACACGTTGGCGATAAACCGGGTTTCGGAAAAATCCAGCCCCGGCAGGTATTCATCCACCACCTCGCGTGCCCCGGGGTTTTGCAGCCCGATGGAGTTCAGCATGCCCATGTACGTTTCTGCGATACGGTGCGCGGGGTTGCCAAGACGCGGCTCCAGCGTCGTTCCTTTGAGACAGACAGCGCCGGCATCCCGGTTGGAGAAACCCTTGACCCGGGTATATTCTTCGCCGAATCCGACGCAGCCGGACAACAGCACCAGGGGCGTGTCGAAGCGCAAACCGCAGAAGTCGATAGCGAGCCTGTTACCGGTTTTAGACATATATCTCAATTTGTGGGGTCAGAGTAAAATCACCAATTGCCGGGGTCAGAGTAATGTCTGGCGGAAGCCCGGGGTCAGAGTAAGTGTCGCCAGAATGTTTACTCTGACCCCATTTATTCCTGCTATTGTATATAATGTCTTGCCGGTCATGTTCATCGCTTGTATTTTAACCCGTATATTGAAAAAAACCCGGCGTTTTCATTTACCGTTTCAATGGCTGATAATAATAACCACGCTTTCGTTGAGTTCTCGGATGTCAGCAAGAGCTATGACGGGCGGACATTTTCGGTCCTGGACTTCAGCCTGAGCGTCAAACGCGGCGAATTCGTCACTTTGCTCGGGCCGTCCGGGTCCGGCAAGACCACTTGCCTGAAGATGCTGGCAGGCTTCGAGGAACCCAGCAGCGGTGAGATATGGCTGAACGGCCGGCCCGTCAACCAGGTGAAGCCATGGAAAAGGAACATAGGTGTCGTGTTCCAGCACTATGCCCTGTTCCCCCACATGACGATCGCCGAAAACCTCGCGTTTCCCCTGCAGGCGCGCCGTATTGCCGGTAATGAGATAGAACGGAGCGTTATGCGCGCCCTGGACATGGTGCAGTTGCGGGATTTTGCCGGGCGCCGGCCCGCACACCTGTCCGGAGGCCAGCAGCAACGGGTCGCCATCGCCCGCGCCCTGGTGTTCGAACCGGACCTGATATTGATGGACGAACCCCTGGGCGCCCTGGACCGCCGCCTGCGCGAAGAGATGCAGTATGAAATAAGGAACCTGCAGCAACGGCTGGGAGTGACGATGATCTACGTGACCCATGACCAGGGCGAAGCCATGGTCTTGTCGGACCGGGTCGCGGTCATGGACCAGGGGCGCATCTGCCAGGTGGCCTCACCGGAGGCCCTGTACGAGGAACCGCAACGCCTGTTCGTGGCCAATTTCATCGGCGAGAACAACCAGGTCGAGGGGCGGATAGTCGAATGGAGCCCGGACGAGTGCCGGGTGGAGGTGGCCGGACAAACTGTGCGGGCATTCCCCGTGGCAGTTAATGAAAACGATTCGCATACCTGTCTCACCATCCGACCGGAGAGAGTGGCGCTGAACCCGGCTCCGGACCTCTACCCCAATTGCTTCGAGGCTGAAGTGGAAGATATTATTTTCATGGGCGATTACCTGCGTATTCATGCCGCGCTCCTTGGGCATTCGCAGTTTATCGTCAAGATCCCCAATGTCATCGGACACGGGGGAATCCTGCCGGGGGATACCGTCACGCTGGGCTGGCTGGTCACCGATTGCCGGGCGCTGGATGGCGGGGGTTTGGAATGACCTCCCGTCGTCATGCCGAAAGCCCGGGGTCAGAGTAAGAAATTCGAAGACATTACTCTGACCTCATATATTAAAAAATCAGAGGAGAAAACCAGGTGAATACAATCAAGACATCAACCCGTCTCATTGCCGCCCTGGCTGCAGTCATCGCGGCCTTCCCGTCCGCCGCCCAGGAAGACGACTTCATTACCGTCGTGTCCTGGGGCGGTTCCTACGCCAGGAGTTCGGTGAAGGCGTATCACGATCGCTTTGTCGAGGAAACCGGCATCCAAATCAAGCTGGATGAGTACAACGGCGGCCTTGCCCAGATAAGGGCGCAGGCGGAAACCGGCAACGTGTCCTGGGACGTGGTCGATATGGAGGCCGGCGATGCATTACTGGGCTGCGACGAGGGCCTGCTTGAAACTGCCGACTACGACAGTCTTCCCCCGGCGCCGGACGGTACTCCCGCTACCGAGGATTTCCTGGACGTCTTTGATGTCGAATGCGGCGTAAAAAACCTCATTTACAGTACGGTGTATGCCTATAACGACACGCTTTTCCCCGGACAAAAGCCGGAGACCATGGCTGACTTCTTCGACCTTGAGAAGTTTCCGGGTCGCCGGGGCATGCGCCGCACCCCCAACACGAACCTGGAATTCGCCCTGGTCGCGGACGGCGTGGCAGCCGGCGAGGTCTATGAGGTTCTCTCCACCCAGGAAGGCATCGCCCGCGCCTTCCGCAAACTGGACACCGTCAAGAGCCAGGTCGTCTGGTGGGAGGCCGGCGCGCAACCCCCGCAGATGCTGGCCGACGGCGAGGTGGTCATGAGCACGGCCTTCAACGGGCGTATTTTCAACGCCTGGGCACTGGAAAAACAGCCGCTGACCATCGTCTGGGACGGCCAGGTTCTGGCCACGGGCTACCAGGTCATTGTCGCCGGCACGCCAAAGCTGGAGCTGGCCCGGCAGTTTGTCGCGTTCGCCACCAGCACCCGGTCCCTGGCCAACCTGACAAAATATATTTCCTATGGTCCCTTGCGCCGTTCCTCCCTGGCGCTGGTGGACAAACACGAGGAAACCGGCATCGAGATGGAGCCGCACCTGCCCAATGCGCCGCAGAACATCGCCAACGCAGTCCTGGAAGACCCCGAATGGTGGGCAGACAACCAGGACGAGATGAACGAACGTTTTGCCGCCTGGTTGATTAAATAGATCTGGGGTCAGAGTAAGTGTTGCCAGAATTTTTACTCTGACCCCTGGGTTACATCAAGTGATCTATCCGCAGATGACGCAGATTAACGCAGATGTTTTTTTGTAATTAAGGGTATGGAAATGAAACCCCTTAAATTAATCTGCGTTAATCCGCGTCATCGGCGGATAAATATTAATCTGTTGCTGGCGCTGCCCCTGACCGCGTTCATCCTGGTGACGTTTATCGCCCCCCTGGGCAGCATGTTCATGCGCAGCCTGTACGATCCCCTGGTTGCGGATATCATGCCCGAAACCGTTGCCGCACTGGGGCGATGGGACGGAACAGACCTGCCGCCGGAGCAGGTTTTCGCCCTGGCGGCGCGGGAACTCGAGCGGGCGCGGGAAGATAAGACCATAGGCAAACTCGCAACCCGGCTGAACCGGGACACCTCGGGACTGCGCAGTGCGGTCATGCGCACCGGCAGGGGTCTGAAACGGGGGGGTGAACCTCCCTGGTCCGAGACCCTGCCGGCCATTAATGCGGCGTGGGGAGAACCGGCGATCTGGCAGGCGCTGGCCCGCACCGGCGCGCGGGTCACGCCTGTGTATTACCTGAACGCGGTCGACCTGACCTTCGGCAGTGACGGCGGCATCGTCCGCCAACCGGAAGAACGCCGCATCTATACCGCCCTGTTCATCAAGACCATCCGGGTCAGCCTGACCATCACACTGCTGTGCCTGGCCATTGGTTACCCGGTGGCTTACCTGATCGCCCATTCGCCGCCGCGACTGAGCCGCCTGCTGCTCGTGCTGGTGCTGGTGCCTTTCTGGACGTCACTGCTGGTGCGCACCACGTCCTGGATCGTGCTGCTGCAGCAACAGGGCGTGGTCAACGACCTGCTGGTACGGTTCGGTCTCATCCCGGACGAACAGCGCTTGACCATGATCCATAACATGACCGGCACCCTGGTAGCGATGACGCACGTGCTGCTGCCGTTCATGATCCTGCCGCTTTATTCCGTGATGCGCGGCATCCCCGCGGTGCAGATGCAGGCGGCCATGTCGCTGGGAGCCTCCTGGCCCAGGGCTTTCTACCGGGTTTACCTGCCGCAGTCACTGCCGGGTGTGGGGGCCGGTTGCCTGCTGGTCTTCATCCTGGCCATAGGCTATTACATCACACCGGCGCTGGTGGGAGGTCAGAGCGGCCAGTTGATATCCAACTTCATCGCCTACCATATACAGACTTCACTGAACTGGGGTCTGGCCGCGGCGCTGGGGTGTGTCTTGTTCATTGCCGTGCTGCTGTTGTTCCTGCTCTACGACCGGGTGCTGGGCTTGGATAGAATGAAGCTGGGATGAGGAGAATATATGGGGTCAGAGTAAAAATTCTGACGAATTTCTTACTCTGACCCCAGGATTACGTGATTACGATGAATATTAACTGGCCTTCATTATTATCCGGAAAACTGGTGCTCAGGCTGTTCTGCGGTCTGGCATTCCTGTTCCTGGTCGCGCCGATCCTGGTGATCATCCCCCTGTCCTTCAACGCCGAACCTTATTTTACGTTTACCAGGGGCATGCTGGAACTGGACCCGGACGCATATTCCCTGCGTTGGTATGAGCAGGTGATTTTCGGTGAACAATGGCAAAGCGCGGCGCTGAACTCGCTTATCATAGGCGTGTCGGCGACGGTGCTGGCGACGGTGCTGGGCACGCTGGCGGCCCTGGGCCTGTCCAGCCCGGCGTTGCCGGGGCGTCGCACCCTGACCGCGCTGCTGATTTCCCCGCTCATAGTGCCTATCGTAATCAGCGCGGCAGGCATGTTTTTCTTCTATTCCAGCCTGAACCTGACCCAGACCTATACCGCCCTGGTCCTGTCCCATGCGGCCCTGGGCGCGCCTTTCGTAGTGATCACGGTGACCGCATCCATGGCGGGTTTCAACCGCGAACTGCTGCTGGCGGCGGCCAGCCTCGGAGCCGGGCCGGCGCGCAGCTTCTTCAGGGTCCAGTTGCCAATCATCAGCCCGGGCGTCATTTCCGGCGCACTGTTCGCATTTGCCGCGTCGCTGGACGAAGTGGTGGTCGTACTGTTCATGGGCGGCATCGAACAGCGCACTATTCCCAGGGAGATGTGGTCAGGCATACGCGAAGAGATCAGTCCGGCCATCCTGGCAGCGGCGACTTTCCTGATACTGATTGCGGTCCTGTTGCTGATTACGGTGGAGTTGCTGCAAAAGAGATCAACGGGGTCAGAGTAAAGCTTTACTCTGACCCTTGGGATATTCCTTCGTCATGCCGGGCTTGACCCGGCATCCAGTGAAATGCCGTGTCGCCCGGCGGGCGACTCTTTGCTTGACTGGATTCCCGCCTACGCGCGAATGGCGGAAAGTTATTAACCTGTTTCAGGCCCGGGTTCCCGTGCAAGTAAATCATGCACCGCTTCCTGCGGAGTAACCTTGCCGTCTATGACGTTCAGGACCTGTTCGCTGATGGGCATGTCCACCGCATACTTCCCGGCAAGCGCGCAGACGACACGGGTTGTATGCAGGCCTTCTACAGCCTGGCCGATTTCCGCCAGCGCCTGTTCCGGGGTCTTGCCCCGGGCCAGAGCCAGACCCAGGCGCCGGTTCCGGGATTGATCGTCGGTACAGGTGAGCGTCAGGTCGCCCAGTCCGGACAGTCCCATGAAGGTATCAAGTCTGCCTCCCAGCGCCTGTCCCAGGCGCATGATCTCAGCCAGGCCCCTGGCGATCAGCGCGGCCCGGGTGTTGGCGCCGTATCGCAGACCGTCGGCAATGCCGGCGGCAATTGCCATGACGTTCTTCACCGCGCCGCCGATCTGTACGCCGACGATATCGTCGTGGGTATAGGTCCTGAACACTTCACAATGGAACAATTCGGAAAATTCAACGGCGGCGGAAGTGCTCTGTGATGCGATGGTAACCGCGGTGGGCAGCCCCTCGGCCACTTCCCGCGCGAACGACGGTCCGGATAATACCGCGACAGGCACTCCGGGCAGGTATTGCTCTACCAGCAGGTGGTTAAGCGTCAGGGTGTTCGGTTCGATGCCCTTGCACGCCAGGCAGATATTGAAATCCCGGTCGGGCAGTGTTTGCAGTTCCCGCAGCACGTCCGCCAATCCGGCGCAGGGGGTCGCGAGCAAAACATGTCTTACTCCGGCAGGCAAAGGCGTAAAACGGCGCACGACCGTCAGCTTGTCGGGGAATGCATGCCCGGGGAGATGGTGGTTGTTGCATTTTTCCTCCATCAGCCTGTCCAGGTGCGAGTCGAGACAGTCCCACAGGAAGGTCGGATGCCCGTTGCGCGCCAGCACCAGGGCCAGGGCAGTGCCCCAGGAACCCGCGCCGGCAACCATTACCGGGCAACTCAATGCTGTTGTTCCCTCTCTGCGGCGCGTTTTTGCCGGTGCTGCTGGTACAGGGCATCGAAGTTCACCGGCGCCAGCAGCAATTGCGGGAATCCGGCGCGGGTGACCAGATCGGATATCGTTTCGCGCACGTAGGGAAACAGGATGTTGGGACACACGGTAGCCACCATGCGCCCGAGGATTTCCCGGGGGAAATCGGCCATGAGGAAAATACCGGCCTGTTGCACCTCCGCCAGGTATATGGTCTTGTCTTCATGGCTTACCGTGGCGGTAACCGACAGGGTTACGTCATACAGGTTTTCCCCCAGTTCGTCCGCCGAGTTCGCTATATCCATGTGTACGGAAGGTTTCCACTGCTCCCGGAAAATCTGCGGGGAATTCGGCGTTTCCAGTGAGACGTTCTTCACGTAGATCTTCCGGATTTCGAACTGGCCGCGCTGGCCGTTTCCTTCAGTTGCCGCCTGTAGGTTTTCCTGTTCCTCTGCCATTGGTTTTCTCCTGGTTATTAATATGTGGGGTCAGAGTAAAAATTCTGCGAATTTCTTACTCTGACCCCGGTTATCCTCAGTCTCGGGTGACCGGCAGGTTGGCATTACGCCATGCTTCCAGGCCCCCTTTCAATGAATAGATTTTCTCAAATCCGGCAAACTTCAGCACGCGCCCGGCCTTGACACCGTCCGAATCCCGGTTGCAACACAGGATTATGGGCCCGGATTTGTATTTTTGCAGTTCTTTCTGCCGTCCTTCCAGCTCCGCGGCAGGGATATTGCGGGCGCTCAGGATATGGCCCGATGAATAATCGGCATTGGTACGCAAATCCAGCAACAGCGCTTTTTCATGATTCATCAAACGCGTGACTTCCGTCGGCCCCACCTGGGCAAGTCCGGACATTGCGGACCCGAAAATATTCCACAACAGCAAGGTCAGGATAGCGACGAACAAGGAGACCAGCCAGAGGTGATTGGCGATGAATTCAGGCAGTTTTTCCATCAGGGTATTATATTTCAATTTATGGGACAGGTGGGGTCAGAGTAAAAATTCTGACGAATTTCTTACTCTGACCCCTGGATCGCGAGAGAATTTTTACTCTGACCCCGGGCTTGGGCCGGAATTTTACTCTGACCCTGCATATCTGTTAAAATATCCCCCTTACCTGATTTCTGTTCAATACATACTACCCGATACCGTTTCTCAGGCCGCCATGCAACTGAAGCATCGTCCAATGGTCTTGATCATCCTGGATGGATGGGGCTATTCGGAAACTACCGCCTACAATGCCATCCATAGTGCCAGAAAGCCGGTGTGGGACCACTTGTGGGACAAATATCCCCGTACCCTGCTGAACGCATCCGGCATGGACGTGGGGTTGCCCGCCAGGCAGATGGGCAACTCGGAAACCGGCCACATGAATATCGGCTCCGGGCGCATCGTCGACCAGGAGTTTACCCGCATCACCAAGGCGATAGA
The DNA here is from genome assembly GCA_965220815.1 of Gammaproteobacteria bacterium. Classification (GTDB taxonomy): domain Bacteria; phylum Pseudomonadota; class Gammaproteobacteria; order Eutrophobiales; family Eutrophobiaceae; genus JAAXHV01. The sequence continues at coordinate 4,269,435 of OZ244846.1, forward strand.
GAACAGGTCGTTCTTTGAAAACCAGGTATTGACGGACGCCCTGGAAACTGCGGCGCAGAAAGGCCGCGCGGTCCACATCATGGGCCTGCTGTCTCCGGGAGGCGTGCACAATCACCAGGAGCATATCTTTGCCCTGCTGGAGTTTGCCGCGGATTATGACGTCAGGGATATCTACCTGCATGCCTTCCTGGACGGCAGGGACACGCCGCCGAAGAGCGCGGAAGAGTACATGGATGAGGCGTACCTGAAAATGCTGGACCTGGGTAAGGGCCGCTTCGCCAGCGTGGTCGGGCGCTATTACGCCATGGACCGCAACAGGCACTGGGATCGCACGCAGGTCGCTTACCGGCTGATCACTGCCGCCGAGGCCGAATACGAGTCGGTCGACGCGTTCATCGCGGTGGACATGGCGTACGCACGCGGCGAGACGGACGAGTTTGTGAAACCCACTGCGATCGTCCAGCGCAACGGCAGCGCGGCGCGGGTCGAAGAAGGCGACGTAGTGATCTTCGGCAACTACCGGGCAGACCGCGCGCGGCAACTGGCAGAGGCGTTCACCGCAGTGGATTTTGACGGTTTTGAGCGCGGCAATCCCATCGACCTGGGTGCGTTCATCAGCATGACGGAATACCGCTCGGATTTTGATTTCCCGGTGCTGTTCCCTCCTGCCCGGTTGAAGAACGTGCTGGGCGAGTACCTGGCAAATGCTGGTTTGACGCAGTTACGCATCGCCGAGACGGAAAAATACGCCCACGTTACATTTTTCTTCAACGGCGGTGAGGAGCGAGTATTCAAGGATGAAGACCGCATCCTGGTGCCGTCACCCCGGGTGGCAACCTATGACCTGCGCCCGGAGATGAGCGCGCCCGAAGTGACCGAACGGCTCACGGCTGCGATCGCCACGGAGAAATACGACGTGATCATCTGCAATTTCGCCAACGCCGATATGGTAGGCCATACCGGGGACTTCGATGCGACAGTCAAGGCCATCGAGACCATCGACGCCTGTCTCGGAAAAATTCTCGAGCAGACCCGCCGCGCCGGCGGTGAAATACTGATCACGTCCGATCACGGCAATGCCGAACAGATGCGCTCATTCATAACGGAAAAGATCAGGGAACAGGCTCATACGGCCCATACCGGCAACCTGGTGCCTCTCATCTACGTGGGACGGCCGGTCGAGGTGGCGCCCAGCACCACCGCTGCCCTGTGTGACGTCGTACCGACCATGTTACATCTCATGGGGATGGAACAGCCGGAAGAAATGACCGGCAGCCCCCTGTTCAGGCTGTGTTGATTTTTTTCCACTCCGGACCTGCCCGGTTTCTCCCCGCACTTTTCCTGCTTGTCCCCGCCTTGTGCGCGGCGGATGAGAAAGCGGCCGCCGAACAGGAAATCAAATCGGTCAAATCCCGGATCGAGACTGTTCAGACCCGGATCAGGTCGGCGCAAAACGAGGTTGAAAAAATGCTGACCGAACTGCGCAGGTACGAAACCTCGGCTGCCGAAGTCAACGCGGCACTCGGACTGATTGATTCGGATATCGATGCCGGACAGGAACGGCTGGCGCTCCTCAACGGGGAACTCGATCAACTCGGTGAGGATCTGCGCCGGGAAAAAGAGTTTCTGTCCGAACAGGTACGCGCCATGCACCGGACAGGCAGGAACGACTACCTGAAGCTGCTGCTTAACCAGGAAGACCCGGCGCGGTTCGGAAGGACCCTGGGGTACCATGACTATTACAACCGGGCCAGGACCGACAGGATAGCGGCGATCGGGCATTCGCAGGAACGGATCGGGGCATTGCGGGAAACAATCAGGGTCGAGACGGAAGGGCTGGTTTCCCTGCGCTCCGGTAAGGAGGCAAAACTGGCGGAACTGACCGAACACCGCAAGGCCCGGCAGCAACTGCTTGCCCGGTCGAGACGTTTTATCGATGACCAGGACCGGCAGCTGCAGACCCTGTTGAATACGGAACGGGAACTGGAAACATTGATTAACAGGCTGAGCCGCAGTGAGGATGTGTTTGACCGGGAAGCCCCGTTTGCCAGCCTGAAAGGAACACTGCGATGGCCGGTGCATGGTAAGATCATAACCCGATATGGAGAACTCAAAAAAGGCGGGAAACTCAAATCCCGGGGAATTACCTTCGCTTCCGCAGCCGGAACCGAAGTGCATGCAATCAGTTCCGGTACGGTCGTCTACGCGGACTGGTTCAGGAACCTGGGCCTGTTGCTGATCCTGGATCATGGCGACGGATACATGAGCCTTTACGGATATAACGAAGTGTTGCTCAAACAGACCGGTGACCGGGTGGGCAGGAACAATCCCATCGCCAGGGCCGGGGATACCGGAGGCCAGCAGCGTCCCGGCCTCTATTTCGAGATCAGGCGGGGGGGAGACCCGCTGAACCCTTCTTTGTGGTGCAGGAGTTGATATGAAAATGTACCCCGTAAAAGCAGTTTTATTCTGCTTGCTTATCACCGGACTGTGTGCGCGCGCCGAGACCGTCACCGACACCGAAACGGGAGAACTGCCCGTCGATGAGATCAGGGCATTTGCCGAGGTTTTCGCCAAGATCAAGAAAGACTACGTGGAAAACGTGGAAGACAGCGTGCTGCTGGAATACGCGATCAGGGGCATGCTGGAAGGACTGGACCCGCATTCGTCCTACCTGGACGAAGAAGCCTACCTGAACCTGCAGGAAGGGACCTCGGGGGAATTCGGCGGCCTGGGCATTGAGGTGGGAATGGAAGACGGGTTCATCAAGGTAATCTCGCCCATCGACGACACACCGGCGCAAAAAGCGGGGCTGCAGGCCGGCGACCTGATAATCCGGCTGGACGACACCCCGGTCAAAGGGATGTCCCTGAATGACGCGGTGGCGCGTATGCGGGGAGAACCGGGTACCGACATCACCCTGACCATCATCAGGGACGGCGCGGACAAACCGCTGAAAGTGACTATTACCAGGGATGTGATCAAGGTGAAAAGCGTCAGGACCCAGATCCTGGAACCGGGTTTCGGATACCTGCGCATCTCGCATTTTCAATCCCGCACCGCGGAGGACGCCAGAGCTGCGTTGCAGGAATTGCAGCAGGACAATGACGGCAGACTGGAAGGCCTTATCCTGGATCTCAGGAATAATCCCGGCGGCATCCTCAGCGCGGCCGTCGGCGTTTCCGACCTGTTCCTGGACAAGGGATTGATAGTTTATACGGAAGGCCGCATCGATGATTCAAAATTACGTTTCAACGCAAAACCGGCTGACCTGCTGGATAACGCGCCGGTCGTCGTACTGGTGAACGCCGGTTCCGCTTCCGCCTCCGAAATTGTGGCGGGCGCCCTGCAGGACCACAAGCGCGCGATCATCATGGGCCAGAAAACCTTCGGCAAGGGTTCCGTTCAGACGGTCCTGCCCGTATCCAACGCAGCGGCCCTTAAATTGACGACCGCGCGTTATTACACGCCTTCGGGCCGTTCCATACAGGTTTCAGGAATAGAACCGGACGTTACCCTGGTCCGGGTCAAGGTCGAATCCCTTGAAGACGAAGAACAGAATTTCATCACCGAGGAAAATCTCAGCAGGCACCTGGATAACAATACTGAAGAGCTCCAGGATGGAGATGAAGAAGCAGCGCAAACGGGCCAGGATACCGTGACGCGGCTCACTGAGGACTACGCCCTGCAGCAGGCCCTGAACGTCCTGAAAAGCCTGCAGATCCTGGGGTCGGAGCAGATTTCGGGGTCAGAGTAACGGCTTCAGGGGTCAGAGTAAGAAATTCGCAGAATTTTTACTCTGACCCCAGCATTCTTACCGCGTATCTCCCGGTAAAATTCACCACCGCATCCCTCGCATCATACACAACGGTGTCAAGCGCAATTTTGGCTTTCTTCCGGGTTCTCAACGCGTCAAAAAAATCTTCGATGATTTCCGGTTCGGGTGCGGTACAAACCGCATAAAAATCGCCCACCGCCGGCTTGATGTAGTTTATTTCACCCTTATAAACGGCAATATCAGCATCAATTCCCCGCTCCAGCAGTTTCACGAACAGCAGGCTCCATCCGCACAAGGCGGCTATGGAATAGGAACTGCCGGCAAAGGCTGTCTGCTTGTCATTCAGGTTGGGTGCTGCCGGTGCGGTCAATTTGAGCCAGTCGCCGTCGTAATCGTCCGCGCTTATTCCCATAACGCGCGTGATCGGGATATCCCGCGCCAGCGTGTCATTCAGTAGAAACAGAGGATCAATATCCATCATTTCATTCTAGATTTGAACTACAGGGTCAGAGTAAGAAATTCGTATGACGATTCTCACCCGAACAGGAAATCCGAAGCATCCAGGTTGCTCATGTCAAAATCCGACAGGATGATGGTAGTCAAGTAGTCAGTGCCGGACACAGTACCTGACAACTCGATACGCACATTGTCCCCGTGACTCACCATGTCAAGATCATCCATGGAGTTGATATTTGTAAATGCAGTGAGGTCAATCACATCCTCGCCATCGGTGAAATCCTGTATTGAACCGCCCCCCAGGTTGCCTGGGAAGAACCTGAATGTGTCCCTCCCGGAGCCGCCATTCACTACGTCCATATGATTACCATCGACAATTAATATATCTTCCCCGGGACCTCCCTTTAATAAATCATTCCCGTCACCGCCGGTCAGGGTATCGTTTCCTTTGCCGCCGTAGACCCTGTCGTCACCCTTGCCACCGAGCATCTCATCGTCTCCACCGGCGGGTCCGCCGAACAGGTCATCGTTGCCGCCCCTTCCTTCCAGCCTGTTGTCCTCCCCATCACCCGCCAATATATCGTTATGATCGCTTCCCACAAGGTGCTCGATGCCGGTCAGCGTATCCCCCTCGGCATCACCGAATCTGACCGCACGGGCGTCATGCAGGCGCACCAGGACCCTGCCGGACGAGTCTGCATAGGAGGCGGTATCCATGCCGCCGGCGCCATTGAGCGTGTCGGCGCCGGCGCCACCATGGAGATGGTCGTCATCAGCCCCCCCATTGAGTGTATCGTCACCTGCAAGACCGTCTAGGGTGTCGTTGCCATTGCGGCCTTCCAGGATATTTGCCGCGGCGTTGCCGGTGACCATATCGTCTCCGACCCCGGCTATGAAATTTTCGATAACCGTATCCCGCGCAATAATCAGGTTACCCGTCAGGCCATATACATCCGAGATCCCTTCCGGGCGCAGGTCAATTCGTTGATCGAACAGGTCTGTCCGCAGGTCCAGTGTATCATTACCACCGTTGTCATACAGTGTCAGTGTTGTCGGCTGGCTGAAGATTGTTGCTGTAAAATTGGGATCGGCGCGCGTTCCTGTGTTCTCGTAGTAGTGGATTACACCCTCTTGATGACCAATGACCAAGTCAAGGTCGTCGTCTTTGTCAAGGTCGATAAACTCAGGCGTACTATATCTGTTTACATCAACAATTTGCAGCGGATTAGCCGCATCAATGCGTTCCTCGAAGATAGTATTATCGGCCGTTCCCGTATTTTCATAGTAGTCAACAGTGCCATACCAACTCCATACGATGAGGTCAAGATCACCGTCACCATCAAGATCAGTTAATGATGGCCCGCTGAAAGAATCGGCGGTAATGCCGTCAAAGGGATTGTCCTCACCGGTGCGCTGTGTGAAGCTTAGGCTGGTTGGTGTCCCGGTATTCTCAAAATAATGCAGCATTCCCTCATTGTTCCCGGATATGAGGTCAAGATCGCCATCACCATCAAGATCGACCAATTCCGGTATGTTGTCAAAACCTACGTCAACACTATCCAGGGGGTTCGCTACGCCAGTTCGTTGAGTAAACTCCGGTGCAGTCGCTGTGCCGGTGTTCTCGAAGTAAGTAATTTGCCCTTGGCCATTACCGGCAATGAGATCGTGGTCGCCATCATTATCAAGGTCTGCTAAAACCGGTTTACTGTATTGACCGATATCAAAGCCATTCAGCGGATTGGCTGCATCAGCATGCTGTATGAAAGGCGGAAATGCCTCCGTCCCGGCGTTTTCAAAATAGTGAAAGGTGCCGTCCCGGCTGCCTATCACAAGGTCCGGGTCGCCGTCATTGTCCAAGTCGCTGAGCGCGAGTGTACTGGTATGGCTTGCCGTATAGATAGTGTTGAAGGGATTATGCTCCCCGGTCCACATCCTGAAATATTCACCCAGATACCCGTCCACGTTGGATTGGTAGCCATAAACGGTATCACCGGTGCGGATATCATCAGGTGTGCCGTAGAGATTATGAACTGCAATAATATCTGCGATCATGGGGGTAACCGTATTGGCCAGGCTTGGCCCGGTATAGGTATTCTTTGATTGGTGAATATAAGACATCGAAGATACCTGGTGCGAGTCGATCAGATATATGTTGTCAACCCCATAAACGGCATTAGTGTTATCAGGATCCTTTGGGTAGGGACCCGCGTGACCCAGGCCAAGCGCATGGCCTATTTCGTGAATGTAGACGTGGAAAGAGAAGCTGTCCATTGTGGTTCCATCTTCAACAAGATTATCTACAGACACATTGACATTAGAAGAAACAATGACTCCATCATTCACCACTGAATTAGCGAAACCGCCTGGCTCATCGTCATCGAAAGTGATGCGCGCATTTTCATCATCGACAAACACGAACTGAATACCGGTCACATCAGACCATGCCTCGAGTGCCCATATAGCCAGTTGTTGGCCCTCTGCCGTCAATGCGGTGATATTTACGGTTAAAGACCCTTCTGTAGTAACATCGAAAGCACGACGTTCTCCACCTTCTTTGAACTCCCAATAGCCATTTGTCAAATAATCGGAAATCTCATCATAGTTGCCCTCCGGGATGGTATTCTCCGTCAGCGATAGTTCATACTCGCCTGTGTAGGTTTCATCGAAACTGCCTATATTAATAAAATAACTACCGTCGCCGGGTGGGCTGAAAATAATCTTTGAACGGGGATAAATTATGCTGTTCCCTCCTGCATCAAGGAGTTCGATAAACGCTGAATCAGCCCCAGTCAAAGTAATATCGTAAATTGTCCCGGCGGTAAGTTCGATACGTACCCAGTCTCCATCATTCGCAAGGTCAAGCATGCCCTGGAAAACGTCGCCGAGAGATATCGTGTATAGCGTTTCATTGTCTGCGCTTGCATCTCCATTGTTTTCTGTGATTGTTGCCATTTTGTTTCTTCGCCTACAGGGAACTCTGTCTGAGTACTTATAGTAATAAAATCATAGGTAATAGCAAAGTTTGAAGGATAACTGATAAATTAATCAGGTTTTCCAGACTTGGCCTATCTGCCAATTGTTAATGGGTTGTTAATGTTGTCAATAGGGTCGGACCTGCATAACCGCCATAACCGCATGATTTTGCAGATTAATTCATCCGCATTTGGCCTTTTTTCAACCTTAGAGGGTGCTTTTTGCCATCAAAATGAATATAGTAAGAATTCGACTCCGTATGCAGTGCCGCGCCATCCGCGGAAACATAGGCATCCGCCCGGAAATCGACCACCTGATGGTGTTTGAATAGAAGACAGGCTATTGATTCTATATTTTTCGACGTTATAATTAACGTTATAATATAGCTTGAGGATTATCCATGCGCTTGAAAGTCACCACAGTCGGAAATTCAACCGGTGTTGTTTTGCCCAAAGACCTGCTGGCGAAACTACGCGTCGGCAAAGGGGACTCACTTTTCGCGGTTGAATTACCCGATGGTATCAAGCTAACGCCATACGACGAAGAATTCGAACGGCAGATGGAGATTGCGGAAGATATTATGCGCAAGCGCCGTAATCTCCTGCGTGAGTTGGCCAAATGAGGCATGCGCCGGTCTGGATCAGTGAAGAACTCGTTATTGCCGTACATGCAAGACAAATTACCGAACACGGCGGCGACGCCGGTATAAGAGACAAGACACTTTTACAATCCGCCCTGGCAAGGCCGCAACAGCTTTACGCCTATGGCGATCCTTCCCCTGAGATAGCTGCGCTGGCTGCCTCACTGGCTTATGGGATAGCGAAAAATCACCCCTTCGTCGATGGCAACAAACGCACCGCTGCAGTTCTCTGCGAATTGTTTATTATGGTTAATGGCATGAGTCTTGAAGCGAGCGATCAGGAGATGCTCTCTGTATTTTTGGCGCTTGCCGGGGGCAGTCTCAATGAGGAGGAATTATCCGATTGGCTAAGACTGCATTTAATTCAGTTACGGTCGGATTATATTCACGAACCAGGCGGAGCATAGTAGTTTAAAATCGGCGCGAGCAGCCGCGCTTTTCTGGCTTCCTCAGCGACCTTCCGGGAGACAGGGTAGAATTCGGTGGGATCCTGGGGTCAGAGTAAAAATTCTTCGAATTTCTTACTCTGACCCCTGAAGCTCTGAAGCTCCTACCCAGGTCCTGAATATCTTTACAGTTCGCTTAATACCTTGACGACCAGCCAGCCGCCGGTTATGCCGAGCAGCAGGGGCAACAGGGGAAACCCCGTAATTATCCAGGCGCCGGGGCCGATCAGGTAGATTACAAGTGCAGCCAGTACCAGGGCGCAGCCGATGATGACACGGGTATTATTCCTGTTATTCCTGCGTAATTCACTGCGTAGTTCGTCGACTTCGCCTGATTTCAACTCCACCTGGAACCGGCCGTCCTGCAGGCGGTCTACCAGTTCCATTACCTTGTGGGGAAACTGGGGCAGCCGGTTCAGCCAGTAGGGAACCGTATCCCTGGTTCCCTTCAGCATGGCCCTGAGACCCACACGGTCATCCATCCAGCGCTGCATGGTGGGTTTCGCCGTGGCCCACAGGTCCAGGTCGGGGTGGAGCTGGCGGCCCAGTCCTTCGATATTGACCAGGGTCTTCTGCAACAACAGCAGTTGCGGCAGTATCACCATGTTGAACTGCCGGGCCGTCTGGAACAGTCGCAACAGCAGCGTGCCGATAGAAAGCTCCCGGATTGGCCGGTCGAACATCGGCTCGCAGACCGTGCGGATGGCGAACTCGAACTCATCCACCCGGGTCTCAGGCGGGACCCAGCCTGACTCTATATGCAATTCGGCAACCCGCTGATAGTCGCGGTTCAGGAATGCCAGAAAGTTATCCGCCAGGTAACGCTGGTCGTATTCACTGAGGGAGCTCATGATGCCGAAATCCACTATCATGATGCGGGCATGGCCGTCACCGTCCGGCTGGATAAAGATATTGCCGGGATGCATGTCCGCATGGAAAAAACTGTCCCGGAACACCTGGGTGAAAAAAATCTCCACCCCGCGTTCAGCCAGCCATTTCAGGTCCACCCCCGCCCGCTCCAGGGCCGGTACGTCACTTACGGGTATTCCAGTCACGCGTTCCATCACCATCACGTCCCGGTTCGTCAGTTCCCACACCACCTCCGGGACGTATAACACTTCCGAGTCGGAAAAGTTGCGCCGCAACTGGGATGCCGATGCCGCTTCTCTCATCAAATCCAGTTCATTAAGCAGGGTCTTCTCAAACTCGGCGACGACCGCGCTGGGCTTCAGGCGTCTTGCGTCCCTGGAATAACGCTCCAGTGTCTCTGCGAGGATATTGATAATGCCGAGATCGCGGCCGATTAATCTTGTTATCCCGGGACGAATGACCTTTACGATCATCTTCCGGCCGTCCTTCAGCGTGGCGGCGTGGACCTGGGCCACCGAGGCTGATGCCAGCGGAGTTTCGTCAAAATCCCTGAATATGTCCTCAATCTTTTTTCCCAACGAGCGTTCTATGATCTCCCTGGCTATGCTGCCGGGGAACGGCGGCACCTTGTCCTGCAGCTTCGCCAGTTCCAGGGCGACATCGTCGGGCAGCATGTCGCGCCGGGTCGACAGTTGCTGGCCGAACTTTACGTAAATGGGACCCAGATTTTCCAGGGCCAGACGCAGCCTGACTCCCCTGGTTTCATCAAGCTTGCGGAACCAGTTCCATGGCAGCAGGCGCTGCAACCACCTGACTGAATGAAACAGGCGCAGCGTGAAGACCAGCTCATCCAGTCCGTGTTTCACGAGCACGCGCTGGATGGTGAGCAGTCTGAAAATTTGTCCTATAGTTAACATTGAACTCTCTTACTCTGACTCCGCAATCTGTCATGCCGGGCTTGACCCGGCATGCAGTCGAATAAAGTGTCGCTTCTGGCGACCCATTGTTCCACTGGATTCCGGCTTTCGCCGGAATGACGAAAAGGGGCGAGCAAGTGACGATTATATTTTATCTTCGGATAGTCTATAGACTCTTTGTTTGAGGCGTTCCAGGTCGTCGCGTAATTCGTCCACAGAGTTATTGAAGCGTTCGATTTCATCCCGTTCGGGTAATAATTCCGTTTCATACAAGGCGTATTCGCTCAGGTCCAGCTCGATTTTATCTTTCAACTGCCGCAGAAAATCGGCGCCCATGCGCGCAAGGTTGGCAGCTTTGTGCGCCAGGGTATCGCCGAGCACGCGCGCGGCCTGCTCTTCCGGGTCGATCTCGAACTTGCGCATGAGGCGTTGGAAATCCTGCGCCAGGCCCAGGTCTCCCCTGATCTCCAGGTCCCCGGCTACGGCCGGCCGGCCCTCCCCCGATGGGCGCAGGTAGGCCAGCAGGTTCAGGGGTGTGCCCCGGATCAGGACGTCTGCCTCGCCTGCGTGATCCGTTTCTATGCGCACGCCGTAATCCTGAATGAACAGGCTGATGGCGGGCTGTGCGGTATTGAGCAGTTCTACCTGGATTACCTTGCCTGAGAGACCGGCCAGTTCGTTCAGGGTTTCCGGGTCCTGGGACAGCATCTGGTTAATGAAGCGTTGCAGTGTTTGCATGATTTACTTTCAGTACTATTAGATTGTTGGGGTCAGAGTAAAAATTCTGCGAATTTCTTACTCTGACCCCTTGCTTTCCTGTCACCGGGGTATTTGATCATAACTTGTAACCCTGGTGCAGTGCGACGATGCCGCCGCTCAGGTTCAGGTAGTCGACGCGGGAAAAACCGGCCTCCTCCAGCATTGTTTTCAGGCTGTCCTGGTCCGGGTGCATCCTGATCGACTCGACCAGGTAGCGGTAGCTGTCGGGGTCCTGCAGCACCAGTTTCCCCATGGCAGGGATGGCATGGAACGAATAGCTGTCATAAACCCGTCTCAACAGGTCCGAGGTAACCCGGGAGAATTCAAGGACAAGAACCTGGCCGCCATATTTCAGCCCGGCGTGTATGGCGCGCAGCGCTGCCGGTTTGTCGGTCATATTGCGCAGGCCGAAGGCGAGAGTGGCGCAATCGAAGCTGTTGTCGGCAAACGGCAGCCGTTCCGCGTCTGCCCGCACGTAATGTACGTCGCTGACCAGCCCCCTGTCCGCGAGCTTGTCCCTGCCGGACCTCAGCATGGCCTCGTTGATATCGCAGGAGACGACTTCACAACCCGTCCGGTTCAGCAGGGCGGCAAGGTCGCCTGTCCCGGATGCGACGTCCAGCACCCTGGAACCGGGCCGCAGGCGGGCCAGGTGAACACACAGGCGTTTCCAGTAACGGTGTATGCCGAAGGACATCAGGTCGTTCATCAGGTCATAGCGCGAAGCGACCGAACTGAATACCTCGTCCACACGGCGGGCCTTCTCTTCAGGCGGGACCTTGTGGAAACCGAAATCGACCGGCTCGTTCACAGGATTTGGGGGGTCAGAGTAAAAATTCTTACGAATTTCTTACTCTGACCCCTTACTTTAAAATCGATGGTCTGGTTCATTGTACCTGGCGTGTGTAGCCGGCCTTTTCCAGCGCAGCCAGATAGGACTGCCAGTGGCGTTCCTGGTTCTCGCCCAGTTGATACAGGTAATCCCAGGTATAGATGCCGGAGTTATGCCCGTCGTCAAAGCACAGTTTCAGCGCGTAACTGCCGACCGGTTCGACCGTGTCGATGTTCACGTTTTCCTTGCCCGTCTGCAAAATCTCCTGGCCGGGCCCATGCCCGCGCACTTCGGCAGAGGGCGAATAAACCCGCAGCAGTTCACAACCCAGGCTGAAGCTCTTCCCATCGGGATATTCCAGCACCAGGCAGCGCGATTTTTTCTTCAGGCTGACGGATACGGGTCTCATGACCGCTCAGAGGATATACCGGGTCAGGTCCTCGTCCTTGATCAGGTCTTCGAGGTGGTCGTCCACGTAGCGGGCGTCTATTCTTATGGTTTTTTCTCCCTGGTCGGGCGCCTCGAAAGACAGGGTTTCCAGCAGGCGCTCCAAGACCGTGTGCAGGCGCCGGGCGCCGATATTCTCCGTGGACTCGTTGACCTGCCAGGCGATTTCGGCAATACGCGCAATGCCATCCCCGGAAAACGACAGTTCAACCTGTTCGGTCTCCATGAGCGCCGAGTACTGCTGTGTCAGTGAAGCGTCGGGTTCGACCAGGATACGGCTGAACTCGTCCACGCCCAGGGCATCGAGTTCCACCCGTATCGGCAACCTGCCCTGCAGTTCGGGGATCAGGTCGGATGGTTTGGAAAAATGAAACGCGCCGGAGGCGATGAACAGTATGTGGTCCGTTTTCACCATGCCGTAGCGGGTCGTCACCGTGGAGCCTTCCACCAGCGGCAGCAGGTCGCGCTGTACGCCTTCCCTGGACACATCCGCGCCGCTTACCTCGGCGCGGCGCGTCACCTTGTCGATCTCATCCAGGAATACCAGGCCGTTCTGTTCCACGTTCTCCAGTGCCCTGACCTTGATCTCATCCTCGTTCACCATTTTTGCAGCTTCTTCCTCTGCCAGGATTTTGAGCGCCTCCCTGATCCGCACTTTTCTGGTGCGCTTTTTTTCACTGCCCATGCTCTGGAACAGCCCTTGCAACTGGCTGGTCATCTCTTCCATACCCGGCGGCGCCATGATCTCCACACCGATGGCCGGCATGCTGACTTCTATCTCGATCTCCTTGTCATTCAGTTCACCGCTGTTCAACAGTGTGCGGAACCTCTCCCTGGTAGTGCTGGCCTGTTCTTCCTCCGTACCCATCCGGGCAGGCGGCAGAAGAATGTCCAGCACCCGGTTTTCCGCGGCCCGTTCGGCCCGGTCCCGCACTTTTTCCATCTCTTCTTCACGGGTCATCTTGACGGCGACGTCTGCCAGGTCCCGCACGATGGATTCCACGTCCCTGCCCACATAACCCACTTCGGTAAACTTGGTCGCCTCAATCTTGATGAAAGGCGCGTTCGCCAGTTTGGCCAGGCGCCGGGCGATCTCCGTCTTTCCCACTCCCGTGGGGCCTATCATCAGGATATTCTTGGGCGTGATCTCGTTCCTCAATTCCTCGTTGACCTGGGCGCGCCGCCAGCGGTTGCGCAATGCAATCGCCACCGCCCGCTTTGCCGCGTCCTGGCCGATGATATGCTTATCCAGTTCCGCGACGATCTGTTTCGGCGTCAGTGCTTCCACTATTTTCTCGCTCCTTCGGAAGGCAGTTCTTCCAGGGTGATGTTACGGTTCGTATAAATGCAGATGTCGGCGGCAATGTGCAGGGCTTTTTCGACAATCTCGCGCGCGCCCAGTTCCGTGTTTTCCAGCAGCGCCAGCGCGGCGGCCTTGGCGTAAGCTCCCCCGGAACCGATAGCCATGATGCCGGTTTCAGGTTCTATCACGTCACCGTTGCCGGAAATCAGGAGCGAATTGGATTTGTCGGCAACACACAACATGGCTTCCAGACGTCTCAACATCCGGTCCGTGCGCCAGTCCTTGGCCAACTCGACGGCCGAACGCACCAGCTGGCCCTGGTGGGATTCCAGCTTGGCCTCGAAGCGTTCGAACAGGGTGAACGCATCCGCAGTCCCGCCTGCAAACCCCGCTATGACCTGTTCACGGTACAGCTTCCTGATCTTGTTGGCATTGCCTTTCATCACGGTATCACCGAGGGATACCTGGCCGTCTCCGCCAACAACCACTTTGTTGCCCCGCCGTACCGACAGGATCGTTGTTCCTCTGAATTGTTCCAATCACTCTCTCCAGGTTACAAATTTGATAGTTTATCGATATATGGGGTCGGAAATAAGGGGTCAGAGTAAAAATTCTTCGAATTTCTTACTCTGACCCCGTGTGTTATCAGAAAGTAACCACCAGGTTTTTGTAAATGTTTCCGGCCGCTCTCTTCAGGCTGTGCGTGATGGAGGCAATACTGTCGCCGTTCACCAGTACAGTCAGGACCGGTTGGCCCTGTTGTATTGCCGTACCCGGTGCGGGGATGTCTGCAATGGTAAACCCGCCCTGGTCACACCCGGTAAAAACCAGGTCCTCCGGCGCAAACAGGATGGCCTTGCCGACCTTGTGGCGGGGCGTTCGTTCCTCGATGGTGAGCGCCTGATTGTTACCGGCATCATAATGGTATTTGACTGCATGGCAGCCCAAAGCAAGTTCCAGTACTTCTACCGATGCGGTGTACCTGGGGTTGACTTCAACAGGGTAAATACTGTTCTGCCGTTTTATCGCGTCGACACCGAACAGTCCCTTGAGTTCAAATTCACCGGCAAGCACCTCCCCTATACGACACCATTGCTCGTTTTCGGTGTCGTTCAATTCCATTGGACCTATGCTGCCGCAATAACTGAATTCTCCGGCATGGAATTCGGGTAAACCGACCAACTGCCGCGTCACCCCCAACAGCCGGCAGTACCCCCGAGCGCCGATGAAGACTGCGGAAAAACTGTCGCCCCGCAGGTATTCCTGCAGGTAGTAGCGAGCATCAACGGGTTGCCCGTGATAGTGCCGGGTTCCAATCCCGCCAGCGCTTCGCAAAGGCTTCATCAGCCAGTCATTGAGGTGGGGGGACGGACCCCCGCTTACAACATGCGGGGGCATGCTTAAAATCCGTCCCCGTTCAATCGTCCGTATCTCAGGGCAAGGGACCCCGTTCCGCCGCAACGCTTCGTATAATATGGACGGGTCCCGCACCCTGGAACAGACCGGTTTCGGGTTGCCCAGTAATTTTCGTTGCGCGCAAAGCTGTTCAAGAACGCCCGGATGATTCTCCATTGCGCCGGTAACCAGAAACGGCGCATCAGGCGCCCCGGCAATCAGTTCAACTGCCGCCTGCGGATAATCGGGTATGACATTTCCCGGGAAGCGCCGCCGCAGATCTTCATCCCCGAACTGATCCAGCCAGTACGGTGTATATCCGGCCCTGTGCGCAGAAAAAGCCGCTGCCCTGGCACTCGCGCCGACAATGATTAGTGCGTTATCGCTCATAACATCATTATAATGGTGACATTTAAGAATTCGGGGACGGATTTCAAGCAGGCCCCCGCATGTTGTAAGCGGGGGTCCGTCCCCTTCCACCTACAGTTATGAAACAAACCGTTATCTTCTCTGACAACAACGGCTGGCATGAACAGCGGCTGGCAGACGCGTTCGGGCGCAACGGCTCACAGGCACAGGTCGTTTCCTTAAGGGATTGCGGTATCGGTTATGAACAGTCTCGCACGGGACTGAATATCCCCGGTTTTACCGATGTCCTGCCAGACGCCGTATTTGTGCGCGCCATCGCCGCGGGCACTTTTGAGGAGGTGACCTTCAGGCTGGACATCCTGCATGCGCTTCAGCATTCCGGCGTTGTCGTGTATAACGACGCCATCAGCATTGAGCGCACCGTGGACAAGGCCATGACCAGCTTCCTGCTCATGCAACACCGGGTCCCTGCACCGCCCGTCTGGGTCTGTGAAAACGACGAAGCAGCCCACAGCGTCATTCATGCCCAACTGAAAAAAGGGCGTTCCATAGTACAAAAACCCCTGTTCGGCAACTGCGGGCGCGGCCTGCAACTGATCGATTCAGAAGATTATGAACTGGACGCGGAACTGATCAACGGTGTCTATTACCTGCAACAGTTCATCGACCAGGACGACCACAACGGACGTGACTGGCGGGTTTTTGTCATCAATCACCAGGCGGTAGCAACCATGGAACGTATTTCCGAGCACTGGGTCACCAACCGCGCCCGCGGCGGCAAGTGCCTGCCCGCCGTTCTCACCCCGGCATTACGGCAACTGGCCGAAGCCGCTTCGAAGGCAACGGGCATCCTCTATGGCGGCGTCGATATCATTCGCGATGCGCAGGGCAACTACCTGGTGCTGGAGGTCAACAGCGTGCCTGCGTGGCGCGGTCTGCAATCGGTCTGTTCGATTGATATCGCGGACCTGCTGGCCGGGGATGTGCTTCATCATCAGTTTCCGGAGTCTGAGCAGAAATTTCTGATGCCATGACGCGACAATTACCCTGTTCGCAAACCGGCGGCGGCACTGCTGATTACCGTCTCCACACCGGAAACTGTATTGACATATTGCCGGAATTGCCGGAAAAAGCCGTGAAGCTAATTTTCGCCGACCCCCCGTACAACCTGCAACTCAAGCAGGAGTTATACCGACCCAATCAAACCCTGGTGGACGGGGTTGACGATACCTGGGATCAATTCTCATCGTTCGAGAGCTACGATGAATTCACCGCTGAATGGCTGAGAGCCTGCCGTAGAGTCCTGGCGGATGACGGAACCATCTGGGTAATCGGTTCCTACCATAATATTTTCAGGGTTGGAAAGATCATGATGGACCTGGGCTACTGGATCCTCAACGACGTGCAGTGGCACAAGACCAATCCCATGCCCAACTTTCGCGGGGTGCGCTTCACCAATGCCACGGAAACCCTGATCTGGGCGAAAAAGTCGGAGCAGCAGAAAAAATATACCTTCAACCACCAGGACATGAAGCAGTTTAATAACGGCAAGCAGTTGACCTCGGTCTGGCAGATCCCGCTCTGTACCGGAAAGGAACGCATCAAGGATGAACACGGCAAAAAAGCCCATTCAACGCAGAAACCGGAAGCATTGCTCGAGCGAGTGATACTGGCAAGCAGTAATGAAGGAGATCTGATCCTGGACCCGTTCCTGGGCAGCGGCACCACCTGCGCGGTCGCGCAAAAACTGAACAGGCGAAGCATCGGGATAGAACAGGAGCCCCGCTACGTGGAAATTGCCGAGGGCAGGCTGCGGGAAATACAAGCCATAAATTCGACCTAACTCTAAAAAAGTCGTGACTTTTTTAGAGTTTTGTCTAAAATATGGGGATGATTGAACGTACACTGCTCACGCTGGTTGACAGGATTGTTGCCGAATTCAACAAGATGGCCTTTGTCAGTGGCCCGCGCCAGGTCGGGAAAACAACGCTGGCGCAGCATTACCAGCGGCAGTTCAGCCAAAGCCTGTACCTCAACTGGGACACCCTGCCGCACCAGAAAAGAATACTTACCGACCCCGCTTTCCTGGAAAAAGAAAACCGCCAACCCGACCAGCCTTTTCTGGTCGTCCTTGATGAGATCCACGAGTATGCCCGCTGGAAGAATTACCTGAAGGGGGTGTATGACCAGTACCAGGATGAGTTTCAATTTCTGGTGACAGGCAGCGGGCGGCTGGATCTCTTCAAAAAAGGCGGAGACAGTCTGTTGGGGCGGTACTTCAGCGTCTCGTTGTTGCCGTTGAGTCTTGGCGAGCTCAGTGGACAATCAACCGGGTTTGCCGCGTTTAATCAAGGCTTGAACCATCCGCCTGCGGACGCGCAGGAGCACCGTGATGCCTACCGGCAACTGTTCCGGTTCAGCGGGTTTCCCGAACCGTTCAGCCGGGGACGCGCCGACTTTTATAACCTGTGGTTCGCGGAACGGAAGCGGCTGCTTGTCCGGGAAGATATTCGCGATGCCAGCGCGATTCGGGATATTTCCTTACTGGAGCACCTGTCTCATCTCATTCCCGAACGCATCGGCAATCCGCTGTCGATCAACGCGCTCAGGGAAGACGTTGGCGTTGCTTTTGAGACAGCCCGCGATTGGATTGCGCTGCTTGAGCAGTTTTTTTACCTGTTCCGCATTACCCCGTATGCGACCCGCGTCGCCCGGGCCTTGCGTAAAGAGGCCAAGGTGTACCTGTTCGACTGGGCTGAAATCGAGGACGAGGGCGCCCGCTTTGAAAACCTGGTTGCGCTGCATTTGCTCAAAGCGGTCCGGTTCTGGCAGGAGCAAGGAGATAAAACAATCAGCTTGAACTTCATCCGGGACAAAGAAAAGCGGGAAGTGGATTTCCTCCTATCGGAGCGGAGGGAACCCCTCTGCCTGGTAGAATGTAAATTGTCAGGGAAAGACCTCGCGCCGAACCTTATTCATTTCCAGGAGAAGCTTAAGGTTCCCGTTGCCGTCCAACTGCTGCATGAAAGCGGTGTATGCCAAAAGCGCCACGCCCAGGGGATGACACAGTGGTTAATCTCAGCGGACCGGTGGCTTCCCATGCTACCCTGATATATTCGGGAAGCAGTTAATCAACGGTTATGTCATTGAAAATGACTGTACGTCCTTGTTGTTTATTTCCCCGCTACCGTCGAACGGGAAGGCTTCTTGATATCCCATGCTTCGATCAGCAGGGCTAACTGCCCTTCTATCACAGATACCCTGGACTCTATATTTGCAGCCCGCATTTGCAGATCTCTGACGTCCTGGCGCATGATGCTTCCATTGACCACAATCACCAGGGCTAACGCGACGCCCACGCTTATGATTGTATATGTTTCCTTCATAGTTTTATCTCCTGTTATTAACGCGTAACTCCGTCAGGACAGTATAGCCCATTTTACGCGGGCGGGGACGAAATTGCAGCCTGAACCCACATGTCGGGGGGGGGGGGGTACATTCCCGGTCATGCACCGATTAATCCGGCAACGCTTCCGCTGTGACAGTGCGACCGTCCGGCCTGCCCGTCAGCAGTTTGCGCAGGTCGAACACCAGGCTCAGCATGGCGGGGACGATGAACAGGGTAAACACGGTGGACACCAGCAGTCCGCCGACCACCACCCCGCCTATGCCCCGGTACAGCTCCGAACCGGCGCCGGGCGCAACGATCAGGGGCAGCATGGCAAATGTCGAGGTGCCGGCGCTCATGAAGATGGGGCGGATGCGGCTGTGTACCGCCTCCCGGATCGCGGCATGGGCTTCCATGCCCTCTTTCCTGATAAAGTTCAGGGACTGGTGCACGATCAGGATGGGGTTGTTGACGACGGTGCCCAGGAGAATGATGAAGCCCAGCATGGTCAGCACGTCCAGGGGCTGGTAGGCGATGGCCACATTGACCAGGGCCAGGCCGAGAAAACCTCCCAGCGCGGCCAGGGGTACGCTGAACATGATGACGAAAGGATAAAGAAAGCTCTCGAACAGCGCGGACATGAGCAGGAAAGTGATGATCAGCGCCAGAATCAGGTTCCATTTCAACGCGTTGCCTGCGCTGACCAGCTTATCGGCGCTGCCGGACATCTCGATTCGATACAACCCGTTGAACTCCTCCCGCTGCTTCATGGGGTCTATGATCTTCGCCTGTATGATTTCCATGGCGGCCTCAATCGGCATCTCCGTCTCCGGCAGGATGCGAATGGCGATGGTGCGCTCACGCTCCCGGTGGTTAATCTGCACCGGACCGTAGGTCAGCGATACGTCAGCGATAGCGCCGAGCGTCACGAGGCGTCCGTCCGGCGTTGCGATAGGCAGTTGTTCCAGGGTATGGGTATTATAGGCGATGCCTTCCTCTGCCTTAAGGCGTATATCGATCTCCTTGCCTTCGTACTGGTAATCACTGACCTTGGCGCCGTCCACCAGTGTGTCCACCGAGAAACCCAGATCACGATTGCTGATACCCAGTTCCGCGGCTCGGCGCCGGTCCACCACCACCTGGACCTCCGGGTTGCCGAGATCCAGTCCGGGTATTGGAAAGACCTGGGCGCCCGGTAATGCCCGGGGAGCAACAGCAAATATTTCGCCGCCCATGGCAATCAGCCTTCCCAGATCCGGCCCCTTGATCTCCACGTCGATACTGCGGCCTTCTCCGCTTTCGTCTTCAAAGATACTCCATTGTTGCAGTATCGGTATGGCGCCCGGAACACTTGCCAGGGCCTGCTGGAAGATGGGGATCAACTCGTTGGTCCGCAGCGGCTCATTCGGGGAGACGCCCATGAATATCGTCTCACCTTCAAACCCGAAAACAAACGAATTCAACCCGCCGCCGGGCAGGTTTTCTGCTTCCGGCGTGCCGGGGGGATAGGACTTGAAGTCTTCCATGGCGACGGAAAACTCGTCATGTATCTTCATTCGCTCCGTCACGGTATATCCCGGCGGAGGCAGGAGCAGGCCGAACAGGAAATCGGTATTACCCGTAGGCAGGTATTCCGTTTTAGGTTTTATGGCGATACTTATGACCACTGCCAGCGCCACCACCACGCTGACGATGAGTATCCGGCGAATGACCGATGCGTTTATCCAGTAAGACAGGGATACTATCCCGTCCCTTATGGCCGCAGCCAGCCGGACCCCGCCCCATAGCTCGTGGAAACCGCCGCCCCTGCCGGCAACCCTGAGCATGCGGGCCGACATGGTGGGAATAACGGTAGTCGCCACGATCAGGCTCAGACCCACGGCGCAACTGATGGCCACGGCGATATCGGCAAATAACTGTCCTATTTCCTCTTCCATCAGGATCACCGGGGCAAATACGGCGATGGTTGTCAGGGTACTGGCGAGCACGGCTCCCCAAACTTCCCTGACTCCGTCACAGGCAGCGCTGAAGGTTGATTTCCCGGTCTGCCTGTGACGGTAAATGTTCTCCAGGACGACGATGGAATTATCCACCACCATGCCGGTTGCAAAGGCCAGACCGGCCAGACTGATGACGTTTATCGTTTTATTGAACACAGCCATCATCAGGAAGGTGCCGATAACACTGATGGGAATAGTGAGTGCGGCGATAAGGGTGCTGCCCGCGCTGCGCAGGAAGACCACCAGCACGAGAATGGCCAGGGTGCCGCCGATAATGAGGTTGTTGCGCACCAGGTCTATTGAACTGTTGATGTAACGGGTCTGCTCCCAGACAAGGTCCAGGTAAAGCCCCCGGGGAACCAGTAATTCCTTGTTGAGCCTTGCCACCCTTTCCTTCACCTCAGCCATGATATCCAGTACGTTGGCGCCGACCTGGCGCTGTATATTCATCGCCATTGTCTTGTTATTCAGACTGAATATAGCGCCCGTGGGTTTTTCATGGGTGATTTCCACCCGGGCCACGTCACGCAGGTAAACGGGAACGTTATTGCGATTGGCGATGACAATGTTTCCCAGGTCCTGCGGACTCCGGTATTCACCCACGGTACGCACGATATAGCGCCGCTTGCCTTCGTCGAAATCACCCCCACTGTAGTTGCGGTTTTCCCGTTCTATGGCATCGGCGAGTTCAAGCAGCGTAACCTGGCGCAGGGCCAGTTTTGCCGGGTCGGCGATGACCTGGATTTCCGTTTCCCGCCCGCCGTAGATATTCGCTGCAGATACGCCTTCCACCCGCTCCAGGTCGGGCATGACGTAATCATCGATGAAGTCATACAGTGTTGAAATATCCCCTTCGAAGCCGTTTTCCGGAGTGGGGGCAATCTGAAACCAGGCTATCGCTCCGGAAACGCCTGCCTGACCGGATATAATCGGCTTCTCGACATTGGTCGGATAGGATTCAACCTGGTCAAGGCGGTTCGACACCTTGAGCCGGGCCGCATCCTTGTCGGTCCCCACCTGGAACCGCAGCGTGATAACGCCTATGCCGTCACGACTCTCGCTGCGCATTCTGACCAGCCCTTCCAGGGATTTAAGCTCTTCCTCCTGCTCGTCGATGATATCCCGTTCTATCTCAAGGGGGCTGGCCCCGGGCCAGATGGTAGTCACCGTTATTTCCGGCTTGTCCACATCCGGGGCCAACTGTACCGGCAGGTTGATCAGGGCAACAACGCCGAACAGGATCAGGAACAGAACGCCCACCGAGGTGGAAACCGGGTGACGGATACAGGACTGTATGAGGTTCATGGAGGCGGGTACGGCAACAGCTCGGCCTGTACGGGCTGGCCGGGCTGCAACCGTTCGTTACCACGGATGATCACCTTGTCTCCCGGGGCGACGGCGCCGTTCACCACCGACCATACACCCATGGCGCCGCTGACCGTAACCGGCGCCGGGACGGCGCTACCCCGATCGATCAGGAATACCATGGTGTTGTTGCCCATCCGCACAATGGCGTCTTTGGGCACCAGCGTGCCGGGAACGGACTCTCCGATGGGGAATGCCGCCCGGGCGATCATGCCGGCGCCGATTTGGGCACTGGGTTCCCGCAACCGCAGTTTTACCGGAAACGTGCGCGCACGGGGGTCGGCGCGTGGAATTATGGCGCGGATATACGCCGCGAACTCCCGGCCGGGCATCGAATCAAACGTGACGTTCACATTGACGCCTGACTTCAGTCCGTTGAAATACTTTTCCGGCACGTCCACGTGGACTTCCTGGGTATCCGTCGACAATACTTCCAGCACCCTGCTGCCTGCCTCACTCCATTGCCCCACCTCGGTATGGCGGGCAACCACTACGCCGTTGAACGGGGCGCGGATTGTGCTGCGCTCAATGTCAAACCGGATACTTGCAACCTCCGCGCGCAATGTTTCAATCCGGCCCTCCCAGGCATCGAATTCATAGCGAGCTTCATCCAGTTCCTGGCGCGAGATAGCGTTTCTCTCGATCAACCCCCGGTAGCGCTCCAGGCGGGTTTCAGCCAGTCTACGACGCGCCTGCGCCTCTTTCAGGCGAGCCTGCGCGGCTTGCAGGCTCAACTCCAGCGGCGTGGTACGCAACATGACCAGGGGTTGACCTGTGGTGACACGTTCTCCTTCCCTCACCTTGAGTTCCGTCACCAGGCCGCTTATTTCGCTTGCCAGGACGCTGACATTGGGCGCTTCCAGGTAACCCGGCAACTGTACGGTCTGCATCACAGGTTTATTGAGCGCTTCCGTGTACTTGACCGGTGTCGCCTGTTGCCGGGAATCCTGCCCGGGCGCCTGCGCAGCCGCACAGGACAGAAGAAGGACGGTGCCTAGCTTAGCAAACTGGAATAAACGCATAATTACGGGCTAGGAACCGTCGGTCACTTCGTCCAGCCGGCCTGTGGCGCAGTCGTAGATAAAACCGCGTATCCGGTCCTTGTGGAGGATAAACGGATTGACGCGGATGCGGGCTATGGATTGGCGCACATCCTGCTCCAGATCTGCGAAAGCTTCCAGCGCAAACGCGGGGCGCAGTCCGGTATCGGCTTCTATCGCATCTTTTACGGCGTCATCGCGAAAGGTGAGCATCCCGCAATCCGTATGATGGATCAGCACTATTTCCCGGGTCGCGAGCAGGCGCTGGGAGATGACCAGTGAGCGGATTACGTCCTCGCTGACCACACCGCCGGCATTGCGTATGACATGGGCGTCGCCTTCTTCAAGACCGAGAATCCGGTACGGGTCCAGGCGCGCATCCATGCAGGCTACCACCGCCAGTTTACGCGCCGGCGGCCCGGGCAGGTTGCCCTTGTCAAAATTTTCGGCATAGCGGGCGTTATTCAGCAGAAGTTCGTCTATCAGGGACATTGCGGTGCATGCTTGTGAGAATACCGGCCCTACAGGTTATCACATGGTGCTGCCGGAGGCAGCTTTATTTTCGGAAAAAGAGGGTTAATTCAATAGGTTCAACACTTCGTCATGCAACTGCCTGCCGGTAGCGGCAACGATCAGTCCGCCGTTCAGCGCGGCGTTGCCCTGCCAGTCGGTAATGATGCCGCCGGCGCCTTCCACGATGGGGATCAGCGGCATAATGTCATAGGCTGACAGACCGCCCTCGATAACCAGGTCCACATAACCACAGGCCAGCATTCCATAGCCCAGACATTCCGTTCCATAACGGGAAAAACGGCACCCGGCAACCACGCGCATGAACTTTTCCCGCGCTTCATTGGTAGGGTACATGGCCGGATGGGTACAACACACAATGGCTTCCGCCAGGCGTACCTGTTCCCGCACCGTGATCCGGGAACGCTGCTGCCGGCTTGTGAAGTGCGCCGTCCTGCCGTCACCTATCCAGGTTTCACCGGTGTAGGGCTGGCGCATGGCGCCGACCAGGCACTCATCGGCCTGTTTCAACCCAACCAGGACCCCCCACATGGGAGTGCCCGAGATGAACCCGCGGGTGCCGTCGATGGGATCGATCAACCAGGTAAGCGAATCGGTTCCCTGTGTTGTGCCGAACTCCTCGCCGATGATGGTATGGCCGGGAAATTTGGCGGCAATTCCCGCGCGGATGAACTCTTCCGTTTCCCTGTCGGCCCGGGTGACCGGATCGAAAGATTCTCCCTTCAGGTGTTTGTCCGTTACCGCCAGGTCGCTCCGGAAATACTTCAGTGGAATCTCACCGGCCTGTTCAATGAGACCCTCCAGGAAAGACATATAGCCGGAAGAGATCCGGGTATTACTCATTTACGGTACACGGCGGTTATCCCGCACTGATTCCAGGTATTCTTTGCCCGTTCTGAGCATGCTGTGTTTCCTCCGGTCTTGTGGCAACTTGCCCGTTCTTACAGTACCATAACTGTACAATTTATGGGGTCAGAGTAAAATTTCTGCGAAATTCTTACTCTGACCCCGAAAGATTGGAGACCACTGGAGCACCGGGGTCGGAGTAAGAATTTCGCAGAAATTTTACTCTGACCCCTGCAATTCTCTGACCTCTTAACTTCGAGAATAATGAAAAAATTTCTTCGCGACACCAATCTGGACACGGACAGGTTCCGCAACGGGATGGCGCAGTTGACCGGCGCAGTGAATATTATCGCCACCCGCAACGGGGACGTTCGCTCGGGGTTGACCGCCAGTGCGGTCTGCTCTTTTTCGGCGGAACCTCCGCGCCTCCTGGCATGTGTGAACTTCAGCGGCAACAGCTTTCAGCATATAGCGGAAAGCCGCTGCATGAGCGTCAACGTACTGGCGCAGAGCCAGGAACACCTTGCTAAACACTTTGCGGGCATGCTCGGCGAAAACCCGGAAGACCGTTTTAAATTCGGAAAATGGACGGAACTGGTTACCGGGGCGCCGGTGCTGCAGGAGGCCCTGGCAGGTTTTGATTGCACTGTAGAGGAAATGCTGGTCGCCCATACCCACGCGGTCATTATCGGCGAGGTAAAGGAGGTGATCGTCAACGGCGGCAAGAAACCCCTGCTCTACCTGAACAAGGCGTTTACCACCACCATGGGCCATTACGACGACCTGAACCTGGATTACAGCATGTCACCATGGTATTGAAATTAAGGGGTCAGAGTAAAATTTCTGGCGAAATTCTTACTCTGACCCCGAAAGATTGGAGACCACTGGAACACAGGGGTCGGAGTAAGAATTTCGAAGAAATTTTACTCTGACCCCATCTATTAATTGCGCAGATTGCCCCTCTTGAGGGAGAAATACACGCCGACGAAACAAAGCGCCGAGGCCGCAATAAAGCTGGCGTTGATGCTGGCAAGCAATTGGCCGTGCTGTTCCGGTGAGAACTGAACCGGGCCCAGCATCAGGGCGAAGACCAGGGTTACGATTCCCATACTGAACATCTGTCCGATTACCCGCATGGTCGCTACCGTCCCGGAGGCTGCGCCGAGGTATTTCCTGTCAACGGAACTCAGGATGGCGTTGGTATTCGGAGATGAGAACAGGGCAAACCCGAAACCGGCCAGCATCAGGGTCAGGACGATAAGTTCGGTCTGCGTCCCCGTGTCTGCCGCAGCCAGCATGGCAAGGCCGATTGCCGTCAGACCCATTCCTGAAGATGCGATGAGACGGGGCTCATAGTGGTCCGACATTTTGCCGGCCACAGGGGAAAACAAGGTCATGACCAGGGGCTGGGAAATCATGATCAGCCCGGCAAGCTGGGGAGTAAATTCCCTGATATTCTGCAGGTACAGGCTCATTAAAAAAGTCACGGAAAAGGTGGAGGAGTACATAATCAACGCAGCCACGCAGGAATAGGTCAATACCGGGTTGCCCGAGAACAGGTTGACGTTGAACAGGGGATACTCCAGACGCTTTTCGTACCTGAAGAACACGACGAAGCCGATGCCGCTCAGCAGGATCAGGGCAAACCCGGACAACGCAGGCAGGGTCGAGAACCCGTACATCAGGGCAATCACGGCAGCGCCGTAGATAAGCGCGCCGGGGATATCGAACTTCTGCCCTTCCGGCCCGCGCCATTCTCCCTTCAGGTTAACCAGCCCCAGGATGATAACCAGCAGGACCACCGGGATATGGAATACGAACACACCGCGCCAACCGAACTGCTGGGTAACCCAACCGCCCGCAAAAGGTCCGCAGGTCAGGCCCAGGTACACGGAGGAAACGGACAATCCCAGTACCTTTCCGCGTTTCTCCGGAGGATAAACGGAAGACAGGATTGCGATACCGGTACCGAACAGCATCGCCGCGCCCATGCCCTGCAATGCCCGGCACAGGATCAGCAACAGGGCGGACTGGGCCATGGAAGCAAGAATCGATGCAATGGTCACCGTCGTCATACCGGACAGGAACATTTTCTTGCGCCCGTACATGTCCCCCAGCCGCCCGAACGGCAACAGGAATACGCCGCTGGACAACAGGTATGCCAGGGGCACCCAGCTTGCGGTTATCGCGTCCATCTTCAACCCCTGGGCGATAGTGGGGATGGCCACGTTTACTGCCGACAGCATCAGGGGGGTGATAAACGCTCCCAGGCAAACGATCGTGAGCGCCGTTCTCTGGAGGGTTTGTTCAGAGGTTCCCAAGATAATCTTCTGCCAGGTTCATGACCAGTTCAATGATGTACGGGGTCATCTCCCTGGCGGTTTCCGTCTCCGAGCGGGTGTGCATCCAGCCCAGGTACGTGGTTGCGCGCGCCATCAGCAATACCGGAAACCATGCCAGGTGATCGTCCGGCAACGGCCTGTTTTGCCGGTACCCCGCAACCAGCGCTTCTTTTGCCATGGCAAAATGCCCGGTCCCGTGCAGGAATATAATCGAAGTAGCGATGTCGAACAGGTGCCAGCCGTAGCCGCAGTCATCAAAATCGATCACCCGGATGCCGTCCGCGCCGGTCAGGACATTTTCAAATACCAGGTCCGCATGGATTAAACCATAAATGTCCGGCGCCGTTCCCAGTTCCGTCAATCCGGCGCGTAACCTGTCCCTTACCTCGAGCATCATATCCCGCTGCCGGGCGCTCAGGGCCGGCAGTTCCCAGAAACGGCCCCAGAACGGCGCTTCGCCGGTGAGGCCATCAACGTCCCAGGCATGCCGGGTAAAGCCTTCCGGCGCCTGCCATTGCGAGGCATGGTTGTGCATCTTCGCCATGGCGCTGCCCAGGGTTTCAAAGCGGGCGCGTATCTGGTCCGGGGAACCCTCCAGTCCCTCCTCCACGCTGCCCAACTGTTCGCCCTCAATCCAGTCGACGACATCCACCTGGCGCGGTTCCGGCACGCCGGGAGACTCGACGATTTCAAACATGCGTCCGTTCCTGGAACAGCGCGGTTCCGGCGTCAGCACGCCGTACTCTTTCAGGCCGGTTATCCATTGCCATTCGGATCGTAACTCGGCGTCGCTGTGGTAACCGGCGCGGTGTACGCGGACAACGTAATTTTGATTGGCAGACCGGTCGAATACTCGGTAAATCCCGTTTTCACGTAGTTTCAGCAGCGCTAGGGGCGAATCGCTGTCTATATTCCACAAGGGTAATGCCTGACGCACCAGCGCGGCATAACGGTTTTCCAATTCGACTACGGGAAGCTGATAAAAATCTTTTATGGTATACAAGAAATAAAGAGCCTACTCACGGGATGAAAGTCCAACATTAATATCTAGATTACGTCGTCTTCGCCCAATACCTCTTCAACAATCTCGTGTTCATCCAAGAAATCCACTGAAACAGCACAATCTGATGGGTTATGACCAGCTAACCTGACTTCCTCAATAATTTGCTGCATTGTTGTGACGATCTTACGAGGAGTTATCGCTACGAGCTGTGAAGCAATACTCTCAATAGCCTTTTTCTCAAAGGGGTGGAAACCGGTTTTCTCACTTACATTGATACGATTACTATCTAAAATTTCTTTAACAAAGTTGACAGTGTCAACCTTATCTAGGGTGGATAGCTCTATCTGTCGATTTATTCGTGTGAGAACGTAATCCAGAAACATTACTGTAATTCCTGCGCGTTCTGCTGTAAGTGCAATAATCATACAAAAGCAATTCGGACAGCTGTCATAAATACGTCGCAGAATATCGTTCACCTGCCGTGCTTCCTTAAGGCTTGCTCGCTCTAGGTCATCTAATTCGTCAATGAAAAGATATGCACCTTTCTTAAAACGGCGTGTTTCTGTCTCAGAAATCTGAATTTCTTGGATGAATAGATTCACAACCCGTGTGAAAATCATCACTGCTTGATAATCTGTTAGCTTGTTGGGCATGATCAACTCGCTAAAATCCATATCTTGGCAATGGTAGATATTTTTGGCAAAGTTGCTCAATTCAATCGGCGGGATCAGCATTTCGATGATCTTTTCAGGATCCATGTCATGATCATAGCCATGAGCATTACGACAAGCAGTTACACACTCTACTAAAAAATGGTGAAAACTCTTCACATCTGTTAAAAAATCCGACTTGGTAACAATGTCATCCAGAAATGCTCCAGCGAAAGTTAGATTGGTCTTACGTAGAGTCGGTATAAAATAGCAAACAGAATTGAATGTATCTTTGTCTTCATGAAGTATTCTATGCTGCGCCCACATCAATGCATGCGATTTTCCAGTACCATAGTCCCCAAAAAGCATCAAAAAATTAGTATTAGCAACTTGATCAGAGAGTGATCGTATCAGGTATTTTTCTAACTGATTTTTTTGTTTCTCATAGCCGACCCAAATCTTTGCGCGCGGGTCTGCCGCAAAGTTTGGATTTGCTCGAAAAGGGTTATCCTTCAAATTACTTTTTTTATAGTACTGTTCTGGTTCCATTACCATCTTTCATTCTCCAGTTTTTGCTGTTGTCCCCGCGCCAGAAATGCTCGCACATCAGGCAGTTCGTATCCACGCAACATCAACTCTGTCACATAGCTTTCGATAAAACCGATTTCATCTTCTGGCACTACATAACACAACTCCTCATTAAATCTCCCTCTACCCATAGCCATGCCAGCTGAAGTTAGGTTTGCCGACCCAAGCAGGATCAACGATGAATAGTAGTCTCCATACCTAAGGCCCTGCTCATAACGCCGTTTCTCATCGAAGACAAAACAATACAACTTGGTGTGTATTCGAGGGTAGACAAATATACTGATGTGCCGTTCTGCAAGTCTCTCCATCCACTCGATATTTTTATCCTTTGGAGGTGCAGTTATTAACACTACACTCGCCCCATCTTCAACTTGGTCCAGAAGGAGCTTACCAAAAGACGCTGTTGGGGTAAATAAATCTGCGTTAATAAAAGGTGCGACCAACCAGATATCTTTATGTGGCAAGTTACGCCGTGAGAGAATTTCACGATTGATCTGTGGCGTTGGTACGTTGCGTTTAAATCGGTTGATTCGACGTGCTGATTCTTGGGTAATCTCACCTGCTCGACTCTCCGCATAAGCCGCTGCAACCTTTTGCTTCGATTCTGTCACCGAAACAGCAGACTCAAACGATCTAGCAGCGGGAGTAATCAATCTTTTTTCGATACTGTGTTCTCCAGCACGGAACAGATAAATATTTTCTCCAATACGTAGGTAGATCACACGATAGGCCGAACGACCACGGCTCACGTAGCGTATCCAAGCTCCGTCAATTCCTTCATATCGATGGTCATGAGCATCCTGACGGAAGGTACCGTCAGACCGCAAGGTCTTCTTTAGAACTCGCCGAGCAAAATTTGCATCACCATGGTCCTGAAGATCGGCTATGAAATCAGGAAGTAAAAATACCGGCATATTATCTTTTCAAACTCAGAGCTCCGCCTGTGTTTCTTGATCGTCGAAATATCAACCTTCGATCATCGCCCTTTTGCTCTGCTGTAATAGCATCTGGCAGATTTAGAACTGGCTTCTGTGTTGCGCAGGCACAAGCTACAGCAGTTAAATAAGCAACTGTAGTCGGTAGTTCACGGCGTAAAATAGTCTTACGGACATGCAGCGAACGAAAAACCTTGCTCATAGATCCAATGAGTTCCACAGCTGAATCTGTATCACCCTTCGAAGATAACTTAACGCTAAGACCCGCATATGCCTCTCCAAAATCAATTAGGCAGTCCCAAAGACTATTTGCGTGCCCCCCCAGCAGGTTGGGCTTAAAGCCGGCCCGAACTAGTTCATAATCCATAGGCCAATAGATGAAAACGCCCTCAGTATTGATGTACCCAGCTTGAGTAAGTCTATTGACGAACTCTTCCCCACGTTGAGTTATGCCCGATTCATCATTCCACAATCCTAGCGAACGCGCCCAGTCCTTACGACGTGGTGGCACTTTACGGAAATAGTCATTCGAAAAGACTATATCATCATTATTTTCAGATATTTTCTTAAATTCGCCCTGAAGTGGTTCCGTCCGTTTTAATGAGGAAATAGAACGCCCTAAACCTTCACTTCCACTATTTGCCTCCTGACGTTCAACTGTGATGATTCGATTGATACGCTTTACAGACTCCTTGCTAGGAAAAATTGCCTGTAGTACTGAACGTTTTTGTAACATCATCCTAATTAATCTGTCTTTAATTTGCTTCCGTTCAAAACCCGCCAATAACTGATTTACAAAAATCTCACCATCATTGACAAGAATTGCCCAGAGGAGAATGAATGCCCGGACCTTATTACGCTCGTTTTCATTATTCGATAGCGAACTCGCTATAGCTACTGAATCGAGGTTTTCAAGTACTAAGACATCTCCTCCTGTGTAGTGGATTAGTCGCAATGAATAAAAAACATCCTTGATATTTTCTGTTTTCAAATTCCAATATTCTTTACCTGTGACCAATTTTCTCCAAGAATGTGCGGTAATATCTCTTTTCTCCAGATATATATTTTCAGTATCTGTCAAACGCTTAAGAGTGTGCTCCAAGCCGACTGAATAGCCGATCTTGCGCATGAAGATCGCATAAGGATCAGAACGGGCTGTAGCCGCCATGAGCTGTAATCCTTGGACGAATTTGAACCAGGACGGCGCGGCTACTTGCCTGATCGCCTAGAAAGCACTGCCCCGCGTCAAGTACGCGCACCATATCGCCGAAATCCGTTAAATTCGTCCCAGAAAATTTCATTGCACGGACCGACTTGGTTGGTATGCGGTTAACAGCAGCATTTATATCGCTTTGGAAGCTCAGTCTATGGCTGAACGTTATGTTTACCTGGCTAAGTATGCGGTCATCAAGCGCGGAGGGCTGCTGGGTGGCCAGAACCAATGATAAGCCTGCATCCCGGCCTCGTTTCACATATTCTACTAAGGCACTCTTCGCTGGCGAAATCTGATCGTTTGGAGCTACGACATGTGCCTCATCGATTACCAGCCACACCCGATCCGGTGTCCCGTCGGATTCAAACGGAGTCTGGAAGAAGCTTGCTGTCTTCTTTTTGTTGTGGTGTCTACCAAAGATATCGAACAAGTTACGCGCGATGACTGCAGTGATTAACGACTTATCTTCATTGCGTAGCTCACGCAAAGACAGTATATTGCAGACGCCTTCCTCTAAGAAAGCTTTGACAGTCAAACCACTAGCTGAAAAAAGATTGGTCCGGCGGTAATCATCAAGCTTGTAGGAAATCGCGTTTCGCGAAGCCTCTGCTACTGTCGGCCAATTAGTGTCATCGGCAATATAGCTCAAGATATCAGTGAGTTCGTAGTCTCTATCGCCGAGAGCTTCAAGTGTAGCGGCAATAATATGGCCTTGGGGAGAATAGACTTCCTGTCCTAGCAACGCGCACCATTCTTCAGCCTTTACGTCTTTTGGCCTTATCTGCAACATTTTTTCCGTACCAAGGAATGTTGTTGTGCCTGGAGGCGCGTAAACCTTTACATGGGCAAGACTATTTGGCCTAAGATTCCAACGTTTCAACTCTTCCAACTGTATTTTGTTGGCTGGGATTGCTTCACGTGGCGCATAACCCAGAGTCCAAAATTGGCTTTGTGTATCGATGATGATGGAAGTAATTGGCTTCACCTCATTTTGGATCGGGCTTGGCGCTGTCAACTTAGAAATACCCTCTACCAATACACCCAGATCGAAGCTCTTGCCACTGCCGCGTGTGCCCGTAATATATACAACATGTGGGAAGGTTGTATCCAGCCAGGCATCTGCGCCAAGATAACTCCGTCCTTTTGTGGTTTCCAACACTTTGCCTATATATAAAAGGCTGCTGCAATCTCCATCTTTGAGCGCGCGACCGAAGATAACATTCTGACCCTTTGAGATGTACTGAAGTTTAACCAGAGCATCTTCGACTGTGTACGGACTCTTTTCTATAATTGTTCCGAAGCGCTCACCCGGCTTGTTCGAGAAACTCATTCTGGTACTCCTTAAATGACAGCCAAGCGGCTTGATCGCCCGTACGCAGCATCAGAACCTTGGTTGGTCGTAGCGCGTCAAGATAATGAGCGTGGTTCGCCGCCGCAATAAAGGCGATTCGACCACTTGCTATGATCTGTTTGCGCAAGTTATGAGCCACAATCTTAGCAGTGATAGGGTCAAGATCACTACAAAACTCATCCAATAACCATACCTCTTCATTCCTTAGAAGCAGATCGGCGATCATGACACGATATTGTTGACCACGGCTGAGCATCCAAAAGGGTTTGATAAACGCCAGTGCTTCGGATAAACCAACACGGCTGAGTGCGACAAATGCCCGCTGAGGCGTGAACTTTTCCGCTAGGGCCTCGAAGATTGGAATATTTTCGCGCAATGGGCGTAGCCAGCCTGCAGAGTATTTGAGACTACCTATCCCCTTTACCATCAAATTCCCCTCCAGAGTCTTATCCGGGTCTAGGGCATTCAAGAACACACTCTTGCCGCTCCCGCTTGTGCCCACCACTAGAATGATGTTGCCATTGGATGCTTTGACAGAAACATTCTGCACAATATCGGCGTAGACTGTGTCGCCCTTCAGCCCGAACGAATCCATAATGACCTTGGTAGATTTAGTCTCTGGAATTCTATAGGCTGCCCGGATAGACAAACTCTCAATACCGATATGTGTGCTCTTAACCGAGAATTCGCTTACGGCCGCAGTAGTATCCATTTTCAATGGTTTCGCTTGTAGTGCCGCGCGCAGATATTCTGATGCATAATCGTCTAGCGGACACAAGAAATACGGAATAGGACTGCGGATAATAGAGCGTAAAATCGCCCATTCACCGGTTGTGAGTGAATCCTGACTTTGCTCGACCTTCTTTTTGAGTACTTTCAGACCTTCTTCAAAGTCGATCTGGATTGTCTCACAGTAATCTTTGAGTGTCTTAAAATACTTGCGCTGTAAGCTCATTATCCCGAATTCTCCGTTGGGTGAGCGTTCCATTTGTTGCATATCTTTGATGACACGCGAGAGATTGCCTTCGGTCTTGCCAACAAATTTGAAACCCGAAGATGATACGAAATCGATATGGCTCAGCATCTCTGCCGAAATTTCCATGAATATCGGGCGTATCCCTCCGATATGCCAGCGCTCCGATGCAAAGGTCTTTGCGGCATTAATGATGCGTTTTGTAATCCCAAGGCCCCGCAGTTCGGGACTAACTACAATTCGACCAATGCGAACTATCGTGTTCAGGTAGGCTTTCATTGCATGTTGATCCCATTGATCCCATTTGATAGACCGACTAGGGTGTGAAAAAGGATAGTCAAACAGATCATGACGTGGCCTGCACATCATAAGAGGCATTTGCAGATCGATGTATCCAGCAGGGAGCCATTGCTCTCCAATCTTTATGGTCGCATACAGTACCGCGCGGCGTCCCCCTACAGAAGAGGTTTCACTCTTCTGAGACTCATATTGGTCCCTTTTGCTTAAAGAATTATTTGTTTTGTAGTGGAATTGTTCAAGGAATTCGAGACCCCGCATATCTATGTCTGAATTGATTTCTTTTATATGAAGTTCGAACTTCTCTCTCCCGATTAAAACGGAGTCATCGCAGCTAAAAATTGGTGTGAGTGGAATATCTGCTCCAAGCTCATCTTTAGATACTACAAAGACCTTATTGCCTGCTACAGACCCAAAACGAATCTGATCACCTTTGCCAGCGATAGCGAAGCGGTGGATCCGAAGTGTAACAGATGAGTCATCACCGCTGCTGACCGTGATGTTCTTATAATGACCCTTCGGGTTTGTCGTCAGAATGTTGTAAATCCTAGCTGGTCTACGCATTAGGTGCTTTATTTTCTACGTTATCAAATGAGATTTAATACGCGTAACTCTTCGATGTTTAAAATAGCGCGGGCATTGAGTAAGTCAAGCTCTAATGAAGTGTGACATTATACGCTTTTCTATAAATCGGGGAGTTTGCTATGCTGATTACTGGAGCAGGGTTTGAATATGTAATCATTAGGCTATATGTTTTCCGGCCTCGGCACAACTCCAACCTCATCCTGCAGGGCTTTCCCGATGGCCAGCAGCCTGCGGTCGGAGCCGGCCGGCCCTTCCAGGCAGATTCCGGCGGGCATCCCGTTGGGAGCCAGACCGGCGGCCACGCACAGACTGGGTATGCCTGCGTTGCTGGAGGGATCGGTACTGCGAATGATGGTCGCCATGGTCGGATGCTGCGAACCATTCAGTTCAATGGTGCTGTCATGGCCTATGGGCGGCGCGGTCAACGGTGTCGCAGGGATGACCAGGGCATCCAGCCCGTTATCGGTAAAACACGCGGAAAACAGCGTCTGCAACTGCGGCCGATACGTATGCAGCGCTTCTTCGTAGACCGCCTTACTGACGGCGCCGGACACGACTGCGTTGTACGCCTCTTTCACGTCCGGACTGGCTATCTGCGCCAGAACGTCATCAATGGAAATGCCGGGCGCAAAGTCAGCAAGATACTGAATCATGTCACGCTTTGCCTCATAGAGCACGACAGGGAAACTCACCTTGTCGTTCAGGTCAGCCACCCCGTCAAGGTCAACTTCCACCAGGGACTTGCAGGATGCATCGAGGAAGTCGAGGGTAGCCTCAACAACGCCTGCGACACCCGGTTCCAGGTTCTCGTAATAATATGCGCGGGGAACACCCAGCCTGACATCCGCCAGACTGGCTCTCTCCACAGGAGACGGGTCTCCGGCCATCACCCGGTCCAGCAATTGCAGGTCTTCAACTGCCCTGGCCATGGGCCCCGGCGTATCGCGGGTTGCGGAGATTGGTATTATCCCTGCAGCGGGGTAACGGCCTCCTGTAGGTCTGAACCCGCAGATACCGCAGAAGGCTGCCGGCAGGCGCGTCGACCCGCCCGTATCCGAACCAAGCCCGGCGGGCAGTATCCCGGCGCCAATGGCAACCGCAGTGCCGCCGCTGCTGCCTCCCGGTATGAGATCGGGGTTATAGGGGTTGCGCGCCGGGCCGAACGCGGGGTTGTTGTTGGTGACGCCGAAGGCCAGTTCGTGCATGTTGGACTTGCCGAAAGTGACAGCGCCGGCATCAAGCAGCAACCCGGCGACAGGAGCATCCGCCGGCGGGACATTCCCCTTCAGCGCCGGCGTGCAGCCCGTGGTGGGCAGGCTGACAGTATTGATATTGTCCTTCAGCAACAGGGGTGCGCCGAGCAGTTCAGGATTGCCGTTGTCCCGCCGTTGCCGGTCCCGCTGCGCCGCAGATTCCAGTACGGACTGCTCATCCAGGCATACCAGCGCATTCAGGTGCGCCGTTTCCCTGTGACGCTCAAGCATGGCCTGAACATACTCGACCGCGCTGAATTCCCCGGCCTGCATCCGTTCCAGGGCCTTGACCAGTGTCAGGTCAAGGATGCTCACGGTACTTTCGCAAAATTCTGTCCCTTCCCTGCTTACTGTTATTCAGAATTCGTAGCCGGCCTGTATATACCATTCCCGGCCGCGATGGAATGCCTGCTGGGTATAACCGAAGGAGTCCAGGTAGAGGGAGAATATAGAGTAATTTTCGTCGGTGAGGTTGTCCACACCGCCGGAGATGGACAGGCCGCTGTTGCGCACGTCCCAGCGCACGCTGGCGTTGAGCAGGTGCAGGTCGTCCTCCACCAGCGCAGGATTAGGCACGCCGAAACTCAAGGGTACGCCGGCAAACGGCCCGCCGGGCAGGACGTCACCGCCCAGGCGCGGGATGTTGTTTCCGCTGGTGCCCCAGTCCGTGCGATACGACCATTCGAAGCGCGGGGTCAGGTAGCCCAGGTCGCCGATGGCGAACTCCTTGTAAATTTGCGCATTTGCCGTCCACTTGGAGATATGCTGGAACGGGCTGTCCAGGGTCAGCCCCTGGACCGTGCCCGCCAGCCCGGTGCGGTCGGTATCGGTCATCCCCGCGCTGCCGCTGATATACCAGCCTTCCGCAGGGTTCAACAACGCTTCCATCTCTATCCCGAACACCTCTGCATCACCGGCGTTGCTGGCAAAAGGCCCGAACCGGGACGGGTCGGCCACCAGCAGTTGCAGGTCGGTATAATCGGTAAAAAAGACCGCCACATTGAAGCGCAGGCGATCATTCCAGCCGTCGAACTTGAAGCCGCCCTCATAGGACGTGACGAATTCGGGTTCGAAACTCGGCGTGCTGAGTTCAGGGGGGAAGATGCGTTGCGTGTAACCGCCGGACTTGAAGCCCTCGGAATAGGTGAAGTAGGTCATCAGGCTGTCATTCCAGCGATAGGACAGGTTCACCATGGGCACCAGTTCCGAGGCCTTATTCGAGACCCATTCGAACGGCAGCGGCCGGTCGCCGATCCCGCAAACCGGCAAGCCGGGGTTAAACGGCATCGGGACAGCCGATGGCGGACAATTAAGGGGCAAAGGACCTATCGGAAACACTTCAATAAACTGGTCAGGCAGGTAATCGCGCGTATCCTCTGTGTAGCGCAGGCCGAAGGTCAGGTCCAGCCTGTCGTTGAAATGCCAGGTGCCCTGGGCAAAAACGGCCCAGGAATCCGCGTCATAATGGCCGCCGGATTGCAGGTACACCTGGGAAAACCGCACCGGGTTGATGTTCTTGCCGTCTTCCTCAAAATAATATCCCCCGATGATCCAGTCCAGGCGGTCGGCAAAACTGGTGCCCAGCACCTGCAATTCCTGGCTGAACTGTTCGTGCTGGTAGATGTCGATGAGGTAGGAAACCCGGAGCGGGGAACCGTCCTGGTCACCTTCAAAATGGCCCTCAAAACCGCGCAGCGAAGTTATTGATTTCACCTTGAGGTTCTCGTTGATCTGCCAATCGACGGTCAGGCCCGTGCCCCAGACGTCCAGTTCCTGGAAGGAAGGGTCGCTGCTGTAATTCAGCTTCTTCTCGCCGTTGTCGATATACTGCTGGTTG
Source organism: Gammaproteobacteria bacterium (assembly GCA_965220815.1). Classification (GTDB taxonomy): domain Bacteria; phylum Pseudomonadota; class Gammaproteobacteria; order Eutrophobiales; family Eutrophobiaceae; genus JAAXHV01. The sequence continues at coordinate 4,306,817 of OZ244846.1, forward strand.
TAACAGACCGGGTTATTGGCATTCTGCGGTGAAAAACAGGCTAGGAACTGGAACGGGAACCCGCTGGGATGGATCACGTTGAAGAACTCTCCGCCAGGGAACGAGGCCGGGCCGCCGGAGGCCAACTGGGCAGCGATGGTATTGGCCGCCAGGGTCATGGACGGCCCGCCTCCGGTCAGTACGCCGACGTTGAGCGGCTGAATACCGGTGAGCACGTAAGGATTGCCGTTCTCCCTCTCGACACTGTAGTCCACGGACCAGTTGATATCGAGGTTGTCATTGGGCTGCCAGCGCAACGCCCCGCGCAGCGCCACCACGTCCTGGTCGCCCAGGTCTTCCCCGTCAACCACGCGGGTGACATAACCGTCCTGGTTGAAGGTGGCCGCGGACAGGCGGGCAAAGAACTTGTCAGTGAAGGGTATATTGACGGAGCCCCTGACGTTGAAGCGATCATCGGTGCCGTACTTGACATCCACCTTGCCGCCGAACTCCCCGTCGGGTTTTTTACTGCTTAGGGAGATGGCACCGCCGATGGTGTTGCGGCCAAACAAGGTGCCCTGCGGCCCGCGCAGCACCTCTATCCGTTCCAGGTCAACGATATCGAGCACCGCGCCCACGGAACGGCCCAGGTACACGCCGTCCACGTAGATGCCCACGCCGGGGTCGATGACCGGGGTGAAGTCATTCTGGCCGATGCCGCGGATATACACCGCGGCGTTGGTGACGTTGGAGTAGGTGGGCGATTCGTTCAGCACCAGGTTGGGCACGAACTGGTCCAGCCTGTCGATCTCGGTCACGCCGCGGAAGTCCAGGGCCTCGCCGGTGAACGCGGATACCGCAATGGGCGCGTCCTGCAGGTTTTCCTCGCGTTTGCGGGCGGTGACTACGATTTCCTCTATGAGCGCGGCACTTCGGCCCTGCGCATGTGCCGGGTTCAGGACGGCCGCGGCATCCATGAACATAATTGCCGCTACCACTGCCGCAACTGTGAAATGCGTATGAATATTTCGTCTCATCATTACTGATACCTGGTTACGTGAGAGTGTGGGGATGTGTGGGATATGTGGAGTCAGATGATACTTGACTCGTAAAACAATCTCAACAGTTTACCTGTTCCTGCTCCACGCCTGGAAACTGCTGCCCGACCGGGCCAGTTGTTCCAGTAACGGGGCCGGCGTCCACCACAGGTCGCCGTAGCGGGCGCGGTATTTTTCAACCGCGGCAAGCACATTATCGAGGCCGGCCATATCGGCGTACTTCATGGGTCCGCCGCGGTAACGGGGCATGCCGTAACCGTTGACGAAGATCACGTCGATGTCGCCGGGCCGTATGGCGATGCCTTCCGCCAGCACCCGTGCGCCTTCGTTGACCATGGAATACAGCAGACGTTCGATGATCTCTTCATCGCTGACCTCTATTTGCCGCACACCCAGTGCCTGCGCCTCACGCCGGGCGATATCCATGACCTCCGGGTCCGGCACGGCTTTCCTACCCTCGTAGCGGTAAGTCCCGGCCCCGGTCTTCTGGCCCTGACGCCCCATTTCCGTGAGGACGTTGATCATGCGGCAGTAAACCGGGTCATCCGGCCGCTCCTGCCATTCGTTATTCAACTTGTAGAACACGTCGAGGCCGGACAGGTCCATGACTGCATGGGGTCCCATAGCCATGCCCCAGTCAAAAGCAACCTGGTCGACCCGCTCCGGCGGGATGCCTTCCAGCATCATCAGTTGCGCCTCCCTGATATATGGGAAGAACATGCGGTTGCCTACGAAGCCGAAGCAGACTCCCACCAGGACGCCCACTTTACGTATCTTTTTTGCGGTGGCCATGGCCGTGGCGATAACGTCAGCGGCAGTCTGTTCGCCGCGTACGATCTCCAGCAGTTTCATGATGTTGGCCGGCGCAAAGAAGTGCATGCCGATCACGTCCCCGGGGCGTTTCGTCACCGCGGCAATCTCGTTCAGGTCCAGGCTGGAGGTATTGCTTGCCAGGATGGCGCCCTGTTTGCAGACCCCGTCCAGCTTCGTGAACACCTGTTTCTTTATCTCCATGTTCTCGAAAACGGCTTCGATGACCAGATCGGCCCCCGCAACGCCTGCATAATCGGTGGTCGGGGTAATCATGCCCATGGCCTGTTCCAGTTGCGCTTCGGTCATGCGCCCCTTGTCGACGGCGACACCGTAGTTTTTCCGGATAACACCCAGCCCGCGCTCCAGGCCGGCCTGGTCCGCCTCCAGCACCGTAACCGGTATGCCGGCATTGACGAAGTTCATGGCGATGCCGCCGCCCATGGTGCCGGCGCCGATGACGGCCACACTGTTTATATCCCTGACAGGTGTGGTTTTGGGGACATCAGGTATCTTGGCAACCTCCCGTTCCGCAAAAAACAGGTGCCGCTGCGCCTGGGAATGGGTGGACTCCTTGCATTCATCGAACAGGCGCCGTTCGGTCCTGAAAGCGTCCGAGTAGGATTCATTCACCGCCGCCTGCACGCACTTCACTATCTGGAACGGGGCAAAGAAACCCCGGGCCTTCCTGGCAAGTTGTTGCTCATACTCCGCATAAAATTCATCGTCCATGTCTGCGGCGTCATGAATTTCCAGTTGGCTGACCCGTTTCAGCGGCGCGCCGCCGTCCAGCAACTCCCTGGCCCAGGCGATGGCGCCGGCGCACAAATCTCCCTCGACAATCTTTTCGATTATGCCTGACTCCAGGGCTTCCGCAGCGCCGACCTGGCGGCCCGAGGTCATCATGTCCAGTGCTTTGCGCGCGCCGGCCAGGCGCGGCAGACGTTGCGTGCCGGTGGCCCCGGGCAGGAGACCGAGATGGACTTCCGGGAGCCCCACCCTTGCAGCCGGCAGAGCACAACGGTAATGGCAACCCATGGCCGTCTCCAGGCCGCCGCCCAGAGCGGTGCCGTGGATGGCGGCGACGACCGGTTTCTCCGAGGCTTCGAATTTCTCCACCACGTCCGGCAGCCAGGGATCCACAATGGGTTTGTCGAATTCTGTGATGTCCGCGCCGGCTATGAAAGTCCTGCCTGCACAGATCAGCACCGCGGCCCTGGCCGTGTCATCGGCCGCCAGCCTGTCCAGCGCCTCCCAGCAGCCTTTCCTGACTGCCGCGGACATGGCATTCACGGGAGGGTTATCAATGGTGATGACGGCAATGCCGTCTGTGACTTCGTAGCTGACTGTGGCTGGCATGGATGGTTCCTTCTTGACCGTTATTATGGAAAGGTAGTGATCCTAATAGGTAACGGTTGATATGACAACCGTCCGGATAGAAGGGAGGACAGATGGAGTAAAATCCTCGTTATCGTGACCGATGGCACTGTCGGGGGTGATTTTACTCTGACCCCTGCATTCTCTTACGTCAGGCAGGGATGGGCAACTCCGTTCTTTTCGTCACCGCACGCAGGGCGAAGCTGGACCTGACCCGCGCGACGCCGGGCAACGAGGTCAACTGTTCGTGATGGATCCGCTCATAATCGGCGGCGTCGGCTACGACAACCCGTAACAGGTAATCGTATTCGCCGGACATCAGGTAACACTCCATGACCTCGGGCACCCGGACCAGGGCGGCTTCGAATGCGTCCTGGTCTTCCCGGCGCTGGCGGTTCAGGGCGATTTCCACGAACACGTTGCCCGGTAACCCGACTGCCGCCTGGCTGATCAACATGGCATAGCCGCCGATGACGCCTGCCTCTTCCAGCAACTTGACCCGCCGCAGGCAGGCGGACTCGGACAAATTGACCTGTTCCGCCAGCCTGACGTTGCTGATTCGTCCGTCCATCTGCAGCTCATGCAGGATAGCTCGATCTGTCCTGTCAAGTGACAGCATAAAAATTTAATTCCCTGAATATCTTAATTAATAGAAGATAATTCTAATTATACATCAAATTACCTAATAATTTGCAAAGAAATTCTTTGTGTTTTTCGCTAGGATCACAGTACTTTCGACACACTTGACCCGGGTAGAATGCAACATGCAGATCGGAGTGCCTAAAGAAACCAAAAACCACGAATATCGCGTGGGTTTGACGCCGGCGGGTGTGAATGAACTGGTACAGGCCGGGCACCGGGTCGTGGTTGAGACCAATGCCGGCAATGCCATCGGCATGTCAGATGCCGACTACACCAGCGTCGGCGCCGGCATCGCCAACAGTGCGCGCCAGGTCTTTACCGAGGCCGACCTGATCATCAAGGTAAAGGAACCGCAACCCGATGAATGCAGGTTATTGCGCCCGGGACAGACCTTGTTTACCTACCTGCACCTGGCGCCGGACCCGATCCAGACCCGCTTGCTCCTGGACTCCGGCGCGATTGCCATTGCCTATGAAACGGTCACGGCGCCGGACGGCACACTGCCCCTGCTCGCTCCCATGAGTGAGGTGGCGGGACGGCTGTCCGTACAGGCCGGGGCGCACTGCCTGGAAAAAGCGCAGGGTGGCGCCGGAGTCCTGCTGGGCGGCGTGCCCGGCGTGGCGCCGGCCAGGGTGCTGGTCATCGGCGGCGGTGTGGTAGGCGATAATGCCGCAGCCATGGCCCTTGGGATGGGAGCTGACGTGACCCTCCTGGACTGCTCCCTGCCGCGCCTGCGCCAGCTCGACGCAGAATACGGCGGGCGGGTCAAATGCGTTTACTCAACCCGTGAAGCCATAGAAGAGTACGCATTGCAGGCAGACCTGGTCGTCGGCGCGGTGCTCCGCCCGGGCGCCACCGCGCCGAAACTAATCGGCAAAGACCTGGTCAGGCGTATGAAACCGGGTTCGGTCCTGGTTGACGTCGCCATAGACCAGGGAGGCTGTTTCGAGACGTCCCGGCCAACCACGCACCAGGAGCCTGTCTATATCGTCGACGGCGTTGTTCACTACTGTGTCGCGAACATGCCCGGCGCAGTCCCGCGTACTTCCACGCTGGCTCTCAACAACGCGACCATGCCCTATATCAGGACGCTGGCCGACAAGGGAATCAATCAGGCCTTGATGGATGACCGGGGCCTGCGCAACGGCCTGAACGTGTACCAGGGTCGGGTCACCTGTGAAGCAGTGGCCAACGACCTTCAATATGACTACCTGCCGGCCGTGGAGGCGCTGGCAGCATAGGAGTGTTGCCGGGGTCAGAGTAAGAAATTCGAAGAATTTTTACTCTGACCCCACCAGTCCGACCGGAGTTAGCGGGAACTATTCAGGGCTACCGCATACTTTTATATGTCTGCTCCGAACAGGATTTCCGCCCGTCTGGTATCACTCCACCCGGCCTGCTTGAGTTTCCCCCGCATGCTGTTCTTCCTGGGGTCCAACCGCGCCAGGTTCAGACAGAAGCGCCGGATAATCGCCACGTTCTCCGCCCCGTCCCCCTTGCGGATGCGACTGTCATCCTCCTTAAAGGCCACATCCAGCACCCAATGCGCCTTGTTCTCCACCTCCCAGTGCCGCCGTATCCCCTGCGCCACCCGCTGGGCATCCACGGGCAAGGAGCTGATATAATAGTGTATCTCCGTCTCCACCGCTTTCCCGGGCAGGCGCCGCTCCCGCTCCATCTCAATGAGGGTTTGCAAGCCCGGCCACCTGGCCGCCCCACTCACCCACTCATCCACCGGCAACTGCCGGCAGGTGCGTTTCTCTATCCGGCCATGCCCGCCGTCCACCTCCTCATGCACCGCTACCTGCTGCGGCGCATCGCGCGTAACCTTATGAAAGTACGCCTGTATTTCCTTGCGCAACGTCTTGTGGTTGTCCTTCAGCGACAACGTGTAGTCCCCCCCTTTATCGTGTATCTTACGCGCAATCTTCCGCTGTGTATTCATCGCATCCGCCGTGATATGCGCCCCCTTTACCTGTAACAAGTCCAGCATCGCCATGACCGAGGCCTGCTCGTTCTTCTTCCCCGACGACTTCAGCTGTGCCAGCACCAGCCCGCACTCGTGCCCCCAGGCCGTGATGCTGTGCAGGGCGCGGTGCTTCTCCCCGTCATGAGACCGCCGCAGGGTCTTCCCGTCCAAGGCAATCTGCTCCTGACCGGACGCCGCCCGTACCTCATTCACCCAATCGATAAACGCCCGGTTGAACTGCTCCGGGTCCAGCGCCCGCACCACCCGCGCAATCGTGTCATCCACCGGCATCCCGTTCAAAAACGGCCGGTAGCGACGCAGCCAATCCAGCTTCTCATCACCGAATTCCTTGATGTCTTTCCAGCCTTCTGCCCCCGACAGCACCGCACTCACTGTCAGAAACAGAATGTCCAATAACTCATGCTTCTTGTTAATATCACGCCGCGGGTCGTCAATCGTCGCCAAATGGGTCAGTAAACTCATGGGAATCTCCTCAGTTTGGGGTAATTACTGATCTGATCCCCGCAAAACCCATGAGTTCCCCACTTATCTATATCTTATTGGAATAAAAAACCTCTTACTTATGACAAAAAGTATGATCTTGCCCTGGGGAACTATTGACTGGTGGTTAAAAATTTTCTGTTTTAACGGAATTTTCCGGTATAATGCGCATTTTTTTTCCGGTAGCCCCCCGTTTCTGCTCTTTCCCCCCCAATGAGAGGAGATATGGAGGGGCTGCCACCTTATCCAACTCCCGGCTTTTAATACATATGTTGCCCGCCATTAATACTCAGGGTGGAACCGGTTATGAACCCGGCTTCATCATTGATCAGGAACAATACTCCGCGGGCGATTTCCTCGGCCTTGCCCAGGCGGCGGACGGGAATCCTGGCGATGATTTTTTCCAGCACGTTTTCGGGCACCGCCCGAACCATGTCGGTATCGATATATCCAGGCGCGATCGCGTTGACCGTTATCCCTTTGGCCGCGCCTTCCTGGGCCAGCGCCTTGGTAAAGCCGTGTATGCCCGACTTGGCGGCTGCATAATTCACCTGTCCGTACTGGCCTGCCTGGCCGTTGATTGAGCCGATATTCACGATACGACCGAAGCCGCGCTGGCGCATGCCGTCGATCACACACCGGGACATATTGAAGCAGGAACCCAGGTTGGTCTGGATTACTTTATCCCATTGCTCGAAATCCATCTTGTGCATGGTGCCGTCCCGGGTAACGCCCGCATTGTTGACCAGCACGTCTATCGAACCCAGGTCCTGTTCAATCTGCGTCACGGCATCCCGGCACGCGGCATAATCACCCACGTCGAACTTGTATACGTCAATGTGGGTTACTTCCCTGAACCTGGCGGCTGCCTCATCGTTGCCCACATAATTTGCCGCAACCTTGTACCCTGCTTCCTTCAGGGCGATTGATATGGCGCCGCCGATACCCCGGGTGCCGCCCGTTACCACTGCTACTCTTCCCATTATGGATTCCCCCTGACATAAAATCGGTGATTTTACCATTCACAGGCAGGTGATGTCAGTAAGCGAGCGAGCCCAAATCCCGCGTTAGAAATCTGAAACGGGTATTCATGAGATTTTGCCTGTATCTGGCGCCCTGTTCAATAACGCGGGATTTGGGATTTATTTTCTGATTGACATTGTTACAAGTCTGGATTAACCTCGCCGCCCTTTAGCCCAAAGAGCCTTTGATTAAGTCAGAGGCTCCCCGGTTACGCCGTACCGCTAAATGAGGGAAGCAATTAATGAGCTCTGACAACCATGACCATACGAGTTCTGACGACCACGTCGATACGAGCTCTGACAACCCCGTCGATTCAATACAGGGAAAAAACAAACTGGATACCTCGGATCCGGTCCAGGTCTATTTCTTCAAGGAAGGTGACCAATACGACTTCTCGTATCACGCCCGTACCCATACCGAGTATGAGATAGCTCAGCTCTGGTCAGTCTTCGAGCATCTGGAGACTTTCATCGACGTTGATTTTCAGCGCACAACGGACAAGGATTCTGCTGATCTTCAGTTAGGGATTATCGACGGCCGTGTGGAAAACTCCGTGATTGTTCACGGCATAGCTCTTGGCAGAGGAATGAGCGGTGGACGCTTTGACTTCCCCGATCACAACGGCGATGGCGGGCAAGGGGCGCTGAACATGTTCGGCCTTCATGGCTGGAGTGATAAGCCTGGCGGCCAATTTGATGAAGGAGGGACGTATTATCAGCTCGCTCTCCATGAACTGGGACACGGAGTGGGGTTGGGCCACCCGCATGATACCGGCAACTCCAGCAAGATAATGGACCCATCCTACGGGCTGGACCAGTCGGTCTACACCGTGATGTCATACACAAACATTTGGAATGGTGAGAGCTGGTCGGGGCGTATCGACAACCCTGGTAATTACTCTGCGATTTCCACTTTTAGCGCGTTGGACATGGCCGCCTTGCAAAACATGTACGGGGCGAACACCACCCATGCGGCGGGTGATGATGTTTACTCGCTGGCCGCAACCCGCGCCGCGGCCAGGGGCTACCAGACCATCTGGGATACGGGCGGGACCGATAGCATGGAATACACGGGCGACGCCGACGCGGTTATCGACCTGCGTGCGGCCACGCTCGAGTATAAAGCGGGAGGAGGAGGATTCATTTCCTGGGTGTGGAAAGTGCCTGGCGGATACACCATAGCCCATGGCGTGGTGATTGAAAACGCAACCTCAGGAAACGGCGACGACCGTTTGACGGGTAACGAGGCTGACAATATCCTGAACGGGGGGGGGGGGGATGACACCTTGATCGGAGGCGCCGGCGACGACACCTTGACCGGTGGCGCCGGCGCGGACACTTTCCGCTATTCATCAAGCGCGTTCGGCGCCGACACGATTACGGACTTCGAGGATGGTCTGGACCTCATCAATTTCAAGGATTCGGGGCTGAGCTATGCTGATCTGACCATCAGCAACAACGGCCAGGACAAGGTCATCGACGCGGGTTCCGGCAACACCCTCACCCTCACCGGGCAGGCGAGCGCCAGCATTGATGCGGCGGACTTTTCCTTTAACGCTGCGACGATTACCGACAATGACGCCGCGCCTGCGCTGTCCATCGATGATGTTACTGTGACAGAAGGCGGCGTAGCGCAGTTCACCATCCAACTGGATGCGGTGTCCGGCAAGGATGTCAGTGTGAATTGGGCAACTTCGGACGGCACCGCCGTCGCGGGCAGTGACTATACTGCTGAAGCCAACCAGTCCGTCACCATCGCCGCAGGCCAGCAAAGCACGACGGTGAGTGTGCAGACTACGGACGATAGCGACGATGAAGTCAACGAGACGTTCACCGTCACCTTGAGCAATCCCACCAATGTCACCATCACTGACGCCACCGGCGAGGCCACCATCACCGATAACGACGACCCGCCCTCCAACAACAAGTACGCCGCGCTGATTGCCACCCTGGAAAGCTACGCCGCCGAGACCCAGCACGGTGATGCCCACGTGACCCGCTGGAAGCAGGCGCTGGCGGGTCTGGGCGATGAAGACGCCATCGCGGCCGGCTATACCCCCATGACCTCGGACGAGGCCCAGGACATGGCGGATGACTATTCCGCCGACCGCTGGGACCCGGTGGTGGAGGCGCTGAAGGAGATTGAGAAGGAAAGAGCGGAAGAAGAGGCAGCGAACACACTACCCGTCGCGTCCATCGACGATGTGACGGTCACTGAGGGCGGTCAGGCACAGTTCACCGTGAGTCTGGACAAGACCTGGAGTGATGATGTCACGCTGACCTGGGACACGTCTGACGGCAGTGCCACAGACGGCAGCGACTACACGGGTCAAAGCAGTCAATCACTTACTATTGCCGCAGGCCAGCAAAGCGCCACGTTGGGCGTGCAGACAACCGGCGACACTCTGGATGAAGACGACGAGAGCTTCACCGTCACCTTAAGCAGTCCCACCAACGCCACGCTTGACGATGACACCGGTGAGGCCACGATTACTGACGATGATAGTGCGCCCTCACTGTCCATTGGTGATGTCACCGTCACAGAAGGTAATGTCGCGCAGTTCACCATCGAACTCGATGCGGTGTCCGGCAAGGACGTGACCTTTAACTGGGCTACATCCGACGGCACAGCCACTGCCGGCAGTGACTATACTGCTGAAGCCAACCAGTCCGTCACCATCGCCGCAGGCCAACAGAGCGCGACGGTGAGTGTACAGACCACGGACGATAGTGACGATGAGAGTAATGAGACATTCGCCGTTGAACTCAGCGGCGCGACCAATGCCACTATCAGTGACGCCACCGGCGAGGCCACCATCACCGACAACGATGACCCGCCCTCCGAGAACAAGTACGCCACGCTGATTGCCACCCTGGAAGGTTATGCCGCCGAGACCCAGCACGGCCAGGACCACGTAGACCGCTGGATGGAAGCGTTGGCGGGCCTGGGCGTAGACAACGGCTATGACCCCATGACTGCCGATGAGGCGCAGACCATGGCGGACACCTATACCGCCAGCCGTTGGGACCCGGTCGTGGAGGCGCTGAGAGAGATTGAGGCGGAACGTGAAGCGGCGCAGACAGGGAACACGTTACCCGTTGCATCCATCAACGATGTGACCGTCACCGAGGGTGGGCAGGCGCAGTTCACCGTGAGTCTGGACAAGACCTGGAGTGATGATGTCACGCTGACCTGGGACACGTCCGACGGCTCGGCAACGGACGGTGCCGACTACACCGGTCAAAGCAATCAAACGCTCACCATCGCGGCAGGCCAGCAAAGTGCGACGGTGAGCGTACAGACCACGGACGATAGTGACGATGAAGCCAACGAGACCTTCACCGTTGAACTCAGCGGCGCGAGTAATGCCACTATCACTGACGCCACCGGCGAGGCCACCATCACCGATGACGACGATGCGCCCCCGCCGCCACCACCACCGCCGCCACCGGTCCTGCCGGTCGCCTCCATCGACGACGTGACCGTCACCGAGGGCGGGCAGGCACAGTTCACCGTGAGTCTTGATAAAACCTGGACGAACGATGTCACCCTGACCTGGAGCACCTCCGACGGCAGCGCGACGGCTGGCGCTGACTACACGGGACAAAACAGTCAAACACTCACCATCCCCACAGGCCAGCAGAGCGCCATGCTCACCGTGCAGACCACCGAGGATTCCGAGGACGAGAACGACGAGACCTTTACCGTCACCCTGAGCAATCCCGCCAACGCCACCCTCGGCGATGACACCGGTGAAGCCACCATTGAAGACAACGACGACGCCCCCGACCCGGACCCCGTTCCCGACCCCGTTCCCGATCCGGACCCTGACCCCGACCAGTGGGACCACAACGGCCTGACCCTGACCGGCACCAACGGCTTCGATTTTCTCAGAGGGTCAAGCGACAATGACCTGATTGACGGACGGGGCGGCGCCGACCTGATCGAAGGCGACCCCGGCGATGACCGGATGACGGGCGGGGGCGGCGCGGACGAATTTATTTTCGTCAGAAAACATGGCCACGACGTCATCACCGACTTCAACCCGGCTGACGGTGACAGCATCCGGTTTTCAGGCGTCGGCTTTTCCAGCTTCGAGCAGCTGCTGGAGCACGCCGAACAGGACGGGCAGGACGTGGTCATCCATACCAGCCCCGACGACCAGGCGCACAGCCTGACCCTGCTGGAGGTGCAACTCGATGAGCTGGACGCAGCACAGTTCAGTATCTTCGGCGGTCCCCGGTCGAGTCTCACTGCTGCGCTGGCGACCCCCCAGGCCGCGGCACGCCTGTCCTCACCCGCCCCGGCGTTCTCGCTGGGGGACGGGGGTGTGGGCGGACACCATGCCGGGCTGGATGAGTTTGGTATCGAGGAAATGCTGGGGAGTTATTACGACAACTACTTTGAAATCGCCTGACTTGGCTTGACCAAGCCAAAAATCACCATCTGACATTTTGGTGAGACGGCAACTGTAGTCATAGGTAATGCCCCATCGAAAAAATATCGTATCACGGTGGTATTATCGATACGAAAAATCAAGATTTTTGGAACATCAACTCCCCTGATAAGGCTTGAATGCCGAGTTTAGCGTCCAGCGACAACGCTTGCGTACGAGATCATACAACTTACCATACACAGCTTTATCACCATGGGTTAAGGTAAATGTATGAACAACCTGTTCGACAACCTCAGGTAAACGGTTCGCCATGTCCTCAAGACGGTCGAGCAGACGTTTCGAAGGCATGCCGATATCATGGGCCATGATATTCCACTCAGTGCGAGTAACCCGTTCAGGGCTGTACTGTGTACCGATGGCAAGCGCCAGGTCCCGAGACCAGCTTCCGGGTCTGATTGCGTTGAGAAATTCGATGGATATCAGATCATAGAAAGGCGCCAGCTCAGGCCCAAATCTCCCCGGCGGATAGACAATAGCCAGGTTTTTTGTGTGACCGTCCCAGTTCCCAATTAACAAATTCAATATTTGCCAATCGCGTAAATACGACAACGCTTCTGCTGGACGGACAATATATTCGCGCAATAACTCTGCTACATCCTTGATTGAAGGACCACCGTCACGCTGGTACTTCAACATTGCCGGCTGGCCTGACGCTTGCAGTACATCCTCCTGGTGTGAACGGAAGAGTCTTCCCGCTCCGTCTCGCTCCCTGTCAAAGCGCTCAATCCGTAAGTATGGAACAGGCTCACCTGCCGAGCCAATATGCAAAAATTCAGTAGCCACTGCCGGCAGACTGAACTGGCGGGCAACGGCATTGGCGGCATATTCTGCAAAACATACCCACGGTACGGTTTCAAATTTCAGTATGTGGCTTGAAGGATTGACATGATCAGGCAGTGAATACACGTCACTATCATAGATTACCGGCTGTTTCTCCTGTGCGCCTGCCAGGGAAAAGCGTTGCTCCTCTCCCGATAACATTGACGTGTCCTCACCCAATGATCGGACCATGCGGTTAAGCTCATTTTCAGTCAAATCCCTGGGAGGAGACGTTTCGTCTTCAGGTGACATTCCGGCAGGTAAAACACTCAATGCACCGGCACAGTCTCCGCCGAGCATGAATAACAAGCCGGTGTCGTCAGAGAAATTTATACCAAGTCTGCGGCAAATTCGCTGACGGACGTTTCCCTCAGGCAACAGGCCGTAAAAAAAGGCGGAGGCATCCATTTCCTGGTCTCCATTAGACAGTGGGAGCTGGATAGAGACAGGAAACTCCCCCTCACTCAACCAGTCATCATCATAGGCAAAAAGCAGATTCCGGTCTTCATCCTCACGCACCCCCCCGACCCGCTGATGTCCATACCAGACCGCGCCGCGTCTATTGGCCATCAGTCTTCCTCAGTTGCAGGCTTCATCCTGAAATCGGATTGTTGCTTGAATCGGTCTATTGCGCCTCTAGGCAATACCAGTAGTTCCAGTCCCAGAATGTGCAGTGTCTTCATAACCAGACCCAGGGAAGCATTGGGTTTCCCCCGTTCAAACTCGGAGAGGAAGCGGGTCGTCAGACCTGAAACCGAATAGACCTGATCCAAAGTCAAACCCTGTTGCTTGCGCTCCTGCCTGACTAACCTCCCTAGTTCCTGTGGAGAACGCACGCGTCCATAAGGAGGTAGTAACTTTTTATCCGGTTCCTCACGCATTGAGGCCATAACACAACTCCAAGAAAATTTTACCTATTCGTAATTTACATTGTTACAAGCCTAAAATCAAGATAATTTTTACATATTCGTAATAAATGCCGAAAGATACAACAAAGAGCAAATTTCTTTACTGATTCGTAACCTGATATCATCCGGTCACTGATACTTGAGGGAAATATAAAGCTATTTATCCGGTCGGCTGACTTGCAGCAGCTTAAATTATCCGGGATATTTTCACTTTTCAACTACATTTTGCCTTTATAATGCAGTATGATAGTTGTGAACAAAGTAGAAAACACCCGGTATGTTCGACAGACTTATCAAAAAACCGCTGGAAGCGCGGAAGAGTTTTTTCCTGTTCGGACCCAGAGGAACGGGCAAAACTACCTGGTTGAAGCATAACCTGCCGGATGCGCTGTTTGTCAATTTACTTCAATCCGAATTCTATAATCGCTTGTCTGCAAATCCGGGTTACCTGAGAGAGTTAATCCCGCCGGACTATCGTGATTGGATCATCATTGATGAGGTTCAACGTGTCCCGGCAATATTGAACGAAGTCCATGACCTGATCGAAGCGCGCCGGCTGGACTTTATCATGACCGGCTCCAGCGCCAGAGCCTTGCGGCGCAAAGGCGTGAATTTACTCGCCGGGCGTGCGCTTACCTACTACATGCACCCGTTGACCGTGGTTGAGCAAGAAGGCGCTTTTAACCTGGATAATTCGATGCAACTGGGGCATTTACCGGCCAGATTCAGTGAGCCTGCTCCGGAAAAATACCTGAGGGATTATGTGCAAACTTACCTTCGGGAGGAGGTCATGCAGGAAGGGTTGACGCGCAACATCGGTCATTTCTCCCGTTTTCTGGAAGTTGCCAGTTTTTCCCAGGGAGAAACCGTCAACATCAGCAACATCGCCCGCGAAGCACATATCGAACGGTCGGTAGCAGAGAATTACTTTTCCATACTGGAAGATTTGCTCATAGCAATGCGCCTGCCGGTGTTCGCACACAAGGCAAAACGCAGGCTGATAACACAAAAGAAATTTTATTTTTTTGACACCGGCGTGTACCGGGCAATACGACCGACAGGACCTTTGGATTCGGATGCCGACCTTGCGGGCCCTGCACTGGAGACCCTGGTGCTGCAGGAATTGAGAGCAGTAAACGACTACCTGGAATGTGACTACAACATCTATTTCTGGCGAACCCGGAATCAACTGGAGATTGACTTCGTCCTGTATGGTCCCCATGGACTGTTGGCAATCGAAATCAAGCGTTCGAAACAGGTTCAATACAAGGAAACAAGAGCGCTGAGGGAGTTCAAGAAAGATTACCCGCCTGCCGTTTGCTACGTATTCTACGGCGGAGACGCGCCTCTTTATATGGATGATATTACCGTGCTACCCCTTGAATATGCGCTGAAAAACCTTGCTCGGATACTGACTGAAGGGTGATCCTGAGATTTAGGAGACTCAAGATTTTTGGAAAGCAGATTTTTGGAAAGCATGTGGATGTGAGATGTTGAGATGTGAGATGTTGAGATGTGAGAATTGTCAGGTTGTTTCCTGTCAGGTATAATCCACCGCTTAGCAAAACCACTTTGTGATGACGTCGACTGATGGCTAAACCCACCTACACACTGGACCAGATCGCGGATTTTTTGATCGAGGATTACTACCAGGATGATGACCACCCTCCTGCACGCTGGGAGGCGGGTCCGATTCCGGTGGATATTTCACGTATGGATGAGCTGGGCAAGGCATACGTGCGCGCCGCGCTGGAATTGTGGTCGACGGCGACCGGACTGAGTTTTACCGAGACCAGCCTGAAATATTGGAAAAAGGACCTTGATGAGGATTCCTATCGCGGCATTATCTTCTCCAATGACCAACAGGGGGGCTGGGAGTACGAGATAGAAAAGGATGCGCCAAACGAGCACTACCTGGCGCAGTCTGTGGTTAACATCAACTCGGTTAACTACGATTTTTCCACGGTGGACAATCTGTATCATGACTCTGTTGCCGTGTTCGTCCATGAAATCGGTCACGCCCTGGGGCTGGGACATGCCGGTCATTACAACGGCAGGGGTTCGGCTGAAACTGATTACCTGAACGACAGCACCCTGATGTCGATCATGTCTTACGTCAATCCGGCGGACGATCCCACCCTGAATGCCTCGCGCTCCATTGCCGTTACGCCCATGAGCGCTGATATTCTGGCCCTGGAAAAGTTGTACGGCGACACCAATACGGTGCGCACCGGCGATACGGTGTACGGTTTCAACTCCACTGCCGGCGGGTTCTACGACGAACTTGCAGGCCGCATGACCGGCATGCAGCCGAACCCCTATCCATATATTGAGTGGACCCTCTCCTTCACCCTCATCGACGATGGCGGCAACGATACATTTGATTATTCCCAGGCTGTGCGCGACGCTCGTATCGACCTGAATCCAGGCAGTATTTCCGACGTCTTCGGCGCCAAACAGAACATGGTGCTCTATAAGGACACCATTATAGAAAATGCCATCGGCGGTCACGGTAATGATACGATTATCGGTAACAGCGCTGCCAACCAGATCAGCGGCGGTCAGGGCAACGATACCTTGACCGGCAACGCCGGGGCAGACCTGCTGCAGGGCGGCCTCGGTGATGACGTGCTCACGGGCGGCGCCGGCGCCGATACCTACCGCTATGCCTTGCCCCGCTTTGACGAGGATACCATCACAGACTTTGAGGACGGGGTCGACCGCATCGATTTTCAGGGTTCCGGGCTGAGCTACAGCGACCTCAGCATCAGCGTCAGCGGCGCCGACAAGCTGATCGATACCGGTTCCGGCAACAGCATTGTACTGAGCGGCAGGGCGGCGGCGAGCATAGACCAGGCGGACTTCTTGTTTGATACCGCGCCGCAATCGGCGGTTTACCTGGCGGTAGAGGATGTCAAGGTGGTGGCCGGGGGCACGGCGAGTTTTACCGTGACACTGTCCGAGGCTGCCAGTTCTACGGTTACGGTAGAGTGGCGCACCCGGGATTACACTGCGCAGGCCGGTACGGACTACACGGGCGTCGACAAACCGCCGGCCATCAGTTTCCAGCCCGGAGAAACCACCAAAACCATTGACGTGCAGACTGCCGCCGATGGGGACAAGGTGGATGAATACTTCACGGTGGAGCTATACAACCCGAACGGAGCGGAGTTGGAGAAGGGTACGGCCGTCGCCACTATCCAACCGCCCCCGCCCACCATCTCGATCGGGGATAAGACTGTGGCGGAAGACGGGAGCCTGTGGGTTACGGTCAAACTTTCCAGGTTTTTACAAGCGCATGAGACGGTGAGTTACCGCGTCCAGACACGGGATGGCACCGCAGAAGCAGGTACGGACTATGTTTCATTATCCAGTTCCGAAACTATCTCCGGTGATACAAATAGCCTCTCTTTTCCGTTGTATCTTCATGATGATACTGACGAAGAGGGTGATGAACAGTTTTACCTGGACCTTTCAAATGTTCAAGGCGCCACCGTTGCAAAGGGCACGGCTGTCATTACCATCACCGACAACGACAAGTATGCGGCGCTGATAGCCACCCTGAAAGGCTACGCCGCCGAGACCCAGCACGGTGATGCCCACGTGACCCGCTGGAAGCAAGCGCTGGCGGGCCTGGGCGATGAAGACGCCATCGCGGCCGGCTATACCCCCATGACTGCCGATGAGGCCGAGGACATGGCGGATGACTATTCCGCCAGCCGTTGGGACCCGGTGGTGGCGGCGTTGAAGGAGATTGAGAAGGAAAGAGCGGAAGAAGAGGCGGCAAACACGCTGCCGGTTGCATCCATCGACGATGTGACGGTCACTGAGGGCGGTCAGGCACAGTTCACAGTGAGTCTGGACAAGACCTGGGGCGATGATGTGACCCTCACCTGGGACACGTCTGACGGCAGTGCCACAGACGGCAGCGACTACACCGGTCAAAGCAGTCAATCACTTACTATTGCCGCCGGTCAACAAAGCGCGACGTTCAATGTACAGACAACAGGCGACAGCCTGGATGAAGACGACGAGAGCTTCACTGTCACCTTGAGCAGTCCCGCCAACGCCACCCTCGGTGATGACACCGGCGAGGCCACGATTACCGACGATGACGCCGCGCCTGCGTTGTCCATTGATGATGTGACTGTGACCGAAGGCGGCGTGGCGCAGTTCACCGTCCAACTGGATGCGGTATCGAGCAAGGACGTCACGTTTAACTGGGCCGCATCCGACGGCACGGCTGCTGCCGGCAGTGACTATACCGCGCAAACAAGTCAACCTGTCACCATCAGTGCAGGCCAGCAAAGCGCGACGGTGAGTATACAGACCACGGACGATAGCGACGATGAGAACGATGAGACCTTCACCGTCACCCTGAGCAACCCCACCAACGCCACCATCACTGACGCCACCGGCGAGGCTACCATCACTGACAACGACGATCCGCCACCACCCGATAACCCGTACGCGGCGCTGATTGCCACCCTGAAAGGCTATGCCGCCGAGACCCAGCACGGCGATGACCACGTGACCCGCTGGAAGCAGGCGCTGGCGGGTCTGGGCGATGAAGACGCCATCGCGGCCGGCTATACCCCCATGACTGCCGATGAGGCCCAGGACATGGCGGATGACTATTCCGCCAGCCGTTGGGACCCGGTGGTGGCGGCGTTGAAGGAGATTGAGAAGGAAAGAGCGGAAGAAGAGGCGGCAAACACGCTGCCGGTTGCATCCATCGACGATGTGACGGTCACTGAGGGCGGTCAGGCACAGTTCACAGTGAGTCTGGACAAGACCTGGGGCGATGATGTGACCCTCACCTGGGACACGTCTGACGGCAGTGCCACAGACGGCAGCGACTACACCGGTCAAAGCGGTCAATCACTCACCATTGCCACAGGCCAACAAAGCGCCACGTTCAATGTACAGACAACAGGCGACAGCCTGGATGAAGACGACGAGAGCTTCACTGTCACCTTGAGCAGTCCTACCAATACCACCCTCGGTGATGACACCGGCGAGGCCACGATTACCGACGATGACGCCGCGCCTGCGTTGTCCATTGATGATGTGACTGTGACCGAAGGCGGCGTGGCGCAGTTCACCGTCCAACTGGATGCGGTATCGAGCAAGGACGTCACGTTTAACTGGGCCGCATCCGACGGCACGGCTGCTGCCGGCAGTGACTATACCGCGCAAACAAGTCAACCTGTCACCATCAGTGCAGGCCAGCAAAGCGCGACGGTGAGTATACAGACCACGGACGATAGCGACGATGAGAACGATGAGACCTTCACCGTCACCCTGAGCAACCCCACCAACGCCACCATCACTGACGCCACCGGCGAGGCTACCATCACTGACAACGACGATCCGCCACCACCCGATAACCCGTACGCGGCGCTGATTGCCACCCTGAAAGGCTATGCCGCCGAGACCCAGCACGGCGATGACCACGTGACCCGCTGGAAGCAGGCGCTGGCGGGTCTGGGCGATGAAGACGCCATCGCGGCCGGCTATACCCCCATGACTGCCGATGAGGCCCAGGACATGGCGGATGACTATTCCGCCAGCCGTTGGGACCCGGTGGTGGACGCGCTGAGAGAGATCGAGGCGGAGCAGGTGCTGCCAACCCTGTCTATTGACGACGTGACGGTAACGGAGGGCGCCCGCGCGCTGGTAGTCGTGAGGTTAAAGGGGGAGTTGGCAGATGATAAGACAGTGTCCTTCAGTGTCCGCACCAAGGCGGACAGCGCCAGCGCGGGTGAAGATTACCAGGCCGGTGACTGGGATTATTCCCTGTCCGGCGACTCCAGCGCGTTGACGTTCTGGCTGGATACCCTTGATGATAACGTTCATGAAGGTGATGAACAGTTCTTTCTTGAACTGTATGACGTCAGTGGCGCTGAAGTGCCTGATGACAAGGCTGTTGTCACCATTGAGGATGATGATCCCCAGCCGCTACCGATACTCTCGGTCGCTGACGCCACGGTGACCGAAGGGGGGGACATTAGCGTAAAGATCAGCCTGTCCAGGAAGTTGGAAGGAGACGAGAAAGTCTCGTTTACGATGCGTACGAAAGCAGACAGCGCCACCGCAGGCTCCGATTATGAAGACTACTTTGAACTATATGGATCAAAGATGAGCTTTACCAGCGCCGACCAGGGATCAGTATGGGTACGGGTGAGGACCTATGATGACGGCGCCAGGGAAGGTGACGAGCAATTTTTTGTTGAGTTACACGATGTCACCGGCGCGACAGTGCCTGATGATGACGCCGTTATTACTATCCAGGACGATGACACCGGCAAGGCCACCATCACCGATGACGACGATACGCCACCGCCACCGCCTCCACCGCCACCGCCACCAGTCCTGCCGGTCGCCTCCATCAACGACGTGACTGTGACCGAGGGCGGACAGGCACAGTTCACCGTGAGTCTCGATAAAACCTGGACGAGCGATGTGACCCTGACCTGGAGCACGTCAGACGGCAGCGCGACGGCCGGCGCTGACTACACGGGACAAAGCAGTCAAACACTCACCATCACGGCAGGCCAGCAAAGCGCGACGGTGAGTGTGCAGACCACCGATGATGGCGATGATGAGAACGATGAAACCTTCACCGTCACCCTGAGCAATCCCACCGATGCCACCCTCGGTGACGGCAGCGGCCTGGCCACCATTACAGACAACGACGACGCCCCCGACCCGGACCCCGTTCCCGACCCCGTTCCCGACCCCGTTCCTGATCCTGACCCCGTTCCCGATCCGGACCCAGAGCCCGACCAGTGGGACCACAACGGCCTGACCCTGACCGGCACCAACGGCTCCGATTTTCTCAGAGGGTCAAGCGACAATGACCTGATTGACGGACGGGGCGGCGCCGACCTGATCGAAGGCGACCCCGGCGATGACCGGATGACGGGCGGGGGCGGCGCGGACGAATTTATTTTCGTCAGAAAACATGGCCACGACGTCATCACCGACTTCAACCCGGCTGAAGGTGACAACATCCGGTTTTCAAGCGTCGGCTTTTCCAGCTTCGAGCAGCTGCTGGAGTACGCCGAACAGGACGGGCAGGACGTGGTCATCCAGACCAGCCCCGGCGACCGGGCGCACAGCCTGACCCTGCTGGACATGCAACTCGATGAGCTGGACGCAGCACAGTTCAGTATCTTCGGCGGTCCCCGGTCGAGTCTCACTGCTGCGCTGGCGACCCCCCAGGCCGCGGCCCGCCTGTCCTCACCCGCCCCGGCGTTCTCGCTGGGAGACGGGGCCGTAGGTGGGCACCATGCCGCGCCGGATGAGTTTGGTATCGAGGAAATGCTGGGGAGTTATTACGACGACTACTTCGGGATCATCTAATTCAATGACGATGGCCTGTCCACCCAAGAAATTACGGTTGCCGTGGCAGACGCTCATCCTCCGTTCGTCATTCCTGTCCCCTCCGTTCGTCATTCCTGCGAATGCAGGAATCCAGTCAATAAGCCAGTCGCCGCAGGCGACACCTTATAATGTGTCCCTTTGGGACAATGTGTTTCACTGGATTCCTGCATTCGCAGGAATGACGAACGGGGGCAGGAATAACGAACGGGGGCAAATAACGAACGGGTGCAGGAATGACGAACGGAGGCGAGTAGCTACCTTTCAGGAATGATATAGCGCCTCGTCAAAACGGCACCGTCAGGTTGAGCATGGCCCTGTTGCGCTCGGCGGTGAAGTCCGACTCAATCCCATAGTGCCACCGCCGCCTGTAGCCTACCTTGCCGCCCTGTGGCGCAAGGTCTGCGTACGGGCCAGTGCCGTCCTGAACCCATGACAAGGCCAGGCTGATGCGCTTGCTGTCCACCTCGCCCACCGTGTGCGCCCCAGAGAGGCCAATTTGCAGGCCGCGCCAGTTAAACCCGGCCTGTCCGCCGTACTCGAATGAATAACCCGTTTCGGCATCGCCGGCGTCATACCGGCCCCGCACACTTGGTGATACTTCCAGGCCGGCAAAGGACAGTTTGCCGGTCAGGCCGGTGCGTAGCCGGATAGTGTCGGATTCGGTATCGACAAAGTGTTCGCTGTTATCGGAGCTCATGCGGGCATAGAGGGCATCGCCGGTCCAGTCCAGCGTCTCGAACAGTTGCCGCTCCAGCGCCAATGCGCCCATCAACCAGTCGGTATCGGCGCCCATCCTGAGCTTGCCCTCATCGTCGTCTTCAGCGACAATCAACGCCATATCGCCCTGACCGTAGCCGGCCATGCCCCAGGCTGACCAGGTATCGAACGTCACGCCGGCGTAGGGCATGGCCGCCAGCATGCCGGCATCCACGTCACCGCCACCGTACTTGCCATCGGCCTCGCTGTACAGGACGGCCAGGCCCGTTATCCAGTTATCCCGCCGATAATCCAGGCCGGCCTGACTGGTATAGGTACTGCCGGACACATCGTCACCGTTGAAACTGGCATGCGTCATCGTGCCCCAGAACGACAGCCCGGCAATCCCGCGGCTGCCGTAACTGAACGCGGCGCCGGTAAGGAGGTCGCGCATACTATCGCCGGTCTGCTGTCCCGCATTGCCGGACAAGCCGGGGCTTGCGCTGGTCCGTATCCGGCCTTCGATGGCGTCAAATGCCTGCTCGCCCAGCGCCCGGCCATAGCGGGACAGAAACGCTTTGGGCATGGCCCCGTCGTTCTTGATGGTCAAGGTGACTGTTGAGCCTGCTACCGTTACGTTGTCTTCACCCGGATTGAGTACCTTGATTTTGAGCGCGATAGTCTCTTTACCCTCATCATGGAAGTCACCGTGCACTCTCAGGTAGAATCGCTTCTTGATGTCGCGAGTAAAGATGGAATTTTTGGTGCACCCGGTTGCGGCGTCCCAGGCATAGCCTCCTACTGCTGCGTCATGTATATGCTCCATCTCATCGACAATGCGCCAGTCATGGTAGTAACTGGCCGTCGTATCGTCCTTGTCAACACAGAAGTCGAAATTCGTCATTGTCCTTATCGACCCTGTGCTGGAAGGGCCCGGACTCATGACCACATCCATCGGAATATCAACCCAGCTCTGATCCCTGGCAGTAGTTACGCCTTGCTTCGGCTCAGGCTCATCGACTTCAGTCTGTCTGACATGGAGCGTCAGCGTTTTAGGATCTGCCTTAGCGCCATGATTGGTACCTACGGTTGTCTCAAATCCACTCACGCTAAAAGTAACACTACTTGATCGTGACACATCACCTGATACATCGGCATAACCTCCGGAGAGATTAGTGTCACCAAAGGTCCCGTCTGAATAGTCGATATACACGTCAATGTCCTGCGTTGACGCATCTGCCACATCCATAGTCGTAGAAAGACTCAAACAAGCCAGGTGATTTATGTTGTTGGCAGTCCCGGTAGTGTCGCTGCTGCAATTAGTTGCTGGCGCCGATGGCACGTAGGTCATCTTGACTGCGTATCCGTCCTGACCCGACAACTCTCTAACTGTCAGGTTGCTCTGACTATCAAATACAGTTATCAGGAAGTCATCAGTTGTTAACTCAGCACTATCACTAGATCGCCTTGCCTTGATCGGGACTTCTATGACCTCACCAACCATCAAACTTCTATTACTATTATCTGATCTTAGAAAGACAGCCATGCTCAATGGTCTATCAGCCGAATGATCAGTTATATCATTTGTCGCACTGGAGTCACTCTGTCTGCCACTATTAAGGTACACACCAGTAGGGTCGTTATCTTTTATTATTAATGTATGTGAAGAACCTCTGATTACATAGTCGCCGCTTGGTCTTAGAGATACTATTATCTCACAATCCTGATCATCTCCATCTGTAAAGTAGCTTGAATCCAGATACTGACTGAATCTACTAGATTGATGAGTCCCGTGTCCTGGTCTCAGGTTTCCTATCAGGTTCGTGCTTTTCTCAAACGCAGTCCTGCCGGGAGTTTCTGCTATACAGGGACCTTCCATTTTGTACCGTATCCGTGCATTATCCAGAGTAACAGACTTAGATGTGTTCCTGAAGTTGACCACTATTTCTCCAGGATCCAAATGGGCAGCTTTTGTACTATCGTCCTCATCCAACGAGGATCTACTGAGTCCGACAATCTCAATCATCGGCTTGTTACAATCAGCACTCGCATCATAGTCATCGTGGTCAGGGTCGCACTTGTTCGCGTTTGCCTGAGCGTTCTCTCTGGCGACAACATCACTCTCTTCATTAACGATGGTTATCGTAGTCGTGCCGTGACCATCAGGATCTACTTGAATGCCTGTTGGCAAGGTTGCGGTATCAATAGCCAACTCAATCGTTTCATCCCCGGAAGTGCGAGTAACACCTGAGCAGTTGGCTGTCTGCTCATCAGGCGTATAGAGATTTCTGTTACACTTGTATTCATTGACATAATCGTCATCTTTACTGTGCATGTGAATGTCGAACTTCGCTGTTACAACATCTTGTCCAGGTATTAACAATACCTTTGCACCTTCCGATGGCAAAGCCCTATAGTCACTACTCGTATCAGATGTTGATCCGCCCGTTGCCGTTCCGCCCGTCGCCTTGACGTAAATTGCAGCAGTGTCTTTGAGTGTGGTTTTTCGTATGTTTACGCCATTGCTGTCATGCGTGCATGACCCACCTAAACTAGAAGTTACTCTACCGGAAGCTGTACACAGGTTGATTTTGTTACCATTATTATCCTTGTTATAGTATTGAATAACAGGTTGTCCTGGACCTGCTGACTCTAGGACTTGATAACTGCCACGAGTAAACGTTATATACAGCGTTTTATCATTTAGGACGGAGAAAATATCATCCGCAGCGTATGCCTTCTCGTCATCATAGATTATCCACTGAGCAGGAAATGGATCATCACTGGCAAATACCACGCCGCCACCGGATTGAGATAGTGTGATTTGCAAGTCACCCGTCATTATCTCATCGACATCGTTGGTGTCCTCGCCTACCATCATCTGCATTGTCCAACCGTTACCCGGCCCTGACCTACCAGTAGTACTGAACGTGTCGAGACCTGTCCTTGTGCTTTGATCTAATGTTACATATACCGGAATTGTCGCCTCGGCTATTCCGTTTGGATCATCACTCGGTGACTTGTTGCAAGCTACCTTGTCACTAGCATTTAGACAGTTCTTCGGAGGCGTATTAACAAGATTGATGTCACCACCAAAATTGAAGTCCCACGTCATCACGTCTTTCGTCTGCCAGAAAGTGCCTCCCTGTCTGAGTGTTATAGTTGCGTCCTGACTCCTGGTTTTATGAATAGCAAACTTGGCTATCCTTTGAAAGCCTCCCTCATCAGGCGTGTTGGTCAGTGTATTAGGTGTCCACTCAAGTACAGTGGGCTCATCATCTATAATCTTGATGCTTTGCTTTGCATCGTCAGGATGCACTACCCATGTTGCGCCACCCACCATCTGGAAATGATATTCAAACTCTCTGTCTCTCTCATCTTTATCGTTATTCAGTCTGAGGTCATACTTGAGACCATCAGGCGGCACTGTTATATCCTTAATCTTCTCTATTTCATTTCCATACTCGTCAGACTTCTCAATTTCAGTGACTCTTACTGTCAAGTCCTCAAGAGCACCTGAGCTGGGATATAGGTAGGCTACCGCATCTGCGCTGCTTTCAACGACCTCATCCGGCATCTCTATGATGATTTTATTGCTATGTCCACCACAGATCATTCCGTTAGGGATATTCTTCTCGACACATTGCTTGGCTGTATATGTGTGAGCGTTTTGAACATAGTCAGGGTGGTCGGGGTCGAGAGGTACGGTTGGTGGATATATCGTGTAGGTTATATCAGCATCTCCTGGAGTCATGGAGCACCCAGAAGTACCTACAGGACAGTGCACAGTAACTCGTAAAATATGTGTAGCCCTTCCTGTCTCTGAATTATATGTTATCTCGCGATCAGTTCTGGAACTCTTTAGAGGCAGTCTAATGATCTTGCTGTTCTCAAAAGGCTTCATTGAAATCTTCTTCTTAAGATAGAAGACTCCTCCAATTTCCTCTAAGTACTCACTATCTACAAGATCTGCTATATGAGCGCCTAAAACCGCATCAATCCTTACTTGAAGCTCTGTTGACTTATAGTAAGAGAAGGATGTAGTTACTTGAAATTCAAGAATCTCTCCCAAAAGATCACTCAGATTTGTAGTGACGTTGTTATAAAATACGTCGCCAGAGTCATAAACTCGGACGGAAACACTTATCTGGTTTCTTGTTCCAAAGTAGTCTTGAGATGGATCAGGATTGACCTTAATATAGACCTCGTTATTGTCTCCTAAAGAGTAAGATGGATCAGGTAGGAGCTTTAGTATATAAACTGAATCCTCTTGATCCACTCTATGATCTTGGAAATCAGTGCTCGCTATGTCAATAAGATTATTCCTGTCACGACCCAGTCTAATTTTGGTCCCTTGTTGAATAATCTGACCTAAGTGATCAACCTCGATGGTGGCTGACGGTAATTGTTCGGAATCAGTTCTTATCACCTTATACTGCACGTTAAACTCAGCACTTCCTTCACTAGGTAGGTCGCTGAATGCTAAACTACATTTCTGTGCAGCAGCAATTTCGTCTACTTCATCATAATAAGTGGGAGTAGCAACACTTTGACAAACATACTTGTTACCTTGTGCATTGGTTCTGGATACAAACTCTAATGTAGGTACTTTTCCACTGTCCAGGATGTCGAAATTGGTGATAGGACTAGCTAACTTGTAAGCTCCCTCACTGCTACTAACAGTGTGTATATTGATCCGACCAGCACCTTTATTTCGATTGTCATTAAAAGTAGGTATCTTAATCTTTAGTGTAGTTTCTCCCGCCAGCATAGTTCCTGAATGGATCTGACTTGTTCTAGGACCTAAGTTACTTCGTAGTATCTCTGCATTATCATCTCCTGACAAGGGATTTAATAATATCTTCACTATGTAATCAGCATTTAGTGCCTTCTCAGCAGTAATAATAACGACAATATCATTACCTTCTACCACTTCCTTAGCTTTGATTGATAGCCTCGGCCTGGCGCCAGTATCACTCTCAAGTACTTCTGTTGCAGCAGAAGACGGACTACCTATCGTGCCGGTCGTTGGTGACTGTAGTGTTGCTGTAATCCTATCCTTAATGCGAAAACTAGCAACCGCACTGGTAGCTACCGACAATGTGTTACTTTGACTGTATGGGTCAAGCGTGACTTGTTGAGTCCCATCGGTTACATAGCCTATGTCATGGACATCATCTATAAATACAGGGACTGTTAATTGTGGCTGTGACTTTCGGTCGGCGTTGACAGTAACATCAAAACTGGACCCTTCTTCCACAGACTCATCAGAAGTTATCGTGAAGACAGGTGCCGGATCGTTATCTATGATGGTGAGAGTTGTTCTATCAGCGACAACGTTGACTACATGGCTATCTCCATCCCCGCCACCACAACCTGCCACGCATGATACGACCAGCGTCATGGTTTCATTACCTTCGTAGACATCATCGTTGTGAATACTTATCCTCTCAATGAGAGTATTATACGAAGCTGGTACGACTCTACTATATCCAGTAAAACCTCCTTCCTGAGAAGCAAAGTCCCAATTAGGATTAGCAGTACCGTCAGACCAGACTGGATTCCCACCAGAGAAGTTAGATGGCCTAGCTGTATTGCTAGAATCATTATGAAAAAATCTAAGAGTAATATCTGTAGTAGGTGTTGGTCTTATGTCATAAGTCAAGGACAGAGTACTTTGAGTTCCACCGTCACCTTCTGTTATAGACGTTGACCCTTTGACTGTAACGTTTATGGTCGTCTGAGTACTATCCTGCTGTGACTGTGCAGTTTCAACTTCAGGTGGATCGACTTCGACTGTCTCAGTGCCACCTTCCAGGTAGGTCAATGCTTCCACCACCGGGTCCCATCGGCTGGATGAATACTTCTCAGACATTTCCTCAGCAGTAGATGCTGACATAGCTGAGTAACCGTTATCATCACCGAAGGCGGCCAGCACTTTCATCCAGCGGTCAACGTGCGCATCGCCGTGCTGGGTTTCCTCTGCGTACTCCTTAACGTCATCGTACACGTCCTTGTAGGGGCCGGAATAACCGGCAGGTTGAGGAACGGGCTCCGGTTCGGGATCGGGTTGCGGGTCGGGGACCGGTTCCGGCTCAGGTTCGGGTTGAGGCTCAGGTTCGGGTTCAGGCTCAGGTTCAGGATCCGGTTCGGGCTCAGGTTCTGGTTCCGGATCAGGAACTGGATCAGGCGTAGAAGAGCACTTCTCCAGCCTGGCAAGCTCATCCTCAAACTCGTTCCATCCTGCCCACGAACGGCTGGCCGCATCGCTGGACGTGAATGCTGATGCCGGGCAACCTACCGGGTCATCAGATGGAGTCGCCCCGAATGCGGTAAGCGTCTGATACCAGTCGCAACCCTTATCTTTGGTGCTATTGGTATCCCAGTACTCCTGCGCTTTGTTCACCAGCGCCGGGTCGGGGGTGCATTCGCTGGCCTCGGTGGAGTGGGCGAATAAAACGGCCAGCGCAATGACCAGAAAGGTACGGAGTCCTAACATAATAGGACTGGCGGACTGGCGGACTGGCGGACTGGCGGACTGGCGGACTGGCGGACTGGCGGACTGGCGGACTGGCGGACTGGCGGACTGGCGGACTGGCCTTTTTTCATTATACCAGTTTTTCTCTTATTGGTGTTGGCGTCTTTGACGACGCTATTTACTGCATCATCAAACTGTAAGTCAATGAGACCAACAATACTGTTCGCCACGTCAGACCCTCCAGACAAGTCGCTTGTGGACAGTGTTACCAATACTTTTCCATATCAGGATAGCAGGCGCATGCTTAAAGGGCAAGTGCACTTAAGAAGACAGCGCCTTGTTACAATATGAGTGTTAAATTACCGATTGTTCACTGCTTCGGAGTAGCATTCGTAGTGCATCGTTAACCGCCCGGGTGTTGGGAAACGTTTCTGTCAGATCAGGGTCAATGACGACTATATTGGTCCCTTTCCGGTACTCATCATAATACTTTCCACGAACTCCTTGTCCCAGGCGCTTTAAATCATATTCCGGTTTCAATTCATCAGATTTCTTCATAATCTTTTCTCTCCTTTCGGGTCATTTCTCTTGCGGAGATCAGCCTGACTCTATCATTTTTGTCAGAATGCGCTACAACAATCGGTCGGTTCTGTGCCAGTGCCAGTATTTTCCAGTGCCAGTCTCTCTGGCAACTCTCTGTTGTTTGTCTGTGTTAGGAATGTTATCTTCAGAGCCGGTCCAGAAACTTGACGTCATGCAGTTTCCCATCGAAGATGTGGATAAATGTGGCAATACTGCCTTTAAGGTCAAGCAAGGTATGCAGTTTGATGGCGCCTTTGGTGGCGCGGAGGCGAGCCCAGGAAAAGACGGACAGGCACAGGTTCCTGAACAACAACAAACGGGACTGAACGCACCGACAATCACGAAGTAATAACAACCGGAGGCCATGCGCATGAGCAAACCCGTCGGCACACTCGACCACATCGCCGAGTACCTGATTCTCGGCTACAACCAGGACCAGCACGGCCCGGACGCCATCTCCATAAAATGGTCCGATGCGGCCATTCCCGTTGACCTCTCCCGCCTTGATGCCGACGGCCAGTTCCTCGCCCGCACTGCGCTGGACATGTGGTCCGGCGCCACGGGGCTCGCCTTCAAGGAAGTGAGTATCGACCGTGACGATGGCCGCGGCGACAATGACCGCGGCATCCTGTTCCAGTATGGCGACAAGACCACGGCGAGGTGGCTCGCCTACGGCAAGGATGGCTGGATTGCCTACACCCTTGAATTTCGCGCATCGACGCAAGCCAATGCGGTGGGCACGAACGAGTCGGGCGAACCGACGGTCATCGGGCCACGGGCGCTGTGGGTCTTCATTCATGAGATAGGCCACGCGCTGGGTCTTGGGCATCCCGGTAACTACAACGGCAGCGGCACGAGCTACCAGGACGATGCCAGGTTCGCCAACGACAGCTTGCAAATCTCGGCACTGTCCTACTTCAGCCAGACGGACAACCCGACGGTGGACGCCAGCTTCGCCTATCCCGCCACACCCATGAGCGCCGACATCCTGGCCATCGAGAAGCTCTACGGCGATGGTAATGCGCTACGCACCGGCGATACGGTGTACGGCTTCAACTCCACCGCGGGCGGCTTTCTCGACGATCTTGCCGGGCACATGCACGCCGGCAAGAACGTCACGTTCACGCTGATTGACGACGGCGGCAGGGACACCTTCGATTATTCCGGCGCCTCCCAGGACAGCCGGGTGGACCTGACCCCCGGTAGCGCCTCCGACATCTTCGGCGGCAAGGGCAACCTGGTGATATACCAGGACACCGTCATCGAACACTTTATCGGTGGCAGCGGCAAGGACCAGGTCACCGGCAACGATGCCGACAACCTGCTGCTCGGCGGCGCCGGCGATGACACCCTCGCTGGCGGCGCCGGTGAGGATCTGCTGGTGGGCGGGCCTGGCGCTGACACCTTGACCGGCGGCCCCGGCGCCGACACGTTTCGCTTTTCTTCAAGTGCCTTCGGCGCTGATACGATCACCGACTTTGACGATGGCACGGACACCATCGACCTGGCTGGTACCGGGCTGCAATTCTCCGATCTGGGCATCAGCAACAGCGGCCAGGACAAGCGCATCGACGCGGGGTCCGGCAACACCATCACCCTCACCGGACAGGCGGGCGCCACGATTGATGCGGCGGATTTTTCCTTTACTGCCACGGCTATTCAAGTCTCCGTTGAAGATACCAGTATCGCCGAAGGCGGCGTCGCGAGATTCGTGCTGCGTTTGTCGGAACCGTCCAGCACCGCCGTCAGCGTGGACTGGCGCACGCAGGACGGCACCGCCCTTGCCGGGGAGGACTTCACCGGCGTCAGTGTCTGGCAGACCGTCACCTTCGCGCCGGGGCAGCTTACCAGGCTCATTGAAGTGCAGACAACCAGCGACGACGTGTACGAGCATGATGAGACCTTCAGCGTTGAGCTCGGCAACCCGGTGGGTGCGAGCATCGCGGATGGCACGGGCAAGGCCGGCATTGACAACACCACGCCTGCCCCGAGAATCGCTATCGACGATGTCGAAGTGGACGAGGGTGACGCGGCCACCTTCACGGTGAGCCTGGACAAGGTCTCAGACTTTGACGTCACCGTGGAATGGACCACGCAGGATGGCAGCGCCGTGTCCGGCGATGACTACACCGGCGTCGGCGAGGCGCAGTCCCTGGTGATACCCGCCGGGCAGCAAAGCGCGACCATCAGCGTGCAGACCTGGTATGACAGGCAGGCCGAATCCGATGAAACCTTCACGGTGAAATTGCATTCGCCCGACGATGAAAATCCTCTCGGCCGTTCCACCGCGACAGGCACCATACAGAACGTCGATGAGTCGCAGCTACCCACACCGCCCACCGTTTCGCTCGCGGATGTCTCCGTCACGGAATCCGATGGCACGGTAAAGGTTCCGGTTCATTTCGACAGGCCGCTTGAACCCGGCGAGCGGGTCTTCTTCAGGATGCGCGTGCTCGACGGCAGCGCCGAGAGCGGGAGCGACTTCTGGCGTCTGAAGTCGGACGAGGCCACCAGGCTGTTTGTCGTCGAGGGCGATGGCACGGACCAGGCGGTTGTTTCCCACCACATCATCAATGACAAGTATCCCGAAGACGATGAGCAGTTTGTGCTCGAGATCTTCAATGTTGACGGCGCCTTCCTCGCCGATGGCGCCAGCACTGTCACCATCGTCGATGACGATAGCCCCAGGAGCGCGCCATACGTCACCTTGCCGTGGAGCACCGCAGTGGCAGAAGGCTATCACACAGTGATTACCGTGCGAATCGGACATCGGATGACGCAGGATGTCACCGTGAATTGGGCTTTTTTCGGCTCCGGTACTGCGACAGGCGGGAAAGACTACGACAGAAACCCCGCGAGCGGGACAGTCACCATACCGGCGGGCGAATTGACCGCGCCTATCATCGTGGAAACCTACGCCGACGATGAAAATGAAGGCACGGAAAGATTTTCCCTGTGGCTGACATCGGCCTCCGGCGCAATAGTACGTTCAACCAAGACCTTCACCAGTAACTATATCTGGGATCACGAGATTTCCAAACCCAGCATAAGCATCAGTGATGTGACGGTGAGCGAGGGCGGCACAGCACACTTGTTTGTGACACTACAGTACTCATCGGACGGTATCGTCCTTGACTGGAGTACGTCCGATGGCACGGCGGAGCAAGGGAGCGACTATGTTGCCGTCACCGAAGGACAGGTCTTCATTCCGGATGGGCAGCGGTCGGCGCGCATCACCATAGACACGAATGTCGATGAGCTGGCAGAAGGGAGTGAGACCTTCACCGTCACCTTGAGCAATCCCCGCGGCAGGGGCTACCTGAAAGACGCCACCGCCACGGTCACCATTGTCGACGGGCCAACCCTGCCGCAACTGTCCATTGATGACGTGACGGTCGTTGAAGGCGGCGAGGCGCAGTTCACCGTCAGCCTGGAGAGAACCTCGGCCGAGGATGTCACCTTCACCTGGGCGACCTCGGACGGCAGCGCGCAAGACGGCAGCGACTACACCGGCGAGAGCGGCCAGACGCTGACCATCCCGGCGGGCAGACACAGCGCCAAGGTAACCGTGCAGACCACCGACGACGGCGATAGCGAAAGCGATGAAACCTTCACCGTCACCTTAAGCGATCCCGTCAACGCCCTGCTCGGTGATCACACCGGCGAGGCCACCATCACCGACGGGGAAATCGTGCCTGCGTTGTCCATCGACGATGTCACCGTGACTGAAGGCGGTGTGGCGCAGTTCACCATCGAACTCGATGCCATATCGGGCAAGGACGTGACCTTCGACTGGGCTACCTCGGACGGCACGGCCACTGCCGGCAGTGACTATACCGCGCAAACGAGCCAACCCGTTACCATCGCCGCAGGGCAGCAAAGCGCGATGGTGAGTGTACAGACCACGGACGATAGCGACGATGAGAACGATGAGACCTTTACCGTTACCCTGAGCAACCCCACCAATGCCACCCTCAGTGACGCCACCGGCGAGGCCACCATTACCGACAACGACGACCCGCCCTCCAACAACAAGTACGCCGCGCTGATTGCCACTTTGGAAGGTTACGCCGCTGAGACCCAGCATGGCCAGGACCACGTAGACCGCTGGATGGCAGCGTTAGCGGGTCTGGGCGATGAAGACGCCATCGCGGCCGGCTATACCCCCATGACTGCCGATGAGGCCCAGGACATGGCGGATACCTACAGCGCCAGCCGCTGGAACCCAGTGGTGGTGGCGTTGAAGGAGATTGAGAAGGACAGAGCGGAAGAAGAGGCGGCAAACACGCCGCCTGTTGCATCCATCGACGATGTGACGGTCGCCGAGGGTGGGCAAGCACAGTTCACCGTGAGTCTGGACAAGACCTGGAATGATGATGTGACCCTGACCTGGGGCACGTCTGACGGTACCGCCACAGACGGCAGCGACTACACCGGTCAAAGCAATCAAACACTCACCATTGCCGCAGGCCAGCAAAGCGCCACGTTGGGCGTGCAGACAACAGGGGACAGCCTGGATGAAGATGACGAGAGCTTCACGGTCACCCTGAGCAGTCCCACCAACGCCACAATCGCTGATGACACCGGTGAAGCCACGATTACCGATAATGATAGTGCGCCCTCACTGTCCATTGATGATGTGACTGTGACTGAAGGCGGCACAGCACAGTTCACCGTCGAACTCGATGCGGTATCCGGCAAGGACGTGACCGTCAACTGGGCTACCTCGGATGGCACGGCCACTGCCGGCAACGACTATACCGCGCAAACAAGTCAGTCCCTCACCATCGCCGCAGGCCAGCAAAGCGCGACGGTGAGTGTGCAAACCACGGACGATAGTGACGATGAGAGTAATGAGACATTCACCGTGGCACTCAGCGGCGCGACCAATGCCACCCTCAGTGACGCCACCGGCGAGGCCACCATCACCGATGACGATGACCCGCCATCTGACAACAAATACGCCACACTGATTGCCACCCTGGAAGGTTATGCCGCCGAGACCCAGCACGGCCAGGCCCATGTAGACCGCTGGAAGGAAGCGCTGGCGGGCCTGGGCGTAGACAACGGCTACGACCCCATGACCGCCGATGAGGCCCAGGACATGGCGGACACCTATACCGCCAGCCGTTGGGACCCGGTGGTGGCGGCGCTGAAGGAGATTGAGGCGGAACGTGAAGCGGAGCAAACAGGGAACACGTTACCCGTCGCATCCATCAACGATGTGACCGTCACCGAGGGTGGGCAGGCGCAGTTCACCGTGAGTCTGGACAAGACCTGGAGCGATGATGTGACCCTGACCTGGGGCACGTCTGACGGCTCGGCAACGGACGGTGCCGACTACACCGGTCAAAGCAATCAAACCCTCACCATTACGGCAGGCCAGCAAAGCGCGACGTTCAATGTACAGACAACAGGGGACAGCCTGGATGAAGATGACGAGACCTTCACGGTTACCATAAGCAGTCCTACCAATACCACCCTCGGTGATGACACCGGTGAGGCCACGATTACCGATGATGACGCCGCACCCCAGTTGTCTATCAACGATGTCACCGTCACAGAAGGTGGACTCGCGCACTTCACCGTCCAACTGGACGCAGTGTCCGGCAAGGACGTGACCGTCAACTGGGCTACGTCTGATGGCACGGCCACTGCCGGCACTGACTACACGGCGCAGGCAAGCCAGTCCCTCACCATCGCCACAGGCCAGCAAAGCGCGACAGTGAGTGTGCAGACCACGGACGATAGTGACGATGAAGCCAACGAGACCTTCACCGTGAAACTCAGCGGCGCGAGTAATGCCACCCTCGGTGACGCCACCGGCGAGGCTACCATCACCGATGACGACGATGCGCCACCACCACCGCCGCCACCGGTCCTGCCGGTCGCCTCCATCAACGACGTGACCGTCACCGAGGGCGGACAGGCACAGTTCACGGTCAGTCTCGATAAAACCTGGACGAATGATGTCACCCTGACCTGGAGCACCTCCGACGGCAGCGCGACGGCTGGCGCTGACTACACGGGACAAAGCAGTCAAACACTCACCATCGCCGCCGGCCAGCAAAGCGCGACGGTGAGTGTGCAGACCACCGATGATGGCGATGATGAGAACGATGAAACCTTCACCGTCACCCTGAGCAATCCCACCGATGCCACCCTCGGTGACGGCAGCGGCCTGGCCACCATTACAGACAACGACGACGCCCCCGACCCGGACCCCGTTCCCGACCCCGTTCCTGACCCCGTTCCCGACCCCGTTCCTGATCCTGACCCCGTTCCCGATCCGGACCCAGACCCCGACCAGTGGGACCACAACGGCCTGACCCTGACCGGCACCAACGGCTCCGATTTTCTCAGAGGATCAGGCGACAATGACCTGATTGACGGACGGGGCGGCGCCGACCTGATCGAAGGCGACCCGGGCGATGACCGGATGACGGGCGGGGGCGGCGCGGACAGCTTTATTTTCGTCAGAAAACATGGCCACGACGTCATCACCGACTTCAACCCGGCTGAAGGTGACAGCATCCGGTTTTCAGGCGTCGGCTTTTCCAGCTTCGACCAGATGCTGGAGCACGCCGAACAGGCCGGGGATGACGTGGTCATCCATACCAGCCCCGGCGACCAGGCGCACAGCCTGACCCTGCTGGAGGTGCAACTCGATGAGCTGGACGCAGCACAGTTCAGTATCTTCGGCGGTCCCCGGTCGAGTCTCACTGCCGCGCTGGCGACCCCCCAGGCCGCGGCACGCCTGTCCTCACCCGCCCCGGCGTTCTCGCTGGGGGACGGGGGTGTGGGCGGACACCATGCCGGGCTGGATGAGTTTGGTATCGAGGAAATGCTGGGGAGTTATTACGATAACTACTTTGAAATCGCCTGACTTGGCTTGACCAAGCCAAAAATCACCATCTGACATTTTGGCGAAAAGGACAGCAAGGCCACATAGGCAAACTGCTTTACCGTGGTTCCCTGTTCGAGACCGACGCGCCTCAAGACCCCTGTATCTTTATGAGTCTCTTACCAGGACTTTCTTCCAGGGTTGCAACTACTTGTGGGATAAGTGGCTGGAGGTAATGAATTTTGCTACGCCGCGTTGATAGCATGATGACTGTAATTGGGAGCGTATCGAGGTTCTGCTGATACTCAATATTCGTAACTACTCACACCCCCTGTTCGTCATTCCTGCGCATGCAGGAATCCAGTCAATAAGCCAGTCGCCGCAGGCGACACCTTATAATGTGTCCCTTTGGGACAATGTGTTTCACTGGATTCCTGCATTCGCAAATGACGAACGAGGAGAAGTGCAGGAAGGACGAATAGGGGGTGAGTAGTTACGGTTACATCCAGAACCAGGGAATGATTTATCATTACTTCGATAGCATGTTGCTCTCTTTTAACGCTATTTCCAGGGGTTGATGACCTCCAATCCGGCAAACCGGAAATCATCAACGTTGCGGGTCACTATTCTCAGGTTGTGGTACAACGCGGTGGCCGCCAGCAGGCTGTCGATAGTCGGCGCTGGTCGGCCCGCCAAGCTAAGCATTATCCCCCACTGGTCAGCGACGCCACGGTCAACGGGTAAAAGCCGGTTACCAAACCAGTCTGTCAGTTCCTGTTCCAGCCAGACCCGTAACTTTTCCCGCCTTGGCGAAGCATCAAGATTTTCCACTCCCTTGCGGATTTCGCCGAGCGACAGGACGCTCAGGTGTAATACATTGTCAGGCGTCCTGTCAAACCAGGCCAGCACGTCCGGGTCAGGTTTCGGCCTGACCAGTTCAGACACCACGTTGGTGTCCAGAAGATAGCTCACAAGGGCAGTTCGCGTGTTAAGGATTGGTCGCGCTCAAGTTGCAGGTCCAGGCCCATGAGCGGTGATTTCCGCATCAGGTCAACGAACGACGGCTTCCTCCGGGTAAGCCGGGCATAGTCATCACAGGAAAGGACTACCACGGCAGGCCTGCCGTGTACTGTAATCTGTTGCGGCCCTTTCTGCTGTACGGTCTTTACCAGTTCGCTCAGGTGTGTCTTGGCTTCCTGCAATTGCCAGTTTGTTGTACTCATAATATATCCAGCCTGTTCGATGGTTCTGGTCAGTCTGGTCAGATTATAGTGGGAGCCGCGTCTTGCGTCAAGCTGCAGCCGATCTTATTGTGTTACGAACCAGATTTCTGGCAGCTCTGTTATCTTCTGTTATCATTGGGGGAATTAATAGAGGTGCCTTATACTTATTCATGCTTGTAATAAGGAAAAACAACAAACGGGACTGAACGCACCGACAATCACGAAGTAATAACAACCGGAGGCCATGCGCATGAGCAAACCCGTCGGCACACTCGATCAAATCGCCGAATATCTGATACTCGGCCGCTCCACCGCGACGGGCACCATACAGAATGTCGATGAATCGCTGATACCCACGCCGCCAACCATGTCTCTCGCGGATGTCTCCGTCACGGAATCCGATGGCGCGGTGCAGGTCCCGGTTCATTTCGACAGGCCGCTTGAACCGGGCGAGCGTGTCTTCTTCAGGATGCGCCTGTTGGACGGCAGCGCCGAGAGCGGGAGCGACTTCTGGCGCCTGAAGTCGGACGACGCCACCAGGGTGTTTGTCATCGAAGGCAATGGCACGGACCAGGCGTTTATTTCCCACCGCCTGGTCGATGACAACTATAAGGAAGGCGATGAGCAGTTCGTGCTCGAAATCTTCAATGTTGACGGCGCGTTCCTCGCCGATGGCGCCAGCACTGTCACCATCCACGATGACGATAGCCCCAAGGACGCACCATACGTCACTATACCGTGGTACACCGCGGTGGCAGAAGGTAATCACGCAGTGTTCAGATGCTCCCGCTAACATCGACAGTTGGCGGTCTCATCGGGTCGGTTTCATTTTTTTCACACTGACCCGACCCTCAGGGGATGCGTAGCCCTCCGGCTGTGCCCGGTCGTTGGTCTCATTGGCCTGGTTTCCCCTGAAGTCCCCCGCCCCGAACTGCCCGACCACGGCGTGTGCTCAGGAGGTGTCATAGGGCACAATCACGCTGGGCGGCGCGCCGAATGCCAGCGCTTTATAGAGCGTCTCCCAGTCCGGCAGCAGCCAGGTGAAGAAGAAGCTTCGCAGCTTCTCCCAGAAGTAGCGCTTGCGGCCCTGTTTGGCCAGCGCCGCCCGGAACAGCCCGCAGCAATGCTGCTGCACCTGGTCCACCAGGAACGCCAGCATCATCAGGTGGGCGAACACCGTGGACAGGTGCTTGTCACCATGGCCGAAGTTATGCTCGAAGTGGTAGCCTTGGTTCTTCAGGGTATTGAACGTCTCGTTCTCAATCTTCCAGCGCGCCCGCGCCCCGCGCATGATGCGCAGCAGGTTGTGCTTGTGCAAGGGAATGTCCGTCACCCAGGTAAAGTGTTGGACTTTCCCGTTGCGGCGCTGTTCTTCATAATCCAGGAAGTTCACTTCCAACTCAAAGTGCGCCTCGTTCAACGGCGCGCCGTTCAGGTAACGGAACCGGTGCACCGTGCCGTCCTGGTCGGTTATCTCTGCCGTCTGCACCCCCGGCGTGGTCGCTACCCACTCAAACAGGAAGACATGGTCGCCGGGCTTGACCCCCAGGATATAACGCATCTTCAAGGACTGCAGCAACTCAATGTGCGGCCCGTTCGCGGCCAGCGCATCCTCCACCACAATCAGCTTCAGGTGCGGGTGTTCCCGGCGCACGTCCGCCAGCAACCGCTTGGCCGCATTGCGCTCACAGTCATTCTTGCTGCTCCCGTCTTCCCGCATAATCGGCTCGGGCGCCAACGGCAGCACCACCCGTTGCTCAGGATGCACCAGCGCCGCACCCAACACCTGGTGGTAATAACTCACCCGACCGTCCCGGTGATGCTTCTCACAACACTGCGCGCAATGCACGTTGTCCGAGTAAAAATACCCGGTCCCGTCCACCGACAACAGGTAATGACCCGCCCACCAGAGGAAGTCCTCCAGCCCCTTGCCCCGCTGCAACAGGTGCAACACCCGCCGGAACGCGCGCCGCAACAACGAGGGGTCCACCTCGTCCAATCGTTCCCGCAACGCCGTGTCCGACGGCGCCCGCGCAATCCCGTATAAACTCTTCAGGTTCGAACGCACCACCTCATCCTCACGGCCCGCATCAAACTGCAACAGCGACGGGTACTTCAAGCCGAACACCGCCAGCCCCGACATCAGGTAATCGACCAACTCAAACCCACGGCCCACCGTGTCATCCTTAATCGATTGAAAACAACGGCGTACTTCACTCAACAAACCGGGGGCACTCAGGGACTTGCGCAAGGAAGAACGGGACATGGCCTCACCTCACCTTTGACTTGAATAGTGCCTCTTATTATACTGAAACCATGCCGAAAGTTTACGAAAACCTTTTTTTACCCCGCTCCAAAACCCCCGTTTTTATCGGGATTCCAGCACCCAACAGGCGTTAGCGGGAATTGCTGCGCAGTGTTTACCGTGGTACTGCAGCATCGGACGACGCAGGATGTCACCGTGAATTGGACTTTTTTAATCTCCAATACTACTGCGACAGCCGGGAAAGACTATGACAACGACCCCGCGAACGGGACCGTCACCATACCGGCGGGCGAATTGACCGCGCCTATCATCGTGGAGACTTATGCCGACAATGAGAATGAAAGCACCGAATATTTTTTCCTGTGGCTGACATCGGCCTCCGGTGCAAATTTACACCCAACCGAGAGCTACAACAGCGCTTATATTTATGATCGAGAGATTCACAACCCCAGCATAAGCATCAGTGATGCGACGGTGAGCGAGGGCGGCACAGCGCATCTATTTGTGACCCGTCCCTACTCATCGGACGGTATCGTCCTTGACTGGAGCACATCCGATGGCACGGCGGATGAAGCGAGCGACTATGTGGCCGTCACCAAAGGACAGGTCTTCATTCCAGCGGCGGCGAAGTCGGCGCGCATCACCATAGACACGAATGTCGATGATGTGACAGAAGGCAGTGAGACCTTTACCGTCACTTTGAGCAACCCCCGCGGCAGGGGCTACCTGAAAGACGCCA